>CAZDDI010000072.1:0-18158 GCA_964504195.1 uncultured Anaerolineales bacterium
AGTGGTACATCATGGCCGTAAATGGGTGGGACATTGTCGGGCGTAAATTGACAGGCCCCTCGCGGGCGATGGCGCGGCTCAGATTCACGGCGAAGAGCGCCTCGGAAACGGCATCCTCGCGGATGTCGCGGTGCGGTATGCAGGCGGTGCGCCAGGGGGATAGGGTTTGGGTCATGGGAACCTCCTCGGAAAAATCTGCAAATCACAAATCACAAATCTCTTTTGCCACGAATTGCACGAATTAACACGAAGGTTACGAGATAAATTCGCAAAATTCGTGTAATTCGTGGCTAAGCATCTGCGCCAGGCGACTTTGCGCCCTGGCGTTGAAATTCTCGCGCATTTCGGGTATAATACCATTAACAGCACCAAATTTAGCACCACCGGAGGTGATAAATGACCACGCGCATTCTACCTATCAGCGATTTGCGGCGGCAGGCCAGTGAGATCATCAACAGCGTGCAGGAAACGCGCGACGCCGTTTACATCACGCAGCATGGCCGCCCGGCAGCTGTGCTGGTCAATTATGAGCAGTACGAGCAAATGCTGCAAGACCTGGAAGACCTCACCGACCGGCTGAGCCTGGAATCCGCCGCCAAAGCGCCGCTCTATCTGTACCCCACCGTGGCGCTGCCCGCTTCCAGCCTGGAAGCCTGGACCAAACTGCTGGATGAAGGGTACGGAGGCGATGCGCTGGCCGATACCGAAGCGCTCTACGATGAGGTCTAGCGATGCACATTGCCATAGATACCTCTATCCTGGTCGCGCTGCTCAACCGCAATGATCTCTGGACAGCGCAGGCCGAAGCGTTGCAAGCTGCCATCGTGGCGCAAGATCTGCGCCCGATGTACTTCGATTGCGCCGTAGCCGAAGCCGTGAGCGCCGCCGCCCGCCGCCTGCACGAAAAGGGGCGCGAGGCCGAAGTGATAGAACTCTTGCGCCGCCTGGATAGCCTGGTTCCACGCACAGACATCACCTGGATTCTCCCCGATGTGCCCCGCCTGTACCCCGCCGTGCTGGACTTGATGCGCGAGTCCGGCGGCGAATTGAACTTCAACGACGCGCTGATGGCCCTGGCCTGCCGCGAGCGCGAGATTCCCCTCATTGCCAGCTTCGACCCCGATTTCGACCGTATCCCGTGGATTAAGCGAGTGAGCGGGGCGGATATGAATCTGTAACGATGTAATAGCAGCTCCGTCAATAAGAACAGATTTGATTAACCACTCGTCGTTTTTCGCTTTCGATAGGTGAATCTCAATATCAATGGATTTAGTACAAATCTAATGAATACTATTTCTAAAATAATAAGTATGTTACAAGTCAGAATAAAAATTAGTAAAAATCCCGGCAAGAAAATGTATGACAGTATTGACAGTATCAAAATAGGAACCCACTCTGTTACTAATGTAATACTTTTAGGTAATCTATAACCAATAACCGATGCATTCTGTACGGCCCATATTATAAACATAAGAAATCCATTCAGAATTGCAAGCCCCAAATGGCGTCCTTCTAAATTAATCCCATAGGCAATGGAGGGCAATGGTAAAAAATCCGATGCTCTGACAGCAAGATTTGGAGCGAAAATATCGATTTGTCCTATTATGTCATTGCTACTAAATATACGCATCATCGCATTAAAAATACCTATAAAAAACATAAAAAACATTGGAGCTGTAAATATCCATACTATCAAAGCTACAGCAACTAATCTATAGTAAGATTTAAGTGATTTAGGTGGGGAAATACGTTTTTCATACAAAGTCAGATTGTCAGTGTCATCTCGCAAAATCTCCTTTAATTTTTTGTTTACATCTTCATTTTGATAATCGGTTTGCTTACCTAGAGAGCCACCAATACTTTGCGCCGTGGGGTTAATAGTTCCAAACACAACTATTTGAAACATCTGCAATGCCATCAGACTTATTGACGCGAGGAGAGCTAAAATGTATATTGGATTACCTTTTGCGAAGATTAAAATTTGAATAGCAATTTCAAAAGTAATTTTTCCAAAAGTTGAATGCCACCAAGTTAACAATGAATTCCCCTGAATCCATTTAAGAAACGTTGAAACCCCATAACTTGTTATTAGACATCCAACACTAATAGGAGCACAACATAATATGAATATAAATAATAGAAGAGTGGTAATCCAATAAGGTAAAACTCTCAACGCATAATCTTTATCGTCTTCATCCATCCTTTTCTCAAAACCCTTGAAATAATGCTCTATTTTATTAAACATTTTACACCTACTCTGGTGTCTCAGAATAAATCGCATTTCTATTAAAAAGTTTCATGATATCTTCTTTTGCCTCTTTAGGTATATCCAGCGGCAATTTGTCACCTGATGATGTTTCAGCCCCTAGGAGAGAATTAATCAACTGCAAAGCCTGTTTGTCTTGGTGCAAATCAACCAGTACGCCTATTTTTCCCAACATAACAGAGTTATACTTGTCATCGCGATGAAGTATGCGCAAATTATCAATGATAAATGATGGTATCAATGAATTAGGGTTGGGCTGACTATTGTTATGAACAATAGCCGCAGCTAAAGCGCGGCGTGTGAAACGCATTCCTTTATAACATAAGTAAAGATGATAGTAACATAAATCTTGTTGAGGGTACATTTGATACAATGTGAGCGCTCTGGCTAATGCCTCATCCCAAAGCTCTAAATCTATTAAAATTTGTAAATGCTGCTTTTTTAATTCAACATTAGTATTATCAAAATCTTGCTTTTCAATTGTCAATAATTTGTATAATTTGTCTGTATGAGAGATAGAAGTAATAAAACCTTCATTTTGAGAGCTCAATAGAGCTATAGCTTGTTCAACATTACCTTGTTTGCGCTCAAGTAAAGCATGTTCATAACGAGACTGTACAAATTCTGGGTCAATAGCCAAACTCTCTGTAAAAGCAGCTCGCGCATTGTCAATATCTCCTATAGCACTCAGAAATCGCCCGCGCGCAAGCCAGAAAACAGGGTCTTTATCAGCGCATTGCGACCAGAAAGCACACCTTTGTGTTTTATGAATCAAAGAGTTTATTTTCTTTCTTGGCTCTTTATCAATTGTACTATATCGTGCTCCCATTTTTGAAATATTTGGCATTGACAATGAAAACTGCAACCAGTATTTATAACCTAAATTTGCGCCAAACCCACGCGCAAAAATATTAAAGAAAACAGAACTTATAATACTAGCACCAATGATATTTATAGCCACTAAAGGTAAAGCGAGAAAGGTCATGCGTGTTGTAACACCATGTTTATATAATCCCATTAATAAAGCCCCCTCTTCCGAGGTAAGTATCGGGGGACAATAAAAAAAACTATGGTTTTCTCGTAATACTTTTCTTACTTTTCTGGCGTATTTTTCAGGAAGATAACACAATTTTAGAAAATCCGCTGCTCCACAGCGAATGTCCGGTAATGGATCATCCAAAGCAGCTAACAGATAAGGAATCCCTTTATCTTCCAGTTTAACCAGAGCATCAACGGCAAGGTAACGCAAATCAGGATCAGCCAATAACCAAGTCAATATTGCTAAATTCAATGGAGCTGCGCTTTTACTTAATTGATTAATCATGGTGAAAACATTTGTTTTTTCAAGACATGAAGAATACAAACCCATTTCAATCAGCAACCCCACGGCACGCTGACATTTATCGCTTTCACTCTTGTCTTGTGTCAAGCTAGTCAAATTACAAGATGCTTCTACAAAGACTTGCACTTCACATAAATCATCTTCAGTTAACAACTCTACTGCCATCCGCCGAGAAAGAATGTTTATCGCTTCATCATCTACATTCAAAGCCCCATCAATAATTACCTCTTTGAAATAGTGTCTTGCCCAGTCAGGTGCCCGACTAAGCATGATATATCCGAGTGTTTTTATCTCAGTTTGTTCATGACTAACAATATGATGTAACAACTCTTGTAATTGTTCATAGCTTAAAACTTCAAGCAGACTGTCAAAAACCTCTTGTATAGCCCAGGCAATTTGTATTTGAAGTCGGACATCAATACTATTGAGAGCGTCGTTAACTACCTGTAAAACATTCGAAGGTACTCGCTCCAGAGTTAACTTGCCTATCCAAACTTCTCTAATCACCAACTCGTGCTTATCTGATTCAAATGCTTTCAAGTCAGCTAATAGTTTCATCTTAACCAAAGCTTGCACAGCAGCGCGTCTTATCTGCCAGGAATTATCTTGGCTCAAAGCTACTATATCCCTTGTGTATTCAATTGCATTGAGGCTTCCTAGAATTTTCAAAATGCCCCGTCGGGTCAATTCTTTTTCAGTAGGTTTTAAGAGCAAAGCCAGACGTGGTGCCAATTCTTGTCCAATTTCAGATAATGTTCTTGTGGCAATGTCCCAAGTATCGGGATTTTGCAGGGCTTCAATTAGTTTGGAGCTATAAGCTCTTGACTCTTGTGGTCCCAACATCTCAAACAGGAGCCTTGTACTTTCTGCCCACTTTTCTCCCTGACACGCCAATAGCGCTAAACTCTCCTGAAATCTTTTATCATTCTCTCCCAGCCGCTTTAGATAAAAAGCCAAAAGAAATTCTAAAAATATTTGATGAGAAAACTCAATATATTCAGAAGATTCACTATTAGAAGATTCACTATGCCCAATAATTAATCTTGTTCGCAAAGCTATTTTGATTAATTCACCTGTTTTGGATTTAAAAAGTCGCTTTATTTCATCTCGTGATAATGGACCTGTTACGTTACGCTGAAGCATATAGTAAGCAACTTTGCCTAGACTAAATAGTACTTCATCTATCTCCTCATCACGGATACTGGGCATCTCAGACTTAAATGTTTGGCGAATTACAAATTCGAGCAACTTCCCCTTCTTAGCAGAGGCTTGCATAAGCAATTCCCTGTTAGCAACCCGATATGCATTACTTAACCTTCTTAAATAAAAAGGATTGCTAATTAGAACTCTAGCAGTATTTGGAGAATTCCACTGTTTACTAACTAAGAGCTCAAAATCTGGTACATACGTTTTTAGAAATTTATCTATTTCAGATTGACTCAATGGCATTACTTGTAAACACTGCCAATTGGGAGTGCCTATGAAATCATTGGAACGACAAGAAGCTATTACCATACTTCCATACGCAGATAATTTTTCGATCTCCCTTTCTCTAGGATCTATAACTAACCCCAGTTGAGCTCTGTAATATTGTTGATAATTAACAATGATTGATCGAATTAAGCGTAAGGATTCATGTTCCGTTATTTTGTACAGATAATTTAATCTTCTAAGAATTGGTTCCACCTGCTCCAATCGCGCGAGACGAATCTGCTCTGAACATCTTTCTGGTAATTGGTCCAGCCCATCAAGCAAGAGTAAGAAACCGCCTAATTTAACCAAACCGTCAAAATTTCGCGTTATAAAATGTTGTTTACCAACCAATCCGGTTACAAATTCTTCAAGAAATTCCAGAATAGACTTAGTGGTATTTACATAACCAGTCAACGGAACATACAAGGGCAAAAACAAGGATTCTTCCCGACGATACTTCCCTATCATCATCAAAGCAAGATATTGTAACATCGTGCTTTTACCAGAACCAGGAGCCCCAAGCATTACCAAAGAATGATATCTATTCAACACATCTATTAAATTTACTGCGCCTGTGAATGGCAGTTCTTCGTTATACCCTGTTCCTCTTGATACCAGATTGAATTCAGGCGTCGGTAAATCGTTCCAGGAATCTGGATTCGTTAACAACTGCATACTTAATTCGACAAAACGCTCGTCGCGAGATTTACGCAAAACCCGCACTACTTCTTTTTCCATACGATCTAAGAATTCCAATTTACTGCTGCGATGAGCGTTTGGATCAAGCAAGGCATCACTCTCAAGAATTAAACTATCTTTATCATATTCCCAATCAGGCGGCATTTTCCTTAGTAGCGTTTCTACAATTTGTCCAGGATGGATTATTCTACTGGAAGCTTGCCTGGAATGGGTCATGCTGTTGAAGATAAAAACCGGCCCGCTGGGCTTATACACCGCCCCCTGCGACCCGCGCAAATCCACCGCCTCACCCCTATTGACGGCGACCGGTCCCTGGAATTCGCCTGACAAATCCGGCCCCTTCCTCTCTCCCATCACTCCTCCCCCCACAACCGACCCTGCTTGACCTCTTCCCTCGGCTCCCGGTGATGCGTCTCCGCCCAGCGCTGCGCGCGCAATTCCAAATCCCCCCGCGTGCCCAGCAGGCTGAGGAGCGCCTTGCGCTCGGCGCTCTCGCGGCCCAGGAGCTCCACCACGGCCTGGGCGACGGGCCACAGCTCCCCGCCCCGCGCGGCGATGAGGGCCGCGAGCTCGTCCTGGCGATCTTCCTGCCAGAGCAGGCACGCGGTATGGAGCACATCCACCAGCGGCACGGCCCCGCCCGCCGCGACCCGCTCCACAACGCGCGCGAGCTTGTCCGCCCGTTCTGTCGGGGTCAACAGCCGCAGCTTCCCCTTGATTTTGCCCACCAGCCCCAGCCGCTCCAGCAGCACTTTGAGATCCACCCCCACCGCCGTGCTGAGCAGCACCGCCTCGCCGTCCGGCACGTCCCACTCGCCGTAGCCCCAACGCCACAGCAGGTAGAACTGCGTGGGCTGGTCGAGCGGCGCTTTGGATTCCGCATAGCGTTCTTCGCCCACCGTCTCCGTCGCCACGCCGAGGATGCGCTCGATGGCGTAGGCGGCGACCTCGTGCCGCACCAGGTCGAGGAATTCGCTCACGCCCACCTGCCCGCCGTCGTAGCGCTCCACCCGCGCGTAGCGGCTGAAGACCGACAGCCCCGGCCCGATGGCGCTCATAAAGAAATCCGCCCCGCCGATGCCCGCCGCCCAGAACCGCTCCAGGTAGCGGCGAATGGTGGTGCGGAGGTCGGTCTGCAAGTCCTCAAGATAGCCGATGCTGGTTGCTGGAAGCTGGTTGCTGGATACTTCGCTTTCGCGCCTTTTCGCTGACTCGCTGATTCGCCGATTCGCTGATTCGCCCTTCGCGCGTTTGCGGCACACCAGGTACACGGATGACGCCAGGGCGACGGCGCGGTAGGATTGGAGCCGCCGGCCCTCGGTGTTGAGCGGCCACGAGGCGGTAATCTGGAAGCCGGCGCGGATGAGGGCGCTCACCAGGGTCTCCCACGCACTGGATTGTTTGTGCGCGAACATGATGACGGCCAGCCCATCATCGCGCAAGACGCGGTGCATCTCGGCGAAGGCCGTCGCCATCCCGTCCTCGTAGAACTGCTGCGCCGCCGCCTTCGTGCCGCCGTGATAGATGGCCTCTTGCACCAGCTCCTCATCTTTGGGCGTGACCTCGGTGACGAAGGCTTCGGGGTAGTCGTCGCCGACGATGCGCTTGTGCCAGGGGTAGAAGTAGTCGCTGAGATCGGCGTAGGTCACGCTATCGTAATACGGCGGGTCGGTGATGACGGCATCGAACGTCCCGGCCCACTCCTCCGGCAGCCGCGCCGCCGAACCCAGGCGCACGGTGGCCGGGTGCATGGGGCTGGCGACCAGATTCGCAATCGAGAGCAGCAGCGCGTTCAACTGGCTCTCCCAACTGCCCGCACTGCCGCTAAAGGGGTTGATCTCCGAATAATCCCAGGTCATCTGAATATCGTGGCGCGCAAAGATCGAACTATTCTTGTTGGTGCCGGGATCCCAAATCGTCATCACCGAACTGCGCGTGATGTAACGGCTGAGCAGCACCGAGAGGAACAACGCCATCGCCCGCGCATAATCCGCATCCTGCGTCGTCAGCAGCGCGCGCACCTCGCGGATTTGCCGCCCCAATGTGACCAGCGCCAGCAGTTGCCGGGCATTGAACATCTGCCCCCACGTCTCCACGCCATAGAGCCGGATGCTCACGCTGCGCGCCCGCTCGTGCGGCGTCGGCTCGTCGGGAATCACCGAAAGCAGCCGCTCGAAGCCCCAGAAATCGAAGCCCTCCGCCTCAGCCTCGGCGAGCAGCGCCTCAGCCAGCGCGAAGGCGGCGCGGTCGGCCTCCGTCGCCGCGCGGAACTCGCGGCCCGTCTGCCCCGCGCGGTTGAGCACGACCACGAGCAAATGCTGGCCCATCAGCCCGGCGCGGCCCTGTTCCGCGATGCGCGCGCGCTCGGTAGGTGTGCCGCAGTAGGGACATTCCACCGTCGCCCCGCGCATCGTTCCCCGCTCCGGGTCAGAGGCCGTCGCCGCCGCGCCCGTCAGAATCTCCACCGTGTACGATTTGCGCTCCCGCTCCACCACCAGGCGATAGGCCACCGGCGGCGCATCCGTGCAGAGCCAGCGCCGCTTGATGAGCGGCACTTCGCCGCCACAGTGCGCGCAGCGGATCGTCTTGGCCCAGAGATAGGCCACGGGCATTGCGCCATCGGCATCTACCGGATAACATGCGCCAATCTCCGCCTGCGCCTGCGTCAACACCCACTCGGCCCAGGTGCGGACATCTTCGACGAGGGGGGCGGATTCGCGGGTAGGGGCGTCCATGCCGGGGAACGTACTGCGTAATGCGTACTGCGTAACGTCTGCCTGCGCTTCGCCATGCGCCATTCGCTGATTCGCTTTTTCGCCTTCTCGCTGCCTCGCTGACTCGCTGCCTCGCCCGTATTGCTGCGGATAGACGAGCGACGCCACCAGCGCCAGATACGCCACGGGGTTGAGGTCGAGCGCGACGGCCTCGCAGCCCAGGCGGAGCGCCTCCAGCGGCATCGAGCCGCCGCCGGCGAAGGGATCGAGCACGCGGGGTGCGCGTCCAGAATGGGCGTTGCGGATGATCTCGCGGGCGCGTTCCAGCAGCGCGGGATCGTTGGGCCACTCGTCGCTGCTCAGGGCCACCAGCAGCTGCGCCAGCGCCTTGCGGGTGGATTCGTCAGCGGCAGGGGCCTCGATGAGCGCCGCCAGCGTCATCGCGCGCGAGGCGGTCAGCGGTCGCCGGGCGAAGTACGGGTGCATCGCGTTCAGCGACCCGATCCCGCCGCCCTTCTGGGCGTGCTGGTTCAGCTCCGTGAGGGGGAGAACGTCTTCGATGTAGCGGTTAGAGTTTGTCACTTTCATCCACTCGTTTTCTAACAATAACCGCGTAACTTGTCTAGCACTTCTTGGTGGTTCGCCCTTAATGCCTCTAAATCCCATCGCTCGACTTGCATGACACGCAACGAGTTGGGAAATAATTCCACACTGTCCTTAAAATATCGACTTTTCTTGTCAGAAAAATCCAAACGTCCTTGCGAACTGTTCTTTCGCCGACTCAGCAAAATCAAATTTCCCAACCGATGGGTCCAAACCTCCCGCTCCTCTTCGGTGAAATCTTTGCACCATTGACTTTCAGGAGTTGGCGTTTGAGGAAGTACATGCTCCACGGATAACCAGCCTTGCCGTTGTAGGCGTGCATCAGCACTGGCGTAAAGGACATCCAGTTTGAACAAAATATAGCGAGCAAAACGCCGTGAATAAATATCATCTTCTTCAAGTATTTGAAAAAACCTTTTGCGATCATACTCGAAAACGTCCGCATCAAGTAAAATTTCTACTTGCTGTTCTTTCCTTAAATCGGTATGTGTCTTTAACGTATCAATCAACGCAGTGATTTGATTCATTCCGCGAATGCGATCCGTAGGTGTCTGATAGGTAATCCAATCACCGCAGAATTTATTCTCCAGCTTGCGCAGAAATGCTTGAATGCGATATTCTCCAAACACTTCACGATAATGCAGGAGCGGCGGAAGCCAAAAATCGGCGAGAGCTGTTTCGCCTAGCAAGGTAATGAGATTATCAAATCGCCACGATTTTTCTAGCTGGTAATGGTTGCCATTGAAGATGTCCTGATAATGTCGATGGTAACGTTCAATAAATTCGAACGTTTCTAGGCCGGGAGTAAGTAATGGAGGCGTATCAATATAAACACGGCGTTGCTTGTCAAATACCTTGGGCTGATAGATATTGTCCTCGAATTCTTGAAGCAAGCTCAAGCGTGCCTTGTCTTTAACCAACACAGAACGTACATGCGAAAGAAAAACATCGAAGTCGTCTCCCAACTCTCCCTCTAATTCCTCCCAGTATTTGGCCCACTTTCGACGCACGGCATCGCTGGCTTCTTTTTCATTCAAAGCACGGAGGTTGATGGTTTTAAGAATATCACTACCCCGCAACTTCATTCCTCTGTCGTTAAGCACAGTAAACATGCGGAAAGCATCGTCCAGACTTGGAGAAGATACATACACCAAAAGTACATTGTTAAGAAAAAAATCAAAGAAATCCTCTAAATCAAAGTCCTCTGTTTCAGTGAAGTAACGTCGAATTTCCAGCACGGCATTGGCCAGATTACGTACAGAGATATCATCTGCGTTTTGCGCAGCTTTAAGACCTTCATCATTCTGAGTGCCAGAATCAGCCTTGATGTATTCATTTATGAATTCTTGAACTTCATCGCGAATGTCATAAACAATACGCATCTGCTCAGGAATTCGCTTAAAACGGTTTGCTTCCTTATAGATCATATCACGGCAGCTCTTTTTGAGCTCCTCATTCCGGGTCAGATCTCGACCTACAGCGTGAATTAGGAGACATGTGGTAAGACGCTGTTGCCCATCCAACAGATCGTACTCGACAATACCATTACTTTCACGTTTTTGCAGAACAATGGATCCAAGAAAGTATTCACTATCAGGACGACTCATTCCCCATTGCGCCACATCGTCTAACAATTCGTTGACCTGATCCAGCCCCCAGACATAAGGTCGCTGGTAATCAGGTACACGATACCACCATTCAAAAGCATCACGGATTAGAATCTTGTTGCTCTCAATTTCGTTGCTCAAGTTTTCCCTCATTTTTGCGACCCAAATTGGGTTCTTGGTCAGCCATTATCACCTTGCGGCTTTGCGCCCTTGCGTCTTAGCGTTAAGTTTTTACTCCATGCAGGCACTATTTTAGTAGCTGTAACAGCAACGCCGGCCCATCCAGCGTCAGGCGCAGGCGATTGAGCACATCACGGCCTATCACAACCTCGTCACCCATATCATCGCCCACCACATAGACGCCCGGCAACACCACACCGCCAATGCTGACATCCACCAGGTAGAGAAAAACAATGCGCCGCTCTCCCCACTGACTGCGCAAGCCAACCTCAAAGACCCGCCGCGCGCCGATGGCCCGCAAGTGCTTGAGTGGAATCAATGTAGCATCCGCGCCGGTATCCACCACACCGGGCAAAGTGACGCGCTCTCCTGTGACCGCAACCATCAGCATTACATCACACACTGGCATGGGCGGCTCAAAGGCTGTAGCGTAAGAGAAGGTCGTCATGGTATAGCCTCGAGGCGCTCTATCCGCCCACCGCGCCATTGCACATCGCGGCGGGGGCCAGGTTTCACTGGCGCAATCAAGACCGGCGCAGCGCCAAAACGCTCCCGCACGCGCTGTTCCAGCCGTTGCACATCTTCATCCGTATCCACCACCTTGCCGCGATAGAGCGCGATATGGCGCCCGGCGTATTGCATCATCAAGGTATCATGCAAAGCCCAAAAGGTCTCCGTCTCTACATGCAGCGCTTCCTGTTCCAACGCATCCAGATAAGCCTGCACCGCTGTTTCTAGTATCTGCTCCATAGGTTGCGTGCGCTCCGTTGCCACCCGTTGCAACCGGTCGAGCAAGCGCGGTTCGCGCAATTCCACTGTCATCTCGACCCTCCTTGTTTTCAATTTACTCCCACTCTTCCAACAGGATGATCTCCAGTTCCTTAACCTGCCGCAACCGCAGATCATTGGTCACGAAAGCCCGCGCGCCGCTCACCAACGCCGTCGCCAGGTGGATGGCATCCGGCGTGGGGATGCCATAACGCGCCCGCAGGTCGGCCATCGTTTCCATCACCGCCACGTCTGCATCCAGCAAGGTCAGGTTGGGGAAGCGGGTCAACACATCCCGGTAACGCAACAGCAAATCGGCGTGAGCGGCTTTCTTAACTCCGGTGAGGATCTCACCCAGCGCCAGCACCGAGGCGATGCCCTGGCAACGCCCCACTTCCAATGTGCGAAAGACCGCTTGCGCCCGCGCTCCATACTGGGGATGACGTTCGAACGCATAGATGAAGACCACCGTATCCAACGCCACCCGCTCGACCTCGGCCAGGTGCGCCGCTAGTTGTGTTAGCGTTCCCATGCGGCCCGCTCCTTCGCCAGCACGGCCTCGCCGCCGCCCAACTGCATCCACTCGGCTGCCCCCAGACCATAGATATACTCTGTCCAGTTCTCCGGCTCCGGCAGCAGGCGCACGCCCTCTTCTTCCACCACGACGACCACCCGTCCGCCAGGCTTGATGCCCAACGCCTCGCGCGCCTCCTTGGGCAATACCATCTGGTTCCGCTCACTCAGTTTTACCAATACGACGCTCACAGCTCAACCTCCATAACGCTTTGTAAAACACTGTTTTACAAAGTATAACACAATTTTACAAGATAAACCATGCGCTGTGTCTTTTGGGTATAGGACAAATTCTCTTCACGCATCCTTATCCAGCCGCGCCAGATCCACCAGCGTTGCCCCGTGCGCCTCAGCCTCGGCGCGGGCGGCGTCTGTGAATCCCGCGCGGGCGAAGAAAACGTAATACACCCGCCAGCCCTGACCGCCTTCGGGCAAGGTCTGCAAGACCTTCGGCGTCTTCGTATCCACCAGCTCGCGGATGACCTCGCGCCCCACCGCGTCCGCGCCCCATTTGCACTCACCCAGCAACAACGCCCGCTCGCGCCAGTTCACCGCGACCACATCCACCTGCACGCCCCGGCTCCAATGGCTGCCTACGATTTCCGCCTCGAAGGGCAACGTCCCCGCGCGGCTCTGCTGCGCCACCCACTCGCGGCACAAATCCTCGAAGCCCGTCGCCCCCACAAAGGCGCGCAGCTCCTCGCGCACATGCGTCAGAATCGGCTCGGCGCGATAGGGCAACTCGCTGTAATGCGGCGCGATGAAGCGGAAGTAGAAGCGGAAATACGGATCGGTCAGATGATAGCGCCCGGTGCGCGCCTGCCGCCGCTTGGCTGGTGGCACGGTCGCGGGCAACCGCCGCTCCACCAGGTAGAGCGTATTCAAACGGGCCAGATACGCCGAAAGATGCGCCTTGCCAATCAGCGCGGCGTTGGAAATCTCATCCAGCGTGTGCGCACCCGCGCCGATGGCCTTGAGGATCGCCAGATGCGTCGCCGGTTCGCGCACCTCATCGTAGAGCAAGAAAGCCGGCTCGGCCACGAACATACTGCCCGGCGCGAGCATCACCTCGCGGATGTTGTCGCTCAGCGAGCGCGCCGGATCGAGCCATTCCAGGTAAGCCGGCACGCCGCCCACCACGGCGTAGGTCGCCACGCGCTCCTCCATCGTCCACTGCGGCAAGAACTCACGCAGGCTGGCAAACGGCAGCGCGCGCAGATGCCATTGCCCGGTGAGCCGCCCAAACAACGGCGACTGGTGCGCTTGCAGCGTCTCCATCGCGTGAACGTGCGAGCCGCACAGCACCAAGGTCAACGGCAGCTGCTTGAGCCGTTGATCCCAGGCGTGTTGCAGCGCTGAGAGCATCGCCGGGTCAGCGTCAGCGGCGTAGGTGAACTCATCGAGGATGAGGATGGCGCGGCGGTCGTCCAGCGCAGAGGCGAGCGCCTGCCAGCACGCATCCCAGGTATCAAACGTGGGGGCTTGCGCCGGAGCGACGCCCAACACCTGCGCGTACACCTTGCGGCGTTGCAGCATGGCGGGTTCTTTTTCCGCCGCCCAATAGGTAGAGGGGATACCCGTCTGCTCCGCCCAATGGCGCAGCAGCACGGTCTTGCCCACCCGGCGGCGGCCATACAGCAGGATGAACTGCGCCGGCGTGGGCCGCTGGCGCGTCAACACGTCATTCAGAAAAGCCAACTCCGCCTGGCGGTCAACAAACATCTCCGGTTCTCCTCAGTTAAGCCACACGCTAATTAGTATAATCTGGATGTGGCCTATTATACACCGGTTCACTCGTCCTGGATATGCGCCACGTCCGTTGCCTGCGCCG
The DNA here is from genome assembly GCA_964504195.1 of uncultured Anaerolineales bacterium. GTDB lineage: Bacteria > Chloroflexota > Anaerolineae > B4-G1 > SLSP01 > CAZDDI01. The sequence goes on from CAZDDI010000072.1 coordinate 14,057, forward strand.
CCGCGTCTTGGATTTTCACCACCCAACGTTTGAGCTCCTTGGGCTGCAATTTGTTATAGGGATTGTGGATGGTCCACAGGCGGCCATCGCCCAACCGCACGATGTAGAGCCAATGCTGGTCGCCGTGACGCCGGGCGGCTTCCCACTCCGGCGCCGTGAGCGTGACCACCGCCGCGTCCTCCGGCCCCCGCCCTTTCACTTCGATGGTGCGGAGCAAGTTGCCCTCGGCATCGTAAGATTCGATGTCCCACGAATGACCGATATGCACATCTTGCGGGCGCCGATTTTGCTTCCGCTCGTACCGCAAGGCCGCATCCATCGCCGCCTGCTCCACCGCGTCGTCGCGGCGCATCACCACCCGTTCCGTCTCACCCTCAACCTCGATCTCGATTTCCAATGGTGCGGGTAATACCAGCGCCGCGCCCAACACCTCCGGCGCTGTCAGCAGCAATTGCCCGGCGCGCTCCAATTCGGCCAGCACTTCACGCTGCCGATCCTGTGCGGCTGTAGCCTGTTCCAGTAGCCGCTCCCCGGTCTCTATATCGCCCGCGCCCAACGCCTCGAAGCCCTGCAACGTCAAATCTTCCGCCAGCGCGGTCAGGCCGCCGAGCAAAAACGCCCGGTCGCGTGCGGTCGCTTCGGCCAGGCGCTCCCGCTGCGCGGCGAGCGCGGGCAAGAAACGCGCCTGCACGCACGCATCCACCACCGTCTCCTGCGCGGCCAGCATCAAACGGCCCTGAGCGATGGCAGTTGGGTCGGCTTCCGTGCCGCCCTCGAAGGCGTCCAGGATTTCCGTGGGCAGCGGCGTGACCTGCTCGGCATCCGCCCGGTGTTGGAGCGCGGCCAGCACGCCGCCCGCGCTATGCCCGCGCCCATCGCGCAACCCGGTCCGAATGAGCCACACCAGATAAGGCGCGGAGCTTTCCGGCTGCAAATCCAGAAATACCGCGCCCCGCGCCAGGTCGGGCGTACACTCGGCCAGCACACGGTCGAGCAGCGCCTCGAAGAGCGCGTGCCCCGGCGCGATGAAGAACACGGCGTCCGCTTGCGCGTCATCATCGCTGCACGCCGCCGGCCAGAACGAGAGCCGCCAGCGGCGGCGTTGGCCCGGCAGCAATCCCGGCGGCAGCGTCACTTCGTAAGCAGGATAGCCCCGCCCATCGGCGGCCTCCACCGCCAACGGCTTCAGCGCGCCGCCCAGTAGCGGCAGGGCGATACAGAAAAACTTCTCCGCCTCCTCCGGGCTGAGCCGATGCGCGGCAAAGGTCGCCTGCTTGCGCCGGAACGCCGCCACATCCAGCGGCGCGAGCGCGGCGGCCTGCTGCTGTTCAGCCGCGAGCGCCGCAGTCGCCGCCTCCGCCGCCCGTTCGATCAAGGCTTTGGCATCCGCTACCGCCGCCCTATCGCCCAGCGCGATGCGTTCCAGCGTCCGGCGCAGGTCGGCGTTCCACACCGCCTCGCCCAGCACATTGAACACGCGGTCGCCCAAATCGGCGCGCATGGCCTCCTGTTTCGCCAGAATCGCCGCCTTGACCTCATCTTCCATCGTATTGGTCGCAATCAGGTTGAAGATGTAGACCTCGGCGGCCTGCTGCCCGTAGCGGTGGATGCGGCCCATCCGCTGCTCCAGGCGGCAAGGATTCCAGGGGATATCGTAGTTCAGCAGCACGCGGCAGCATTGCAGGTTGATGCCCTCGCCGGCGGCCTCGGTCGCCACGAGCACCTGTGCCGTGCCATCCCAAAAGTCGCGCTCCGCCTGGCGGCGCTCTTTGAGCGCCATCCCGCCGTGAATTTGCGCCGTAGTGTAGCCCCACGCCGTCAACCGCTCCACTAGATAATCCAGCGTATCTTTGAACTCGGTGAACACCAGCATCTGTTCGTGCTGCTCGCCCACCCAGAGCGTACACGCCTCGCGCAACGCCTGCAATTTGGCCTGGCGCTCATCCCGTGCCAGCGTGGCGGCCTGCTCAATCATCCCCTCCAGCGCGCGGAGTTCGGCTTGCGCGGTCTTGCGATTGAAGAGCGCGGTCACCGTCGCTTCGGCCTGCGCCTCGCGCTGCCAGCGCTCGCTTTCGGATAAATCCTCCCACGCCGCCCAATCCGCGTCCCCCACGCCCGCGTCGTCCGCCAGCCCGCGCCGCGTCGCCCCTTCCGCAATCTGCGCGCGCAACCGCGCCAGCGATTGCCACAGCGCGTAAGGGCTGGAAGCCATGCGGCGGCTCAGGGTCAAGAGCGCGAAGCCCGCGCTTGGCACATTGGCGGCTTGCGCCTTCCCATAATGGCGCGCGGCGAACTTCTGCACCGCTTCGAGCAGCTCCCCTTCAGCGGGCGAAATCCGATATTCCTGTGGGGCCACAATCCGTGCGGGGTAAAGCGGCGCGCCATCCGGCTTGCGCATTTCCTCTTTGGTGCGTCGCAGCACCAGCGGATTAGGGCCGCTGGCGTGTGCGAGCGCCTCGGCCTGCTGGGGATCGAGCAGCGCGAGCAACAGCCGGTAGTTTTCCGGGTCGCCCTTGTGGGGCGTGGCCGTCATCAACAGGAAGTGCGTCGTGTGCCGCGCCAGCACCTCGCCCAATTCGTATGCCTGCGTCTTCTGCACCGAGCCGTTGGGCCGCCGGTAAGCGGCTAGCTTGTGCGCTTCATCCACGATGACCAGGTCCCACTCCACGCTGCTGAGCGCCTGCCGTAAGCCTTTCTGCCGGGCGAAGTCCACGCTCGTGAGCGCGTACTCCGTCTCCCGCCAGATGAGCAGCTCGTCCGAATGGCGCTGGCGGATGGCATCCCGATCTACGATGGTGAAATCCAGCCCGAATTTCGTGAGCAGCTCGCGCCGCCACTGGCTGGTCAAGCCGGCCGGGGCCACAATCAACACGCGCCGGAGGCCCTGCCGGCGCTGCAATTCCTTGAGCAGCAACCCCGCCATGATGGTCTTGCCCGCGCCGGCATCGTGCGCCAGGAGCGCGCGTACCACCGGACGGGCCAGCAGTTGCTCGTAGACTGCTTCGAATTGATGGGGTAGGGGGTCAATGCGGCTGGCGTTGAGACCCGCGTAGGGGTCAATGGCGTGGGCCAGGCGCAAGCGGTGGGCCTGGATACCCAAGCGGAAACGGTCAGGATCGCCGTCAAAGGGGCTGGCGCGGCGGTCGGCCTGGGTCATGTGGGAGAGCTGCGTCTGGTCGGTGGGGGTCAAAACGCAAGTGTGTGTGGTGGCTGCGCTTGCTGCGGTTAGCAAAGCATAGCCATCGCGGGGCTGCCAGGAGAGAATCTGCACCGGCCCTGCCCAAAACGGGCCAGTAATCCAATCGCCGGGCTGAAATTCGTGTGCCATGTGTACTCCTGGTGCTACGGATGATCGGGGGAAAGTGTTGACCAAGTGGTCACACACTAATTAGAATGTAGCACGAAGTGCGCAAAATGTCAAAATATGCTTAGCTGAGAACAAAAGCGCTATTAACACACTTTTATCCTGTTTGCTCTGCTTCAGGCATTCCCCATGAGTGGGCTTTCCTCATAATCCATTCCAGACCCTTGTACTGCACCCCAATTTGGATCATCAACCACAAATGTGGCACTGCGACTCGATATTGTATGATTATTAGCAATACAACACTAATAACGAGTGGTAAAAACCACGTTAGCCATAATCCTGCTGTCCCACTAGCAGTGTTCAGGAAACCTGACACTTGTGATATTACCGTATTGCTCATTAAACCAAAGATTATAGAGCAAGCCGCCATAATTATTAATCCAATCATACCTTGTAGTTGTGTCTGTGCGTTTTGTAAAACGATATACTCCATTGGGATATCAGTGCCCTGATTGTACAATTTTCGTCGCCACAGCGATTCAGCACCACTCAAGCAGTTCTCATAATCCTGCGCTGCTAACGGAACACCGGCTCTGAACCTGCTCCTTAGGCGCAGGTTACACATAAACTCACGTCCCAGATTGGCGCACCACCACAGAGTGGCCCAAAAACCAAACTGCCATGGTAGGCGCGTCGTCTTCATCCCATGTTGGGAAATATATCGACCGTATTTGCCCTGCCCTAGTAGTTTAACAGAGACGATTTGACGGATAAGGAAAGTGTGGCATTCTTACA
>CAZDDI010000073.1:0-18084 GCA_964504195.1 uncultured Anaerolineales bacterium
GGTTTTTTGGGCGGCGGCAAAGCCGCCGCCCAAAAAACCCACAAAAAAATCCCCCTTTCCCCCACAAGCGGGGGAAAGGGGGCAGGGGGATAGGGGGTATCATTTTATTTTTATAGCGACCGATTTCACATAAAACCTTATTTACGGATTAATTTCTTAAAATTCATAAGTTCGCGTTACACTTGCTAAACAGATTCGTCATTTGCCATTTTCAAGGGAATTCCTCATTAACTGGCGTTCACCAGCGATTGGATGAAAATGTAAGACGGGTTGCCAACCCGTCTTACGACTGCTATTTTCAAAGGCGTGGTTAGGGCGAGGCAATCCGCGTTTCACCCAACTTGACTTAGCCCTTTGCCTATCCAGCGAGTCTGCCCATGTCGGGCCTGCCGAGGATTGCCTCGCCCGAACGTGTGGAGCAGAACGGTTAATTGTGATTTGCTGATTTGAGATTTTCAGAGGAGAAAGCCATGACCCAAAAACCGACCAGCGCAGCCATTCGCCAGACCTTTCTGGACTATTTCGCCGAACGCGGCCACACGATTGTGCCGAGCGCCAGTCTCGTGCCGCAGGATGACCCCACCCTGCTGTTCACCAACGCCGGGATGAACCAGTTTAAGGATGTGTTCCTCGGCCTGGGCAGCCGCCCCTACACCCGCGTCGCCGATACGCAGAAGTGTATGCGCGTCGCCGGCAAGCACAACGACCTCGACGATGTGGGGCGCGACAACACCCACCACACGCTCTTCGAGATGCTGGGCAACTGGTCCTTCGGCGATTACTACAAGAAAGAGGCCATCGGCTGGGCCTGGGATCTGCTCACCCGCGTCTACGGGCTGGATCAGACCCGCCTGTGGGCCACCGTCTTCAAAGACGACAAAGGCGACCTGGGCACGGATGAGGAAGCCGCCGGTTATTGGCGCTCCGAGACTGAAATCATCCACGATCACATCCTTTATTTCGGACGGAAGGATAACTTCTGGGAGATGGGCGAGTCCGGCCCATGCGGGCCATGCTCCGAAATCAACTACGACCGGGGGCCGGACGCCTGTGACAAGCAGCACGTCCCCGGCCACGTCTGCGCCGTCAATGGCGATTGCGCCCGCTATACCGAAATCTGGAACCTGGTTTTCATCCAATACAACAACAAAGGCAATTACGACCTCGAACCGCTCCCCGCGCAGCATGTGGATACCGGCATGGGCTTCGAGCGGCTCACCGCCATCCTGCAAGGCGTGGATTCCAACTACCGCACCGACCTGTTCTGGCCCATCATCGCCAGGACGCAAGAACTGGCCGGGCAGAACGATGCCGAGCGCGAGGCGGAGTTCACCGCCTACCGCGTCATCGCCGACCATGTCCGCGCCTGCACGTTCCTCATCGGCGATGGCGTGCTGCCCGCCAACGACGGGCGCGGCTATGTGCTGCGCATGGTGCTGCGTCGCGCCGTCCGTTTTGGGCGGCGGCTGGGCTTCACCCGCCCCTTCATGGCGGAGCTGGCCGCGCTGCTGATCGGCATGATAGGGCATCAGTTCCCCGAACTGCCCCAGCGCGCCGACTTCATCACCGCCACCATCACCGGCGAGGAAGAGCGCTTCCTCCGCACGCTGGATCAGGGCCTCGCGCGGTTGGATGAGATCATGGCGACCCGGAGCTCCGCCAGGCTTACGGACATCCCCGGCGGCGACGCCTTCTTCCTCCACGATACGCTGGGGCTGCCCCTGGAGGTGACCAAGGACATCGCCGGGGAGCATGGCTTCACGGTAGACGAGCCGGGCTATCACGCGGCCCGCGAAGCACAGCGCGCCCGCGCCCGCGCCGCCGGGGAGTTCAAGGTAGAAGATGATAGCCAGGCGCGCCGCTACGCGGATCTCGCGGCGGCAGTGGAAGCACGCCACCCCGCGCCGCTCGGCTATGATCCCTACAGCGCGTTGGACGTGGAGGCCGAAGTGGTCGGCCTACTCGCCTGCGACGCGGTCATGGATACCGCGCTCGAAGGCAGCGCGGTGGAACTCGTGCTGAGCGCGACCGGCTTCTATGTAGAATCCGGCGGGCAGGTGAGCGATACGGGGCGTATCCTCGGCCCGGATTGGGAGGTCGAGGTGACGGAGATGCAGCGTCCGCAGCCAGGGCTGATCGTCCACAGCGGGCGGGTGGTACGCGGCCAGCCCCAAGTGGGTGATAAAGTCACGGCGCAGGTGGATGCGGCGCGGCGGTGGGACATCCGCCGGAACCACACCGCCACGCACCTGCTGCATCGCGCCCTGCGGCAAGTGCTCGGCAGCCACGTCGCTCAGGCCGGGTCGCTCGTCACGCCGGAGCGGCTGCGCTTCGATTACAACTTCGACAAACCCATGACACCCGCCCAGCGCGCCGAGATCGAGCGGCTAGTAACGGAGGCGGTAGTGGCAAACTATCGCGTCGAGCCGCGCCAGGAGGCATACCGCGACGCGCTGAGCCAGGGCGTGATCGCGCTCTTCGGCGAGAAATACGGCGATGTGGTGCGCGTGCTGTGCGTGGGCGAACCCGAAGCGCCCTATAGCCAGGAGCTGTGCGGCGGCACGCACGTCACCCGCACGGGCGATATTGGGCCGTTCCTCATCGCCTCCGAGAGCGGCATCGGCGCGGGCATCCGCCGCATCGAGGCGGTGACGGGGCGCGGGGCCTTGCAAACACTACAGGCCATCCGCGCGCGGCAAGAACAAATCGCCGCCGCGCTAGAAACCATCCTTGAACAAGCGCCGCAGCGTGTGTTACGACTGCTCGAAGAGCTCCGCGCCGCGCACAAAGAGATCGAAGCGCTCAACCGCAAACTTGCACAAGACAGCTTCAAAACGTTGCTGGAGAACGTCGTCGAAGTGCAGGGCGTGCCGGTGCTCGCAGCCCGCGTCGTCGCGCCCGACGCCGACACCCTGCGCGAAATGGCCGATTGGTTCCGCGATAAAGTGCAGGACGGCGTGATCGTACTGGGGACGGTGATTGATGACAAGCCGTTGCTCATCGCCGCGACGACGAAGGCCATGACGCAACGCGGCATCCACGCCGGGAATCTGGTCAAACAGCTGGCGCAGATGGTGGGGGGCGGCGGCGGCGGGCGGCCCGACATGGCCCAGGCCGGCGGGCGCGATGCGGGCAAGCTGGATGACGCCCTCGCAGCAGTCGTGGGGCTGGTGGGGGAGATGGTGAAGGCGTAGCAGGTTTGCCCCGCACGGCTGACAATAGCCGGTAAAAAGGCACGCGCCGGGCGAGATACCTCGTCCGGCGCGTGTGGTTTTTCAGAAGGTTATGCTACTGGTGTCCAATAGATGCGCACTTCGGATTGTAGCACATTCATGTGGATGCACGCCACCCTCGTTTTCTCGCGGATTTGCAAGGGGGATTGTGGAAGAACGATTCGGACGGTGCGCGCGGCGATTATCAGACGCAGAAGGGTTTCAATCCTGCGCAATCCCTAAAATGAGCACGGGAATATCAATATCCGCCACGCCGCGCTGTTGCAAATCCCACACGAATTGCTCGAAGTAGGAAACACCGGAAGACATATCCTTGACAAATTCTTTGACTGGCACGATTTCAATACCCACATCAATCAGGCCCAGATTGTGAAAGATCGTCATCTTGGCGCAGACATCATAAACCATAAGAACATATTTACCAAATTGGATTTCAATACCCACACGATTTTTTACAAAATCCATTTCCCGGAAAGCAGCCTTGAAAGTCTCACCCGTTTGATACCCTGGCTCATAATACTCTTTCGAATAGTTACAAGCAACACGGTGATTTTTCCATTCCAGCATTCTAAACTGCTTTCTGAGAGCTTGATGTAACGCGCGGCGGCTATATGAAGCTTGGCCCGGCAACAGATTTGCTTCGCGGCGCTTGGTTTTACAAGCTGCGCTATCCACAGCCGCAAGAGCTCGCTCTACTTCAGCCAATTCCATGGCATAATACGTCTTGAGTGCTTCTTCCCCGCCGTTAAAAGAATATCGGCCTACGATTCGCATGGAAAGCCCTCTCTTTGTGCGCTATTACTCAAATAACCCCAATTGTGTAGAGCTAAGTTCCGCCAGCTGTTTACCGCCCCGCTCTTCAGACATGCCCTCATGGCGCGCGGCAGCACACACTTCTCCCCAACTCACAAAGTATTCATCATAGTATTTGATAGGATACTTGCCGTGTTGAATCATATCCTCCCGGTTGGGAAGTCGCCCCAACAATCTGGATACGCGCCTGACTTCCAATTGTAAGGTTTTCTTAGGCACTTCATAGACACGTTCTGGGAGCCGCTCCACCGGGCTATTCTTTTCTGTCAGTTCGCGCTTCTTTTTCCTAAACGGGTTAAGTCCCAGGGTAATTTCTTGGTGACGTGATTGTGCGATTTTATGATATTTCTCTGAGAACTCTATGCCTATGTATTGTCGGTTCAATTGATGCGCGGCTAAAGTCGTTGTGCCAGCACCGTTGAAACAATCCAAGACAATTTCGCCGGGTGCGGTGAAAATTGAAATCAAGCGATACAACAATTGCGGCGGAAGCTGGCACGGATGATCTACACGGCGACTGTTATGTTTCAACCGATGAATATCCCACCACAAATCGGTCAACGGCCCACGATCATTGAGATTCATCCGTTGGCGCGTTTGCACACACGCAGAGCGCAAACAGTAGCCTTCGGCCAAAGGTTCCAGGGAAGCGAAGGGCGATGAAGCATCAGGGAGCACAAAAGATTCCTGGTCGTCGGTCAACCCTGGCAACGAACGCGGAACGCCCTTGCTAAAACAAAGAATGCCATAATGGGCGGGCATAATCAAGCGGACTGGAAAAGATAACGCATCCCAAACAATCCAGTTTTGAAATCGGAGCAGGTTTTCCATAAACAAGAAGTGGCGAATGTCCCACAGCGGGATGTTCAAGATCGCGCAGGTGCGGCCCGGCTTCAACACGCGAGCTAATTCGTCAATCCATGTATCACACCATTGGAAGTATTCCGTAATCGATAAATCGTCCGCGTAACGATTGTATTTTTTCTTCAAATTGTAAGGGGGATCAACAAAAGCGAAATCAATACTATCATCGGGAAGCGCGCGCAATTCTTGCAAAGCATCTCCCAAGATAAGTCGGCTTTGATCTGGCTGGACTGATGTGGGAACAACAAAAGAAGTCTGTACACTATACGGTGCGGAGGTTTCTGCCGCCAAAGATTCCGACCTGAACCCACGGTAATCACATATTACAAGCTCCTGATAATCGGGGAGTCCGAACAAATCAGCAAAACGTTCGATAATCGGCTCCAGATTTCCTTCAAGGTCGGCTGAAATATCGCGCCACACGTCTGAGATCAGTGTCCCGTAAGAATTATAGGTATGTTTCTTGCCCCCGTAATCTTTGGTCGTTTTATCACAAGCAGGGCAATAGGTATACTCAATTCTGGTTTTGGTATGGTTTAAGGAACCCGCATATTTAGTGTATACCAAAGCTCCAAAATGATATGTGGGCAAGGCCGTCTTATTTTCAACAGGTATAGGAGAAATCCGCTTGATAGCAATCCACAAGTGATAATGCAGCAGTGCTTCCAACCGCGCATGAACGTGTACCAAATCGAGTGTTTCCCCCAGAACGATCAATGTGGCCTGCGCACCTAAACCAGCAACGATGCCATCCAACCAACCGGCAATAAGTTCAGCAGAATGTTTTGTTTGGCCGGGGGGAACTGAAGGTAATATCACCAAACACACATCCTCGAAATTGGATGCGTGTAGCGAAGAGGGCTGAATTTTCTTAATCGTCAAGCGTTCGGACTGCTCTGAGATGTGCGTCATTGGAGATGCCCCCGAATGAATTCACAGAGCACATCCAGTTCCACACGCGAAAAAGCTACCGTGCAATGACTATAATCACATAAGGTACTTAACGCCGTTTCGCGTTGAAAATTCCCTGCGCCATCTATAACATAAGCGACTTTATGACCAGCATGTTCAATTTGAGCATGGCGCGCTTGAGCCTGTCCAGCTTTGCGCTCAATCACACTATTTGTAGTAACCTGAAAAGTAACTTCTATGGCAACATATTTACCTGCTCTGGATACAACAATATCAAAAGTTGTAGGGCGATTTGCCTGCTCGTTGGTATGGGTAATACCAGGAATTCTGCCGTTAGCGTGGAACTCTGTAGCCTCAAGATCAAGGTGCTTTTTCACATATTCAAGGACAAATTGTTGGGCCAACTGACCCAAACTGTTAGAGCGCGCACCCATCGTAATACGGCTTACCCAGATATACCGTTGCCTGACAAACCGTTCCAGCTTCTCTGGGCAACCCAAATAATCGCCAATCTCGCACTTACTCAAAATATCCGCTGTTGCTTCGTCCACGCACGCACTACCGAAAATTAGCAAAGCGGCGGTGTCTTGTAAAAGTGCATTCAGATCACGCTTTTCAACCAGTTTTTTACCGGAAATACCCAAATTATGGTTGTTTAGGTTTCGGACAGGTAAAACTTGAAATTCGTACACATGAACTGCTCCATTCCACATATACTCAAGTTTTCCAGTGGGGAACAACGTATGGAAGTTACTGTTCACACGCTGTAGCTGCTCACCACCAAAATCCGCCAAAATGCCCAAATGTTTAAGGAACAGGTTTCCGGAAAAAGAGGAAGCATCAACAATTTGAAAAAGGTTGTGCAAATCTGGCACAGGGACGCCTAAAATGGCTATAAATTCATCTTGAGTTTTCAAAAGTAGGGGAATAATACTGAGTTTAGCCGCTTCTACTGATAATTCGGCAGGCCAAAACATGGAGGCTAATTCTTTCAACTCGTGAACAGTTCTTTGATAATGTTTTGAGTTCATTTTTTACTTATGGGCTTTGATTCAAATGATATTTCTTTGGGAACGTGATTCTAACAAAACACATCTCCACAACATGCTGTTACTATATTCATTTAATCGTAGAAGTCAAAACAAATCTCGTGCTGCTCACCCCGCCCCACCCCGCAACTCCCGCCAGTGCTCGTAATCATGTCCGGTAATCACCGTGACCTCATCCCCGTGCTCGCGGGCGAGGGCCTGGAGGCGTGGCGCTTGGCGCCCGAAGAACCAGCGCGCGGGCGTGGCGGGCAGCCAGTGCAGGGGATAGCGCTTATCGGGGCGCGCGTAGGCGTCGGTGGCGGGATGCGTGGGCGAGGCGGCGTCGCCGCAGTGGAAGAGCCAGCCGCGCTCGGTCTGGATCGCCACGCCGCAATGGCCCGGCGTGTGCCCCGGCAGCGGCACCAAGAGGATGCGCGGTGTGATGCCCGGCAACACCGCGAGCGCGTCGAAGTCGTACCAGCGCTCCACTGGGCTATCGTGGAGCACCCAGCGCGGGCCGTGCGCCCACTGCGCCGCCTGGTAGCTCAACCGGCCCAGCCAACCGCGATGGTGCATCGCGGCCTCGTATTCCCGCTGCCAGACGTGGACTTGTGCGTGGGGAAAATCCGCCAGCCCGCCCGCGTGATCCAGATGCAGATGGGTGAGCACGATGTGCTCGACCTGCTCCGGCGCGTAGCCGAGCCGCTGCACCTGCTGCACGGCGGTCTCTTGCACATCACCCGGTGCGCGCATCAGCGTCTCGAAGGCGCGCACCATCAACGCCGGCCGCTCATAATCCTGCGCGCCGAGTCCCGTATCCACCAGCACCGGCCCGGCGCTAGTCTCCACCAGCAGGCAGTAAAGCAAGGTGTGCATACGCGCATAGCGTGGTGAAAGCGTGCCGCAATTCAGATGATAGATAGCCACAGCACCCTTCGCTTACCGGCGGCGGGTACCGCGCCGCCGACTTCCCCGTTCTGGCTGTGGTTTGCGGGCCGCCGGAGCTGGAGTTTCCGGCTGTCCCACCGGCGCGTGGAGCATCTGCTGATAATAATCATCCAGCAGCATGGTGATGATGGGGAGCTCCTCTTCCTGCTCCGCGAGCTGGCGCGCAAGCGTGGTCAGGCGGCGGCTGCGCTCGGTCTGCAACTTGTCGCGTTCGCGCAGGCGCGCTTCGAGCAGCGCCGTGACCCGCTCAGCCACCACGGCGGCCACATCCTCATCGCTGGGCAGCGCGCACTCTTCCATCTCAATCTCATAGCGTTTGGCGATGCGGTTCAGGATGATTTTTTCCGCCTCATTCACCAACGAAATCGCCGTGCCCGCCGCGCCAGCGCGGCCCGTGCGCCCGGCCCGGTGGATGTAGCTCTCCAGATCTTCGGGCGGCTCGTACTGGATGACGTGCGACAGGTCGGGGATGTCCAGCCCGCGCGCAGCCACATCGGTAGCGACGAGGAAGCGCAGCGTCCCGGCGCGCACCCGGCCCAGCACCCGCTCGCGCTCCTTTTGATCCAGATCGGAGCTCAGCTCATCCGCATCATAGCCGAAGCGTTGCAGCACCACGGCGATGTAATGCACGCGCATCTTGGTATTGCAGAAGATGATGGCCGAGGCGGGATTTTCGACCTCGATGATCCGCACCAGGGCACGGTCTTTATCCATGCCGGGCGTGATGTAGAACTGATGCTCCGTATCGGTCACATGGACATGGTCGCTGCTCAGGCTGATGAACTCCGGCTGGGGGATGAACTGGCGCGCGGTGTTCTGTACATGCGTGGGGAAGGTGGCCGAGAACATGCAGGTATGCAGCGGGCGGTTGGGCAGGTAGCGCTGCACGGCTTTCATGTCGGGGTAGAAGCCCATCGAGAGCATCCGGTCGGCCTCATCGAAAATGAACATTTTGAGATGTTCCAGCGAGAAGGTGCGCCGGAGCAGGTGATCGAGCACGCGCCCCGGCGTGCCGATAACGATATGCGCGCCCTGGCGCAGCGCGTCGTTCTGCGCGCTGTAGCCTACACCGCCATAGACGGCGACGGTGCGGAGGCCCGTCCCGCCGCAGAGCAGCTCGGCCTCTTGTTGCACCTGGCGGGCCAGCTCGCGGGTGGGGACGAGCACCAATGCCTGGCACTCGGCCCGCGCCGGATCAAGCCGTTCCAGCATGGGCAGGATGTACGCGCCGGTCTTCCCGCTACCCGTGCGCGCCTGCACCAGCAGATCGCGCCCGGCGAGCAGGTAGGGAATGCCGCGCGCCTGCACCGGCATCAACGTTGTCCAGCCGGCGCGGGCTGCCGCTGCGCGCAGTGGATCAGATAATTGCTCCAGCGTCACATCCGCCAGAGAGATGTTTTGTTCTTCAGTGATGTTCATAGTCTATAACCTCTTATTTACGCAGTACGCAGTACGTGTTACACCAAAAAAATCATCGCCACGCCAATCATCGCAACAGCCGTGCCCAGCACCGCGCGGAGCGTGATGCGCTCGTGGAAAATCCACCGGGCCAGCGGCAGCAGCATGATGGGGCTGAGCGCCATCAGCGTGGAGGCGATGCCCACATGGGTCAGCTGCACAGCGGCCAGCGAGAGCGTCATCCCCAGCACCGGGCCGACCAGCACACCCCCCAGAATCCAGCGCAGCGCGCCGGGCGTGCGCAACGCCACGAGCGTCTTGCCGGCCTCGCCCTGTACTAGCGCGAGCAGCCAAATCATCAGCGCGGCGCTGCTCAGCCGGATGAGGCTGGCCGAGACGGGTGAGAAATCGCCCACCATGCCCTGCTTGGACAGTACCAGTCCTACCGCTTGCCCGGCTGCCGCGCCGACGCCGCACAGCACGCCGAGCGGATAGTTGCGCGGGCGGGGCGTTTGCTCCTGCGGCACATGCCGCTCCAGGATGACCCAGGCGATGCCGCTGAGGGTGACGGCAATGGCGAGCATCTCCAGCGCGCGCAGCGTCTCGCCCAGAAAGAGCCAGGCTACCATCGCGCCCATAACCGGGGCCAGCGCCATCAACAGCATGGTGAGGCGCGGGCCGATCTGGGTGAACGCAAAGAAGAGCAGCCCATCGCCCAGCACCAGCCCGATGAGCGCGGAGAGCGCCAGCCAACCCCAGCGCGCGGGTTCGGCATCCAAGGGCAACGGCTGCCCCAGCCACACCCAATGCACCAGCGCCAGCGCGAATGCCGCCAGCAACAAGCGTGTGCGGTTGACCACCTGCGAGCCGACCAGCTCGCTGGAGAGCGTGAACGCCACCGATGTCCCGGCCCAGAGAATCGCAGTCACCAGCGCCATCGCTTCGCCCATCAACATAGTACATCCTTTTCGTCGCTAAGTTTCCAGACAAATGATAACACAAAATGCGAAAAACACGGGCAGTTGCCTCTCGGTAAAGTCAGGGTATGATTAGATTAACCACATTGTCATCGCTACCGGCAAATGGGGGACAGAACGAGAGCTGTCAGAACTGAGAAGTAGTCGGCATTTTCAAGGGAATTGATCATTAACCGGCGTTTCACCAGCGGTTGCATGAAAATGTAGCGCGCACTGTCAGTTCGCAACCACGCGAAGCAGACGCTTCGCGCTACGCTAGTTTTGATTTTGCTACCGTACACTTGTAGATTTTTGCCACGAATTCACTCGAATTAACACGAAAACAATAAGAAATTCGTAAAATTCGTGCTAATTCGTGGCTAAAACTGAATGCGCTTGGAAAATGTACGGTAGAAAAGTTTTGATTTGCCATTTGCCATTTGCGATTTTTAGAGGAGTGCGAAATGGGATCTGTTTTGCAATTCATTTTTGGCTATGTCTACGCCGCCGGCGCGGCCACCCTGGCGCAAGTGCTGATCCTCTTCGGCCCACTCATCATCCTGGCCTTCCTGCTCAACGCCCTGGGTAAGTTCATCGGCATCACCTGTATCCGCCTGTTGCGCCCCACCCTCTTCCTCGTCTTGTTCGGCTGGTTGGGCACCATGATCCACGAACTAGGCCACGTCTTCTTCGGGTTGATCTTTTTTCGCAAAATCCGGGCAATCAAACTCTTCACCACCGATCCGTGGGATCCCAAACCTGGCTACGTCAGGATAGACCAGGGCAAAAACATCTTCCAACACCTCGGTAACTTCTTCATCGGACTCGGCCCGTTGGTGCTAGGGGCACTGGTCATCTACCTTGTCGCGTGGGGGCTATTAGGCGTGGATACATTTACCGGGATGGATCAAACCCGGCTGACCGGCGACGCTTTCACGCTACGCACCGTAGGGTTGATGATTTACCGCACAGTGAATAGCATGAGTGTCGTACTAACGAGCGTGTTCGCCGACACTAACAATTCACTGCAAGCTGTACTCCTATTTCTTTACGTTACCCTGAGCATCAGTAGCGCCATGACGCTTAGCCCTGCGGATATTTCTGGGCTGAGAGTGGGCTTCTTTGCCTTAATCATCGCCGTTTTTATCTTCAACCTGGCAACGTTTTGGTTCGGCAACTATGGCGACTTGTTCATCGCCTGGATTGCGCCTGTCTATGATGGGTTTTACGGCGTGATGATTTTTGGCTTGATCGTTACGTTTGTATTAGCTGTGTTGCTGTTTCCGATTTCGCTGTTACAGGAGAGTGATCACGCATGAAAATCGCCATCATCAACGACCTGACCTCAGCGGACATCAATACCGCTATCGTGGAGGCGCTCGCAGGGCGGGGACATACCATCCTCAACGTGGGAATGACGCGGGGCGATGCGCAACCAGCGCTCTCGTACTTACACACAGGGTTCCTGGCGGGGTTACTGCTGGGGTTGGGGCGCGCTGATTTCGTCATCGGCGGGTGCGGGACGGGACAAGGCTTTCTCAGCGCGGCTATGCAATACCCTGGCGTTTTCTGTGGCCTCATCCGCTCCCCGCTGGATGCGTGGCTGTTCGCCCAAATCAACGCGGGGAACTGTATCTCCCTGCCGGGCAAGCAGGGCGTGGGCTTCGGGCACGCGGCGGAGCTGCGCTTCATCTTCGACCGGCTGTTCGAGCCGGAGTGGGGTGGCGGCTACCCGCCGAGCCGGGCAGAGGCGCAGGCGGCTTCGCGGGTGCTGTTGACCCAGACCTCACAGGCCACCCATCGCCCGCTGGCGGAGATTCTCGCCGGGCTGCCGGGTGACGTGACCGGCCCGGCGTTAGCCTATCCCGGCGTGTGGGAACTGCTGGCGGTGGATGATCTTGCCGATGCGACGCTGACAACCGTGTTACGTCAACGCCGCGCAGAATTTTTATAGGACACGGATTTTTTTCTGATTGCGCGAGGCTTCAACAAGGATGCGCTCAAGTTGCACAATCAGCGCTAACAAGTCACGAACGATGACTTACCAAACACCATCCTCATGAACACACAGATAATCGTAAACAATTTTGTGGCGCATTCCAATAATCTGCTGCCCAGGGATATCAAGATGCGCCGCTGCCCCGCCGATGACTTGCACCAGATGGGTGAGCGCCAACCGTAAGTTCTCATCCGTATTGTAGATTACGCGATCAAACCCTTGAACCTTGTCACTAGCTTCGCAGGCCAGCACGTTGACACTAGAGTACACTATACGTTTACTTGCACCATCAAGCACATAACACGAAACGGGCCTCAACCTTGAGTTGAGGCCCGTTTCGTGTATAATGCCGGAGGTGGGAGTCGAACCCACACGGGAGTTACCCGAACGAGTTTGAGTCGTTTGCGTCTGCCGATTCCGCCACTCCGGCGCACTTCTAAGTATAGCCGGAAATGAAAATCCGTCAAGCAGACGCGAGGAGCGCAATGAACCAAACGGACTCTTTTGAAGAAAATGAAGCACAGCTAATCCAGGCCGCCAGCAAAGGCAGTCTGGATGCTTTCAATGCGCTACTGCTTCACTACCAATCCAGGGCCTTCAACCTGGCCTATCACCTGTTACAAGACCCGGCAGCCGCAGATGACGCCACCCAAGAAGCGTTCATTTCGGCTTACAAAGGATTGGGGCAGTATCGGGGCGGCTCCTTTCGCGCCTGGCTGCTCCGCATCGTCGCTAACGCCTGCTACGATGAGCTCCGCCGCCGTAAGCGTCGGCCCGCTATCTCCTGGGACGATTTCGGCGATATGGATGAGGAAGCCAACCCGCACCTGGTGGATGAGGGCGAGCGTCCCGAAGAGGCCGCCCAGCGCGCCGAGCTGCGCCGCTTGCTGGAATGCACCATCGCCCGCTTGCCAGAAGATCAACGGGTGGCCCTGGTACTGGTGGATCGTCTCGGCCTGGCGTATGACGAGGCTGCGCATACATTAGATGTGCCAATAGGCACGATAAAATCGCGGCTGGCGCGCGCGCGCGCTCAGATGCGTACCTTGCTCCTGGCTGAGCCGGAACTTTTGCCCCTTCGCTATCGTCTGGAAGGTAATTCTAGTGTGGAGGCCCGCCGATGAACCGGCAACTATGGGATGATCTGACCCTGTCTGCGTATGTGGATGGGCAATTGAATAGTGAAGACCAGCACGCGTTGGAAGCCGATATGGCCCGCGATGCTACTTTGCGGCGGCAGGTGCAAGAGATACAGCTAGTGGTGACTGCGTTGCGCGAAGCACCCTTGCGCGAGCCGCCCCGCAACTTCCTGCTCACACCCACAATGGTGGACGCGCCGCAGAAGTCTGCCAAAGCACCGCAGGTACGACGCACCTCACTACTATTCACCCGCTGGGCCACCGCGCTCAGCGCCATAGCGTTCGTTGTCGCTCTGACATTCCAACTAAGATTGGGAACACTCATACCTTTGGGCACTACACCCCCTATGGCACCGATGATGGAGGATACAGCACATCTCGAGCGCAACTTTACGTTCGCACCCGATGAGCTCCCTCCCGAAGACGGAACTGCGGAAGCGGTAGTTGCCCCACTGACTGTCCTGGAGGCGGCTCCACCAGCTACAACTGAAGACAAATTCTGCTCAGCAGACGAAATCTGCGAAGAGCCCGCGCCCGTAGGCATCACCAGCACTCCCATCCTAGATTCAGGCGAGAGCGAGGGAACATTTCCCCCACCGCTTCCTGAAATCGAGGGTGAAGTACCGACAGGGTCTCCAGCTGCCGCGCCGCCACAACTCTCGTTAGCATTGGCTTTAGCCTTACTCACCGTGTTGTTGGCCGGGGTGAGCTGGTGGCTTTCACACCGGCAATGAGCTGGTATAATGAAGGTATGTCAGAAGTAGAGCCATTAGAGCCTCATATCTATTCGCAAATGCCAGCATTGAACTTTTGCTCCCGCTGCGGAGCCGCGCTCGAAGATCGGCTGGCCTTTGGGCGTGTGCGCCGAGTATGCCCGACCTGCGGATTAATAGCATTTCGTGATCATAAAATCGCTGCCGCACTCCTCATCGAAGATGATACCGGGCGCGTGTTGCTGGTACGCCGCGCCTGGGCCCCCATGCAGGGTTACTGGAGTCTTCCTGCTGGCTTTGTGGATTATGACGAAGCCCCCGCCGATGCTGCTATCCGCGAGTGCCGCGAGGAGACAGGGCTAGAGGCAACGATTACCGGCTTGCTCGATGTCATCGCCGGGCGCGAGCATCCACGCGGCGCGGACTTACTTATCCTCTACCGAGGCCATATCAACGGGGGAACACTAGCCCCTCACGATGACGCCGCCGAAGTGGGCTTTTTTGCCCCTGGTACATTGCCCCCCCTAGCTTTCCGCGCCACGCATCGGGCGTTGGAATACTGGCGTGCCAGCCATACGGAGTCTGCCTTATGAAACGTCGCAATCTCGCTTTACTGTTTCCGTTGATCCTGCTGGCGTTGGCCGTAAGCGCCTTCGCACCGGGCACGATCTGGGAACAAGCGCTTCCCACTACTTCGACAGCTACATCTGATGAGCCTGTCACCATCTCCCCGACATTTGCCGCACCAGTCACGGTAATAGCGGATACGCCATCTGCCAAGCCGCTGGCCGCATCCACGGATGAGCCACTCACAGAACCACAAGCCGACCCAACCGTGGATTTGGTCACAACCGTGGAGACCGAACCCCACGTGGACGAGACGGCTATAGCGATTGACATCATCACCGAACCGATCGCAAAGCCTGTTGAAGCGCCAGTTACTGAACCTGTCGAAACGCCCACCGAAGTGCATGTCCCCATTCTCATGTACCACTACATTTCTCCACTGCCACTTGATGCCGATAGCATCCGGCGCGGGCTTACCGTCGAGCCGCACATCTTTGAGGCGCAGCTACAATACCTGCGTGATAATGGCTATACGACCATCATGCTGGCCGATATTTATCACGCACTGACTGTCGGACAGCCTTTACCAGAAAAACCCATCGTATTGACCTTCGACGATGGTTATGTGGATGCGTACACAGACGCCCTGCCACTGCTGCAACAATACGGGTTCGTAGGTGAATTTTTCGTGTTAGCAACCCCCGCCCATTACGAAGCGCCGGCCTATATGAGCTGGGCGCAAGTACAGCTGCTATCCGATGCAGGGATGTCGCTGCAAGGCCACGGGCGCGACCATTACGATTTACGCAATCGCTCCTATGAATTTCTCGTGTACCAAATTTTGGGCATCAAAGAAGCCGTAGAAGCACATACAGAGCGCCCGGTGACATTCTTCTGCTATCCAGCGGGCAGATACGATACGGACACACTCGCCGTGGTAGAATCCGCCGGGTACTGGGGCGCTGTCACCACTGAGTGGGGCGCGACCCAACGGCTCGACAATCGCTATACCTGGCCGCGCATCCGGGTACAAGGAACCTGGACACCGGAACACTTCGCAACCGTCCTGTATGGCCTTGTACCGTGAACAACACAACGATAAGGCGGCTTGCGGTTGACAAGCACCTTCACTATGCTATAATTTTGTCGTCAGACTACGTTCCAGAGCGCCGCCTGCCCGGAAACATACCCGCCGCTGGCGGCGTTGCTTTGTATCAATAACTTTG
The DNA here is from genome assembly GCA_964504195.1 of uncultured Anaerolineales bacterium. GTDB lineage: Bacteria > Chloroflexota > Anaerolineae > B4-G1 > SLSP01 > CAZDDI01. Next base: position 15,797 of record CAZDDI010000073.1, read on the forward strand.
TAATAGCTTGCACCTGAGTTTGAGGAGGCAAATAGACCATGAAACACAGAAGATTGGCGATGGCAGGAGCCTTGTTGTTATTGGCCCTGACCGTCATCCCTATTCCGTTCGCGCGGGCGTTGAATCAAGCAGCCCCCCTATCACAAACCGGACAAAACCTACTCGTCAACCCCGGCTTCGAGGGTTTGGATAGGCCGGAGAATAACTCCACCCCTAACTGGGGCAACCATACACGCGACACCTTCACGGGCGCACAGTACGCTGAAATCTTCACGCCGCAAGGGTGGGTCACCTGGTGGCAAGAAGGGGATTTCAAACGCCCGGAATGCCATGTGATTCCCAAAGAATATCCCTTCTTATCTCCCATGCGCATCCGCGAGGGCTACTACAGCGTCAAGTGCTTCTCCTTTTACGGGAAGATGAATGCTGGTGTGTTTCAGGTAGTGCGCAACCTCGCACCTGGTGCCGTGGTTGAAGGTTCGTTCAATGCGCATGCCTGGGCCTGCAACGAGAGCAGCGAAGCGGCACTTTCCTGCGGTGATGCCCATGCCTTCTACTTTCGAGTAGGTATTGACCCTACCGGCGGCACCGATCCCTTCTCCGGCAACATCGTGTGGAGTGCGCCCTACTATCACTACGATCAATTCGGCAAAGTAGGGCCGGTACAGGCAACCGTAGGCGCAAACGGCGCTGCGACGCTCTTCTTACAGGGGTATGCCAAGTGGCCGTATCAGCACAATGATGCCTACTTCGACAGCGCCAGTCTGGTACAAGTAACGCAGGGCGAGCCGCCAGCCCCCACCGCTGCCCCGCCGCCGCCAACGTCCAGTGCGCCGCAACCCACAAGTGCGCCAGCCCCCACCGCCCTGCCGCGCCCCGATGGAGCGACTGTGCATATCGTACAGGAGGGAGATTCGCTTTTCGGGATTGCCTGTCAATACATGAGCTGCGATCTTGAACGCCTGCGCGCACTCAACGGACTTGGGCCTAACGACAATATGCTCAGCATCGGGCAAGAAATCGTCATTAGCGGAGCAACGGTTGTGATTCCTACAGCTACGCCATCTCCCGAACCCACACAAGACATATCCCCTGAACAACCTACGGAGCAACCTACGGAAATACCTACGGTAATTATTCCAGTTACCACTGGTGATACCGGCTCCTTATGCGTGCTTGCCTTCAATGATCAAAACAACGACATGATCCGGCAGGAAGGGGAATCACTATTGCCCAGCAGCAGCTTGTCACTCATCGGTGTAGATGGCGTAGTGGGCACGCCCTACACGACAGATGGGCTGAACGAGCCGTACTGCTTTGAGAACTTGCCCCCCGGAAATTATGTACTGCGCCAGACACCGCCGCCTGGTTACGCGCCATCCGGCCCGAATGAATGGGGCGTGATGGTTGCCGCAGGCTCAGTTTCGTCATTGCAGCTGGGTTACACACGCGAAGATGGCAGCACAACACCGGTCGCCACACCTGAAGGGGAACCTGAAACGCAAAACCCGGATGGAAATGACACACCGAGCGGTGGGGCTAACAAAATCCTTACTACGATTATCAGAATCACTGGCGGCATCGTACTATTGTTGGCGCTAGCAGTTGTGGGGTTGATTATCGTTTCCCGACGCCGGGTGTAACTAAAAATCTTCATACAGTTTACATCAACTGTGTACCTCACAGCACACCATTACCAACGAACAAGGCCAGGGGATAACCCCTGGCCTTGTTCGTATCTCAAAATACACCTAGAAGCGAACTAACAATTACCACTCATCGTCATCATCGTCGTCATCGTCTTCCCAATCCAGATCATCCTCTTCTTCCAACTCATCAAGGTCGTCCGCTTCGTCTTCATCAAAATCATAAACGACCTCAAGCTCGAGGGGGTTCAATCCCACAGCCTCAAGCTCCATACCGCAGGATTCACAGAACAAATGATCCCACAGTTCCAGATCCGGGGGGCGCTCCAGCTTGGTGTTACATTCGGGACACCGTGCCATTTCTCCTACCTCCAAGTATATCGTCCCTCACCCCAAATATAACCACAATTCACAGAAAGTCAATCCCCGCCAGGCTTAGAGCTATTGCATTTGACTACTTGTTACAAAAATGCGGCCTAAAGGCCAGGAATAAAGGGGTATTTTTAGGGCGAGGTGTCACCCTGCCCAAAAAATACCCTCCAAAAACGCCGCTTTAGCGGCACAACAGAGATAGTTTGCAGTGGCGACTTATGAATTTTAAGAAATTAATCCGTAAATAAGGTTTTGTGTCAAGTTGGTCGT
>CAZDDI010000074.1:0-18070 GCA_964504195.1 uncultured Anaerolineales bacterium
TTTTAAAGTGCCTAATCTACAAAGGTTAACAATCACATAGTGTATGGTAGTGAAATTGGATTTACGCCTATGGTATGAGGAAAACAAGCCCTCAAAACAAAGACTTGCTCCTGGCGAAGGGTGGTGCTTTCGGTGCGATGCTCCCGTTGTGATGCAACCACCCCTAACCTTAAAACCCACTAACCGTTATCTTCAACTCGTTTCGGGCACATGCCCTAATTGTCACAGCGCAGTCAACCGAGCGCAAGCGCGAAAAACTTTGGAGCAAGACCGATGATCAACGCCCAAAATCGCCGTGACAAGGATGCATACCTGACGTACAAGGCCGAAGTATTGCTAAGCAGCCCCAAAACTGTAAAGCGCGACAACACACACTTATCACATATCCTAAACTGGGCTGGCGATACATTACTGACACGCGGTGCGTCCATCCGCCCAACATTCCCAGCATATCTGGTCGCTCAAACCGAACTCGCTCCTAGTACCGTTCAAAGAACCCTTGACGTTTCCCAACGATTTCTTCGTTGGTGCGTTGAGCGATACCCAAACCGATACGCGCCCAAACGCATCAATCAATGGATCGAGACGCTCCATGTGCGCAACCTTAGTCAAGAACCTAAAACGAGAAGCATCTACACTTGTTCAGATATCGAAGCAATTCTGGCCATCCCGACTCGTGACGGAACACTGACCAATTTTCGAGATCAAGCTGGTATTGCATTTCTTTTCGCGTCCGGTATGAGAATTGATGCATTCGTCAGTATGCCCATAAATTGCTTAGATTTTAAAACCATGCCCCCAACGATTAGACAATGGCCGACGCGGGGGGTGAGAACGAAACTCAATAAAGCCGGCACAACTATGTTGGCACCGATTCGGCCACTGATGGGGTTGATAAGAGAATGGGATGTCTTAGTGAGATCAACACTGCCTGAAACAGCGCTTTGGTATGCGTGTCTGAGTACCGATGGAACGAATCTGCTTGATAAAGAACTGGCGAGCAACAGCCGGGATCAACAACTGCGACTAGGTCTGAAGCGTCTGTGTGAACGCGCGAACATTCCATATAGGAACCCGCATATGTTGCGCCATGGTCACGCCGTTTATGTCAAATCGCATTCAACACACCCCAGTCGCGAAGATGCCATCGCTTACAATCTTATGCATGGGCCGCGAACTGTAACGCAGATCTATACTGCGGCTACAGAAGAATTGGCAAGGGAAGTCTACAGCAGTCTTGACGAAACGGTTCCCGAAACTGCTGAGTTGAGAATGGAATCGCTTTTAAGGAAAATTATCCATGAAGAGTTCAAAGCGCATCGTTCATAGATATAACAAAAAGATGTCCGCCCCAATTGTTTACACAATAAGAACGGACATCTCCTTTCGTTTGTCGGGGCGGACGGATTTGAACCGTCGGCCTCTACAACCCCATTGTAGCGCCCTAGCCAAGCTGGGCCACGCCCCGTTGACGTTATGGATTATACACGATTCAGCGAATTTGGCAAGGCTACTCCGCTGTATGGATAGCGACCGGCCATCCGCGCAGGCGGCAATGTTGCAGCCGTAACACGCGCTCGGCGTATTGCTCGGCTACATCTACCAGCGTGCGCCCGCTTTCGATGATGATGGCACCCACCGATTTGCCGGGAATGCCAGCCTCGTTGGCGATTAACCCCACAATATCGCTGGGGCGGATGCCCTGGCTCTTACCGATCGTGACGATCAACCGCCGCATTCCCTGCTCACCACCGCGTGGACGCGCTCTTTTGGGCGTGCTGCGCTCCCGGCGGCCCGCCTCTGAGCGTTGGCGGCGTTCGACACGTTCACGCACTTCGGAGATCGGTTCGATGGGGCGATGTTGCTCATCCGCACGGGCCAGCCGCAATGCGGCGGCGGCGATGGCGAGCGGATCACTTCCAGCGGCCACCAGTTGCTCGGCCAGTGTATGTTCTCGCTCGTAGCCGCCTTCGGCCACCGCGTCGGCCAGTTGATCGAGGAAGCGGCTATCGCGTTGCGCCTGGATGCTCTCCACGGTGGGCAGCTTGGCAGCCTGGATTGATTGGCGTGTGAACACCTCAATGTTGCGCAGGCGGCGGCGCTCTTGCGGCGTCACTAGCGTAATGGCAATACCCGCTTTGCCCGCTCGTCCGGTGCGCCCGATGCGGTGAACGTAACTCTCCTCATCCCAGGGGATGTCGTAATTGATGACGTGCGAGATGTCTTCGATGTCTAGGCCGCGCGCGGCCACGTCGGTAGCGACGAGGATGGCGCTCTGGTCGCGCCGGAACCGTCGTAGCGTGGTCTCGCGGGCCGCCTGGCCCAGGTCGCCGTGTAGCGCCTCAGCCGGGAAACCCCGCTCGCTCAGCTCGCCGGCCAACTCCGCCGCGCCGATTTTGGTACGCGCAAAGATCAATACATTGGTCAGTTCTTCAGTTTCCAGCAGGCGTGCGAGTGCGGCCAGTTTATCGTTTTGGTTGACCAGATAATAGCGCTGGATGATTTGGGCGACGGTGATGCGCTCATGGCTGGTGGTGATGGCTTCGGGCGAGTGCATGTATTTATCAGCCAGCTGGCGGATCCGTTGGGGAAGCGTAGCAGAGAAGAGTGCGGTCTGGCGCTCTTCTGGCGTTGCGCCGAGGATGGTTTCGATGTCCTCAATGAAGCCCATGCTGAGCATCTCGTCGGCCTCATCGAGTACTACAAACCGCACCTGGCTGAGATCGAGCGCGCCTTTGTCGAGCAGGTCGAGAATGCGGCCCGGCGTACCGACCACTACATCCACGCCGCGTTGCAGCCGTCCGATTTGGTAGGTGTAGGATTGCCCGCCGTAGATGGGCAGCACGCGCGTGTGTAAGGGGCGCCCGTAGGCGTAGAGGGCTTCGGCAACTTGCCCGGCCAACTCGCGGGTAGGAGCCAGAATGAGCGCCTGTACATGCTTGCCGCCCGGTGTTAATTGTTGCAGCAGTGGTAACGCAAAGGCCGCCGTCTTGCCGGTTCCGGTTTGCGCCTGGCCTAGCAGATCTTGCCCGTGCAATAGCGGCGGGATCGCCGCTTCTTGGATGGGGGTGGGGGTCTCGTAACCCATATCGCTTACAGCTTGCAATAATTCAGGCCGCAAGCCCAGGGCCTCGAAATCAATCGTCATCAATAATACTCCTTACAGCATAAGAGCCTCGCCGTTACCGGCAAGGCTCATCACTTCCACGCAGGTATTCGATTATGGCGCGTTGCGCCAAGCGAGATTATACCACGGAGCGGCTTAAAGGCAAGTGCGGGGAACGGGTATAAGGAAAAATTAGGTGAACTATTGACAGCAATGCCGGCGGCGCTCTTAGCGCCGCCGGCAATCTGAGGAGAAGACAAGCGCAGCCCTATTGCGCTAATCCTTAATCAGCATTAATTTCTCGCCCAAGACGTTGTCTGGTTGGTGTGCGCTCTGCAGATCAGGCTGCTGCCCACCTATCCAGAGCCGGAATTCTCCGGGTTCCAGAAGCCAGTTCCCCGCTTCATCGGCAAAGGCTAACTGCTCGCTGCTGATGGTGAATGCAAGTCTTTGCTTTTCCCCGGAGGCCAGATGGATACGGGTAAAGCCCTGAAGCTGCAGGCGTGGCACGGGCAAAGAAGCTGTGACATCTTGCACATACAGCTGCACCACTTCATCGCCGGCCAGCGGGCCAGTGTTCTCGACTTCGACGCGCACGGTTACTGTTTCCCCCGCTTTGAGATGGGGTTTGTCGAGCTGTAAATTGCGGTAGGTGAAGGTGGTATAGCTTAGGCCAAAACCGAAAGCATACAAGGGGTCGCCGTTGAAGTAGCGATAGGTTCGATTTTCCATGTTGTAGTCCTCGAAATCCGGCAGGTCTTCCGCGGATTTGTAGAATGTTACCGGCAACCGTCCGCCCGGATTGGTCAATCCAAACAGCGCTTCGGCAACGGCCTGTCCACCGGCCTGTCCCGGATACCAGGCTTCTAGGATAGCCGGGATGTGCGCTGCGGCCCAGTTGATAGCGAGCGCGCTGCCATTGAACAGCACCAAAACGATAGGCGTTCCGGTCGCTTGTAGCGTGCGGAGCAATTTTTCCTGGATGGGGGGTAACTCCAGGGCCTCACGGTCGCCCCGGCTATATACACCGGGGGGGTTGCCTTCATCCTGCCCTTCTTCGCCTTCTAGCAATTGTGAAAGTCCCATAACCACCACTGCAACTTGGGCGTTTTGTGCGGCGGTCACGGCTGTGGCAAAGTCGCTTTCTGTTCCCTCCAGCAATGTACACCCTTGCGCGTGTGTCACTGTGGTTTCTGGCCCAACCAATGCGCGAATGCCATCCAGTACAGAGACCGGTTCGGCTGGTGTGCCGGCGTAATTTCCGCACATCACCAATGTTTCTGCTGCGTGGGGGCCGATTACGGCGATGGATGTGAGAGTTTCGCGCGCCAGAGGGAGGAGCTGCCCCTGATTCTTGAGCAGAATCAGGGATTGGCGTGCTGTTTCCAACGCCAGCTCGCGGTGTGCGCGGCAATCCACTACGTCGAACGGGATTTGTGCATAGGAGACTTGTTCATCAGGATCAAACATACCCAGTCTAAAACGTGCAGTGAATAGGCGCGTGAGCGCGCCATCTACCTCTACTTCCGTTAGCAAACCCTCTTGGACCGCTTGTTCGAGCAGTCCGTAATGACAGGGAATCCCATAGCTACAGCCGCATTCCAAATCGCACCCGTGTTTCACAGCCAATGCGGCAGCTTTGACCGGGGAATCCACCAGGGCATGGGTGCGGTAAATATCATCAATGGCGCCACAGTCCGAGACGACATAACCATCAAAACCCCAGGTATCACGTAAGATGTGTTGGATCAATGTGGGACTGGCGCAACAGTGTTCCCCATTGAGGCGATTGTAAGCGCCCATGATGGAATGCGCCTGGCCTTCTATGATGCAGGCCTTGAAGGCGGGTAGATAGGTCATCTGTAAATCGCGCTCTGAGACAATAGCGTTGAAATAGTGGCGTATCTTTTCTGGGCCACTGTGCACGGCAAAGTGCTTGGGCGTGGCAACGGTTTTGAGATAGCGAGGATCGTCTCCCTGAAGGCCATGAATGTATTTGACAGCTAACCGCGCGGTAAGGTAGGGGTCCTCGCCGTAAGTTTCCTGCCCGCGTCCCCAACGTGGATCGCGGAAGATGTTGACGTTGGGACTCCAGAAAGTCAGGCCCGTGTAATGATCCCGAATGCCGTTACGGGCGGCGGCGTGATGTTTGGCGCGTCCTTCATCCGAAATCGCTACCGCTATGCGATAGATCAGGTCGGTGTTCCAGGTTGCTCCTAACCCGATAGCCTGAGGGAATACTGTGGCTATGCCGGCGCGAGCAACGCCATGGAGTGCCTCGTTCCACCAGTTGTAAGCTGGAATTCCCAAACGGTCAATCGCCGGGGATACACTGCCTAATTGGGACGCTTTTTCCTGGAGCGTCATACGTTCCAGGAGATCAGCGACGCGTTCTGCGATGGGGAGCGTGGGGTCGAGATATGCCGGGCTATCTTCCGGTGTGGGCACTTCAGTGGCAGGTATAGGATTTAGGGTAGACATAGCTTTTAATTTAGACTCCTTCGAAAATCGGCAAATCAGCACATAGCAAATCTCAAGGCTGTGGAAGTTGGGCGTTGAAAAATGGTGAATCACACATGGTGGAAAAACTCCCCAAAATTTATCAGTCTTTTACGGCACCCATAGCGATACCCTGAATGATGTATTTGGAAAACAGGGCATAGATAATCAATACAGGTACGATTGTAATGGCGAGACCTAGATAAATACTACCGTATTCTGTGCGGTAAACGTCGCCGCGCAAGGTTTGGATTAGCATGGGGAGGGTATATTTTTTTAAGGATGTAATTAGAATGAAGGGGGTAAAGAAGTTGTTCCAGGAGGCGACGAAGGCGAAAATCCCCATTGTGAAGGCTCCGGGAGCTGCGATTGGAAGCATAATCATGTTAAAGATAGTGAATTCGCCTGCGCCATCAATGCGTGCGGCATCAATCAAATCATGAATGATGATCGAATCAAGATATTGCTTGAAAAAGAATACCGCTCCGGCAGAGGCAATCCCTGGAATAATAAGTGGAATGTACGAATCCGTTAATCCTAGCCGGGACATGTATTGGTAGAAACCGATGATGGACAATTGCATGGGAATCATCACCAGCACTAGAATTGAGTTGTAAAATATCTTTTTGCCGGGAAAGTTGTAGGCAGCAATGCCATAGGCGGTTAACAAACCAAAGTAAACCACTACAACAGTTGATGTTATGGACAAAAAGAGACTGTTGGCAAAGCCCCGTGGTAAGTTTAGCCCGCGCCCAATCAAAATCCGGTAGTTTGCTAGTGTGTGAACGCTGGGAAAAAAACCCAGGCCTTGTTGAATCTGAAGTGTGGAGCGGGTGGCATTGACGATTAAGATCCAAATAGGAATGATTGTAACAATCAGGAGAATTGTCATAAAAGCATATACAAACACGCGCATGAGGTAGGTGCTGAACTTATACATAGAGATTTTCTCCTTACTTGTCTTTGTCCCGTAGGAAGTAGAAGATACCCAGAGCGCAAATGCTGGTCATTAGGAATACCATGACACCTACGGCGGATGCGGCACCGATATGACCCTGGTTGCTACTAAAACGCATATACATGAGTAGACTGTTGGTAAGAATGGAAGAACTGGGGGACCCACGGCCATCGGTGAGCAAATAAGGGATATCGAATATTTGCATTCCACCAACCAGCGAGGTAACGAAAATGTAAATCAGGATGGGTTTTAGCAGGGGGAGGGTAATGCGCCGGAAGATTTGGGCCCCGCTAGCCCCATCTACCACTGCGGCTTCAAACAAACTGATGGGAATGGAGGTCATGCCGGCCATGAGGATAATGATGGTGTTACCGAACCACATCCACCATTGGATGAAAACTACCAGGCCGCGGGTAAAGGTAATATCCACAAAGAATTGTTTGGCCTCTGCAAAGAGTGCGGTGCGTACCAGCACTTGATTGACCGGGCCGTAATAGGAGAATAAGCTAAAAAACAATGCGGCAATAGCGGCGGGCATGAGCAGGTTGGGTAAAAAGAACAGGGCGCGCCATACGCCTGCCGCTTTGATTTTCAGGCGGGAGCTGGTGAGCCAGACGGAAAGTAAGAGTGCAATGCCAATCTGGGGAATAAAGTTCAAGAGCCAGATGAGCCAAGTGTTTCCTACGGCTTTTATAAAAGTGGCATCCGCAAACAAGCGCTCAAAGTTTCTTAATCCAATGAACTCGGCTTCTGCGCTCATTAGAGTTGTGTTTGTAAAACTAAGCGCCAGGGTATTGTAAACAGGATATAATCCAAAAATCAGAAAAATAATAATGAAGGGGGCGATAAAAAAATAACCGTAATAATTTCTACGAAATCTGACCGAATTCATTTTTGGACTCCTTGTAACAATAACCGTCAGAGGTCATGCTGGTTTCCAGGCTTGTGAGAGTGTGGGGTAGTGTGCCTCGGGCGCACACTACCCCAATGTTCAGGCTTGTTTGGGTGTAATTACTCGATGATCAAATCCGGGAATTCGTTGCGGACGGCATCTTTCCAGGTGCTCCACATTTGATCGCGAGTCATTGTCCCGGCGAGATATTGATTGAGCGGGTCATTGAGCGCGCGCTGGATAGCATCATCTGCACCTGTCATCAGCTTGGCGTTCACTGAAGGTGCCGCGGCAGCGAACCCGGCGTAGGAGTTTTGCCCGCCGAGGAAACTGCTCAGTTCTGAATCGTCGAACGAGGTGATGATTTTGTCAACGACGACCTGGCTGGAAACGAAGTCACCAGGGGCTTGTTGTTGATCGGGCGCTACGGCAGGATCAACAGCCTTCAAGAACTCGTTGGTGTAAACGCCGGTTGCCCAGTTGGTTAGATTTTCTTCGTCGAGGGTTGCGAAGCGTACGAATTCCATAGCCAAATCCATCTGGGGGCTATCTTTGATGACGCCAATCCAGGTGCCGCCCCATTGATAAGGGAGCGGGCCAGTGATGACGGCCCAGTCACCGCTCGTGTCGCTGCTGCCGTCCGCTGATTTGGCGTTGGGTGCCAATACATAGGGGAGTCCCCAGGTGGGTAGGAAGTAAGAGAAGATCTGCTTGGGCGTGCCATCGGCTGCCACCAGACTGTCGTTCATTCCCGCGAACCAGCCCTCACCCCATTGGCTGGCCTGGGCTTCGTAGCCATTGTCGCGGAAGATTTTGGCGGTGTCAATCATTTGATCAACCATGGGATCAATCACTAGTGTTTCGTCTACTATCCACGGTTGCTCGCGGTTGGCATAGAACAGGTTCATGAAATCGCCGGAGGAGGCTACCATGAAGGTGTTACCACCAGATTGCTCCTTGACGATCTCCGCAGCGGCAGTGTACATATCCATATCGGCGAGCAATGCTTGCATTTGAACAGGATCGTCGGTGCCGAAGTATTCCTGCGCCAGACTGCGCCGGTAAAACAAGGCCCCTGGGGTGGCCTGATAGGAGAAAGCCTTGACTATACCGTCGTAAGTGCCGACCTCAATCACGAAGGGGTAGGTCTGGGCGGCTTCGGCGGCGGGGAGGAGGGCACCTAAATCGGCCAGGAAATCGCTTTCCACATAGCTTCTTACGAAGGAGGCTTCTAATGCGATGACATCCGGCGCGTCAGCAGTGCGTAAGGCGGCGAGGAGCTTGGTCTGGTACTCGCCATTGGTCATCGGAATCATCGTGTATTGGACATCAACATCGGGGTAGCGAGCTTCAAAAGCAATTGCCATCGTGTTGATTTCATTGGTGAAAGACCAGACGCGCAAAACTGTTTTGCCACTAGGGGTTGTTACGCCTTCGGTGGGCTCTCCGTTTGTGGTTGGTGCCTCAGTGGCAGCAGGCGCATCGGTCATAGCCGGAGCTTGGGTGGGGGTGTCGGTAGGGCCGCAAGCCGTCAACAACATGGAGAACAGCACAACGACACTCAACAGAGCATACCATTTTTTAGACATCGAGTTCCTCCTCTGAGTTTTTACTGAATCTAGTTTTTGATCACGGTTGTTTGGAAATTTATGGAATACTTTGATATTGTCACCTCCTGGTATTTCATGCAAGCGTTTGCACAAAAACTGCTTAAAAAAGCATATTGTCTTTGAAGTTTACGGTTGCCCCCAATTTTACAGTTGTTTATTATGCAAGCGTTTGCAAAACTAAAGCAAAAAACCTCACGTATGGATAGATGCGTGAAAAAATCCGGTGTATCTACACGCGTGGTGTGGAGCAGGATTCTCGGATTACCAATTTGGTGGGTAGCTCGACCCGGCGCGTGGGTAAGTTAGGGTTAGCGATATATTCGACGAGTATTTTGGTTGCCATACGTCCCATCTCGAATAATGGTTGATGTACTGTTGTCAAGGGCGGATGGGTTATTGCTGTTTGAGGAATATCATCGAAGCCTATCAGAGAAATGTCTTTGGGAATGTGCATTCCACGCTCCCGGATGGCATCCATTGCGCCGAATGCCATTACGTCGTTGGAAGCGAAAATAGCCGTGGGTGGCTCGGGTAAGTTGAGCAGGGCGGTGGCCCCAGCATAGCCGGCCGGTTGAAAGAAATCGCCTTCATATACCAATGCTGAATCAAATGCTATACGGTGCTTTTCCAACGCAGCCCGGTGTCCCACAAGCCGATCCTTAGAACACCCCATTGTAGGCGTGCCCATGATAAACCCGATGCGATGGTGGCCTAATTGAATAAGATATTCCGTGGCTTCGAACGCACCTTGCCAGTTAGTTGTGCCCACCGCAGCTTCAGTACCTCCCAGACCCTGATGATCCACAAGAATATAAGGGAATTGATACTCGTGCAATGAGTCCAGATAAGCTTGCGGGTCGCGGGGCAGCACCATGATTAATCCGTCTGCCATTCCCCGGGTAAGCATTGTGACATAGGTGGATTCTTTGATACGTTGCTGATGCGTAGTGTACAACATGAGATCGTAGTGCGAGTAAGCAATTTCTTCATCAATGCCCCGAACGATTTCACCTATGTAGCTGGTTCCCAAATCACGAACCAATAACCCGATAATCCCAGAAACCCCACCCGCAAGGCTACGCGCTGAACGATTGGCAACATATCCCAAGCAGTCAGCTGCCTGCAAGACACGCTCCCGAGTTTCTTCCTTGACTACATCTATGTTATTAAGTACGCGAGAAACTGTGGAATAGGAAACACTGGCTTCACGAGCCACATCTAAAATAGTCACGCTTTTGGAAGGTTTTTCTCGGCCCATCGAGTTTTTATCTTACTTTCGTTCTGATGGCGTGAAAACGTTTGCAAAAAAAAGACGGAAAAAAGGACCAAATTCAGCACTTTTCTTAAACATGGGCGACTGTAAAAGCCGCATTGATCGCTTTTTAGGCTAATTTTGATGTGTTGGAAAAGTTTCTTGCTTGAAATTTGCCAAGTATAGCAGGTTGTTTGTGGTACAGTCTCACTTTCCATGAAAATTATAGCATGAGTAAACCGGTTTGTCAATACCTAAACTGCAAACGCTTGCAAGACTCGTCTAGTACAGCTCGGTTTACGCCTGTTGTGCAATCACTGCGAAGGTGGATTTCAGGGTTTGATATAGGCTATGATAGAGCGGATAGTGTTGGGCGTAGCGGATAACTTGTTCCGATTGCGGCGTAGTGGTTTCGAGAACCTGTACTGTTGCGGTACACGCTTCTGGCGCACTGGCCCACGCGCCCGCGCCGACGCCCGCCAGGAGTGCCGCGCCGTAGGCTGCTCCCTCGGTAGTGTTTACTGTGACCAGCTCGCTGTCCAGTACATCGGCGAGAATCTGCCGCCAGAGCGCGCTCTTGGCGCCGCCGCCGGAGACGCGCACCTGATGGATGCCCGTCAACCCGGCAGCTTTGAGCAGCTCAAAGCTATCGCGCAGACCAAATGCGACGCCTTCGAGCACCGCGCGCGTGAGATGCGCCTGGGTATGGCGCACGGTCAGCCCGACGAACGCGCCGCGCGCGAGTGGATCGGGGTAGGGGGTGCGCTCGCCAGTGAGGTAGGGTAAGAAGAATAGCCCCTCGCTCCCGGTGGGGATGTTAGCGGCAGGTGTGAGCAGGTCAGTAAAGCTCATGCCCGGTGCGAGGGTATCCCGATACCATTGCAAGCTGCCCGCTGCCGAGAGCATTACGCCCATGAGATGCCATTTGCCAGGGATGGCGTGACAGAAAGCATGTAGCAAACCATTTGGCTCGATGAACGGCTCCGGAGTTGTAGCAAAAACTACCCCCGATGTACCGAGCACCAGCCCCACAATGCCCGGTTCGACCGCGCCGACGCCCACCGCGCCGGCCGCCTGGTCGCCGCCGCCGCCCACGACAGGTGTGCCAGGGCGCAAGCCGGTCGCTTCTGCGCCTGCCGCGCTGATTACGCCAGTAATCTCTGGGCCGTCGTGCGTTTTGGGAAGCCAAGCCGTCGGGATCTCCAGCGCGGTCAGCACTTCCGGTGACCAATCGCGCGTCCGGATATCCATGAGCAGCGTACCGGCGGCCCCGGCCTTGTCGGTGGCATAGTCGCCGGTGAGCCGGTAGCGAATATAGTCCTTCGGCAACAGGATATGAGCCACGCGCGTGTAGATGTCCGGCTCGTGCTCTCGCACCCAAAGGATCTTGGGCGCGGTGAAGCCCGTGAGGGCGTCGTTGCCGGTAGCCTGCACTAGCCGCGCCTTGCCGCCGAGTCGCGCCCGGATTTCGTCACACTGCGCGCTCGTGCGTTGATCGTTCCACAGGATAGCAGGGCGCAGCACTTCGCCCTGCGCATCGAGCAGCGTGAGGCCGTGCATCTGCCCGGTGAGGCCCACAGCTGCAACAGCAGCCCCGCTTACCCCGGCTTCTGCCAGTGCCTGGCGGATGCTGGTGACCATACCTTCCCACCAGACATACGGGGATTGCTCTGACCAGAGGGGGTGTGGCGTGGAGAGGGCCAACGGGGTGGTGGCCGAAGCCATGACCGCGCCGGAAGCGTCAATCAATAGCGCTTTTGCGCCAGTGGTGGAAACATCGAGACCGAGAAAGAGAGTTTGCATGGGGCGCTCCTCCGAAAATGGCGAATAGCGAATGGCGATCTCAAAACTTAACCAATCGCGGATCTGACGATCCGCTCTGAGCACTCTGGCTCTGAGGGAACGTCAGTTCCCCGAATTTTCATCCAATCGCTGGTGAACCACCGGTTAATGATGAATTCCCTTGAAACCTGATTTCTATGCTCCTACCGTATCCCTAACAGCAGCTCGTTCACTAGCTGATCGAGTTTTTCGTAGCCCATGCCGCGCTTGCCCAGCGTGACGCGGTCGAACGCTTGCGCTTTGAGGGCGGCGGCTTTCTCTGGTGTGAACGTGCCCTTGAACATGTCCATGCTGCCGTCATCGGCGTGGATTTCGGCCAGCAAGCCTTGAATTTCCGCGTCGGCATGGAAGCGGGCGGCCTTCTCTTTGAGGATGAGATACGTTCGCATACAGCCACGCGCGAAATCCTTGACCCCTGCCAGGTCTTCGGTGCGATAGGCGTGTGCATCGAAGTGGCGACTGCCTTGATAACCTACATCCTCCAAAAACTTGACGAGGAAGAACGCCTGCTTGAGATTCTGCGCGCCGAAGCGCCAATCCTGATCGAAGCGCGCGTAGTTTTGGTCGTTCAGATCAATGTGGAATAGCTTGCCCGTTTCCCAGGCTTGCGCGACGCTGTGCATGAAGTTGAGGCCCGCCATGTGCTCGTGGGCGACTTCGGGATTCACGCCCACCATCTCCGGGTGCGCCAGCGTCTCGATGAAAGCGAGATAATGTCCGGTGGTGGGGAAGTAGATGTCGCCGCGCGGCTCGTTGGGTTTGGCTTCGAGCGCGAACTTAAGCCCGCTGCCATCGGCTGCGGCGTAGCCTTGATCACGCACATACTCGCACAGAAAATCGAGCGCCTCGCGGAAACGCTTGGTGGCCTCCAGCGGGTCTTTCGCAGCGTCTACCTCGATGCCCTCGCGCCCGCCCCAAAAGACGTAAATCTCTGCGCCCAGGCTCACCCCCAGGTCAATGGCGTGCAGCGTCTTGTGAAGCGCGTAGGCGCGTACTTGGGGATCATTCGCTGTGAACGCCCCGTCCTTGAAGGCCGGATCGCCAAAGAGATTGGTGGTTGCCATCGGCACTTTGAGACCGGTGTCGGCCAGCGCCTTGCGGAAATCTTTGAGGATGGCTTCGCGCTCGGCGGGCGTCGCATCCATGGGGATGAGGTCATTATCGTGAAAGTTGACACCATAGGCGCCGACTTCGCCCAGCAGGTAGACGATCTCGGCTGGGGTAAGGGTGGGGCGCACGGATGCGCCGAACGCATCGCTACCAGGATTGCCCACGGTCCACAGGCCGAAAGTAAACTTGTGCTCTGGTTTAGGCTGATATTGATTCGACATAACAATCCTCCTGAAATTAAAGTGATGTTCTAAACTCCGGCTCGCGCAGCACATCATCCAACACCAGGGCCACCGCCCCCATGGCGCACGCATCTACACCGTGGGCTGAGGGGACGATTTGTACCTCGGCGCGTGGTGATGCCAGTGCGTTTTTGCTCACCGTTGCTTCTATCCGTGGTAACAGGAACCGACTCAGTAAGTTCAATGCGCCTCCCAAAATAATCAGTTCTGGGTTGAAGATGTTGATCAGGTTGGCGATACCTATGCCCAAATGGTGGGCAACGTAATCCAAGGCATCCAGCGCTACCGCATCTCCCGTCAGGGCAGCGGTAGCAAGCGCTTTGATCGCTGTTGAATTTGTAAGGGTGCTCAAATCACCGCCGGCTAGAGCGGGGATGGTGGTGTGTGCGCCGTTGTGGATAGCTAATTGAATACGTTGCACCATCGCTTGTGGCCCAACTAATGTCTCCCAGCAGCCGCGTTTGCCACAGCCGCAAAGCTCCCCCTGCGGATCAATCATCATGTGCCCGATTTCGCCGCCGTAGCCGCCCTTGCCTCGGAAAAGACGCCCGTCAATGATAATGCCGCCCCCCAAGCCCACATTGGCGCTCAAATAGATGAGGTGGTGCGCAGTGTGCGTATTGCCGAAGTAATACTCGCCCAATGCTGCGGCATTGGCTTCGTTCTCAACGAAAACCGGCACAGCAAATTTTTGCATCCAGCGCGCGCGCAGTGGGACATCGTGCCAGTGCAGGTTGGGGGCGAAGATTAAGCGCCCTTCATGCAAGTCCACCAGCCCCGGCACCCCTAATCCGATGCCCCGCAGTTTTAGACCTTCGTTAGCGGCCAGGTCAATGGCCTGTTGCACCAAAGATTCCACACGCTCAAGGATAACCGCTTGCGCCTCTGTGGGATCCGATGCAATGCGCTCGCGCCATAAGACTCCGGCTACAAAGTCGGTTAGGATTACTGAGAGTACATCCACGCCGAGTTCTACCCCGATGGCTGCGCCCCCTGCCGGGTTGATCTCCACCAGTAAGCCGGGGCGTCCGCCGGTACTGGCCTGTTCGTCGGTCTCGCGTACCAGGCTGGCCTCCAGCAGCTCACTGATGATACTAGAAACCGTGCTGCGATTCAGACCGGTGGATGCGGAAAGCGCTGCGCGCGACAGGCGGCCTGCTTTTCGCAGGTGCTCCAGGATGAGGGCGGTGTTCAGTCTGCGTACCAGAACTTGATCAGCAGTAGTGTGTGTGTTGTGCATTTTTTACCCGTCTTTTGTTTGTTGTCACAACAAACTATCTACTAGTATACAATTGATTTCATTCTTGTCAACTACGCTTTCAGCCGGGATCAACAGGTGAGAAACGGTTCAAAACTAAAATAATCTCCGTGTCCTTCGCAGTAAAAGACTTTTTTCTGGGAACTCGCTGATTTGCTTGTGATTCTAAATCGAATCGTGTATACTGTTTTTGAGGGCGCGGCGTATTTTATTGCTCTTTCTTGTTTGATGGCGCTGTGCTTATGATTGGGGAGCGCGTAGCACCTCGCGGCCCGTTGGATGCGTGTTACTTGCCTTACAAAATTTTCAAGTTGGAGTACAGAAATGACAATAAGAACACATAATCTATGCTTTGTTTGTACATTGCTGGTTTTTACAATGCTTGGGACGCTGTTAATAGCCTGTAACAGCCATGTTCAGCAACCGACTTTATCCCCGACTCATGAGGCTCGGGTTATGGTTGAAAGTTATCGAGATGAGTTTTTAGGCATCGAGTTTTCTTATCCACGAACTTGGGGACAAATAAACGCGCAATTGGAGACCTGTCATTATTCAGGATACCAGTATGAGTATGTATTTCAAGCGGATGCAATTACAACTGGGGGTAGAAGCTTGGATTGCTCCGAGGGGCGCAGTGTGGGGTTTACGGATTATCCTCGCATGGGGTATCACGACGGAGATGTATGTGATTTTCTGGGAAAACAGTGTGTAGAAGAGCCAGCAAGCGAAGATTTTGTTCACCTTACTCTGGTCTTTCCGCAAGCAGAAAGCATCTGTTTAAGCAGGTATGCAGAAATGGTGTCGTACCGGGTATACGGCGTTATGACTGTTGACCTGCCTGAACATCCAATAATTCAAGGCATGATTTGGCTCGTTCCCTTATTGACGGATGAAAGGGAGGCTGAATTATTGAGTAAAGTGGCTTGTGATGATGCTGCCCATACAGAATACACGCAAGCCATCACCGCATTGATGGAAGAGATTAGCGCTGGCAGGGGGAATGCCGAAACTCAAGCAGTGGTCGAGAATTTGCGATATATGGCGAATTCGGTGAGACGCATTCCGACAAAACCTTATGAATTGTTTATGCCAACGCCTACTCCACTGCCAGCAGGTTGCGGGAATAGCGAGCGTGTTGACGAACTGGCGAACGAGAGCCATTTTTGGCATTGTCTTGCGATGGCTGCGCCTCTGTGGGCAAGTCCCCCGCCTGCGAAATGATACTCAGTAGATCACAGATTTAATGAATTGGGGGTAACGGGCTTGCCTGCTGTCCACGAATCTGAGTACGAATTCACGAATTTACCCTAACCGGAGTTCATTCGTGTATTCGTGGCGCTATTCGTGGACGGCCCACTGCACAGATTCGTGATCTACTAATACTGCCTACCAGCGTTTGAATCGGTGAACCATGTACTTTTTGACGGAGGGGGTGCGCGGCGCTTAGGGAAACGGTTTGAGCCGGTTGGGCGTTTTGACGTGCCGCATGGTGGCGGTTGGCGCAACTTTGACGGACGCCCTTCCTTAAAATTGTTGTTGACATGCAATAAAGAAGCAAGTATACTGCCATCAAGTTTTGCAGGATTGCTATTTGGCGTTGTGCCCCATGTTTGTTTCGGCAAAAGATGCCTGGTACTGGTTCAGTTGGATGGGAAAGTAACTTGGATGCAATTCTGCCCCACCAGTATCCTAATGACGGCATCAAATTCAACTTTTGTCCCCACAAAAGCGGGTTTTATAACGCCTTCTTCCCACTGGGGTAACTTTGAAATGACTATCCCATTCAACTGAACCAGTACCCGACATTCAAGCAACATAAAAATCTATGCAGAGGTATAAACGTTGAAAAGTAGCTCAAGAGTACCAATCATAGTTTTAATCTGCATTGGCTTTCTCGGGCTTGTAGGGATACTTGCGGATGTTGGAAATATCTATTTTGAACGTAGATACCTCAGTCAAGCGACTGGTGGCGCAGCGCTTAAGGCTGCCAATTTTTTGCCAAGAGAAGAAGAAGCACATGAAGTAGTATTAGCATTTTTAGAAGAAGCGGCTTATGGTGATCAGAATTGGGAAGAGGTAGAAGTAATAATCAATGCGGAAGATGTAACAGAACAAATATTAGAACTGTCAGAAAGAACCAAGTCTCTAACAATTTGGATTGATACATCTTTCTCCAGAATTTCAGATACAGCGGAGGCAATCAATACAGCGAACTCAATTCGGGTAAGTATCCGGAAGGAAGTACCTACAATCTTTCTATGGTTGTTTGGTGTTAGACGCATCTGGATTGAGGACACTGCCGAAGTTAAGGGACAACTGAATATAATGATGACCGTTGTTTCGGATATTTCCGGTTCAGCAAAGATTGGGACGCTATGTGGGAATTTTAGAGGAATTAATCTCATGGCATACAATTGGTCTCAATGCAATGAGCGAGATACCCCTAACATTTATGAGACAGTTGATGATGCAATTCGTGCGAATTTAGCAACAGACGGAAGCCTAACCACCGATATAATAACCGGAATGAGAGCCAGCATTGCAATGTTTGGCTCCGCATCAGGAGAATATGAGCACTCAAGAGCACTTCACCGGATACTTATCATAACTGACAGGACACCAAATGTAGTACCTGATGATGAAGTAGAGGGAAGAGAATGCTGGCAAGAGGATTTGTGGATAAGTGCAGACAGTGAAGATGAAAACCACAGTAAAGCCGCCGATTGTGCGATATATTATACCGAGATGGCCGCAGAGAACAATATTCTTATCTGGGTTATTAATGTAGGCGACCAAGTTGATCAGAAATTAATGCAGGAAATTGCTGATGGGTATCGCTGGCTGCTTGCTGTAGATGAGTTGAAAGAGTTCCATTATGAGCATTTCCTATTCGGCACCGGTCCTAGACTTGTTGAATAGAGAAATGTTGGCATGGCTCAAAACCCTGGTGGCGTCAGTTTGACACTTTCTGGAATTTTGACTCGTCTTGTTGCTACAAACTGATTCTGAGCCATGCCGAAGAATGAGAAGGAAGAAGATGGATAAAGCCGCAGGGAGAATACGGCGCGGGCAAACTTCGAGCGAATTTGATAGCATGTACGCCATGTTGTCAGATGATGATCTAATCGTAAGATTAGCCAGTGCCTCAGCACAGGAAAGAACTTCTGTAGCACGAATTCTTGGGGTGCGTCGGTGCGAGAAAGCGATCAGTTCTTTGTGTGAGGGTTTAAGCAAAGAAGAAGCATTATATGACTCCCCTGAAAAAAGGTGGCGCTAGGCATGAAATATGGTATAATATACC
>CAZDDI010000075.1:0-17920 GCA_964504195.1 uncultured Anaerolineales bacterium
CATGCTAATTCGTGGCTAAAACTGAATGCGCTTGGAAAATGTACGGTAGACAAATTTTCATTCAATCCAGCGGGAGCAAAGGGGATGGTTATTTTTTCAGTATGGCCTACCCTTCAATCAATGTCATTAAGTTTAGGGCATAGACCTAGCAGGTTTCAAAGCATCGAGTCTACACAACGTCCAATGTCATTAAGTTAGCGTTTGCAGGCCGTCCACGAATACTTACTCGAATACACGAATGTTTACCAGACAAGGCAAATTCGTGTATTTGTGATCCAATTCGGGGACGGCAACGGGAATCAATGCTCTTAACTTAATGACATTGACACAACGTCTGATTCACCGGTAAAATACTACCCCACCCAATTTTTACGAAACCTGCGAGGTCTTAACTTAATGACATTGCCCCTTCAATAAGATCAGGCTACACGCCAACGGGCGGCTATGTGCTGACTAGCTGCGCCAACTCGACGTATTCATCCTTCACGAGGGCCTCGGCGGGCAGACCCAGCAATTGCAGGATTTGCCCGATAAGTGTCGCCTTATGTTCCGCATCTTGCCGCGACCAGGTGCGGCTCTTGATTTCCATGTAGCTCCCCACCCGCTCCGGCTTAATGACCTGATCGAAATTCAAGGCAAAATCCGTGCCGCCGTAGCGGAGATGATAGCGCCGCCGCTGTTTGTGAACTTCAATCACCCGTTCGGGCTTGAAGTATTCACGGTAAAAGCGCAAGCTGCGGGTAGCCGCAGCGTTGAAGCGTGACCGTGAAAGCAACACCGAGTTCTCGTACTCTCGTTCCTTCGCCATCGTGGTCAGCGTGAGACGATAAATCACATCAATCAACTCACCCGAATCCAAGTGCTTCACCTCATCCTCACGGTAGCGCACCGCACTTGTCCAACGATCTTCAAAGACAAAGTAAGTGTCATACTGGCTGCGACTGGACCCCCGAATGACAGTGAATTCCGGTGCCGCTTTGATGCGCGCTTCAAGCGCGTCCAGCGCATCGGTACGGACCTTCACCTGCACCTCAAACATCTTTTCCTGTGCCACCCCACCGATAGCAATCAGCTTACTCAACACGCTCTCTTCGCGGCGCATGAGGAACGCATCAATTTTACCGGCCAGCAAATTCGTCTCATCCTGCAACCCGGTCACGTCCACCGTCAACAGCTGCCGATCACGCATTAACCACCGCCCGTTGACCATCACATGCAGCACGTCCTCCGCATGTGAGGCGTAGACTAGCCGCGAATACACGTTATCGGGGTCGCGCCGGAACTGTGGCGTGTGGTGGATGTTATCCATCCGCACGGCAATTAAATCAGCACGCTTACCAATCTCCAATGAGCCGGTAAGGTGCTCGATGTGCATCGCGCGCGCGCCACCAATAGTCGCCATCTCGATGGTCTGCCGCGCTGGCAGGGTGGTCGGATCGAGCGTAGCAACTTTGGCTATCATATTCGCCAGGCGCAGCTCCTCGAACATATCCAGGTCGTTGTTACTAGCCGGGCCATCAGTGCCGATGCCGACATTCAACCCCAGTTCCAACATGCGTGCGATGGGCGCAATCCCACTGGCTAACTTGAGGTTACTCGAAGGGTTGTGTGCCACGCCAACATTGTGATTGCGAAATGTGTACATCTCGCCTTCATCGAGGTAAACGCAGTGTGCAGCGGTAGTCTTAGCCTCGAAAACCCCCAGCTTCTTGAGCCAAGGTACAGGCGGCATCCCATACTCTTTACGATGATCCTCTACCTCTTGCGCCGTCTCAGCAATGTGGATATGTAACGGCACATCATACTCCAATGCTAGCGAGACCGCGCCTTCAAGAATTTCAGGCGTGACAGTATAAGGTGCGTGGGGCGCAACCGCCGGAATAATAAGGGGGTGTCCGACCCAGCGCCCAACAAAATCGCGGGCGCGGAGCAGGGCATCATCGTAGCTCCCCGCATCAGGCGTGGGAAATTTGAGGATGCTCTGTGCGCAGACGGCCCGCAATCCGGCCTGCGCCGCGCCATCGGCCACAGCCTCCTCAAAATAGTACATGTCCATGAAGGTCGTCGTGCCCCCCCGAATCATCTCCGCAGCAGCGAGCTGGGTGCCGAGCCAGCAAAAACGCGGGTTGACGAAGTCCCGTTCGACCGGCATCATATACCCCATCAGCCATACGTCCAGGCGCAGATCATCGGCCAGACCGCGTAACAGGGTCATCGGGGCGTGCCCATGCGCGTTAATGAGGCCCGGCATAAGAACGGTATTGCCCAGATCGAACCGCTCGGCGGCGCTGTAGTCGCGCTCTAGTGTCGCAACCGGGCCGGCCGCAACGATATCAGCACCCGTAACAGCAACAGCACCAGGTGTGTGTAACGTATATTGCGCGTCCATCGTCACGACAAAATCGGCGGTGATAAGAACGTCTACCTGCTTTGGGGATTTACTCATGCCGGAAGCTCCTTTACCTACTGCGTAATGTGTGCTACGTAACAAAAAAATTATGTTTTGCGTCCATCATAACATATATTGACCAGCATACAATCGGCGGCTCATCCCCCAAACTCTTTGAGAAAGTCCTGCAAACCGTGACGCACGGCATAGGCGGCAGCCTCGGCGCGATTGGTCAAACGCAGCTTAGAAAGAATGCTGCTCACATAGTTGCGCACAGTACCTTCGCCCAGGTAGAGGAGTTTGGCGATTTCCTTGTTGGTACGCCCCTCCGCCACGAGTCCCAGCACCCGCAGTTCTTGCTCTGTCAGCTCGTTGAACGCGGCGGCCTGCTCCTGGCGCGCGGCCTGCCGCACCCGTTCCAGGACGCGCTGGGTAATAGCGGGGTCGAGCAAAGCCTCGCCCCGCCCCACGCACTGAATTGCATGTACTAGATCATCGCCGCCTACCTGCTTGAGAACATAGCCCGCCGCACCCGCGCTGATAGCCTCAAAGAGCATCTCATCCTCCGCAAACGAGGTGAGCATAATGATATGCGTATCGGGAAACTGTGCTTTAATCTGGCGACAGGCTTCAATGCCATTCTTCCCCGGCATCCGAATATCCATCAGAACAATATTGGGGTGATGTTGCCGCGTCTTTTCCAACGCTTCCGCAGCGTTGCTGGCTTCATCTACTACGGCAAATTCAGGATAGCGCGTGAGTAACGAGCGCAACCCCAGGCGCACAACTTCGTGATCATCTACAATGAGGATTCTTTGGATCATGTTCTCCTACCTTTTTGGTCAAGTATACGGAACAGTAAGGTGCAACGTCATGCCAGCATCAGGTGCGCTCTCGATACGCAAGGCCCCATCGAGCAATCGCGCACGCTCACGGATATTGCGTAGCCCATGGCCTTTGCTCACCTGGAGCTGTTCCATCCCCACCCCATCATCGCAGATGGTAATGTAAAGCGCGTCTTTTTCGTAGATCAACTCAACATTAGCCAGTTGGGCATGAGCATGGCGCGCAGTGTTGGTAAGCGCCTCACGAGTAATTTGCAGGATATGCCGACGCCGTTCCAACGTGAGCAATTGCCCTGCATCGCCTTTGATCTCTAAGTTAGTTTGCAGGAGTGTGTTGATATGAAAATCACGCAACAAGCGCCGCAAACCGGCTTCAAGCGTTTCATCAGGTCTATCGCTGCGCAAGTCAAAGATATAGCGACGGATTTCCTGAATAGTGTCATTGAGACTCGCCATCACCCGGCCCAGCAGCGCCTGAGCTTTGTCGGGATCTTCAGGAATCAGGTGCTGAATACTTTCGAGCAGCAGCCCGGCGGCGTAGATGGATTGAATGATACCATCGTGCAGCTCGCGGCTGATGCGCTCCCGGTCGGCGGCCAGGGTTTGGGCACGCTCAACGTTCTCCACCCACAGCTCGATCTCGAATTGAATATGGGTCAACGCCGTCACAAGGCCTACCAGTAACAAAGTACCGCTCAAGGCCCAGAGGAGCGCCGCGGGCACAGGTATCCGGTCGACATTAAGTAACACCGCCGGGAAAATAGGGGCCGCGGGGACCAAAAACAGGTTGAGCAACCCATAGAGTCCGGCGGCGGCTTCCGTGAGCCGCAGGTAGGGGCGGATACGTTGCCGCCAGGCCTGTTCTAACAGATGGTAACTTTGCCGACGTAGGCCTAGGCCAGCCAGCAGGCCCCCCGGAGCGGCTAATACATAACGAATGAGCACTTCGCCCAAAAGGATTACATCCACATCTGGGGCAAAACGCCGCACACTCACATAAGGGAGGAGCCAGAGCAGCTGGGCAGTGAATAAGATGCTGTAAGCACGCCGCTTGGTATGGTCAGGGGGAAGCAAAGTTTGCAGCGCAAAGGCCAACAGCACAGCGTAACCAACGGAGAGCAGTATGAAGCGCAGATCAGGTGACAAACCGCGCCGGGAGGGGAACAGCGGGTGCAATAAATCGCTCCAGGCGACGATGGCTTCACAGAGAGCAAATCCAGCCAACCACGGCAGCCGCCGAGCCAGCATGATACGGCGACTGCGGTATTGTAGGAAGATAATTGTC
This sequence comes from uncultured Anaerolineales bacterium, assembly GCA_964504195.1. GTDB lineage: Bacteria > Chloroflexota > Anaerolineae > B4-G1 > SLSP01 > CAZDDI01. Next base: position 4,520 of record CAZDDI010000075.1, read on the forward strand.
AGGCTCAACACTGAAAAGATGAGCCCATGAAGAAATTGCCCCCAAACCTGTGCCATCAATTATATTCGCTCCTGTTGACAGTATACCACAGGTGAGAGCAGCTTCAAACTATAGCGGGCGTTGGAATGCCCGGCAAAGTCAAACGGGGCAACCACAAACACTAGCGAGTGATGAAATCAGGCCCTGTCGTCCTCTGAATGCAAGCCGTATCCAGCGCCGCATACGGATCAGAGATGAAGTCGCGCGCAATCCTCACCGCGCACGAGCTTTGCCACAAGCCCACCACGTGCCCTTGTCCGGGGAACTCATAATGCTGGGAGGCGCTCAGATTTGCGGCCACCATCCGCCCATAAGCCGGCGGGGTGATGGGATCGTACTCCCCGGAGAGGAGCAGCGTCGGAATATCGCTCAGCACCGGCTCAGCCTCGCGCGGATCGAAAGGCGCCGCGTGCCAGGTCTCACAGAGCACAAACAGGGTCTCTGAGGTCCCATAAATACTCCAATTGGCGAAACTTTCAGTGTGCGGATAAGCGGCAAGATCGGCAGCGAGCTGTGCGGGCGTAGTGGCAAAGACCTCCTCGTGACAATTAACTGAGAGGTACATGCCCGTGCTCAAATCGGTCTTTTGACCCACATTACCCAGCATCCACGCGAGCAGCTCGTAATCGCCCCGTGAGACATCGTGAAGCATCATAGGGAGATAGCGAATGAGTTCGGTATCGTAAGCACCGAAGAAAATCGCGCCGGTAATCCAGTCACCATTGACCAGGACCCGGTACGATTTGTGTCCGATCCGCTTGCTCCACACCGTAGCCGGCTGGGCGTCGTGCCTAGCGATGGCGGATTGATAGACGGATTCGAGGTTGGGGTAAGCCGTGCGACAGGCTGCATTAGCAGCGCAACCCACGAAAAGCTGCCGGAGCAGGCGATCCATGCGCGCGCTTTGATCGTTGAAGAGATGTACTTCGAGCGGCACAACGCCATCCAAAATGGCACTGCGCACCACCGCCGGGTAATCGCGCATGACCGTGAGCGCCAAACGCGAGCCATAGGATGCACCGTAGAGCGTAGCCCGCTCATAGCCCAACGTCGTGATGAGGTCTTTGACATCGGCAGCATTCTCGGCACTGGTGTAAGCGGCGAGATTGACACCCCGAATTTCCCAGCGTGTGCGGCAGCGCGTGGCAGCATCCATGTACGCCGCGGCCAATCTCTCTACCGAGTAATTCCACTGCAAGTCCATCTCGGTGACAGAATGAAATTCAGGACATTCGAGGAAAGGTTTGGAACGCCCAGTTCCACGCTGATCGAAGATAATGATATCGCGTTCGGCCAGGATGGGGTACATGAAAACATCGTAAAGATTCACAGAAGCCGCCACCGCATCACCCCCAGGGCCGCCAGTGAGGTAAACAAGGGGATCGCCAGGATCAGAAGCAGTGCTGCGATAGCGAGCTACCGCCAACTGCACCACACCGGCAGGCACTTCGCCCCGCGTTTCAGGGACGCCAACGACACCACATTCGATCATGGCACCGTCGGGAATCTCGAAAGGACATACTCCCGGCGTAAAGACGTACAGGAGCTCCAGACCTTGCGGCGTAGGAGTAGGCACAGGTGTCCAGGTCGGAAGTGGCAACGGTGTCGGTGGCGCGGCATCCCCGCGCGCAAGCGTAAGCGGGATAGGTGTTGGCCCGGAGGGGCTCAGCAAGTCATGAATAACCACGGCGCTCATACCGCCCACAAGCAACAGATTGCCCAGCGCAAGCGCAGCGAGCATGATGACCTGAACGCGGGTCAACTTGAAATGGGGCATAGGTACCTCGCAAATACAGAATAGCGTGCATGAGTGAGGATACCATAGGCTAGGGACTTGTCAACAACCACGAGGGATATATACTGGACGCAATGGCATGAAGTTAAGGTTTGCTGGCCGTCCACGAATACATACTCGAATACACGAATGTTTACCAGACAAGGCAAATGCGTATAACTTGTCCCGCGCAGGCGGGATTCGTGACCAGATTCGGGGACGGCGACTCAGCCCAATGGCATGAAGGCAATTCCAAGATTTGGGTCATTGCGTAGTCGCAACAGCTATTTCTCAATAAGGAGGGGACGATGCTACAGCGAAAAGCGGACGAAGTATCAAGTGTCTACTGTCATAAAGTGAGCCTGTGGGGCTTGTTGCTGTTGGTCGGGCTGCTGAGCGCCTGTCACGCCAGGCCCACGGCAACCCCACTGGCCCCGGCGACCGCCACATTACCCCCACCAGCCCCGACGCTGCCTACCCGCACGCCCTTTCCCACGCCCGTGCTAGGGATCCAAGATGGCGGATTTCTATCGGGGGACCCTTGCGGGCCGCCTTGCTTTTGGGGTATCGTGCCCGGCGAAACCCGTGAAGCGGAAGTGCTGGCGATTTTGCAAGAACGGGGGGTGTATGACGCGTGCAGAGCCTGGGATAATGAAGCGGAGTCGGCGGGGCGGGGGATCAGTTGTGTTTCTGGGCGCACCGGATTCATGGTTAGTTTTGGGCAGGGTGAAGATATTGTTGACGTTGTAGGATTAGGCCCGTCTGTAAACATGACGGTTCAGGATGTTGTTGCCCGGTATGGCGCGCCAGCCGGGATTAACTTCATTACTCAAGGCATCCATGTTTATAAATCTTCTTTAACATTAAATTATCCAGACATGTTTACGCGGGTAGATCTTGTTTTCCAAGATAATGTCTTCCCGTATGTTCTCGAACCCACCACGCTAGTTCGCAATATTGGGTATTTCAGCCCTTCCGTGTATAGTTGGAGTATTGAGCGTTATGAATCCGTAATTGGTCCATGGACCTTGCAAGATTGGCGCGGATACGGAGAATATTGGCCTTTTGATCCTGATAGTTTGGAGGTGGGCGCGCCTTAAGTTTTGCGTAGCCCCTGCTCAGCAGCGAGGTGTATGATGGGAGCACGGGCCTCATCTATCGTGACGGGCGGTACTTCGATCCCGCGCTGGGGCTGTGGCTGGCGCTGCTTATCCATGGAGGACCTTGCTCAGGTGCGCTTCACTTAGGGATTCCATTCCCATTCAAATGAACTAGTGGGTCAGTTGACACAGCGGTAGCCATTATTTACGCCCTAAGTATGGCTATGAACATGCCAAATGACCCACTAGTGCCACTAATACCGGCCTGACAGGATTAAGAGAGCAACAAAAATATGACTAAAAAGAAGCAATTGCCCAAAACCGTGCTTATTGTGGGGTGTATAGTGTGTATAGGTTGCACCCTGTTCTGCTTGGCTGCCTTTTCTCCAATCCAGATAGCCATTTCCAACCTGATATGGGATCTGCGTGAACCTGATGAATACTACATGACAATTCGGGTTTATGATTATCGCGGGTATGCACGCGCTTCTATCTGTGTTCAGAATGGGATAACTGTGTCCGCAGAGATTGCTGAGAAGGAATATGGTTTACTACCGGTTTTTCAGCCGTGGGAGCATACATCTGTCATGGAGGCTCTTTTTGATAGAGTTCGTGACTGTCAAGGTAGTTGGTCGTGTTCATCATCTTTTGCTCCCTACTATCACTATCCAGCGCGAATAGAATATTTCAATGAATACCATATTAGTATCGTTGATTTTGCACCTATATGCCCTGAGTAATAAAATCATGGAGTTCCTTTGAGACGTTCTTAAAAGTATTGCGCGAGGAACCTACATCGCCATTTTATTATCCACGCCACGCGAATACTATTATGGTCATGGCCCTTGATACCGGTCAAGTACAACCGCTCATTGACGCGGCAGCTCTAGGGGTAAACGCAGAGCAGTCCATCGCAATAATTGGGCTTGATGCAGCCCAAATCAGTATCCGTGCAATTTCTACTCTCCCCGGTTCGGATAGGGAACTGCGGGTGGCGCATCACCAACCTATTGTTGAAAGTGATTTGGAGACACCGGCTTATCCGTTACAGGCTCCAGAGCCGCAATTGCAGGCAAGTCACCCGATATGTGCCGAAGAAATTATGGCAAGGCTTGAGTCAGGGGAGCGCCTGTGGTTGGTTCATGGAGAGCTGGTCGCTTTCATCTACGACACTGAATTCATCAGAACCTATCATTGCGGCACAGGTGAGTTGTTGTGGGAAGTGCAGGTAGATAGCGTTTATGAGATAAAACCTTAACTTAATCCAGGTAGCCTGTCTGGATTGCTGGGCGAGCAGCGCGCTGATGAATGGGGCTACCCATGGCATGAAGTTAAGGGTTGCAGGCCGTCCACGAATGCCGCCACGAATACACGAATGTTTACCAGACAAGGCAAATGCGTGTAACTTGTCCCGCGCAGGCGGGATTCGTGACCAGATTCGGGGACGGCAATCCAAACTAATGTTCTTAACTTAACTCAAGTTGCTACCTAGGGTTCGTACATGACGCCCCACATCGTTGATCATTCTAGCGAAGCCAGCGCATGGGAACAACGAGCCATCAACGATACCTGGAGCGAGGTCAATATGCTTGCCATCGTGCATATCCCGGATGATATTCCCGAAACACAACCGGCTACGGGGGGCTGTCGCTAGGAGCCGGACCAATGAAAGGTAACATCGGATGAAGAAACGCCTCTTACTTCTGCTAGGATTGGGTTTGTTGCTCGGGGGGCTGTTATGGCGCTGGCCCTATCTGCGACTACCGGGCGAGATTGCCTTTTACCACGATTATGGCCTCTATCTCTTCCGTCCCCAAGGCTTCTGGGGCTGGTGGCGGCGCATGACGCCGCGGGAGATGCAGGTGTGGTGGCGTCCAATTTCCTGGTCGCCTAACGGCCAGTACGCAGCGTTTCATTGCAGTGATGGGAAGGTGGATGGGGGGATTTTGTTCCGGCCCCATGAACGGAGCGTTCCGTTTGATACCGCCACCATGCAAGTGCGCGACGGGTTGTGTGTGCTGAATCGCGCCAATGGCGAGCTCCGCTGGTTGATTGATAATCACACTACCTACAATGATACATACGACACCCTTACCTGGACGCTTGATGGCAACTACATCGTCTTTGAATCCCGGCGCCTGGGCTGGCAGCGACTTGATCCCCTCAGCGGCGCAATGACTGCCTGGCAAGAAGAGTCCCCGGTGCAGGACAAATGGCATTGGCGTACTGAGATAGAGATCCCTGTTGAAGCGTTTCGGCAGGTGAAGGGGCCAGAGCATTGGTCCTGGGCGAAGATGACCACTCCCCAGCAATGGGTAGGGATCTATTCTCCAGACCGCCGTTACATACACTTGTATTTTGGGGGTGGTGAAAGTGACTCTTGGTCACACTACATCTATGACAGCCAGGCACAACGATTGTGGTACCTCGGCACCTCCCACCACGCCCATGCGCTTGCCTGGTTGCCAGCCTTGCGGCAGCGCTGATATCGGGTCTGCGCCTGGGACTGGGCCGTGCCGGGGGTGCCCGAACTGCTCCAGGCGGGCGACGACTCGCTCTTCTACCTGCCCGACACCGAGGGCCACGTTCGCCAGGGCACGGATGCAAGTGCGCGCCACCATTCTCAGTGACCGGTGGATACCGTTTGGGAGACTTTTCAGCCCCCCGCGCGTCACTACCAGTACGCTGCCCCGGTCGTGGCAGCGTGATTCCGACGATCAAGCGTCGCACCACCCGCCCGGTCTAAATACATTTGCGGCTTCATCAATTTGTGGTAGAATCATTATTCGGAGTTCCATAACACACGCAGCTGGACTGGGTGGGGTGTGCTGAGCAATCAGCTCCCACGCAGGATGAAAGTTGCGGAGGAAAAAACACAAGGAGGCTTTGGAAGATTATGAGTGTTATCAGCATGAAACAACTGCTGGAGACCGGAGTCCACTTCGGTCATCGTACCCGGCGGTGGCATCCCTTGATGGGACGCTACATCTACACCGAACGCAATGGCGTTCACATCATTGATCTGCAACAGACGGTCAAGTGCCTGGAAACCGCCTACAACTTCGTCCGCGATAGCGTAGCAGACGGCGGGCAGGTGCTCTTCGTCGGCACGAAGCGGCAAGCTCAGGAAACCATTGCACAGGAAGCCACCCGCGCCAACATGCCCTACGTCAACCAACGCTGGCTGGGCGGCACCCTCACCAACTGGCGCACCATCCGCGAGCGCATTGACCATTTGCGCGATCTTGAAGCGCGCCGCGATAATGGCGAGTTCGCCCTCCTGAGCAAGAAAGAAAACCTTATGCTCAGTCGTGAGATCGAGAAACTCAATGCCCGGCTCAGCGGGCTTAAGGTCATGGAACGCCTACCCAAGGCAATTTTTGTCATTGACGTACAAAGCGAAGCCACTGCTGTTGCCGAAGCGGATCGCATTGGCATTCCCATCGTCGCCGTTGTAGACACCAACTGTGACCCGTCACGGGTAGATTACGTCATCCCCGGTAACGACGATGCCATCCGCGCCATCCGCCTGATGGTGGGCAAGATGGCCGACGCAGCCATAGATGGGCTGAATCTGCGCAAAGAAATGGGCACAGAAGATGCTGATGTTTACGCTGAGGATCAGAAATACTTAAGCGCCGAAACCCTCGCGCGCTTGCGCAAACTACAGTTTAGTGATGACGATGACGAAGACGCAGTTGCCACAGTTCTGGACGATGAAGCGAACACCGATATTGACGATGAAGAAGAAGAAGGGGACAATTAATGGCTATTTCAGCTGAACAAGTCAAAGAACTACGCCAGGCAACTGGTGCCGGGATTCTCGATTGCCGCAAGGCTCTGGAAGAACATGACGGCGACTTTAGCAAGGCCGTGGATTACCTACGCGAGAAGGGTCTGGCTGCTGCGGCCAAGCGCATGGATCGCCAGGCAAAAGACGGGCTAGTGAGCGCCTATGTCCACGCCGGCTCCCGTATCGGCGTACTGCTCGAAGTCAATTGCGAGACCGACTTCGTAGCTCGCACCGACGAGTTCCAAGGACTGGTACGCGATATTGCCATGCAAATCGCAGCGATGGGCGCACGCTACATCGCCCGTGCAGACGTACCTGAAGCAGTAATAACTCACGAGCAGGAGATCTTCCGCGCGCAAGCGTTGGAAGAAGGCAAACCTGAAACAGTCCTCGATAAAATCATCGCAGGCCGCGTGGAAAAGTTCTACAAAGAAACCTGCTTGCTGGAGCAAGTTTTTATCCGTGATGACAAAATCACAATAGAAGAGCTCATTAAAGCCGCTATCAGCAAAACAGGTGAAAATATCGTCGTCCGGCGCTTTGCGCGCTACGAACTAGGGGAGAGCCTGGAGGGGTAACCCTCTGGGCTTTTTTACATTTTTTTCAGGGAGCTACCCGATGACCAATCCGCGTTACAAGCGCATCGTGCTGAAAATTGGCGGCGAATCGCTGGCAAGCGGTGAGGATTTCGGCATTGACCCCCATAAGGCCGATGAAGTCGCAGCTGTGATTGCCACCATCCATGAGATGGAAGTTGAAATCGGCATCGTGATTGGCGCAGGCAATCTGTGGCGCGGGCGCGATGGACTGGCACACGGGATGGATCGGGCCACCGCCGACCAAATGGGAATGCTCGCGACAGTGATGAACGCACTGGCACTTGCCGATGCACTGAGTCGCCTGGGGCTTAGCACACGCGTGCAAACCGCCATTGAAATGCGCTCGATTGCCGAACCTTACATCCGCCTGCGCGCCAGCCGGCACCTGGACAAGGGACGCATTGTGTTGTTTGGCGGGGGCACCGGTAATCCCTATTTCACGACTGATACGGCAGCCGCATTGCGCGCCGCCGAAACCGGTGCCGAGCTGCTCATCAAAGCTACCAAAGTAGATGGCGTTTACTCCAGCGACCCATTGACCGACCCCCAAGCGCAGCACTATCCACACATCAGCTACCTGGACGCGCTCAATCGTCGGCTCGGAGTAATGGATTCGACAGCCATCTCATTATGTATGGATAACGATTTACCGATTATCGTGCTGAGCCTATGGAAGCCCGGTAATCTGGAGCGCGCTGTACTGGGACAACCGGTCGGCACACTCATCAGCTAACATGAACCCTGGCAGGTATAACCAGACCTGCCAGGGTTTAGTGATAGCCACACCGAGGAGACTGTAACGATGCTTGATGATCTGCTATTAGAAACCGAAGAGCGCATGATTAAAACCGTGGATGCACTGGAAGAAGACCTGCGCAGCGTCCGCACCGGACGCGCTTCACCGGCACTGGTGGAACGTGTCATGGTCGAATACTACGGCAGCCCCACCCCGCTCAAACAGTTGGCCGTAATCTCTGCACCAGAACCACAACTACTCGTCATCCGCCCATACGATCCCGGTTCCATTACAGTTATCGAAAAGGGCATTCTCCAGTCCGATTTGGGGCTTAATCCCAGCAATGACGGGCGTGTAGTACGGCTCCCCATCCCCCGCCTTACGGAGGAACGGCGCAAAGAAATGGCAAAGATGATTAAACGCCGCGTAGAAGAAGCCAAAATCGCGGCACGCAACATCCGCCGCGACGCGCTAGATGATATGCGTGGGTTCGAGAACGAAAAACTGATCTCGGAAGATGATCTTAAGCGCGGACAGGACGAACTGCAAAAACTCACCGACCGCTACACCGAAAAAGTAGACGAGATTGGACAACGCAAAGAACGCGAGATCATGGAAATCTAATCGCGATGCGTAGGGCCAGTCTCCCGCGCGTCCATATACTGACACGACACACAAATTACGCCTTTCAAAAAAAACCTACGTCCTTACCCCCTCTTTTCCGCAATGTTTCGCATAACAAGTTGAGACAAAATGAGCCTAGACAACTCAAAAAGCGATTTCCCACCTTTACCTGCACATCCCCAACATGTTGGCCTCATCATGGACGGCAACGGCCGCTGGGCCAAGCAGCGTGGCCTGCCACGACTGGCAGGCCATCGCGCCGGGGTGGAAAACCTACGCCGGGTGCTGCACGCTGCGGTGGAACTAGAAGTGCCTATCCTCACCCTCTACGCTTTCTCCACAGAAAACTGGAGTCGCCCCCACGAAGAAGTCCAAGGTCTGCTGAGCCTGTTACGGGAATCGCTGAAAAAAGAAGTTGACGAATTACACAAAAATGGTGTACAATTAAGACATATTGGCAGACTTGAGCCTCTCCCAAACGATCTCAAGCAACAAATACGCGCAGCAACAGAACTCACCCAACACAACAACCGCCTAATTGCCAACATCGCTTTTAACTACAGCGGACGCGCCGAATTGGTAGATGCAGTGCAACGTATTGTTGCAACAGGCATCTCTGCCGAGCAGGTCACAGAAGCAACCATTGCTCAGCATCTTTACACCGCCGGGCTACCGGATGTGGATTTAATCATTCGCACCAGCGGCGAGATGCGAATGAGCAATTTTCTCCTCTGGCAAGGAGCCTATGCCGAATACCACGGCACACCGATTTACTGGCCGGATTTTGATAAAGCCGCATTTTATCAAGCCTTGGTTGAATATAGCCAACGCCAGCGCCGGTTTGGCGGGCTACAACAATAACATCACAGCACTTCCCTATTTTTTACCGCAGAAACATACCTGCATCACACACGGCCAGGCCCAACCTTAACCCTGGCGCACGTCCCTACATCAGAATTCGGGAATAACCATCGCCACGTTTATGAAAGAACGCATCATCAGTTCTGCCATTCTCATCCCCCTGGTTGTGGGTGCAGCCCTTGCTGGCGGTCTGTATTACGTATTCGTTATCGGTATAGCAACACTGCTCGCCGGTCTGGAATTTGCCCAGCTGGCACGTCGCAAAGAGCAACACATCAACTTGCCGCTACTGTGGGCCATCATCCTGCTCTGGATCGCAGACACCACCTGGGGGCAGGGGCGCTGGCTACAATCGGGACTGGTCTTACTCACACTCACCGCATCAGCAGCACAACTCTTCCGCCATACCCCCCACCCGGCTGCCGATTGGGCGCTCACGCTGGCCGGAGGTCTCTATCTAGGTATCGGCAGTGCCTATCTACTGCGCCTGCGTGCCCTCCCCGATGGTCTATGGTGGACTTTGATCACACTACCCGGCATCTGGATCGCTGACAGCGGCGCATTCTTCATCGGTAAACGCTGGGGACGTCATAAGCTAGCCCCATCCATCAGTCCCGGAAAAACGTGGGAAGGCTACATAGGGAGTGTGCTAAGCGGCGGACTAGGCTGTGCCTTGCTGGCCGGGATCTGGTCACAAGTCGGCGGCAGTGTGTTACCGCTGGAACGCGCGGCTCTGTTGGGCGTGCTATTAGGCGCGCTGACCCCGCTGGGCGATCTATTTGTCTCGCTGCTCAAACGCGAGGTGGGGGTCAAAGATACCAGCAACCTCATCCCCGGCCATGGGGGCGTCTTGGATCGAATTGATAGCTTGATTTGGGCCGGTGTCATCGCTTGCACTTGGTTGACAGGGTTTTAGATTGGGTTATGCATCGCTACTAACCGCTTGCAGTGTAAACCTCATCGGCTCACCGGTTGGATGTTCAATGTCATTAAGTTTAGGACATAGACCTGGTAGGTTTCAAGGTCTTGAGTCCACAAAACGTCGTTATGCACCAATAAAATACTACGGTTGGATGTTAGCTTAATTGTTCCCGGTTCCTAGGAGACAAAAATGCACTCACACATAGTCACTATCGAACAGCATATTTTGGAGCAGGAACGCGCATATCCAGAAGCAACGGGCGTATTCAGCAACCTGCTATACGATATTGCCCTGGCTGGAAAGATTATCGCGCGCGAGATTCGCCGCGCCGGATTAGGCGATATCCTGGGTGAGATAGGCGTCATCAATGTTCAAGGCGAAAAGCAAATGAAGCTGGATGTTTTCGCCAACGAGACTTTCATCCGCATGAACAGTTATACCGGGCGGGTAGGCATCATGGCAACAGAAGAGCTGGAACACCTGATGAATATCGTACCGGAGAATCCAGCTATGGCACAGGGTAAATATGTGCTGATTTTCGACCCGATTGACGGTTCCTCAAATATCTCCTCCAACGTGAGCGTCGGCACAATCTTCTCCGTCTACCGGCGCAAGACGCCGATTGGCATTCCTGGTACGCTAGAAGACTGCCTCCAGCCCGGTCGTGACATGGTCGCCGCCGGTTACATCATCTACGGATCCAGCACCATGTTGGTCTACACTGCCGGAAACGGCGTGCATGGATTTACGTTGGAGCCAAGTCTGGGCGAGTTCCTGCTTTCGCACCCGGACATTCGGATCCCCGAACCGCCACGTTATAGCAGCGCCAACATTTCCTACGAACGCTATTGGAGCCTGGGTGTCCAGCACTACCATCACTACCTGCACGGGATGGAAACAGAGCAACCTCCGGCCCCCCTCTCGGCACGCTATGTGGGTTCGCTAGTGGCCGATTTTCACCGCAACCTGCTACAAGGCGGGGTCTTTTACTATCCACTGCACCACACGGAGGAACGCCCGCCGCAGGCCAAACTACGATTGCTGTATGAAGCCGCCCCGTTGGGCTTAATCGCTGCGGCTGCGGGTGGCTATGCTTCGGACGGCTGCCAAAACATTTTGGACATTGTACCGACCGAGTTACACCAACGTACAGCTTTGTTTATCGGTAACACAGCCATCGTCCGCAAAGCAGAAACGTACATTGCGCGCTACGGTTAAACCGGAGCGCAGGTTGTATTTTGACTCACGAATACTATAAATCCCACTTTTCGAGGTTTTCCATGGAGGATACCATGCACAGTGAAGACATACTTGAAGACAATCAATCGCCCGTAACACCTGAAGAAATCGCCCCGGAAACTATGACCAGTGACTCTGCGCCTTCAGCAGATGCAGCATCACTCCCAGAGACACCTGAAGGAGCACCTGCTTACAGCCAGTCCACACTGGAGATGCAACCCGACGCCGCCCGCGCGCCGGAGTTGGCAGAGGAATACCCGGAAACATATTACGTCGAAGAAGAAGCGGAAGCAGATGAGCCGCTGCCGGAGATTGAGGAGCTCGTACCCGCCGAAGTTGTTATCATTCCAGTCGAAGAGGATTTGCTGCGCAACCTGGATATGCATGCGCTGGAGGAAATGCGGCTCCCTGAGCTGCGCGATCTGGCCCGGAAATACAACGTCTCCGGCTACAGCCGGCTCAAGAAGGAAGATCTGATCCTGCTATTGCTCAAAGCAAAAGCCGTGCGCGAAGGATTTTCTTTCGGCGGCGGGGTGCTGGAAGTGACCACAGAGGGCATCGGGTTCCTGCGCTCTTCACGCTACCTGCCCGGTCACGAAGATGTCTATGTCTCGCAAAGCCAGATTCGCCGCTTCGGACTACGCACCGGCGATATGGTGGTAGGCCAGGTACGCCCGCCCAAAGAGACGGAGAAATACCGCAGCCTGTTGCGCGTCGAAGCCGTCAATGGGATGGATCCGGAAAATGCCAAGCGCCGCCCCCACTTTGAGCGTCGCACACCGATTTTCCCAGAAAAACGGTTGAACACACTGACCGATCCACACAACATCACCCAAAGGCTGCTGGAGCTGATTTCCCCTATCGGCAAGGGCCAACGCGGACTGATTGTCTCCCCGCCGAAAGCCGGTAAAACGTGGGTGCTCAAACAGCTCGCCAACGGCATCTCTGCCAACCATCCCGACGCGCACCTCATGGTTGTACTCATCGGCGAGCGCCCGGAAGAAGTCACGGACATGGATCGCTCAGTAGATGCGGAGGTCATCAGCTCTACCTTCGACGAACCGGTAGATCATCAGACACAAGTGGCCCAAATGGCCCTGGAACGCGCCAAGCGATTGGTGGAAATGGGCCGCGATGTAGTTATCCTACTGGACAGCATCACCCGGCTCACGCGCGCCTACAATTTGGTGGTTCAACCCAGCGGGCGCACACTGTCCGGCGGCCTCGACCCGGCGGCGCTCTACCCCCCCAAACGCTTTTTCGGCGCGGCACGGAATATCGAGGAGGGCGGCAGCCTCACCGTCCTCGCTACGTGCCTCATTGATACGGGCAGCCGCATGGATGACCTGATCTACGAGGAATTCAAAGGCACCGGCAACATGGAACTACACCTTAACCGAAAGCTGCAAGAACGCCGGATCTTCCCCGCTTACGACATTGTGCGCTCCGGCACGCGCCGCGAGGAACTGCTCTTGGATTCAGAAACGCTGCGCCAGGTCTGGCTCCTACGCCGGATGGTAACGCAGATGATGGCCCCGCCCCCCAGCGGCCCTGGTTACGATATCGCTGCTGCTACGGAAGCCTTACTCCAGAAGATGCGCAAAACGCGCACCAACGCGGAATTCCTCCACAGCCTTACCCGCGATCTGTAATTTACCCGTACCGCAACACTAACGCTGTAGTAGGCTCAAAACACGCATATTACCGGCTTTGA
>CAZDDI010000076.1:0-17759 GCA_964504195.1 uncultured Anaerolineales bacterium
AGAAGTGATTCTTGCAAATGGTTTTATTTCCGGTTTATTTTCTTAATTTTCATTAACGGGTTTTGGGTAGCAGCCTGCGAATTCATTCGCGGGCGGGACAGCAATGGCGAATGCGTTATGCCAATAACTCAAATCCAGCGGCGGCGGATTTAACAACCTGCCGCAAGCAAGTGGATACGCCAGCAAGAACGCCCGTTGTTCCCGCAGCGGGCGTTCTTGCTGGAACTTTCCCCCCACCGCCAACGTCTAAAGAAAATGAAGGCAGAAAGCGAATGGCTGAAACTTCCCCCGCGCTTTCTCGCCTTTTCGCTTTCTCGCTGATTCGCACAAGGAGGAAAACCCATGTCCCGCAAAACCTTTCTTATACTTGCTGTGGTGGTCTTACTGCTGAGCCTGACCGGCGGCCTGGTCGGACTCACGCAGTATTACCTCGACCTGCCCGACAACGTCAGCCAACACGAGACGTTGATTATGGGGCAGAATCGCCTGGTGCCGGGCAGCCAGGCGGCGTTGCGCGTGCTGGTGCGCGATACCAAAGACGCCGCCCCGCTCGCCAATGCGACCGTGCGCGTGCAGATGCGCGCCGTTGCGGGCGGGCGCGCGGAAACGCTCTTCACCGGCGTTACCGATACGCAGGGCAACGTCCAAGTGGCGTTCACCGTCCCCGCCGCCGCTGATCCCAACCAGACGCTTATCATCGAGACCGAATCTACGCTTGGCTCCGACCGGGTCGAGCGGCCCGTGACGCTGGCACGCGATTATCGCGTGCTGCTCAGCACCGACAAGCCGCTCTACCAGCCGGGCCAGGTCATCCACATCCGCGCGCTGGCGCTGGGCACGTTCGATCTCGCCCCGGCGGCCAACCAGCCGCTCGAAATCACCATCACCGATGGCAGCAACAACCGCGTGTTCCGGCAAACGCTCACCACGTCCGAGTTTGGCGTGGCGGCGACGGATTTCCAGCTAGCCTCCGAGGTGAACACTGGCCCGTACAAGCTCACCGCCACGCTGGGCAACACCAGCTCCGAGCAAACCGTCACGGTGGAGCATTACGTCCTGCCCAAGTTCGCAGTCAAGCTCAACACCGACCGCCCCTTCTACCTGCCCGGCGAGCGCGTCACCGGACGGCTCAATGCGAGCTACTTTTTTGGCAAGCCCGTCTCCGAGGGGCAGGTGACGCTGGAGGGCTACACGTTCGACTTCGAGCGCGTGGTCGTCTTCACACTCCAGGGTGTGACCGATGCCGACGGCAACTACGAGTTCGCGTTCGACCTGCCCACCTACATCGCCGGGAGCGATTGGGAGGGCGGCGGCGCGCGCTTCTACTTGCAGGCGACGGTGGTGGATCAGGCCGAGCACGCCGAGGTGAGCAACCTCTCGCTGCCGGTCACGCAGAGCAGCCTGGTCATCGAGGCGATGCCCGAAGGCGGGCAGTTCCGCCCCGGCGTGGAGAACATCCTCTATGTGCTCACCGGCTACCCCGATGGCACGCCCGCCGAAACCGACATGGAAATCACACTGTACGAAACCGGCCAGGCGCTCCGGGCGCAGACCGGCGCTTACGGGCTGGCTGAGGTGCGCTTCACGCCGTCTAGCCCCTGGCAGACTATCGGCATCAGCGCACGCGACGCAGCGGGCAACCTCACCCACCGCGAGTTCTACTTCGAGGGCGAATGGCAAGACGAAGCCGTGCTGCTCCGCACCGATGCGCCTATCTACCGCGTGAGCGACGTGATGACGCTCAATATCCTCACCTCGCAGCCGCGCGGCACGGTATATGTGGACATCATCCGTGAGGGACAGACCATCAGCACGCGCGCCGTGCCGGTGGAGAACGGGCAGGCGCAAGTCGCGGTGGATCTCGCGCTGGCTATGGTGGGGACGCTCGAAGTCCACGCCTACAAAATCCTCTCGTGGGGCGCGATAGTCCGCGATACGCGGCTGGTGGTGGTGGATGCCGCCAACGACCTGAGCGTGAGTCTCACGCCCGGTGCGGATACCTATCTCCCCGGTGAGACCGCCGCGCTCGATATTCAGGTGAGCGGCGTCACTGGCGAGGGGACGCGCGCCGCGCTGGGACTGGCGATTGTGGATGAATCCGTCTTCGCGCTGGCCGAGCAAGACCCCGGCTTCGCCAAACTCTACTTCATGTTAGAGCGCGAGCTGCTCACGCCCCGCTACGAGCTGCACGGCTTCAGCATCCCCGACCTGTTCGGGCCGCCGATAGCCGATCCCGCGTTGCGCGGCGCAGTAGAAGACACCGCGCGCGCCTCGCTCGCCGCCGCCGCGCCGCAAACGCTCGCCTTCAGCCTGCAAGCCAACTCGCACGAGGAAGCGGTGCGCCAAACTTACGAGCGGCAAGAGACCTACTTCAACCGGTTGAGCAGTGGTCTCTATGGCGGACTCGTGCTCATCCCTTTGTTGACCCTGGTGGTGAGCGGGCTGGCCTTCTGGCGCAAGCCGCACTTCTGGCGCAGCGCGGGGCTGGCGCTGGCGATCCTGGCCGTGCCCATGCTGCTCCTGGCGATCTGGCCCATGCCCGACTACCGCTCACAGTGGACATTTGGCGAGCGCGCGCTAGCGCTGCTCGACTGGCTCTCCTACAACGCGACAAGCATCGTCCTCGCGCTGGCAGGGCTGGCGCTGGCAGGCTACCTCTACATGGTGGTGACGGCCATCCGTCGCAAAGATGGCGCGCTAGGCTGGCTGGTGGGCGCAGTCCCGCTCTATCTGCTGGTGTTGTTCGGGCTGGCCTTTGCCGCCGACCAGATCTACATTGACCC
Organism: uncultured Anaerolineales bacterium; assembly: GCA_964504195.1. Classification (GTDB taxonomy): domain Bacteria; phylum Chloroflexota; class Anaerolineae; order B4-G1; family SLSP01; genus CAZDDI01. Next base: position 2,784 of record CAZDDI010000076.1, read on the forward strand.
CAGCGATACGGTACTACTAGTGGGCCTGCTGGCCTTTGCACTGTTCCCCCTGAGCTGGCTGTTGCGCGCTGCCGGGTTCGCCTGGCAGCGGCAGGCCGCGCCCGCCGTCGCCGCGCTGCTGGTGGCCGTTTTCGTGTTGACAGGCGCCCTACCCTCGCTGGCTCTGGTCAACAGCACGAAATCTGTGGAACATGCGATGTTGGTAGTCGAGGTAGAGGGCGATATGGTGATGATGGAAGCGCCGATGGCACCAGGAATGCGCAACTTCGCCGGTGCGGTGGATGGACAGGCTGTTCCGGCGCCGATGGAGACGGCAACGGATGGCACAAAGGATATGGGCACGGGCGCAACCGCCAACGAGCCGCCGCGCCTGCGCCAATACTTCCCGGAGACGATGCTCTGGCTGCCCAACGAAGTCACCGATGACAGCGGCGCGCTCCGCCTGGAGTTCCCCGTCGCCGATAGCATCACCACCTGGCGCATGACCGCGCTCGCTTCTACGCAGGACGGACGGCTGGGCAGCGCGACCGGCGGCCTGCGCGTGTTCCAGGACTTCTTCGTAGACATTGACCTGCCCGGCTCGCTCACGGTGGGTGACGAGATTGCCATCCCCGTCGGCGTCTTCAACTACCTGCCCGCAGCGCAAACCGTGCGGCTGGAAGTGCAGCCCGAACCCTGGTTCGAGCTGCTGGACGAGGCAAGCAAAGAGCTGGTCATCGAATCCAACGACATCACCGTTGTCTATTTCCGCATCCGCGCGCGGGAGTTCGGGATGCAGCCGTTCCAGATTACCGCCTGGGGCAGCGCCATGTCCGACGCCATCCGCCGCGAGGTGCGCGTGTACCCGGACGGCAAGCAGCTCACCTTCACCGCCTCGGATCGGCTCACTGCCGGGCAGCCGGTGGTGGAGACCGTCAGCATCCCCTTCGAGGCGATCCCCGGCACGCAACGGCTCATGGTCAAAATCTACCCCGGCGTCATCAGCCAAATCGTCGAGGGGCTGGATGCACTGCTGCGGATGCCCAGCGGGTGTTTCGAGCAAACCTCTTCCACCACCTATCCGAACATCCTGGTGCTGGATTACCTGCTCGCTTCCGGTCAGGTTGCGCCGGAGGTGCAGCTGAAAGCCGAGCAATACATCAACCTGGGCTATCAGCGCCTCACCACCTTCGAGGTGGCGGGCAGCGGCGGCTTCTCGCTCTTTGGCGATGCGCCCGCCGACCCGATGCTCACGGCTTACGGCCTGCAAGAGTTCAACGATATGAGCCGCGTCCATGATGTGGACCCGGCCTTGATCCAGCGGATTAGCAACTGGCTCTTCAACGCGCAGCAGGGCGATGGCTCCTGGCGCGGCGTGGAGGGCTTCCACGAGAGCAGTCTGACGAACCAGACCGGCCCGCTGCCCGTCACCGCTTACATCGTGTGGGGGCTGGCGGATGCGGGCTTCGCCGGCGACGGGCGCACTGCGCGCGGCGTGGAGTACCTGCGCGCAAACGCGGCGCAGGCTGAGGATGCTTACACCCTCTCAATGATCGCCAACGCGCTGGTGGCTTATGATCTGGCGCAAGGGAACGCCGTGACCGCGCCCACCCAGGCCGTACTCGACCGACTGGCGGGGATGGCGACGCGCGAGGGGAACGTGGCCTACTGGGAAGTGGGTACGCAAACCTACATGGGCGGCTACGGCGAGGTGGGCAATCTGGAAACAACCGCGCAGGCCGCGCTGGCGCTCCTGCGGGCGCAATACCAGCCCGATCTGGCGAACGCCGCGCTCACCTACCTCATCCAGAACAAAGACAGCTACGGCACCTGGCAGACCACCTCGGCAACAATTATGAGCCTCAAGGCGATGCTGGCGAGCGTGCGCAGCGGCTCGGAGAACATCAACGCGACAGTGACGATCACGGTGAACGGCGGGACGCCGCAGACGGCGCGGGTGACGCGCGAGAACTTCGACGTGGTGCAGATGTTCACGTTCGATACGGCGCAGTTGGGCGATGAGAACACGGTGGAAATCGCCATGACCGGCGAGGGCAATCTGATGTACCAGGTGGCGGGCAACTACTACCTGCCGTGGAATATGCTGGCGCGCTATCCTGAGTTGATCGAGGGCGGCGAGCTGGTCACGCTCGATGTGACCTACGACCGGGCGGAGCTAGCGATGAATGATACGGTGGGGGTCAATGTAAAAGTGACGCTGAACGAGGGCCAGGCCGATTCCGCGATTGTGGATTTGGGCTTGCCGCCGGGCTTCAGCGTGGAAGCCAGTGACCTGCAAGCGCTAGTGGCCTACTACCAGAACACGCCGGAAAGCTACGCCGGGCCGCGCATCAAGCGGTTCGAGATGACCGGGCGGCAGCTCATCATCTACGTCACCAACCTCACGGCGGGCGAGACGCTGGACTTTTCGTACCGGCTGCGGGCGCGCTTCCCCCTGCGCGCGCAGACCCCCGCCAGCGCCGCCTACGACTACTACAACCCCACCACATCGGGCGAGCAATCGCCGCTTACGCTGGTGGTCACGCCGTAAGCGAGTCAGCGAAAAAGCGAGTCAGCGAAAAAGCGTGGGAATACAGCGTCGCCCGCAAGGTTAGTCTTGCGGGCGACGTGGTGTATTTGTAACACTTCTGTTAATTTTGCGAAATTCAGCTATCAAGTTCTATTTTTGCCCGATCCAATTGAACAAGTAAGTTATCAATCATGCTTATCACATTTTCATATGGGGCTATAGCACTCGCCTGTTCAAGCCTTACACTATCACGATTTAAGACATTCATTTTTCCTGCCGTTTTCCTTCCCAACACTCCTGCTGCCAAAGCTGCACCCGCTCCTTTACCTACTTGCGTTTTCTTAGACGTATAAGCGGAATTAATGGATCGCTTCGTGATTGCAATGTCTTTCTTTACCAATCTTAATTCTTTCTGTATTTGTATAATTCTCGCCTTAAGCAGTTTTGCTTCTTGTGGCGTATCCCACTGTAAAGTTATTCTGTTTCCTTGAGCAAGAGGTCTCACTATGACCCAAACTTTCTCTTCGTATTCAGCTGCGCTGGTCATTCCATGAACCTCCTCTGCTATTCTGATTGCCTATGCAATTGTGGTTGTTGAAGCAAGGACTGAAGTTCCTCGCGCCTTGAGAACAAAGCTGTTTGCAATAACTTCTTCTTGGTTTCCTCAGTAGGATACTTATGCCACTTTCTTAAATCGTTGAGGCGTAACTTTGTCAGATCGTGCGCAAAAAAACCAAACGCTAACTTTTCTATGCGGCTGGAAAATTCAATGAAGTCATCTCGCAAGATGATTCCTGCCTTCGCAAAATTTTCAGGATTCTCCACTCGATCCAGCGGCTCAAAACAATTATAGGCTGACTTGAAACCTCTGTCAATGTCATTAAGCTAAGATTTGCCGGCCGTCCCCGAATGGTTCACGAATACACGAATGGTTGCAAGACGGGGTAAATTCGTGTATTCGTGGCCGAATTCGAGGACGGCAGCGAGCTCAGTGTTCTTAACTTAATGACATTGAATCCCCTGTCAATTACAGCGATAACAGCAATTGCAATATAAGAATGGATATATCACATCGCCCGCAAGGTTAGGCTTGCGGGCGATGTGGTTTTTTACGCACTACGTCTATGGCCTGCTACCAATCAGCTGCACCGCATCAATCTCATTCCAAGAGCCGATGATGCTCTGGTCAAATTCAATGCGGACAGAGTTCACTGCCTGCTCAAACCCGTCTACCGGGATAGTGAGCACATACGGGCAGGCTGTATTGGGGCGCGGGTCAGCTTCCCAGATAATCGTGTGCTCGAAATTGGCAGTCCCAACGGCAACGCTGATGATCGAACCGGGGTTGTAGGTCTCGTAGATTTTGATCTCTTGGGGAATGACTGCCGTGCGATAGGTCAATTCCAGCCACTCATAAGGTGAATCGGCTTCCAATGAGGCCCAAGCTGTATCATAATCACCGCACTCATCGGTATCAGGTGCACCGGTAGCCTGGATCGCGGCCCAGGCTGGATCGCCATACTGCGAGCTGGCGCTGGCGCCGCTGGCCCACTGCTCAAGCTGCTGACCGCCGCCTACCGCAACGGGGGCTTGGGTGGGAGAGGCTACCTGCCCCAATCCACACGCCAAAGACAACACTCCAATCACCACCAATGCAACTATCATTCTGTACTGCTTGCTCATAATCTACACCCTCCTGTGCTAAATTGATGCAATAATCCCACGTATATTCCATGGCGTGTTTGCCATGGCTGGGTGGGTGGGATAAGTTCAGTATAAGTCTACTTCAGTCTTTGTCAATGAAAAAAAATCTACTGCGAGATGACTGGCGGGGCTAACATCCACCCACAAAGAATCTTATTTCGTATCCGACTTTTTCTTCATGTATCTGAAATATCTGCCTCAGCCCAGTTCCTGAGTTCACGCCATTACACTGCGGCTGTCAGCGTAAGCATTTCGTATTATTTGTGTAAGAATAGGGATAGAATTTGGGGGTTGCATTTCTGATTTTTGTATGCTATAATCTCAATTAACAACTCTCTTCGGGTGTTGTTTAATACTTATGGACAATAAAAATAATACATTGCAAGCTGGCTATCAAGAGCTAGGGGCAAGTTTTACACGCCCAATGCGGGTTGCTTTTGGTAGTATCTTGGCCTGGGCTTGGCGGATGAGTAGCGACCGACAGGCCGTTGCTTCATTTTTAGGGCGTTATAGCGCGCACCTGGGAATGTTGACGCTGGTGCTGTTGCTGGCGTTTTTCGGCAAGGCCGTATTTGCCCAGGTCAGTGAAGCCAATATGGCGATTCCCAACGCCCCTGTGATTGCAAACCCCGTCGCTACACCTACCTCAATGCCTACATCTTCGTCCGTGCCCCCCTGGATAATCAGTTCCCAAATGCGTCAGGCCGTTTTCCGGCAAGTCATCCCGCATACTCAGATTCCTGAGCGGGTGCGCCTGGAAGTATTGACTTACCATGTGCAAGTTGGCGATACGATATTTGGGATTGCTGAGAAATTCGGACTTTCACCCTATACTATAGCCTGGGCCAATCGCGAGTCATTACAAGATGCTCCCTGGTTGATTCAACCTGGTTTACCGCTTTACATTCTTCCTGTAAATGGTGCTTATCACATTGTTGCTCTGGATGATACGGTCGAGAGCATTGCGGAACACTATAAGGTAGATGTAGCGACGCTGTATAACACCTGGAATGCACTCAATCCAGGTGCTACGCTTTACGAAGGGCAGGCCTTAGTAATTCCTGGCGGTGTAGGTTCGGAAATCACATGGGAGGCGCCACCTCCACCACCTTCGCGTGGGGTCGGCTCAGCATCCTACAGTTCTGGCTTCTGTGGCAACACGGCAGTCAGTGGACCGGGCGCTAACGGCTGGTTCATTCTCCCCACAGGTTCGGCAGCTGTTTCCGGTTGGTACTTCCGCGATTCGCGACAACCTGCACACATTGGCCTCGATTATAGATGCCGCTTAGGAGATGCCATCTATGCCTCTGATAATGGTGTAGTCGTTTTCTCCGGCTGGGGTGGCGGCTACGGCAACCTGGTGCAGGTAAACCATGGCAACGGCTTCCTCACCTATTATGCGCACCTAGATTCGATCTGGGTCAGTTGTGGTCAATCTGTCTCTCAAGGACAGGTAGTTGGCTTGTGTGGTACGACGGGTTGGTCTACTGGGCCACACCTGCATTACGAAATCCGCCTGAATGGCGTGCCGCAAAATCCGCAACGTTATGCCCCATAACACTGAGCTTTTCGGCTCTGATCTCTCTGAGCCATATAGTCCCTGGCGCGGTAATGTGCTGTTATATGGCGTAGCAGCCATTGCAGTGTGGATTTGGCGTTGGAATGGCGATCGGCCGGGCCAACGCCCCCTTTTGGGACGAATTACCTATCACGGAGCGTTACTTGCAGTCTTGGCACTGGTGCTATTGTTAGGCACATTACAATGGGATACCCTCACACTTGTTTCCGATTCGGCCAATTGGAATTTGCTCCAAACGCTGAGCCAGGAAGCGCAAGCCGCTGGCGCTCCTGACATTGCTTCGAGCGCCTATCGGCCTTCCGGTGCGTTCGCCATAGCGCGGCGCGCTGAACCCCATACTGCAATCCCCGAACGTCCACGCCTCATGTTGGAAACCTACACCGTGCAGCCCGGCGATACCACCCAATCAGTGGCAGCGGGCTATGGGCTTGAACCCACCACCATCATGTGGTCGAACCCCGAGGTCGAAAAAGCCCCCGATCTATTGCGCGTGGGGCAACTCCTCGTAATTCTCCCCCTTGATGGCGTCTATCACACGGTGGAGGAAGGGGACACACTGGAGTCGCTGGCGCAGAAGTATAAGGTCGAAGAAGAGGTTATCACAAGCTGTCCTTACAACACATTGCCACAAGATGGGACCTTAGCTGTAGGCGACTCGGTAATTGTTCCAGGCGGGACCAAACCTTACGTTCAGCGCACGGTGACAACCTATACCGGCCCTGTTCCTGAAACATCCGGTGGGTCTGGACGCTTCCGTTGGCCTGCTACCGGCACGATCAGCCAATATTACTGGTATGGACATCGTGCGATTGATATTGCCAACGGAATAGGGACGGCGATTGTGGCGGCAGATGCTGGCTACGTTAGTTTTGCCGGTTGGACCGATATCGGTTATGGCTATCTGGTAGTTGTGGATCATACCAACGGCTATCAAACCTACTATGCACACTTGAGCAATATCTTCGTATACGAAGGACAAACGGTAAGCAGTGGTGAGGTATTAGGGGCAATGGGGAGCACCGGTTACTCTACCGGCCCGCACTTGCATTTCGAGATCCGTTATTCCGGCTATCCCACCAATCCCCTGATTCATTTACCTTGAAATTAGGTAACTACTCAGCCTTGTCATTGCGAGCCACATCTCCGTGACGAAGCAATCTCGTTCATGGTTAAAATTGCTTCGCCGCAGACGGCTCGCAATGACACATAGAGTTTGAGCCTGAGTAGTTACGAGATTAGGTTATAATTAAACGCGGGCTGTGGCACACAGCCCGCGTTTTGTTGGAGGTGATGCAATGCAATTGACCATTGAAACAACGCGGGAGCTCTACAGCGGTGCCGATAGTGTCCATGATTTCGACCATATCTTGCGAGTATTGACTCTCGCAGAGCGTATTGGGACTGCGGAGGGAGCGGATTTGACGGTGGTGCGTGCCGCCGCCTTGTTGCACGATTGGGGCCGTGCGGAGGCTGACGCTGCGGGGCTGGATCACGCAATGTTTGCCGCGCAGCGCGCCAGCAAACTGTTGGTGGACACGCCCGCAGCCTGGCGGGAAGCCGTCTGTCACGCCATCGCGGCGCATCGTTTCCGCACACTGCCCGATCCGACAACCCTCGAGGCGCAGACATTATTCGATGCCGACAAGCTGGACGCACTAGGAGCGATTGGCGTAGGACGTGCCTTCGCGTATGGCGGTGCCCACAAGCAACGCCTGTGGGCACCGCTGGATGCAGTGGATGTGGCGCGTTGGGAAGCGATCGGCGATGATCCGGCGCAGCACACCCCCGTCCACGAGTTTGTGGTGAAGCTGGCGCGGCTCAAGAATCGGCTATACACTGTTACCGGGCAGAGCATCGCCGCAGAGCGGCATCGCTACATGGAAGAATTTTTTCGTCGCATGGATGCTGAGGTGCGCGGAGAACTGTGAGGTAAATAGAGCCTTGTTATACTCAGCGCAGTTGCCATTGTGCTTTTGTCCCCCCCGCTCGCAACGAATTATCAAATCCGCCACGAGGGTGGTAATTCACAGGAGACTGAAAAGCGCGATAAAAAGCTCCGTGTGAGATGAACAGGCTTTTTCAACTGAGTCAAATATGTTACATGATCCCCATCGGCAAGAGGAAAAATGCCACCCCACCGCAGAACAGCCCTAACGCGCCAAGAATACACACGATACCGAGCACGCGTGGCGTCCATTGCGAACCCAGCCAGGGCGACTCGGGTTCTTTTCCAAAGCCAATGTAGAGCAAATATCCGCCAATCCCCAACAGCCCCACGCCGCCTACAAGCACCATCGGCACTAAACACGTTAATAAAGACATCGCTGCCATAGTTTCTACTCCTTTGTTTTACCTTTAACCATCACCGTCCAGAGACCTTTTTGCACGACTTCATCCCGTTGATTGAGGATGCTCACATTGAGCAGCACCAGCCCGCCGTGATAGCCTGGTACGGTGCGACTCTGTTTGACACTGAGACGCGCGCGTACCGTATCGCCAATCTTAACCGGTCCCCGATACTTCCACTCAAGCGCGGTGAATGCTTCGACGCTGCGCTCCAATACCCCCAGGCGGTTTGCCAGACCAGTTGCGATAGAAAGTACCAGCAGCCCGTGCGCGATACGCTCACCGAACGGCGTGGTAGCTGCGTAGACGGCGTCGGTGTGCAAGGGGTTCAGGTCGCCGGATAGACCCGCAAAAGCCATAATATCGGCTTCTGTGATGGTGCGCCCTACGGTTTCCAGACTCAATCTGGGGGTCAAATCCTCAAAATACAGGGTTTCTCTCATGGGCATTCCTCGCGGCGGGTAAAATTTAGCACACGCTACACACTTACTCGAACAACGCCTCGTACTGTTCCGCTGTCTGCTCCGTGGAGAACCGCGCGGCGATTTCCGCGCGCGGGCGGAGGTAGGTGTCGCGCCGCGCCAGCACGCGCAGTAGCGCGTCACTTAGTCCCTCCGCATCGCCGATGGGCGCGATTTCGCCCATGCCCGTTTGCAGCACCGGCTGGCGCACGCCCGGCAGGTCGCTCGCCACGCAGGGGACACCATGCAGCATCGCCTCCACTTGCACCAGCCCGAAAGACTCGGTGGAGTTGAGGCTCGGCACCACCAGCACATCCAGGTTGGGATAAAAGGCCGCCATCTGCACGGGGTTAAGAATGCCCAGGAATTTCCACTGCCCAGCCTGCTCGTAGCGGCGGATAATAGGGCCGAGCCGCCGCGCATAGTCCGCTTCCGATAGCACGTTCTCATGCTGGCCGGCGAACAAAATCCGCGCGCGCGGATAGCGCTCCAGAATGCGCGGGAAGGCTTCTAACAGCACCTCCACGCCCTTCTCGGCTGCCAGCCGCGCCGCCATGCCGATGATGGGCCGCTGTTTATCGGGGTTGTGCATCTTTGCAAACGCCGCGATGCCCGAAGGAGTGGTCGCCGGAATTTCCACTGGCGGGGGGATGACGTGCAATTTATCGCTGAAGCGTTGCAAGAAGGGCGAGTGTGCGGCAAAATCGTCCGTGTAGGCTACCACGCACTGACTGAAACGCCCGGCCAGGTTGTTCATCAGGTGGATGATCTGATTAGCGAGTGTGTTCAGCGTTCCTGGCGGCAGTTGCAGATCGCAGTGATAAGTGAGCACGGTGGGCTTCTTGAGCAGCCACCCGCGCAACGCTACCCCCGCCGCATCGAACTGCGGCAGGTGCAGGCTGAGCGCGTCAGCTTCGAGCGCGAACTTCCAGGCCAGCGCGCCAAACGTGGGCATGATGACGCCCTTGCTGATGCGAAACAACACGGGCGCACGCACGATGCGCACGCCATCCTGCTCTTCCGTGCGCGGCAGGTCGCGGGAGTAGCGCGAGGTGAGCACCGTGACCTGGTGCCCGCGCGCCACCAACCCGCGCGCCAGCCGCTCGGCGTAAATCGTCAACCCGCTGGTGTGCGGGCGGTAGTAAGTCAAGACAATGAGAATGTGCATGGAGACTCCGTGCGTAGCTACTGCGTAATGCGTACTGATTTTCTGAGTTACGCAGTACGTATTACGAATTACTTGCTGAACAACTCCCGATTCTCTACAACCCACTTGTACAATTGCGTGATCCCTTCTTCCACGCCCACACGCGGCTGCCAGTCCAAATCGCGCGCGGCCTTGCGGATGTCCGAAACATAGATGCGCTGATCGCCAGGACGCCAGTGCGCCCATTGCACCTGGATCGCCCGGCCCAGCAGCCGCTCCAGCAGCGGGCCGAACTCGCGCCACACTGAGAGCGTGTTGCGCGCCCCGCCGCCCACGTTGTAAATCTGTCCGCGCACCGTTTGGATACGCGCGATGGCGGCGTCGTAAGCATCGAGCAGATCATCCACATACAGCACATCGCGCACCTGCTTGCCGTCGCCATAGATGGTGATGGGACGCTCCAGCAGCGCGGCGATGATGAACCACGCCACCCAGCCCTGATCCTCCATGCCGAACTGGCGCGGCCCGTAGATGCAGCTCTGGCGAAACACCACCGTCGGCAGGTTGTAGATGCGCGCATAATCACGCACATACTGATCGCCCGCCCCCTTAGAATTCCCATAGGGAGAATGGAAATCCAGCGGATAGGTTTCGGGGATACCTTCAGGATAATCGCGGTAATGGTAGCTCGTTTCACCTTCCTGAATGATGGCCTCTTCCATGCCACCGTAGACCTTGTTGGTGGAGGCGTACAGGATGACCGGCGCATGGCGCGAGAGCCGCGCCGCTTCTAGCAGGTTGAAGGTGCCCAGCGCGTTGATTTCGATGTCTTCACGGGGATGTTGCACGGAGTAGGTGACAGCTACTTGCGAGGCCAGATGCACCAGCACCTCGGCGTCGCGGACGGCGGCGGTGAGCAGGGCGGCGTCGCGCACATCGCCGTGGATGAAAGCGAACCCATCTGCGCCGAACGTCTCCCGCAGCCACGCGAGGTTGCGTATTGCGCCGGGACGGGAGAGGTTATCGTAAACGGTGACATACTCGCCGCGCGCGACGAGCCGGTGGACATAGTTCGCGCCGATGAAGCCGGCGCCGCCTGTGACCAGATAACGCATATCAACCTTTCTCGCTAGGAAGCGTTTGCGCGCCGGATAGCACCTCTTTGAACGACAGTCCCCATGTCAGCAGGGCGACTGCGCCCAACGCAATACCGATGAAGTAGGTGATGCCGTGAATCACAAACGCGAACGCGCCAGCGGTTTCTTGAGGAATAGCGTAAGCCAACGTGAGCGCCTGGATGACGGCGGTATGGTACGCGCCAATGCCCCCAGGCGAAGGCAGCATCATCCCCAGCGCAGCAGCCCAGGTAACGAGCAACCCACCCAGCGCGGGCGGCGCGTCCATGAAGGCATACAAACCTACCTGAAAATATGCCGCGACGCACAACCAATGTACTAGCGACCAGAGCACAATCAGCGCGCCCTGGCGCGGCGAGCGAAGCGGAGCCAGCCCTTCGAGCAGCTGGTGAAGCCAGGCGAGCCACCGCTCAGCCTGGGGGATGCGTAAGCGCGCCAGCAGCCATGCCGCAATGCGCTCCGGCACAGCCGGGAAGCGCGCCACCACAGCCAGGCCCACAATCGCCGCGAGCGCCACCCCGCCGCTTGCCAGCCCGATGCTGCAATAATCATCCAGCCCAGCACTGAGGATAAACGGCAACGTCGCCAGCATCAGCAGCACGATGGTGAGCATATCCAGTACGCGCTCCACCACTACTGTGGAGAGCGCGGCCAGGGGGGAAATCGCACCACGCAGCCCGGCGGCTACGCCTTTAGCCGGGTCGCCCAGACGCATCGGCAGGAGATTGTTGACCAGATACCCAATATTGGTGAGCCAGAAAGCATCGCTGAGGCTCACGCGATAATTGAGGAGCACGCGCCAACGTTGGGCGCGGAAGATCAGCCCCAAGATGATGAGGAAAGTTGAAAGGAGCAGCCAGCCCCAGCGTGCAGCGCGCATGGCAGCGAGCAATTGCTCCAAATCCATGCCGCGCAGGGCCAGATATAGCCCCCCTCCGGCCACCACTACAGCCACGAAGATTTGTAAGAGTTTACGTTTCATGGTTGCTATTATACCACCGGCTGGGACAGCGTGAAACGTAAAACGTGATGTGTGAAGAGTTTTCTGGCCACGCATCACGTTTCACGTTAAGACTTACGCAAGTAACATACCCTGAGCCTGCCGAAGAGTACGCGCTAACCAAAACCCGCTGCCTTCGACAGGCTCAGGCAGCGGGTATGCTTACTCTAACGTTTTACGCCCGCGCGCGGTTGCGATTGTAGTTACGCTGCTGCTGCGGTTGTGGCTGTGGAGCGGTCGGCGGCGCGAAACCACCGTAATCGAACCCCTCAAGTTGCCGCCGGGGAATACGCTTACCCAGGACTTTCTCGATGTTGCGTACCAGCGGCTCATCCTCTTGCTCGATGAATGTGTACGCCTCGCCAAGTGCTTCCACCCGGCCCGTGCGCCCAATACGATGCGTATACGCATCCACCGTATCGGGGATGTCGTAGTTGATGACATGGGTGATGTCATTGACATCAATCCCGCGCGCGGCAATGTCAGTAGCCACGAGAATGTCGTATTTGCCGGTGCGGAAACCATCCAACGCTTGTTGCCGCCGGTTCTGCGAGAGGTTGCCCTGCAACGCAGCCACGCGATAACCCTGCCGTTCCAAATCGCGCGCCAGATTGCGGGCGCGATGCTTGGTGCGAGTGAAGATTAGTACCCGCCCAGTAGCCGTGCGTTCCAGCATCGCCAGCGTGAGCGGGGTTTTCAACTTGCGGGTGACCGGATACAGCGCATGCGATACGCTCTTCGCTGGCGCGATCATGCCAATCTGCACCGTTACCGGATCGTGGAGGATGCTATCAGCCAGCGTGCGGATCTCCTGGGGCATGGTGGCGGAGAAAAACAATGTCTGGCGTTGTGTGGGCAGCAGTTTGAGGATGCGGCGAATATCGGGCAAGAAGCCCATATCGCACATCCGGTCAGCCTCATCGAGCACCAGCACTTCGATGCGCGTGAGATCGAGATACCCGTCGCTGTGCAGGTCGAGCAGCCGCCCCGGACAGGCAACGACGATTTCTGCGCCGCGCTTGAGTTGCTCGATTTGTGATGCTTTGCCCACGCCACCGTAGATTGTCACGCTGCGCGCGCGAACCTGCCGCCCTAACGCCTGCGTGACCGTGTGAATCTGTTCGGCCAGTTCGCGGGTTGGGGCGACGATGAGCACGCGCGGGTAGCGCAAGGGGCCTTGGGTGAGCCGTTGCAAGATGGGGAGCATGAAGGCGGCAGTCTTGCCGGTGCCGGTCTGTGCCAGCCCCATTACATCGCGCCCAGCGAGCACCTGGGGGATAGCTTGTTCTTGAATAGGGGTCGGCGTAGTATAGCCGGCAGCCTGAACACCCGCGAGTAGACGCGGGTCTAGTGAAAATGTATTGAAATCCATAGTTGAGTACTCCTTGACTCTCCGAGCCAAGTCGCACTCTTGACCCTATGCCGCCATCACCATGGCGTGTGTGATAAACTCGCAAGCATAGCTCGCGGCAAGGAGGTATTATAACCTGTTTCGGCGATGTGGCAAGGTTGCTTTGCTCAGGACTATGCCATTGCGCCGCTAAAGCAGTCTTTTAGAGGGGGTTTTTGCAACAAATAGTCAAATGTGATAGCACTATTTACGCTACTGAAGTCATACAGGTGCGCGCTAGTGCCACGAAAATTTCGCTGCGGGTCACGCTTGTCACGACCCAACACTGGTTTAAGAAAGTACGACCAATCACAGCTGCCGTATCGCACAAGAAAAGAGGTCAGGTTGATAACCTGACCTCTAAAAGATTCTACTTCTCTATGGCTACGAGGCCAAAATCCCAACCACCGTAGTTTTGTTGTAAAATTCCAGACAATATTTTTTCGTACTGGCAATTTCTCCGATTGTGAGAGCACCAACTTGCGGTAAATCGAGGATACGCACCGCTTCCAATTCACGTGGCAGGTCTTCACCGAGACAAAGGGAACGAGAGATACATTCTATCAACAAGGTCATACCGCCAGCGCGCTCGCTTTGAAAGTCTTTAGTAGCAATCGTCGCCGCTTTGGTTGCCGCCTGGATCATCCAACGGGGTGTACCGGTCACAATATCTACCAGGGAATTGACCGGCATATCCCCAACGCACAGCAAGGAACCATCTGGGTTATTGGTGACCGGATCACGCACCACACCCTCAGCCCCTACCCGGCCTAAGAGGAAGGGGTAGAATTTGGAAAGATCATAAAATGGCATATCATCAAAGGACTTTTTAGCGTGCGCTTCTACAACTTCTCGATATACCTCGAAAGCAGGCCGTCCGTTGAGTGTTTTTACGACATGGCCTTCAGATTCAGTGATCCGGTACGGGCCAGCTAGAGGCCGCCAACCATGAGAAACCCCGATACTACAAGTCATATCGGTTAGAGCGAGTACCGCAGCGCCTTGTACCAGCCCGTCATTTGTCATAAGATAGGGCCTGGGTACAAAATCCAATGCGCCGGCACCGCCCCCAATATACTTGCGGTCGGAGCCACAATGGTTGAATAGCACCGCGAGAAAAGCTTCGATTTGGCTAGCAGTGCAGTCAACGTAAGTGATGATGGTCTTTCCGACACATTCACTGCCAAAAGCTGCTTCGAGCGCCGCACGGAAATCGGTTGTGGGATCATCCAGGCCTTTTATCACCCGCACGGTTGGTGCCTGCGGCAGCCCAACGATGATGGTACCGGGATCATAAACCTGACCTTCATAAATCACGCCGGTAAACATACCCCCAAATACGGGGAGTGTAAGTTCTTTCAGCAAGGCGTCTACTTCAGCGGCAGGCCAGGGGTTGTTTACGGAGGCGAGAATTTGCAAGCCACGCACTTCAGGCTGCTGTGTTACATGCTCTAGCACAGCTTTCAGACCTTCTAGTGTTCCAGTTTGCTCTAGTTCAATAATCATCAGCCCCCCCCGTTGCGTTTTATGTAACCCCGGTTAGTCATTTGATTACCTCTAATTGTATACGAGCTTACAGCAAAAGGCAAATAGGTGTCACGGTAGGGTTATCGCATTTGACCACTTGTTGCAGAAATACGGCCTAATGAATTTTTTTCTACCGTACATCTAGATTAAAAACACGGCACATGGTAAAATCCCCCT
>CAZDDI010000077.1:0-17303 GCA_964504195.1 uncultured Anaerolineales bacterium
TTGGTATATTATACCATATTTCATGCCTAGCGCCACCTTTTTTCAGGGGAGTCAAGGTATTACCAAGAAAGAATTCGCTTAGATTTCCTAATCCTTCACCCGTAATTTGAACTCTCCTTGCAACATTATTGTAAACTTCGCGTGGTTCCACATTGCTAACGTGTGGCTTAACGTAATGACGAACTATTACTTTATCTGGATAATGTAAACTCGTGCCGCCACCAAAGTATAAAGTGAGGTCATGTTGACCTGGAGTAAAACTAGCGGGGATTTGTACAGTTAGCAAACTATCCGAGATAGCTTGAACATTTGTGATTTGAGTAGATCCCAACATTACTAAAGGAATCATACTAAATCCGCTGCCTTGAACTTGAAGCGTAGTATTATCTCGATTCCAGAATTCAAGCGGTGTTACAAATGTAATGGAAGGCTCCGAAGCAATTACGCTAAACGCAAAGCGATCTACAAACATCCCAAAATCAATCTGAAGGCGATAATTTCCGATTGCTACATTTGCAGGAATGTATACTTGTAATTCAGTGCTGGAAACCTGGCTTGTTTGTAGCTGTAGAACAAAATCCCTACTACCAACAAGTGTAACGGTGAAAATTTCCGGCAAATTTTCACCATTTACCACTACAACGGATTCGCGTCCAGCAAAAACTGTATCCGGCGCTATCGTTTCAACCAATGGCGGTTGTTCTTGTGCATAACAAGTCTGCATAAAAGCAGCTAACATCCCAAAAGCTAAAAATAAAACTACAAATAACGAAAATAAGATACCGGAGATTTTTTTTGTCATTAGAAACTCCACAAATACCTTTCTCAAAAAAGCAAAAGAGTTAAACTAACTCAACCTCTTGATTTTCATTTAGAGCCTTATGCACCACCTCCCGCAGCACATCCAGCGCCGCGTCCAACTCGCCGGCGTTGCTGATCCGGGGCTGCGGCAGCACTTCGGCCACCTTCAAGCGATACACGCGGCTCCCCTGCGTCGTTTCGGCGGGGGGCGCCGGCGGTTGCGGCTTGTAACGCTCCTGCAATTCGCGCACGGTATTCGCCACCGCGCCGGTCTGATCGTGCAGGCCGCCCAACGGCGTCTGGCAGCAGGCGCAGCGCAGCGCGCCCTCATCCCATTGTAAGCCCGCACACTCGTAGCGCGTCAGGTAGCTATTGCGCGGAATCTGCGCCGTAGCCAAATCGGCCAGCCCTTGCGCCACCGCCGCATCGCGCCGGGCGTGCAGCGCGGCATAGGCCGCTTGATAGCGCGCGCGCAGCGGCGTCAGCGCGGCCATGAACGCCTCCCACTCGTGATGCGCGCCGCCCTGCTGGAGCAGCCGCTCCAGTTGCCCGCGCCACTCGCGCGCCTCTGCATCGGCCAGCGTTTCCAGGCCAGGCACGCCCTGCGCCTGCGCGATGGCGGTCAACATCGCCCGCGCCTGTTTGTAGACCGGCAGCCGCTTGTCTAACTTCACAAACGTATAGAGCGCCTGCGCCTCCGCGTGCCAGGCGCGGAGCGCTTCGAGATGCGCCAGGAATTGCTTCACCGTCTTGCCCGGATTGCGCTGATGGCTGCTCACCTGGCGATACAGGTCGTAGGCGCCGGCCAGCGCCGCCGGCAGCGGATACTCCGCCGCCTGCAATTCCACGGTCACGCGCTCGGTGTGCCCGTACCAGAGCTTGAGCTGTTCCAGGATCTGCTCCGCCAGCACATTGGCCGTCTCCTCGCGCTGCGGCGCATCGAAGAGCACCTTGAGCTCATCCTGCGCCCGGCGGAGCTCTGCCGGGGTCACGGCTTCCTCTTGCTCATAATACACCGCCGCGCGGCGGAAGCGCCGCGCCTGCGTGAAACAGGTCTGCGCCGAAGGCGCGCTCGCATCGTGGAAATGCACATTATCGGCGGCCACCGAAATCATCCCGGCGCGGAACATCGCCGCCAGCACCAGCCGCACAATAACCGGATGCCAGCCATAATCCCCATCGGTAAAGTGATCTTCCAGCGCCTTGCCGTCGGTATTCTGCCCGCGCCGCGTCCGCTGTTCCAGTTCGCGCCGCACCTCGGCCACCACCGCACTATGCTGGTTGAGATAGCCTTCCTGATCGAAGAGCGCCAGCGCCGCGCCCACACTGGCGAGCGCGTAAGGCGCCACGGTCAGCACGGCTTCGATATCCTGCTCCTGGGGCTTCACCGCCGCCAGCTCGAACTTGGGATAGACGTGGGGTACCACCTGGCTCAACACGCGGTTGAAGATGGGATTCAGCGTGGTCGTGCGGCCATCCAATTCCTCGGTGCGCCCGTTCCAAATCAGCGCGCCGTTGGTCAACGCCACGCGCAGCGCCGTCTCAATCGCCCGCCGCAACTTGTGGAGTTCGGTCTCCTTCTCGCGGAGGATTTCCTTCTCTTCATCGCTCTTGGCCTGTTTGATGCGCCACCTATCCAGCACCAAATCCAGGCGGATGGCGCGTTGCAGCTGGGTTTCCAGCTCCGGGCTGGGGCCGGCCACCCAGTAGACCGTCTCTGGATGACTGAAACTCTCGATCTGCTCCAAATCGGCAGCGCTGAACCCCGGCTCGCGCGCCACATACAACGGCGAAAAAACTTCCAGCACCAGCCCTGCGCCGATGTTGAACTCCTTGCCATCGCCGCGCACGGTCACATCGAAAGTGCGCAAGCCCTGGCGATAGTTGAGCTTGCCCACCTCGCGCAGCACCTCGCCCAGCGTGGTGCGGCAGAGGTAGCGCAGCTGGGTCTCCGTCACCTTGCTGCCGGAGACTTCCTCCTCGAAGCTCTTCTTGGCGCCGGTCAGAAACTCCCATACCCCGTCGCCTTTGGGGATCACATAGCGGCCTTCCTCCAGCCGCTTCAGGCTGAGCGCGATCTCGGCGCGCAGTGTCTCTATCCGCTCGGCGCGCACATCGCGCAACAGCGCGTGGGCCAGCGTATCTGCGGTCACAGCAATCCACGGCACCGTCTGCAACAGGTACAGGGCCTTGAGGATGCGCTGATCGAGCGGGCGATAGCCGTGCAATTGTTTGGGCAGCGCCGTGATCTCGCGCCGATCCTGGGGCAACAAATCCGCCGCGATCTGGTCGTAGACCAGGTCCAGCGTCACCAGTTGCCCCAACTCTCCGGCGATAAAGCCATTCCCCGGCGTGCTCAGCACCCCCTGCGCCATGCCGATCATGCTCCGCGCCTCATCCGAAATCTGGAAGCCGGTCGCCATCGCGTTGGGCAAGTTAGCAAAAATCGCCTGGATCAATGTGGGGTGAGAGGGCAAAAACGGGGCCGCCGCGCTAAAACTCTCCGGCGCCATCCCCGGCCATTCGCGGCGGCTGCTGCCCGGCAGCTCGGCCAGCGCCGCCAGCGCGCCGCTGTGTTGCTGGTAGAACGTCTGGATTTCTGGCTGCCGTTCCGCGCGCTTCTGCAAAATGCGGCCATGCAATACCTGCTCCACATCATCCGCCGTCAAAGTCAGACCCGTATCGAAGCGCGCGCCGATTTTGCCGAAGTCGGCGTTGACCGTATCCACGCCTTTGATCAGCTGCGCCAGCTTCGCCTGCGCCGTCACAATGAGCCAGAGTTTGCCGCGCCCCTGCGTGGCAAACTCCTCAGCGATAGATTGCAATTCCAGGAGCTTCTGCCCATCTGTGCCGATGAACTGCCCCACCTCATCCATGATGAAAACCAGGCGCGGCGGGCGCTCGCTGTTCCCCGCAGCTTCCAACTGCGCCACATAGCCCATCAATCGCTGCACCAGATCCGAGACCGTGAGCCGTTGCGCCTCTTCGACAAATGTCAACGCCTGCTCCGCGGCGGCGCGGGTGGGATACGCCTGCGCCGCGACCGCCTGCAACGCCGCCGCCACCGTCGCGCGGATAAAGAGAAAATCCTCGCGCTCGGCCTCCCAGGGGCGTCCCTGGCGCGCTTGCACCTCAGCCTTGAACGCCTCGTACAGGCCGCGCTCCATCAACGCGAGCTCCAAATGCGCCACCACCGGGTTGATGCTCAAGCCCCGGCTCGCCAGATAGCGCCGGTACATAATCTGGCTGATGCTGTCGTCATTGCCCGCGTGTTGATCCTCTTCGGTCTTGATGTTGAACATGATGACGCGGCTCTCCAGCAGCGCCAGCCGATGCAACAGGGCCGCCAGGTCTGCCGCGCGCGGACTTTCCCCCAGGCGCTCCAGGAAAATCGTATGCGCCGGGCGGCCATGCGCCACGCGGTTCTCCAGCAAATAGCTGAGCACCTTGGCAAAGTGCGATTTACCGGAGCCAAAGAAGCCGGAAATCCACACCCCGATGCGGTCAGTGGCCTGCGTGCGCGCCTCGGCGTACACTTCCAGGAAACCCGCCAACGCGCGCTCTATCGGTTGGGTGATCACATACTCGTGCAGCTCGGCCGCCACCGTCGCTTCGGCCACATCATTGACCTTCGCCACCGGCGGGATGTAACGCTCCATGGGGTAAACCAACAGGTCTTGCAGTTTCAGGTGTTGGGTCATGCGCAATAGACTCCTACAGAAATAGCAAATGGCGAATAGCGAATCTCAAGCAATAGAGAATCTGTTAGCAGGGCGCGCTACACCAGCGGGCGGGCGCGGTAGTAGCTGCTGGGACGCTGCCCCAAGAAGCGCAGATCGCCGGCGGCATCCTCTTCAGCCGGATAGAAAAACACCAGCGCCATCGGCGCGCGGATCTCGTTGGTGCAGGCATCCAGAATCGGCTCCAATTCCAGATAAGGGTATACAAACGCCACATCGGTCAACAAGATAATCCCCTCGCCCGCCAGCAGTCGCGCCGCCTGCAAGATCCGCTCCTTCAAAACCTGTGCGCCGTGGCGCGCGATATTCTGTGTCAGGCCCGCAGTTCCCTCCGCTTCCAACGCAAAGAGCTGCTCCAACCGCCCGGATTGCTCGTAATACGCAAAAATTGCGCCCCGGCATGAGACGATTTCAACCGCCAGCCCCTTCTTACGCAGCGTCCGCGCCAGGGTTTGCTGCTTCCGCTGACATTCCTGCTCCTCCTCGGGGCGATAGACCAGACGCACGAACGGCACCCCGGTACTCTGCGCCAGCTGCCGGCGGTGGTGCAGCAGCAGCTCTTCCAGCTCCTCAAATTTCTCGCGTAAGATGCGCAACACACACCTCCAAAGAGGGATAGGCAAAATCGAGCGTGTACACATCGCCCTGATGCTTGAACGTGCAGTGTCCCAACGCCGCAGCTTCATCCAGCAGCGCGATGACATCGGCGGGCGCCAGCAAGAACACGCGCCAATCCTCCGCCGCGATCAATGCCGCGGGCGTGGTCAGGCCGTCTTCGACCATGCGATAAAGCGCGTACACGAAAGCCGGCAGCGGCACATAGAGGCGCGCGAATTGCTTGCGCTGCACCCCCTCCAGCAGGCCAAAGTCCCGCAGGATAGAGAGGCTATTGCTCACGATCTTAGCGCGCGTCTGCGGCGACCAGCTGGCGATCTCAGGGTGCGCGCCGGTCACATCATCCAGGTATTGCTGGATAAGCGCCTTATCCACCCCTACGAAGCCAGCCGCATAGCGCGGATAAATGCAAGCGCGCGTGATGTCACGCAAAAGGGGATTGGCCCGGCAAAACTCATAGAACAGCACCAGGCGCGCAGTCTGCGCATCAGGGGCGTGGGTTGCCATGCGCGCCAACACCCGCGCGCGGGGCGCATCGCTCAAATAACGCGCGTGAATCCGTTTCCACACTGATTCGCGGTTAGAATTCGTATCCTTGCCCAGCAAATCATCCACAAACACTTGCTGCTTGATCTCTGCGATAGACTTGCCCGCATCCAGCTGGCGCAAAGTAGCGAAGGTCTCCTCAAGCAAGGCCCCCTTAGCCGAAAGACCGGTAGTGTACACCGCTGCTTCATTCATAAATATCTCCCACACAAAACCCGTCAGGTAGAGGGTATCGTTCGATTTCCACTGCGACTGCTTTAGCCGGGCCGCTTGTTTCGCCACAGGTGATTACTTCGAGGCGTTTTTTGTTCCCACAATCGTTATCAGTATAACCCCAAACGCGACAAAGTACAAAAAGCGTTGCGCCACACACGCACAAAAAAGTCCCGTTCTCGGTAAAGAACGGGACTTGGGGATTTTGTCCAGAAGTCAGACCTTCCAGTTATCTATAGGCGACGCCTTGCGATGCGCTTTTTCCACATCAGTTTGAGCGATAGCCAGGTATTTTTTCACCATATCCAACGTGGAATGGCCCAGCATCATCTGCAAACTGTAGATGTCGCCATCGTTTCTGAGAAAAGTGATAGCAAACGTATGTCGCAAGCGATGCGGGTGAACATCCAATACACCAGCGCGCTCGCCCAGGCGTTCCAAAAGCAAACCCAGGGCGCGCCGTGTCAAGCAGTCATCGCCATCATCATTGACAAAAAGCGGTTCATCGGCGTTGATGTCTGCCGGACGATCTTTGGTAAGATATAGCCAGATAGCTTTGGTAGTACGGTCGCCTATTGTCAGCACCCGTTCTTTTGAGCCTTTACCAAAAGCCTTCAGCCGGTGGTTGGGCATATCGAAATCAGCAATCTTGAGATCACACAGTTCCGAGGCGCGTAGCCCTGTATCAACGAGCGTGCGGATGATAGCCTGATCGCGTTGCTCAGTAGGGCGTGCATTGGTACACCAGGTGCCTTTCTGGAAGTACCCTTTGGTAGCGCGGCAAGCATTGAGGAGCGCCGCAACCTCGTCACGAGTTAGGGGAATGATTGCGCGTGTTTCTGGCTTGGGTCGAGGAATCTCGCGGATAATCTGCTCTGTAACTACACCCTCGCGCAGCGCCCAGGTCCATAAGGCTGAAAGCCCGGTATGAACATTGAGCAAAGATTTTTTGGATAGTGGCTTAGCCTTGCGCGAGATGGGGCTTCGGGAAATCTGAGGGGTGCTCCCTAAATGCGCCAAAAATTCCTCAATGGAATCGGTCTCAATCTCGTGCATGTAAGGATTGTCATTCAACCAGGCCTTCAATTTATTGCAAGTGTTGCGATAGTCGCTGATAGTATTGGGGCTGAGTTGACGGGCGCGCGCCTCAAGAAAGAAGCCTTCTATGGCCTGTGAAAGGCGTAATGGGGTCAGAGATTTTTTGCGTACCATGTTACCTCCGGTTCAACGCCTTTCTACCGCTAATATAGCAGGCAGTTCTGCTAATGGGTGGGGGCGTTTTTTTTGAAGCCGGAAGAAAATAGCCATGCTATCTGCGGTTGGATGGGGAATTCAACCGGTGTACTCATGGAACAGTGCTTTGCCATTCCATGAGCACTACAGTCGGGGCGCAGGGATTTGAACCCTGGACCTCACGGACCCGAACCGTGCGCGCTACCAAGCTGCGCTACGCCCCGAACTGCTTGCATCATACCACACTTGGTCGTTTTAGCAAGAGCGCGCCTTGCCCTTTTGCGCGAGGCTGGTATTATGGCGTGAAACGGATTTGTACGCATTACGCGGCACATGGAGGTGCTTTGTGACTTGGTTTCAAGTATTACTATTAGGTATTGTGCAGGGCGCAACAGAATTCTTGCCGGTAAGTAGCTCCGGGCATCTCGTGTTGGCACGCTACTGGCTCGGCTGGCCCGACCCCGGTATCGCGCTGGATACGGTACTTCACGTCGGCACGTTACTCGCGCTGCTTGTCTATTTCTGGCGCGACCTGCTCACACTGGCGCAAGCGGCCTGGCTGAGCCTGCGTCACCGCTCGCTGGAAGACCCCCAGGCACGCCTGGCCTGGGCGCTCGTGCTGGGCACCATACCAGGCGTGCTGCTCGGCGTGATTTTCGAGGATACCATCGAAGCGCTCTTCGGCGCTCCACAAGCAGCGGCCGGCTTCCTGCTGGTCACGGCGTTGCTGTTGACCTTCTCTGAACGCTTCGGTTCGCAAGGTCGCGCGCTGGAATCCCTCACCTGGCGCGACGCCATTCTCATTGGATTGGCGCAAGCGCTGGCGATTGCACCCGGCATCAGCCGCTCCGGTGCGACTATCGCCGTCGGCCTGCTGTTGGGTTTTCGCCGTAACGATGCAGCACGCTTTAGCTTCCTGCTAGCCATTCCCATCGTGGGCGGAGGCGGAGCATACCAAATACTCAAACTACTCATCACCCCCTCGCCGATAGTGTCGCTGAGCACAATGGGTCTCGGGCTGCTCGCTGCCGCGTTTACCGGCTACGCAGCAGTTACGAGCCTGCTCGCTTTCGTGCGGCAACGCGGGCTATACCCCTTCGCCATCTACTGTGCCACAGTAGGACTGGTGACACTGGCGGTAATTTTGCTATGAACATGCGCAGCACGTTGCTGCTTCTGCTTTGCCTGATGCTGGTCGCATGTCGCGCGCCCCTGCCCTCCCCACCCCCCACCCTTGAACTGGATAGCGTGCCTTCGCAGACCTTGCGAATTGCCTATCCCGAAACCCTAGGGCCATTGGCAACGGCGTTGGCTTCCGCCTATCAGCGCGAAGTACCTACGGTACAAGTAATTCTGGTCGAACGTGCCGATACGCTGGCTGTGCGTGCGTTGGAGAACGGTGCAGTAGATATAGCCCTGCTCACCTGGCTACCGTTCGAGCTACCGCCCGACGCCTGGCAGCAACCGTTGGCAAGCGATGGGCTGGCAATTGTAGTCAACCCACAAAACGGCATCCCCGGCCTCACGCTCGATCAACTGCGCCGCTTGTTTCAAGGTCAACAGGATGAGTGGGACGAATGGGGCGGGCTGCCCGGCGCCCCCCAGATTGTGAGCCGCGAGGAAGCCGCCGGTGACTTCGCCTTTTTCCAGGCCTGGGTGATGGGAGATACACGGGTCACGCTCACCGCATACCTCGCACCCAACACAGAGGCCGTGCTGGGTGTAGTAGATGGTGATCAGATGGCAGTAGGGTACGTCTCCACCACACGGCTCGACAATCGCGTGCGCGCATTAGCTATTGAGGGCGTCCCCCCCGCACCGGAAATGGTGCAAGCCGGACATTATCCACTCAGCCGCGAGATTGTGGTCATGACATTGGGGGAGCCACAAGAAGCAGCCCGTTCCTTTACCCAATGGGTGCTTGGCTCGGATGGACAAAACTGGGTTACGCGCCTGGGCTTCCTGCCTGTGCAACCGTGAAATCAGCCCAGGCAGGTTTGGCCCCCCCCTGGGCTGAAATAGCTCATTCCCCTTGCGGATTGAAGAAGCGGTAAACGAGTTGCCCCACTGTGGCAAATGTAGGGACGCTTTCTTCCCAAGTAAGCCAATTCGGCTGGTAGAAGAAAACGCTGATGACGAAATCGCCGTTGGGACTGTAGATGATGGCGCTACTGGCATAGGTACTACCCAGCCAACCCTGGTTGTGAGCCAGGCGCGTTCCCGGCGGCAACGCGCCTCCCAACGCCGCCGGTGTCGGATTTTGCGCCAATCCCCCCAACAGCTCCCGACATTCTTCCGTGGTCAATGTATCGGGATAGAGCACCCGCAATAGGCCGCCCCCACGCCCACACTGATAGCTTGCCTCCAATAACATTCCAGTATCCAACGGCGTGGTCTGGCGAAAAGGGTCAGGCAGGGTATTGATGTCAGTACGGCTGTTGGCTGTCGTGACGAGGGGAATCGCGCGCGTCTCGTCCGGCGCGTTATACGGGGCGGCAATGAACGTATCGGCCATCCCCAAGCTGTGCATCCAGGCCGTGACCTGCTGCGCGCCTGTATAAGGGTCGGTGTTACCGATGGCGTTGAGCAGTGCATCGGCAGCGGCCGTGTCAGCGCGGGCGATTGAAGCACTGAGCAGAGCAGCCGTCTGTTGATCGGGAGCCGCATCCAGCAAATGGTAGCTCTTGGCGACTATGCCAATGTGGAGGGTGTTCAAACCGCTGAACGCAACCTTGCAATTGAGGCACAGCTCCTGCCCGGTCGTTAAATCTTTAACAAAGACACCCGCCACCCCCGAAAAGTCCGCCAGTTGACCTTGTAGCGCGCCGCTCAAAATTTCGATGGGAGTCATAGGCGCGGGTTCGATCTCGACCACCAGCGCCACCTCGCGCTCACTGGCAGAAAGCAACGCAGCGAGCACAAGCGGGCGCGAAGCTTCAATGTTCAACCGTGTGCCGGGCTGCGCAGGTCGGAAGGTACCGGCTTCAGGCAACAACACCGCACCTTGTGGTTCTTGATCGTACTGTTGCGCCAGGCGGCTAAGAAAGCTATCCAAACGGGCGCGAGAATAGGAAAACACGGGTTGCACATCTTGCACTTGTGCTTCGCGGCGTAACAACGTAGCGCGCACATATTCCAAAAAGCCCTGCGGTCCATCCTGTGCCAACAACACCGCGTCTAGATTGGAAGCCGTAGATTCAATGTCCAGAGTCAGATCCACCATCTCCGGGGCCAACAGCACCGATGTATTGTTGTAGTGCAACAACACCGTTGAGGCAAAGCCCTGCGAAATGCTGTTCAAAGCTTGCTGGCGGGTCATGCCGCTTACCGGTAGCCCGGCCATCGTCACACCCGTAGGCAGCACCCGCTTACCCGATTGCCAACCGGTATACAACCACGCCCCTGTCAGAAAGACAACAGTGAAAATTAAAAACAGGAGCATCCCTGCTCCAGAACTTCTTTTTTGCACGGATTGATTTACCCTTTCATTACTATTCAGTACACAAGTATAATCAATCCTGGCTCCGCGTCAACCAATCCGTAATTTTCAAAAAAACTTATCTCAACGCCATTCAGTCTAGGGCATAAAGACCTGGTAGGTTTCAAGTCGCACTCTAGCCGTCATTCACCACAAGATCTGCGCCAACCGCACGATCTCCGCCCTCTGTGCCGGCGCAAGTATGACCAGCGGCGAGTTGGCATCGGTCGTGTCCGCGTTCTCCACAATCAGCACGGTTGCATCGGCGCTCAGCGTATGCGTGTGCCACGCGCCGCGCTTAACGTTGTAGAGCTTCAGCGGTTCCATGTCCACCGCATGGATAGCGGTCACGGCATCCGCGCCCTCGCCGAAGAAAAGGATGCACCGTCCGGCCAGCAGCACGAAGACCTCATCGGTCTCATCGTGGCGCTGCATCGCGGCAAGATTCTCCGGCAGCAGTTCATCAATCGCGCACAACACGGCCACCCGCCACACGCCGAAGTCAATGAGGGAACGATAGCCCTCGCCGGTGTAATCGCGGATTTCTAACAGGGATTCGGGTATGGACATGGCTATTCCTCAAGAAATTTTTAACGCAAAAACGTAAGGGCGCAAAGATGCAGAGAAAAACCAAGCAAGCTCTGCTTCTCTGCATTGATTTGTCATCCAATCATTGCACACGCCTGCAACGTAACCTCAAGCCGGTGTGCAGACTGCGCATCTAACGCGGCGATTAGCGCACGCGCAATCACCACTTCCGCACCGGGGGCGATGGGCAGCACGTCACCATCCAGCACAACGGCGGCGATGGCGTAGTCGCCCGCATCCAACCCCGCCGGGTTGTGGTAGATGATGTCCAGCGTCCGCCCGGCAAAGAGGGCGCGGACGCTCGCCCGCCCCTCCGCATCGAATTGCTCGCGCACCAGGCGCGGACGCAAACGCAAGTCGCCCCACTTGCCCTGCACGCCATAGACCTCGGTGAGCAGCGTGAGCAGATACCAGCTCGCCGAGCCAGTGAGATACGGGTAGACGCCCCGCCCGCGCGGGGTGACGTACTCCGGCAGCCCCGGATACATCCGGCTGACGGGGAAGTTCTGGCAATGTTGGTAGATGCCATCCAGCACGCGGAAGCCCTCGCGCACGAAGCCGCGCCGGTAGAGGGCGGTCGCGTACATCACGGCCATGTGCGTGAACATCGCCCCGTTCTCCTTGTGCCCAAACGCGAAGCCGAAGCAGCGCCCCAGATTGTGCAGCACCTCGCCGAAATCCGTGTTGAGGCGCGGCCCGCCCACACGCTCGTCGTAGAGATGATGGTTGACCGTGCGGACGATCTCCGCTGCCTGCGCGTCGGTCGCCACGCCCGCCATCAGCGCGAAGACCTGTCCGGTGAGCGTCATCCGCGCGCCCTGAGGATGCTCCCCCTCCACGCGCTGCCCGTCGTTGTCATAGTAACCGTTGAACCAGCCACAGCCTTCGGCGGTCAACCATTCCTGCGCCCGCAGGTGCGCCATGAGCCAGTCCGCTTTGGTGTCGAGGTCACGCGCCAGTGCCGTCAGCGTCACCGTAGCCTTCTCGCCGGAAAGCGTGGGCTGCACCGTCTCAAAGTAAGCACGCAGCCGGGACTGCTTGTTCTCGACCGAGCCGTAATCCATCGGCGAGGCCAGCGTATCCAGCAGCGCGAGCAACTCGACCGCCAGCGCGGCCTCAGTCACGCCGGACTGCTCCAGTTGGCGGACGAGCCGCGCCAGCTCGCACAGATTCCCGGCGTAGAGCGCAGTGAAGGCGACGCTCTCGCCGCGCTCCGGGGCCATATCAAGGCCATCGTTCCAGTCGGCCCCTTCAAGGCGGATGATGTTGTGCTCGCCCACGTTGAAGAAGGCCGTGAGGTGCTGCACCAGCAGGTGCTCCAACACGCTACCCAGGTACGGCATCCCAGCGACGGTCTTGAGTGCGCTATTTCCGTCCCAGTCCGCGTCCACCCGCTGCGCGCGATGGAGATAGGCGTCCTGGAAATAGCCCTGGTCGGCCAGGAGAAAGTCCAGGTCGCCGCTGGTGTGGATGTAGAGCAGCGTGGTGAGCAGCGGCCACGCGCCATGATCCATCCACACACGGGGGATGTTGTTGCGGTCGGCCTTGAACTCGCCGTTCGCGCCGATGATAGTGGCATTGCTGCCATCGCTGCGCACGCCCGCGAAGTTGTGCAGGAGCGCCGGGCGCACGGCATCGGGTTCGGTGAGCAGGAGCGCAAGCTGATCTTGCCAGAGGTCGCGCCAGCCGCGCCCACCCCGCCCGTAATCGTGATAGGGCATAAAGGAATTGCCGCACCAGCGGCGGAGCGTGGGTTGCAGAGTCACCCAGCGCATCCAAGCGTTGAAGCGCGCATCGCCGGTTTGCACAGCGAATGTCGCTAGTTTTTCGTCCCAATAGGCGCGCGTCTGCTCCAGCGCGGCGGCGAATTTCTGCGCGTCGCCGTAGCGAGCGAGCAAGGCCGCCAGGTCGTCGCTCTTGCTGATGGCAAGGATGAGGACGTAGGCGCGGCTCTCGCCCAGCGCGAGCGTGATCTCGCGGAAGCGCAGGCCGCCGAGTGCCTCGTAGCCATTCAGGGCGACGCCCGCCGGAACGCCGGGACGCGCCTCCCGCACGGCGGCGGGCCAATCCAGCGTGCCGCCCGCGCCGATGAAGTCCTCGACGGTGGGAAAGAACGCCTCCGGCGCGCTGCCACCCCCCTCCGCGCCAAGCACGGCATAGGTGAGCGTGTTAACCGTGTGCCCGCGCTCGTCGAAGGAGAGCGTCGGCTTGACCAGCACGCCATGCTGCTCGACGCGAATCCGGTGCAGCAGCGCGGTGACGTGGCGATGGTCGCGCAGGTTGTCGGCGGAGCGTCCGTAGAGCGGGATGGCGGCGGTGGGCGTGAGCGCGAGGGGCGCACTGCCGGTGTTGGTCAGCGTGACGCGCATCAATTCGACGTGATCCTCATTTGCAGGCACGAAGTTGACGATCTCAGCCTGCACGCCGAGCGCAGCTTTGGCGCGGGTAACTTTGTGCCAGAGCAGCCCCGCTTCAAGCGTGACGGCATCCTCACCGGCCAGCCCCGCGAGCTGGGCCGCGCTGTTGCCCGTCGCCGACCAGACCTGCCCCTCGGCGGTGCGCACCCAGAAATTGCGCGCCGCCCGCGAGGTGTGCAGATCCTCCACCGAGACCGGCGGCAGCAGGAAGCTGTTCTGCCCGGTCTTGGCGTCGCCGTGCAGCGTGGGGGTGACGGCGGAGATCATCCCGGCCTCGTTGACCAGCGGGAAGTAGAGGTAACTCGTCCGCTGCGGGTCAGACAGGACGAAATCGCCGTTGGTGTTGGTGAAGTGCCAGGTGGTGGATTGCTTCATTTTCTAGCTCCAAAATCAGATTTAACGCAAAGACGCAAAGGCGCAAAGAAAAAACTTGGTGGTTTTGCGTGAGTTTTTTCCACTTTCAGAAGTAGACATTTATCATAGCTACCTTACCCGCCCGCACTTGCTCCGCGTAGGGCGCGGGGATGATGGGGCCTTCGATGATCACGTCCCCATCGTCCAGATGCAACACACTTTGGCGGATGTCCATACCCTCGGCGAAGGTGTCGCGGCGCTCCGGGTTGTGATAGGTGACGGCGCAGTGGCCGAGGAATTTGAACGTAAGCGTGCCATCCTCGCGGAAGAGCCAGCCGGGCAGCGCGGGTTTGAGCGCCAGGTGGAGCTGTCCATCCTGCATAAAGAAGGGCTGCCGCCCGGCCATCATCAGTGTCCATATACTGAGGAACTCCGCCGTGGCCCCGCTGAGGCGCGCGACGAAGCCGCCGCCGTGCAGGCTCTCATCGGGGTGCGCGCTGCTCACGATGAACGAGGAGTTTTCCAGCGGGCTGCGTCCGTAGACCGCCGGGTCGAAGAAAGGCACGAGCGCGCTTCGGGCGTCGGCGAAGAAGGCATCGTACAGCCCGGCGCGGAGCAGTTCCAGCAGGTACTTGTATTCCATGTGCAACCATACGGATTCGTTCTCCAGCCAGCCGGGGGTGAAGGCGCGGCAACGGCCCAGCTCGTGGGATTCGCCCGCCAGCGGCGCGTTGACCTTGTACATGCCCAGCTTGCGGTCGTAGAGATCGCTTGCGCGCACGCGCTCATGGATAGCGCTGGCTTGTGCTGCATCCGCCACCTTGAGCGCGTGAACCGGCCCTTCGAGGAAGAGCGGCAGCACGCGCGGCGCGAAGGCCAACGGGCGGACGTAGAGCCGCCCCTGCGCGTCGGTCGCGTCAAGGGTGGCGTAATCCGTTACAGTGTAGGCGAGGTAGGTGGGCGGCGTGCCGTCGTTGAGCGCGACGGCGCGCTCCAGCCCGGCCTGGACTTTGGCGCGGAACGCCTCCAGGATGGGGCGCAAGTCAGTGGCCTGGAGCGTGGTCAGCTCACCCGCAAAACCGTGCTGGGTTTGGGCACGGTAAGCTTCCCGCGCCGTCGCTACGGCGTCCCAAGTGGCGAAATCGTCGCCGGCAAGCGGGCCGCTCAGAGAGAGCGGGCCGTTGTGGATGGCGTACACTTCCCCCAACAGCGCGGCGAGCTCCGCCGGGAGCGCGACTGCGGCGGGCGGGTCGGCGAGCGCGGCGAGGAGCATATCCAGCAGCCGTGCCAGCTCGTAGCTCTCGCAGAGCGAAGAGCCAATCAGCCCTGGCAGACCGTTAAGCGCGTCGTACCAGCCGGGGCGGCCCGCTTCCATCTCGATGCCCATCCCACACGGGTCGAGCGTGGCGAATTTGAGCAGCGCCAGTCCCAGCAGTTTGACGAACACGGTCACGGTCAAGTCCACACCGGGGAGCGAGGGGGCGATTTCTTTTTTCACCAGCGCGTAATAGCGGCGCACGCCATTGGCGGCGAGTACATACTGGCGGTCGCGCGGCAACACGGCCTCCGAGCTATAGAAATACGGCACATGCTTCTCGAAGAACAGCGCGCCCTCGCGGTCTGGATAAAGCGCCAGGTAGATTTCGATAAGATCGAGGTTATAGAACCAGTGATCCACCCAGTAGCCCTCGCCGAAGGCCGCCGCAAAGCGCGCCTCAGCATGGGCCAGCGCCGCCGCGACGAACTCCGCGGGCGCGACGCGCAAGCCCAGCTCGCGGTCGGCAATCAGCCGCAACAAGCCGCCGGGCGTGAACGGTTGCGCGAGCGCGGCGGCGAGCGCGGCCGGCTGCTCCACCAGCGCCAGCACGTCTGCATGATGCTCCGGGGCCAGCGTGAAGCGCTGCCCCTGAATCACCAGCGGGTTGTAGCCGTCGGTCTGGATAAGGCTGAGGAAGCTCAGCACGTTGAAATCATCCACGCGCGGCGCGAAGAACACGTCCGAGCGGCGATTCTGGGCCACGTCGCGGTAGTTGCCGTTGCCCTGCGAGAACATCTCCGCCGCCAGGTAGAAGGCGTTGTAGTCGCGCTCCATGTCGCCGTGCTTGCGGGAGTAGATGTGGTACACGATGGGGTTATCCGCTGGCCCCAACAGCAGGGGCCAGCCGCCGCGCAAGACGTTATCGAGGAAATTATAGCGGCAGTAGGCATCAAAGCGCGGCTCGGCGGTGGCCGTCTCGGTGACATCCGTGAGCTCCTGCGCCAGCGCAGTCGCGCGCGCTCGCTGCTCTTGTAGATAAGCGGGGCTGGCGATCCGCGCCTGGTGCTGCTGCAAATGCGCGACGTTGCCGATGTGCCCGATGATGGCGTGCAGCGTGAGGCTCGCGCCGGGCGCGAGCGTGACCGCCTTGCCGAAGAAGCCGCACGGGGTCTTGCCCACCGTGATCTGGCGGCGGGCTTGCAACGCGGCGAGCGGCTGCGCGGCGAAGCCCTGCGGTGTGTGCAGCGAGGTGTCCGCGCCAAAGACGACGTCGGGATCCACCAGCGGCGGGAGCAAGGAAATAGTCCCCTCCTCCTCGCAGAAGGCGAGGTAGAAATGCCCGGCGCGGATCGCGGCGACCTCGGCGGTATCGCCAGCGCTGGCCTGGAAGCGGTAGAACGGCACACCCGTGAGGCCCTGCGCGGTGGGGGTGAGGTTGTGAACGCCCTTCCAGGCTTCCAGCGTGCGCCCCATCATCTTGAGGCCGCCCTCGTCCACGCCGTAGGGCTGCACCCAGGGTAAACCATCGAGAATTTCGAGCGCGAGTGGCACGTCGCCCACGTTCGTCACCGTCACCTGGCGCACGAGGCCCGCGAACGGCTCATCGCTCAGGGTGAAATAGACGACCGTGGTTTGCAGGCCGCGCGCGGCGTCGGTCGTCTGCAATTCCAGCTCATTCATGCCGATAGCCATCCGCACGGAGGCGGATTCCCAGGGCGCGAACGGTTCGTACAGAGCCGCATTGCCCGCCAGTTTGATGAACGTGCGGAAGCCGGTCAGCGGGGTGGTCTGGTACGCCTTGTTGGCAGGCTGGAACTCCATGATGGGATTATCGCGGTTCTCAATGCCGAATCCGGCGATGGCCTGCCCGCGATTGGTGTAGAAGACCCACAACGGAATCCCCAGCGGCCCGGCAATGCCGGGGAAGAAGCTAGAGAAGGGCCGCCGGGCGGCAGAATCTTCAATGACAAAGCAGTGTTGAGCGTCGAAGGTGAATGATTCCATCGTATGACTCTCCTGAAAGAAGTCGCACTTTAACACCACCCCATAGCCCGGCGGCG
>CAZDDI010000078.1:0-17258 GCA_964504195.1 uncultured Anaerolineales bacterium
AGAACGACCAACTTGACACAAAACCTTATTTACGGATTAATTTCTTAAAATTCATAATCCTGCGCTACATTTTGAGCGTAGTGCAGAGTTGCTTTTGCGGTATTGCCATTTTTCAGACCGGGTAGGTTTCAAACACACGCACTCATGCAATCATCCAATCACAACCAACAGGCCGGCCTGCGCCTGTACCTCAGCCGCCAGGCCGATACGCTGCCCCGCTACCTACTCGAGCAGACGTTACAGCTGCTCGTGGGCGGGATTCCCACTGTCGCCGGGATTGGCCTGCGGGCCGCGCTCTACCGGCTGATGCTGCACATGGACGGCCTGGTCGCCATCGAGGCGGGCGTGCGGCTGCGTTTTGCCAGCCACATCCGGCTGGGCGCGGGCGCGTACCTCGATCAGGGCGTGTACATCCACGCCTGCCCCGGCGGCGTCACGATTGGGCCGGGGACATTGGTGATGCACGGCTCGGTGCTGCACGTTTACAACTTCCGCGACCTGCCCCACGCGGGCATCACCATCGGGCGCGATAGCCTCATCGGCGAGTATAACGTCATTCGGGGGCAGGGCGGCGTGACCATCGGCGACCGCGTCTACACCTCGCCGATGACGCAGCTGATCGCGGTCAACCATGTTTTCGATGATCCTGCGCGACCCTTCGTGGAGCAAGGCATCACGGCGGAGGGGATTGTGGTAGAGGATGATGTCTGGATCGGCTCTGCCGCCATCATTACCGATGGGGTGCGTGTGGGCAAAGGGGCGGTGGTCGCGGCGGGCGCGGTGGTGACGAAGGACGTGCCCCCGCACACCGTCGTGGGCGGCGTCCCCGCGCGTATCCTACGCGACATTGACGTTCACGCCCCCCCGCCTCGCGCGCAGGTATATTAACTGGTTGCTGGAAGCTGGATACTGGAATCTAGTTACTGGATGCTGGTTGCTTTCTCGCCTTCTCGCTTTATCGCACAGGAGAATTTATGGAAACAACGCTACTCTCTGTCATCATTCCCGCCTACAACGAGGAGGACGGTATCGCCGAAATCATTGAGCGGGTGCTGGCTGTGCGCCCGGAACTCGCGGAAATCGGCGTGGGGCTTGAACTCATCGTGGTGGATGACGGCTCCAAAGACCGCACCGCCGAGATTGTGCGCGGTTATGCCGATGTGCGCCTGCTCCAACATAGCCCCAATCGCGGCTACGGGGCCGCGCTCAAGAGCGGCTTTTGCGCGGCTACCGGCGAGCTGCTCGGCTTCCTCGATGCCGATGGCACCTATCCGCCCGAATCCTTCCCCGCGCTCTGCCAGGAGATCTTCGCCGGCGCGGACGTCGTCGTCGGCTCGCGACGCTCCGGCGCGGCCAGTGGGATGCCCTTCGTGCGCAAAGTGGGCAATTTCATCTGGTCGAACATGGTCACGGTGCTCAGCGGCCAACGGGTGCTCGATCCGGCCAGCGGGATGCGCGTCTTCCGCCGCGCGGCCCTGGCGAAGCTCTACCCGCTCCCCGACGGCCTCAACTTCACCCCCGTGATGAGCACCCGCACCGCTCACGAGGGACTGAAACTCTCCGAAATCCCTATGGCTTACGAGGAGCGGCTGGGCCGTTCCAAACTCAGCGTGGTGGAGGATGGGATGCGCTTCTTGCGCACCATCATCTGGACGGCGCTGTGTTACAATCCGGCGCGGCTGCTCGGCGGGGTGGGCTTCGGCCTGTTCGTCATCGGTGCGCTGCTAGGATTGGGGCTGGTGGGCTTCCGCCTCTCCGGCGTCACTGCACTAGGGCCGCTCGGCGTCGCGGCGACCTTCGCGGCAATGGTGTGCGGCGTGGTGGGCTTCGATCTCTTCGCTCTGGGCGCGACCTTCAACTATCTGGTGGCGCTCTTCAACAAGGACGTGGTTCAGATGGGATTGTTTGGTCGTCCCATCTTCGACCCGCCGCTGGATCGCCACTTCTGGTGGATGGGGCTACTGGCGACCCTGAGCGGGCTGGCTCTCAGCATCGCCAGCGTCGCACTCGGCGCGAACGGCTGGCCCATCGAGCGGCTCTGGCTCTACCTGCTCACCGGCTCGATGCTACTCCTGCTCGGCATCCAACTGGGCATCTTCTGGGTGGTCATGCGCGTCCTCGAAGAGCTCAGCCAGCGCGAGGTGCTCATCCAACACGACCTGGAGCAGCACTATGTTTGCTAGGCTGGTTACTAGAAGCTGGTTGCTAGTTGCTGGAAGCTGGTTGCTGGTTGCTTGCGGCTGGCTCCCTTTACGCAGTACGCAGGTCGCATTACGTTATGAACACTGAACCTATCAACCGGGGGGCGCTCATCCGTCCCGTGTTGCCTTCTCCCCACTTCCCCAACGCCGATGCCGCTGTGCGCGCGCAGCTGGAGCAACGCCCGGCGGATGCGGTAGATCTGCTCCTGGTCAACCCGCCCGCGCCCGACCGGGGCATTTGGATTCGCAGCCAGCATCGCGTGGGCCGCCGCTCCCGCGAGGGTATGATCTGGCCGCAGGTAGACCTCGCGCAAATGGCCGCGCTCTTCCCCGACCTGCGCGTAGATGTCGTAGATGCCATCCCGCAGCGCATGACCTGGGCGGAGTTTGAGCGGCTGCTCGATGCGAAACGCCCGCGCTACTACATTACCCAAGTCACCGCGCCCACGCTCCAGAACGATATGTTTGGCGCGTTCCTAGCGAAAGCGCGCGGTGCCATCACCATCGCCTTTGGCACCCACGTCACGCCGATTCCGGTGGAAACCATGCGCGCTTATCCCGCGCTCGATTACATCTTGCTGGGTGAGCCAGAACTGACGTTGCGGGAGTTGGTGGACACGATGAATGGCGAATGGCGAATGATGAATGGAGAATTGAGAATTGAGAATGGAGAATGTTGGTGGCCTGGTATGGAGCCAGAGTTTGCGGAGCGCCTCAAGCGGCTGTTTACCACCACTGATCCCGGTTGGCAACCCGCCTGGCTTGACCAGCCTCAAGCCTCAAGCCTCAAGCCCCAAGCTATTAGCAACGAGCAACCAGCAACGAGTAACCAGCAACCTGTTTCACGCATCACGGGTCTCGTCTGGCGCAACGGCTCCGAAATCACCATCAACCCGCCGCGCCCGTTCATCGCCAACCTCGATGACTTGCCTCTGCCACGCCACGAGCTACTGCCGCTCCAGACCTATCGCGCGCCGCTGGTGGGTGGGCCGTATGTCTTCATCGTACCCAGCCGCGGTTGCCCGGCTGGATGCCGGTTCTGCATCAAACACGTCTCCTACGGCGCATCCGTGCGCTACCGCTCGCCGGAGAACGTCCTGGCCGAGATCGAGCAGCTGGTGGGCCTGGGCGTCCGCAAAATCCACATGTACACCGACCTGTTCACGGTCAACCGTGAGCACGTTATGGGCATTTGCGAGGGCATTTTGGAGCGCAAGTTGCCGGTTAAATGGACGTGCAACAGCCGCGTGGATTTTGTGGACCCGGAGATGCTCGCCCTGATGCGCCGCACGGGCTGCTGGATGATCTCCTGGGGCATCGAATCGGCGGACGAGACGATGCTCAAGCGGATGCACAAAGGCATCACGCCGGAAAAAGTCACACAGGCGTTGCGCTGGGCCAAAGAGGCCGGTATCATGAACTGGGGCTACTTCATCATCGGCTTGCCCGGCGAGACCGAGGCCAGCATCCGCGCCAGCATTGACTTCGCCAAGCGGCTGCCGCTCGACCTGGTGTTGTTCCACATCGCCGCGCCGCATCC
Organism: uncultured Anaerolineales bacterium; assembly: GCA_964504195.1. GTDB lineage: Bacteria > Chloroflexota > Anaerolineae > B4-G1 > SLSP01 > CAZDDI01. The sequence goes on from CAZDDI010000078.1 coordinate 3,742, forward strand.
CGGCACGCCCTTCTTCTTCGAGGTGGTGGAAAACGGCTGGTTCCGCCCCGGCACGCGTTGGGAAGAGGTGGACATGGATCGCTCCACCGTGCTCGATTACCCCAACCTCAAGGCCGAAGACCTGGAGCGCTGGGCCAAACGCGCCTTCCGCGAGTGGGCTTTCCGCCCCGGCCCGATGCTCACCTACCTCAAACTGCTCCTGGGCGATCCGGGCCTCATCACCTCCGCTGCCCGCATCGGCCTGGAAACGCTCGGCTGGAAGTAAAGGCGGAAGGTTGAAGGCGGAAGGTTGAAATCCGCACGCGCCAACGCGCTTTTTCATGCTTTCGCTTTCTCGCCTTTTCGCTTTTTCGCGCGCCTCGATACCCTGCTCCTGCTACTCTTCATGCTCTCCGCTGCCGTTGGCCTGTGGGCGGGCTACGACCGGGACGGCGCGCTGGCAATCTTCGATAACCCCGTAGGCTGGCGTAAGTTCTGGGGATTGGTTCTGGCCGCCCTGGTCTATCTGCTCCTGGCCGGGTTGCGCACTCGCGCGGCCTTACGCTGGGCAGTGGGAGTGCTGGCGGGCATCGGCGCGGCGACGGGGCTGTATCTCATCGCCACCCACGATTGGGGCCTGTCCCCGGCGGATTGGGAAGCCTTCACCGCGCTGGGGCGCGCGTTGCAACTGGGGCGCATTCCGGCCCCTGCGCCGAACACCAATGTGGCGGGCGGCGTGCTCGCCCCCCTGCTCTGCCTCACCCTCGGCCTGCTGCTTGATCTGCGCCGCGCTCCCTCCCGCTGGGCCTGGCTCGGCCTGCTCTGGGGGACGCTCACCGCGCTGGTGATGACGCTGAGCCTGTTGATTACCACCTCGCGGGGCGCGTGGCTGGGGGTGGGCGCGGCGCTCTATCTCACGCTCGTCTGGCAAGGGCTGCGGGCGCGCGTCCCCCCGGCGCAACAATGGCGCAAGTTTCGCGCCTGGCTCGCCCGCGATGCGCTCACCATCCTCATGTTCCTGCTGCTCCCCTGGTTTCGCGCCCTGCTGGCGTGGATACCGGACATCGCCAACCGGCAGTGGCTCGCTTACCGGGGGCTGCTGCTGGCACGCGATTTTGCCTTCACCGGCTGCGGGCTGGGCAGTTTCGCCTTGCCCGATGCCGTCTATGCGGAGCTCATCCACGTCCCCACGATGGCCTATAGCCACGCGCTGCTCGTGGATGTGGCGCTCGAACAGGGTATCCCTGGCGCGTTCGCGCTTCTGACGCTGTGGATGCTTGCGTTCTGGCGTGGACTCTGGGCGCTGGCGCGTCGCGCCCATGATCCCCCGCCACTGCTCGTCGCCGGGCTGCTCGCGCTGCTGGCGATAGCGCTGCACAGCCTGGGCGACAATCCCTTCGGCACAAGCGCATGGCTACCGCTGTTGTGGGTCCCTGTTGGCGTCGTGATGGCGAGTTTGCGCATTGAGGGCGACCAACCTGTTCCAGCGCAACGACGCTGGGGCGGCGTGCTGGGGGTCGCCTTGTTCGCGCTCGCCGGATGGGGCGCGGCGCGGCTAGGGCCATCCCTGCCTGCTGCATGGTATGCCAATCTGGGGGCGGTCTCCCAGGCGCAGACGGAGCTGCCGCATTACAATTACAAACAGTTCGCCGCACTCACGCTCGATGACATTCGCCAACAGCAAGACCTGAGCGTAGCCGAGAGCTACTACCGGCTCGCGCTCACGCTCGACCCGGCACAGCCCACCGCACGCACGCGCTTGGCGCAGCTCGCGCTCTCACGCGGCGATTACGACGAGGCCCTATTCCACGCGCAGGCCGCCTGGGACGCGGGCTATCGGGATCGCGTGGTGGTGATGACCTACAGCGATGCACTCATCGCGCACGGACGCATCGAAGAAGGCGCGGCTTTGGTGCGGGGTCTGCCACGCGCGGCCATGCGATTGGAATGGCAGTGGTATCGCTACCAAAGCCGAGGCGATACTGAGCGCACGGACTACACGCGCGCGGCTCTGGCATTGTTGGAGCCATAGTCAATGATAATATCCTAGCCAAGCATTAACTAAATGCCAATTATAAGGTATAATAGACGTATGAGAAAATCAAACTTCATCCTATTATTGAGCGTACTTATAGGGCTGCTTGCTGGGGGCAGTGTTGCGCCGTTGCGCGCTCAAGCGCCGGAGCCGTGGGATGAACCGGTCAACCTCTCGCGCTCCGGAGCCGCTTCCGATCCGATGATTGTGGCCGGGCCGGGGGGCATCCTCCAGGCTATCTGGTGGGATGATTTCGATGGTCTTACGACGGCCATTTACTCCGGCGGCGCCTGGAGTGAGCCGCAAATTGCCCCTATCATTACTTACACGGAGCCGGATTCCGAAGGTAATGTCGAAGCGATTTGGATCGTATGGGAACAGAAGCCGCTGATTGTAGCCGATACTGGCGGGCGGGTTCACGCTTTCTGGCAGGATCGCGGCGATGCTTTTCGCCCGGAAATCAAGCGCATTTTACACAGCGAATTACGTATCGGAGCAACGACATGGACTGCGCCTATGGTAGTCGCCCGCGCTGCATTGACTTTCCGCGTTGAGCCGGATCCGCAGGGCGGGCTGTTGCTCACGTTCATTCGCAATGAACAAAGCGCTGCGCAACCGGCGGGTATCTATATCCGCCGACGGGGCGCCAATGCTTGGGGTGAACAAACGCTGGTGTACACCACGCGCTATTTCCGTGGGTTGCAGCCGGAACAGGTTCACCTCGCGTTGACCGTAGATGCTCAAAATACCGCGTATCTGAGCTGGGATGATCCGCGCCTGGGCCAGGCTTTGTTAACGCTCTCACGCGACGGGAACGTCTGGAGCACGCCCCTACCAGTAGGTGAAGGGGATACTGACACGGCTCCCACCCGCGCGCGGATTTTGTCCGGCCCGGCTGGGCAAACGCTGCTGCTCTGGCAGGATAGCCGCGCTGCGTGCGCGCTTTACCAGCAACTCTCTGCCGATAACGGCGCAACCTGGGGCGAGCGCGAGCGCATCTTGACCAGTCTGCGTGATTGTGCGCAACCGATGATGACACTCCAAACGCCCGATGGACAGGCGCTGCTGGTGGCTGGCTCCGGCTTATCCGCGCTCACGCTGGCCGTTTGGGATGGAGAACGCTGGTCGGAGCTGCAAACGCTCAGTTTCAACTTTGAAGATCCCCTGCTCCAACGCCGGGTCTATCTCGAAAAATTACAACTCATCCTGCGGGGCAACCGGTTGGTGGTAGTGGGTCAGGGACAAGACAAAGAAGCGTGGGTGCTGGAAAGCCCTCTGGAAGTTGTGGAATGGGCCTTTGCACCACCGCCAATCTGGTCAACGCCCGCGAACGTCTCGCGGAGCACCGGGACTCCGGGGTTGCCATCTACAGTGATGGATGCAGAAGGTCGCGTCCACGTCCTATGGAGCGAGACACCCACATCGGGCACAACAGCGACAGCGCTCTACTACGCCGTGTGGAGTGGGGAGAGCTGGTCACGTGCGGCGGCAGTATTACGTTCGCCGCAGGGCCGGGCCGAAGAACCGCTGCTAACCGTATTGAACCAGCAATTACATGCGGTCTGGGCCGGCAATGGGGGGCAGATCTTCTACAGCCGCGCCTTTGTGCGCGACGCTTATGCCACCGGCGCGTGGAGCGAACCGGCACTACTTTCTGGATTTGCATTGGCTGCCGATAAGCCAAAAATCGTCGCTGATCTGGGCGGAAATCTACATGTAGTTTATGTGACGCCACTCAACGAAGGGCGCGGAGTCTACTACACCCGCTCCGAAGACGCCGGGGAAAGCTGGTCGCAACCGGCGTTGATCTTTGATGCAGTAGAGGCGCGTGTAGCGATGGTGGAGCACCCCACGCTGGCGGTGGACGAGCTGGGTGTAATCCATGTGGCCTGGGTGCGCGCCCCGCTGCCCGGCATCGGCCCGCCAGAGGCCATCGAATACATACGTTCTGAGGACAGCGGGGAAACCTGGTCGTTGCCGTTCCTGGTCGCTGAAGGCGCGTTCGATTGGCCCCAGCTGCGAGCAACGCTCACCGGTCAGGTTCACCTGATGTGGGCTGAGGCGCGGGGCACGCGCGCGCGCTTCCATCGCTGGCAGGACGTGAACGCGCGGGAATGGTCGTTCCAGGCACGGATCGCGGGCTTCGAAGGGCTGGACGGCCCACTAGGCTGGGTTGCCGACGACGCGGGCGGTTTCTACCTGGCAACGATGGGCCACGACGACGCATTCCAACCCGCCTTGCTCGCTACGCGTTGGGAAGGCACGCGCTGGGGGGAACGGGAAGTATACCGTACCGGAGGAGCGGGTTTTACTGGCGCAATGGGTGCGGCGCTGAGCTATCAGCCCACCAACGGACAACTAGCGGTGGTCTACCGAGGAACGATGCTCAACGAAGCAGGCGCGGAACAATTGGACGTGTTTGCTATGCACCGCGCAGTCCCAGTCGTTACGACACAACCGGTCTGGCAAGTGACACCGGAACCCACGCCCGAACCGACGCTAGAAGCAACCCCCATGCCCACCCCCACCCCACGTCCGCTGGTGGATCTATCCGCACCGCAAACCGGCACACCGATGCTCGCACTAGGGCCGGTCACATTGCCAATCACAGCCGTGGGCGGGGTTGGGTTTGCCTTGGTGGTGGTGGTAGGATTAATCCTGGCACAAACACGGAAGCGATAAACGCACACTTAAAACCTAACCGAAAGTTCGCACAGGTGCAGGCCCTGGCAGTCTCGACCGATGGCGAAATTTTAGAACAGGCACTTAGCTGCCCTAACACTAACGCAAGCTCGTAATATAAATGGCGAGTTTCATGGAGGAAATATGGCTTGGGATAGCGCAACACTACGACAACAGTTTCCAATTCTTCAGCGCCAGGTACGCGGAAAACGTCTGGTGTTCCTCGATAGCGCGGCCAGCGCCCAAAAGCCGCAGGCCGTCATAGACGCTATCACCCACATCTACACCCACAGTTACGCCAACGTCCACCGAGGCATCTATTCGCTGGCGGAGGAAGCTACCGAGGCTTACGAGGCCGCGCGGGAGAAGCTGGCGCGTTTTATCCATGCCCCCGAATCCGCTGAGGTCATTTTCACGCGCAATGCTACCGAGGCGCTGAATCTGGTCGCCTACAGTTGGGGGCGAACAAATATCGAGCCGGGCGATCGTATCATCATCACGGAGATGGAGCATCACGCGAATCTGGTACCCTGGCAGCAGATAGCGCAACAGCAAAGGGCCGAACTGCTCTACATTCCGGTAACGGTAGATGGCGAGCTCGATCAGGCCGCTTATGCGGAGTTGCTGACGGGCGGCGCAAAAGTGGTAGCCCTTACGTTGATGTCGAATGTATTGGGGACGCTACCGCCGGTGCGCGAGATGGCGGCGGCGGCGCACGCTGCTGGCGCACTGGTGGTAATAGACGCAGCACAGGCCGCACCGCACCTGCCAGTAGATGTGCAGGCCCTTGATGCGGATTTCTTGGCGCTTTCGGGCCACAAGATGGGCGGGCCAGCCGTGGGGGCGCTCTGGGGCCGTCGCGCGTTACTCGAAGCCATGCCCCCATTCCTGTTTGGCGGCGATATGATCCTCAGCGTGCAGAAATACAGCAGCGTGTGGAACGATTTACCCTACAAGTTTGAAGCCGGCACACCGGCGATAGCAGAAACGGTGGGGCTGGGAGCGGCGGTGGATTTCCTCACGGCGCTGGGGATGGAGGCCGTGCATCAGCACGAGCGAGAACTGGTGAAGTATGCAATGGCACAGCTACCACAAGTGCCAGGCCTGCGCATCTTAGGCCCACCGGCGGAACGGCGGGGCGGTGTGGTCGCCTTCACGCTGGAGGGTATCCATCCACACGACATCGCTTCACTGCTGGATGAAGATGCCATCTGCATCCGCGCGGGGTTGCATTGCGCCGAACCGCTGCATCGCCGCTACGGGCTACCGGCGACCGCGCGGGCCAGCTTCTACATCTACAACGATGAAAGCGATGTGGATGCACTGGTGGCAGGCTTGCATAAAGTGGTCAAATTCTTGCGGCGCGTATAAGGTCGCTGCTGCTATTAATAAATACAGTTATGGAGAATGGCTATGAGTGAAATGTATCGTGAGTTGATGTTAGAACACTATCACAATCCGCAAAACTACGGATTGCTAGAAGATGCACCGGTGAATATTGAATTAGATAACCCTACCTGCGGCGATCATGTCCACTTGACCGCACGGCTAGATGCGGAAGGGCGCATCGCCGAAGCGCAATTCCAGGGGCATGGTTGCGTGGTGAGCATGGCGGCAGCTTCGATGCTGACCGAAGAGGTTGTGGGCAAAACACCCGAAGAGGTTGCCCGCATGGAATTGGCAGACATCGAGACGTTGATGGGCGGGGTGCGCCTGAGCATGGGGCGGGTAAAATGCGCCACGTTAGCGCTCAATGCACTGAAAAAGGGGTTGGTAGAGAAAAAATAAGCCTGAATTGACTTTCATACAAACCGTGAAACGTGAATAGAAACATCACGTTTCACGGTTTATGTTTCATGGTTGCATAGTTATATTACGCCGCCGCAATTGCACAGTCACAGATTCGGGTAGCACGCTCCTGGTCGTTATTTCGCTAAGTGCGATAAATACTTGTGGGGTCACTATATGTACCCCTGCATCCAGCCCCTCCAGATTAAGCAGCACCTGCACCATATCCGGCGTCAGATCATCGAGTAATGGTAGCGGCCCACTGAGCAACACGGCAACCGTTTGTGGGACAACGGTAGCCGTGAGCAGCGGACTTAGCCCTTGCAGCTCCGGCGTAAGGTTGAGTGTAAAGCTGCCAGGGATGGCTTCTAGGGTAATAGAGACCATGACCTGCGGGGTCAACAACACAGAAAGCCCTTCGGGAACCTTCAGACTCGTTGTGAGTGTCGCGTTGGCGCTCAAGCCAGACAGATCAATCGGCTCGGTGGGCAAATAGCCCGGAATCGCCTGAATGACATCATTACGTCCTACGACGGTCACAATAGGCGGCTCAACCTCGATATTGATAAGCCGGTATCCCGGCGCAAGTTGTCCTTCCAGCTGCACTTGCACAGCTACATCACGGAAGTTACTCAGCTGCTCAAGGGGAATGTTAACCGTGACACTTTGTGGCAAAACTTCAACGTAAGGGACGACTTCGCCCAGCGCATTCACCGGAGCAGGATTGTAATCGGCACGAATGGAGCGGCGCTGATTTTCAACCGAGACTGTGATTTGCGCGCGCACCACCTGTTCCACCAGCGATTCCGGCCCGCGAACACGCACGACACGAGGCGCTAACGCCGGGGTGCGTGTAATATACCCTAATGCCGGCGTCCCCTCCAGCACCACATGTACCACGGCCTCTTTCTCAGCCAACGGTTCCAGTGTCAGCTCAATCTCGGCGGGGGAAATTTCGATGACGCGAACGGGTTGACGGCGGACTTCAAGCTGCACCAACGCACGTTGATGGCCTGGCGTGGCATTAGTCAGATCAACATAAGCGCGTAAATCATCCGTCTGAAGTGAATTCCAGACAGAGCGTGGAGCGCGCAAGGTCACACGCACAGTAGCTCGCTCAGTCCCATACGCCTTCAACCCCACGCCTACATTACTGACCGTCACAGGCACCGACACGGGAAAGGTCTTTTGCTCCGTGGGGTTTTCCCCTTCGGTCGCAACAACCCAGAAGAAAAAGGCCAGTACCAGTGAGAGCAACACCAGGTTGAGGTTCTGTGTAATCTTGCGACTCACCCTTTACCTCCTGCGTTACGCCGGTTTGCACGGCGCAGACGCTGCCATAGCCCTGGCGTAGCATCGGGACGATGTTGATTGAGAAAAGTATTGAGGATGGATTCCAACCGCCCCGTGTCCAAATCACGGATGATGCGCCCATTGTGGGTTAATGAGATGCGTCCGCGCTCCTCGGAAACCACCAGGGCAACGGCATCACTGTCTTCGGTAATGCCAATGCCCGCACGATGCCGCAGACCCAGCTGCCGATCGGAGAGAAAGGCAGCGGTGAGCGGCATGACACAAGCCGCTGCCGCAATTCGCCCATCCCGCACAATGATAGCCCCATCGTGTAAGACAGTATGGGGTTCGAAAATCGTTAACAGTAGCTCCGTGGTCACAATGGAATCAAGAGGAATGCCGGTCTCCACGTACTCTTGCAAGCCAGTCTGCCGCTCGAAGACGATCAGCGCGCCAGTGCGCCGCTCAGCCATCTGTTGTGTAGCTGTAACGATGGCGTGCATGGCGTTACCGCGCAACTGATCTTGCGAGGTAATAAGGAAGAGTCGCCCGCGCCCCAAGCGTTCCAGCGCGCGACGTAGTTCAGGTTGGAAGATAACGGGGACGGCTACCAGCAACGCCGGCAGCAATTGTTGAATCATCCAGGAGAAGGCGCGCAGCTCGATCAGACGACTTAACAGTGCCAGAGCAACCAGCAGCGCCGTGATGCCGCGCACTAACGGTACGGCGCGCGTCCCACGGAGCGTGTAGAAAAGACCGAAGAACAGTAGCGCCACCAGAAAAATATCTAGCAGGTCTGACCACGATAGCCGTTGTAATACCCAGGTGAGATCCCACATATAAATTGGTTATTCCCTTTAATAACATAAGGGAAGCACAGACACGCCTACAGCCATGGCAACAACGGGCTGGAGTTATTCCGTAGCAGCTGCCGGCGCACTCTTCCCCATCACAGGCGGCTCGCGCCCAGTAAGTTCTTTGTACAGGCCGGCGTAATCGCTAGCGTTGGGCGGGTTGAGAGCCAGAATGGCCTCGAGCGTCTTAGCAGCAGCTTCTTTGTGTCCGGCATCCAATTGTAAGTCGCCCAACATATCCAGGTGTTCCAAAGCCTTCTCACGGCGTCCGAGGTTAAGGTAAAGTTGTGCGACGCGCGCGCGCAGGGGTGTGCTTTCAGGTTCCTCCTGCACGAGTTCTTCAAGGATAGTAATGGCCTTCTCTACGCGCTTGTTCTCCAAATGTTGCCGGATTAACCGGTCGAGCGCGCCCATGCCCAGATGCGCCTTGCCCACACGCGGATAGAGCCGCAACAGACCCAGGTGCGCGCGCTCGTCATCAGGAGCGACTTTAGTAATTTGCTCATAATCCTTAATAGCAACGCCCCAATCGAGTCGCTGCATATCCAGATCGGCCATGCGATGCAAGATGCGTACCGCCCAATTGTGCTCCGTAGCACCGCGCGGCGAGAGATTCAGCGCATCCACATAAGTATCACGTGCGCGATCTGGCTGCGCCAGCTGGTAGTAAGCATCGGCCATCTGCAACAGATTGTCAAGCGCGGTATCAATCTGCCCCCGTTGCTTAAGCAGTTGGATGACCCGACTACGCATATTCACGTCAAGCGGGGAGATTTCCAGTACCTGTTGATACGTCGCCAACGCCAGCGACATCTGATCACGGTTTTCGTAGGCACGGGCGATGACCTTATACTTATCCAATGCCGCATCAAAGTTACCGGCCTCCAGGAATATGCTGCCCAAAAGGTGATGTAAAGGTAAGTAATAAGGCGCGAGACCGATCGCGTGGAAGAGTTCTTCAAGCGCCGAGTAGACTTTCTTACGCCGCACATACTCCTGAGCAAGAGCAACCGAGCGAAGAATATCTTCTGAGCCAGGTAGACTGATAATTTCCGCCAGACTCAGTACCGTGCCGCTGCGTGCCAGCCCATCGAGACGCTCGCGGGCCTTGAGGACTTCCTCTTCCCAACCACGTTGACTGAGAAACTCTACCAGTGTTTGCATGAGCTGTTGCACACGTTCCGGCTCGCCTGTGTTGACCAGATTTTGCGCCAGTCCTTCATACACGCGGATAAGATCGTCTGCCTGCTCTCGTTGCACAGTAGTGAGATCAACGATTTTGACTACTTCCAGGAAATTTTGCAGAGCCTCGCCGAAGCTACCTTTGGCCTGGTAACACTCGCCCAGTGCAAAGCGACTGCCAAGCACATATTCAGCATCAGGCAAGGAATGTTGAAACTGCGCGATAGCATCAGTAAAGCGCATCTGTTCCTTGTAGAGCAGACCCAGGTTGAAGTGGATAGAGGACATGCTAACCCCGGCGCGCACGAGGCGCTCATACGCTTCAATAGATTCAATGAGGTCGCCGCGCGTTTGCGCGTCTACGGCCTTGCCGATCAACATACTTACCTCGGCCTCAGTCATGCCGCGAGCGGTAGGGCGTTCATCGGAGAAAATAGACTCAGCCAGCTCTTCAAGCGCGCGTTGCCGGGTGATCTCCATGGGGCTGCCCTGCTCGCTACTGACATCCTCTTCAGTCTCGAAGAAGCTGTCATCAATCTGGAACGGGTTTTCCTCGGCGATTTCGTTAGGCGGCGGAATGCGCCGCCCACTTTGGAGCAGCGTCATTACCTGACCCAGTCGCCGGTCGCCCGGAGTGAGCCGCTGGGTCTGCCGACAAACTTCAATGGCCCACTGGGGATGTTTTTCGTGGTAGAGGTGGGCCAGCCAAAGAGTGGCTTGCACTGCTGGCTCGACCTCACCCTGATCCTGATAGTGCTTGAGCAGCTCAGCCCAACCACGATCAATGTAGGGATTTACCCGAACCGTAGATTCCATCGCTGTCAGCATTTTCTTCTGGAGCTTCTGCGCGCGATAAATGTCGGCGGCCCGCATGTACATCTGAGCGGCACCATCGTTTTCATTACGCTGTTCCAGAATCTCACCGATGCGCTCATAAGGGCCGGGATCGTTGGGGGTGAGCCGCGCCAAACGTTGATAAATTTGCAGAGCCTCTTCTTGCTCGCCAGCGTTGAGCAACGACCAGGCATAGCCCATCAGCGCGCGCACATCTTCGGGAAATTCTTGTAAAGCTTTGCGGAAATTGGCAACGGCATCCGGCCACTTCTCGGCCCAGACCAGATCGTTGGCTTTTTGCAGTAACTCTTCGAATCGCGCTCGATTACCGGCCACGGCTCACCCCCTGTATAATAAATCAAACGTGATGCGTGAAACGTGAAGCGTTCTCTGGTTACGTCTCACGCATCCTTTAAGGCTCCAAAATACTGACCTTACGCCGCATCCAACGCCCAGACCAGAATCGCCTTTTGAGCGTGCATCCGATTCTCGGCCTGATTGAAGAGTACGGATTGCGGGCCATCAGCCACTTCATCGGTGATTTCCTCGCCCCGGTGCGCAGGCAAGCAGTGCATCACAATAGCATCCGGCTTGGCATGAGCCAATAGCGCCGTGTTGACCTGATAGGGCGGGAACACTTTGCGGCGCTCTTCAGCTTCGGCCTCCTGGCCCATCGAGGTCCAGGTGTCAGTGTAGACCACGTCTGCGTCCTTAATAGCCTCGTGAGGATCAGTAGCAACCGTGATCTTGGCGCCGCTCTCTGCCGCGAATTTCTGCGCCAGTTCCATCACATCCGCGCGCAAGCTATAGCCTGCCGGCGCACCCAGGGCAAAATCCATACCTAGCTTGGTCGCCCCAAAGATGAGTGAGTGGGTGACATTGTTGCTGTCACCCAAGTAGGTCAACTTGCGGCCCTTGAGCTCGCCCTTGTGTTCCAACATTGTCAAGAAATCGGCCATACCCTGGCAAGGATGCGCGTAATCCGATAGCCCATTAATAATCGGCACGGACGACCACTGCGCCAGTTCGACCACATCGGCGTGATCGAAGACGCGAGCCATCACTACTTGCACATAGCGTGCCAGCACACGCGAGACATCTGCGACGCTCTCGCGCTTGCCCAATTGAATCTCGTTGGGCGAGAGATACAGCGCGTGTCCCCCCAGGTGCAGCATCGCCATATCGAACGAAACTCGCGTGCGCAGACTGGGCTTCTGGAAGACCATCCCTAGCACTTTGCCTTTGAGTAAAGGCGAGTTACCACCCGCGCGCCATTCTGTCTTGAGACGCACGGCCAAATCCAACAAGCCCTGAATTTCTTCGGGTGTAAAATCCGCTAACGTGAGAAAATGCTTCATCGTATCAACTCCCTTTGTGATATAATGTGGATTGTGGCAGCCTCAACAGGAAAGCTATGGGTATGCTTCTGAAGCGCCTTCTTTTAAGTATACCACGAAGGCCCGTTGGATAGAACCGCCCTGCCTTTTTTGGGAAGAACTGCGCTATCACATATTACAGATGTCATCCTGATTTTACCTTCTATGCTCTTTATACCCCAGAAGCAGAGTGCTATACTGGGTGTGCAAAGCACCTTTGCACTAGCCTTAGAACCTATTCAAAACTCCGCCGCTGATCGAGGCGGTTGAGACCCAACACGATTTCGGCAGGCGTAACCAGCACCTACATGGATTTTCGAGTAGATTCTATTATACCCCAATTCTGCGGTAAGAAAGGAGCATAGAGGTATGACTGAGATGCAAGCTGTCGCCAAGTTGCAAGCAGCCCCCGGCATGGAGCTCGTGCAGTCCCCCGTGCCGGCTCCCGGCCCTCGCGATGTATTGATTAAAGTCAAGGCTACTTCGATTTGTGGCACGGATGTTCACATTTACAAGTGGGATCGCTGGTCACAGGGGCGTATCAAACCGCCGCTAATTGTGGGGCACGAATTCACGGGCGAAATTGTAGCGGTAGGCGAGCAAGTACGTCCCAATGAACCGGGCGTGGGTGATTTTGTCTCGGCGGAAAGCCATATCGTGTGCGGCGTGTGTCAGCAATGTCGGCTAGGGCTGGCGCATATCTGCCCTAACACGCGCATCATCGGCGTGGATATTGACGGTTGTTATGCTGAATACGTCGCTATCCCCGTGGAGAACGCCTGGAAAAATCCAGCTGATATGCCCGTAGCGGTCGCCAGCCTGCAAGAAAACTTCGGTAACGCCGTGCATACCGTTGCAACGACGGACGTGCGGGGCAAAACAGTGCTCATCACCGGTTGTGGCCCGGCAGGGTTAATGTCCATTCCCGTCGCGCGGGCCTTCGGCGCAGAGATCATCATCGTGTCTGATCTAAGCCCCTACCGGCTAGAACTGGCGCGCAAGGTGGGCGCGGACTTAGCTGTAAATCCAGCGGAAGAAGACCTGTTCCAGAGAGCACAGGATGCCGTGCGTGGAAAAGGATTCGACGTGCTGCTGGAGATGTCCGGCGCACCGCAGGCATTGGTGCAAGGGCTGCGATTGCTCAAGCCCGGCGGGGCAGCTTCGCTGTTGGGATTGGCCCCCGGCACATTGACCGATTTTGATCTCAACAATCTGGTCATTATGAAGGGTGTGACAATGTATGGGGTCGCCGGCCGGCGGATGTGGGAAACCTGGTACCAAATGCGCGCGCTGTTGGCTTCCGGTGCGGTGGATTTACGCCCTATTATCACGCACGAGTTCCCCCTGAACCGCTGGCAAGAAGCAATGGAAATCATGGCCTCGGGCAACAGTGGGAAAATCGTGATGTATCCGAATATGTAATAATTTCGTAACTACTCACTGACCATTCGCGTAAAACGTAAACCAAATCACGAATTATCTGGTACACTCAGG
>CAZDDI010000079.1:0-16885 GCA_964504195.1 uncultured Anaerolineales bacterium
CCCCACCCCCTTGCCCCCTCCCCACGCCGCTGTGCGGCGCGGGGAGGGGGAGAAAACAACGGGTTTTTTGGGCGGCGGCAAAGCCGCCGCCCAAAAAACCCACAAAAAAATCCCCCCTTTCCCCCGCTTGCGGGGGAAAGGGGGCAGGGGGATAGGGGGTATCATTTTATTTTTAGAACGACCAACTTGACACAAAACCTTATTTACGGATTAATTTCTTAAAATTCATTAGGCTGCATTTCTGCAACGAGTGATCAAATGCGATAGTCCTATGCCCGCCCCTTGCCCTGCTTCTGTTCGAGGGTATAATAACAGGTAGAAATTGAGCGGGCTGACCCGTAACCTGCATAATCTTACAGTGAGGTATAACATGGAATTGCCGCCGGGATTGGCACATGTGCTTGCTGAGACACATTTGTTCACCGATGGGATGGACTATGTGATTTTAGGCATTGCCCCCACACATAGCGCAGCCGCCCACCAGTTGGCAGCCCACATTACACATCCCTTTCTAGCCCTATTGCGTGATAAGGACGAGTTTACCCTGGTGCTCCCCCTGGAAACGTGGGAACCCCTCCGCCCGACACTACAAGTTACCAACGAATCCCCGGCCTACCGCCTCATTACCTTCGATCTTCCCCTAGATTTGGGATTGGTGGGCTACATAGCGACACTCGCCGGAACACTGTCCGAGCAGGGCATCAGTATCTTTCCCATCTCCGCCTTTTCCCGAGACCACATCCTGGTACCTGCTGAGGATTTCGAACAGGCATGGGATACATTGCGCGATTTTGTCCGCGCCTGCCAGGAACAAAACCAGCTTCCCTAACTCACGGAGCCTATTTTGAGCAGCGTCCTCTTTCTCGTTGATAAAACCCTCGGCAAGTACCAGGTGCTCGAGCACTTAGGTCATGGGGGCATGGCTGAAGTCTACAAGGCCCAGCAGGTCAACCTTGACCGCATGGTGGCCTTAAAAGTGCTGCACCCCTTCCTCGCTGAGGAAGATGGGTTTATCGAACGCTTCCAACGCGAGGCCCGTATCGTCGCCACCCTCCGTCATCCCAATATCGTGCAAGTGATTGATTTCGAGTATGACCCAGCACTGGATGTCTACTACATGGTGATGGAATTCATTGATGGACCAACGCTCAAGGATCTGCTCAAAGACGCACCGCTACCACCCAAAAAAGCCACCCGCATCGCCGCTGGTATCGCTGAGGCGCTCGATTACGCCCACAAGCGGGGCATGATTCACCGCGACATCAAACCCGCCAACATTATGTTCACCGATGAAGAAACGCCAGTACTAACAGATTTCGGCATCGCGCGGATGATGAACCTCAAAGGGCTGACCGCCAGCGGAGCCATGGTCGGCACCCCGGCCTACATGCCTCCCGAAGTAGGGCTGGGACAGCCAGGCGAGGGCGCGGCAGACATCTACTCGCTAGGTGTGGTACTATACCAGCTGTTGACCGGACGCCTGCCCTTTGATGCGGATGTGCCGATGGGCCTCATTATGAAGCACATCAACGATCCGGTCCCGCTGCCCAGCAAAACCGTACCGGGTATTGCACCCGAATTAGAAGCAGCTATTCTCAAAGCCTTGTCAAAAAAGCCTCAGGAACGCTTCAAAACTGGCGCAGAGATGGCCCACGCGTTGCGAGTCGCCACCGGCCTGGAAACCCAATCAGCACCGCTCACACCCATCCCCGCCACTGTAACCCCCTCTCGTCCCAGCCCTACGTTGCTACCGGACGATCACGAGCCATTGTTGCGCACCTGGCCCTCACTACCAGTGCAACATTTACTGGAACCAGTACCGTTACCTACGGTCGAACCGTCGCCGCGCCCCCATCGCAAGCGGTTATGGTTCGTACGCAGCATCATCGCGCTACTGATGGTGCTGGCCCTGGGATTGACCGGCTGGGGCGCAGCGAACGGACTCATCACGCTCCCATTTCTGGAAATGCCCACGCCCCCCCCCACAGTTCCGGCGCCGGACAATGGCAACATTGCTGTGATTACGCCCACGCTGTCCCCGCTTGTCACGCCGACTGTCACGCTACCAAGCGAAACGCCTCCCCCCGATCCCACCGCGACGCCCATAGCAACCTGCGTATTCCGCGCCGACGTGGGACGACTCTACATTCAACCCTCCGACACGACAGTGCCTCCCGGCACACGGTTAACCGTGTATATCCCCCTCCGCAACGCCGGCAACTGCCCCTGGCCAGAAGGCGTACAACTGGTCTTTATCTCCGGAGAAATGTTCAGTGCACCAGAAACGCTACCGCTCGGTACACTGGCAGTGGGCGACCGCACCCAAGTGCTGCTACCCTTGCTCGCCCCGACCACTACAGGCGAATATATCTCCGAGTGGGAGGTGCAGTTACCCGAAGGACGGCGCATTGCCAACCCGCTGCGCATCTCTGTAACGGTAGACGACATCCCGGCCTTCACCCCCACGCCCTTCGCAGGCGTACAGATCAACCTTACCCCTCCCCCCCCGCTCACTTTTGACAGCCCAGTCGTGGTGCGCTGGCGCGAAGACAACGCTCGCAACATATGGGTGGGCACGCTGACGCTACAGGCTAACGGCGGAACCGGCGATTACCGCTATTACCGGGATAATGTACACAGCGATACAGCGCTCTCCGGCAATACGCTCACCATTCAATGGCAACACTGCAAATCTATCCCCTTAACTTTGTGGATTATCTCCGGTGAAACCGCACTACGCTGGGAGGGCAGTGTCCCCTTCCCTGAACCAGAACGGTGCGAGCCGTAACCACTATCAGAACTCCCGCAACACCGCCCCCATTGCCGCAGCAAGGGGGCGATGTGCATCCAACGCCACAAATCCCATCACTTCAACAAGTTCGGTCTGTATCCGACTAGACAACCCCCAACTCTCCGGACAATTTGCCCTCGCTATGGATAAAATTTAGTGAGCAAACCGATTTGCTATGCGCGCAAGGATTGCTAATTTAACGCTATCTGTGTATAATTGCATTAGGGAAAAAGTCACACGCATACCGACTTTACCCTCATGTTATGGGTTAGCTACCTATCCGAAAATTCCGGAGGCAGTGGTTTCGACAGGCGCAACCACTGCCTCCACCTAGCGTGCTACTTTTGCCGCAATGCTTTTTTCATACATATGCAAGGAGGTAAATGGTAAGCATAAACGTAAAGCCCCTCTCATCGAGAAAAACTCTTCAATAACTATAGCTAAGGAGCAAACCTATGACGCGTAAGATTTTACCCCTGATGTTGGTTTTGATGTTACTTTCGGGAATGTTCACCCCGCTCATCCCCACGATGGCGTCGCTGCAACCTGCAGAAGCCGCAGACAGCACGTCTCGCACCTCGCTCGCCGCAGATCCCACCAGCGTGACTCTGGTCGGGACTCTGCAAAGCGAAATCTCCAGTTGTGGGGATTGGACGCCCTCCTGCACAGAAACCCACCTGGCCTATGAAGGCTATGGCGTCTGGCGTGAACAATTCTACGTCCCTATGGGTGACTACACATATAAGATGGCCCTGAACAACAATTGGGACGTAGCTTATCCCGGCAGCGACAGATCCATCAATGTCACAGAAACTGTGACCGTCACCTTCTACTATGACCATAAGACCCACGCCGTGCTGGACACCACGCAAGACGCGGTTGCCGTAGCGGCAGGTAGTTTTCAGAGCGAGCTAGGTTGTTCCGGTGATTGGCAACCGGAATGTGTCAACAGCCTGCTTACCGATGTGGACGACGATGGCATGTATACCCTCGTCTCAGCTGATATCCCTCCCGGCGCTTACGAGTTCAAAATCGCCTTCAACGAAGCCTGGGGCGGCGATATTCCCGGCAGCAATGTGAGCTTCACAGTTACCAACGCTGGCGATATCGTCACCATCAGCTGGGATTCGGCTACCGATGATGTGACCGTGAACGTAGCGGCCTTACTGCCGCCTATTGACCTCGACCTGGTGCGCGCGCCGATCAGCCACGCGGTACAGGATGAAGTCTTCTACTTTGTGCTACCCGACCGCTTCTACGACGGTGACGCCACCAACAATGAAGGCTTATTCCCCGGCGGCACGCTCACCGAAACCGGCTATCTACCCACCGATAAATCCTTCTTCCACGGCGGCGACATCGCCGGGCTAGAGGCGCAACTCGATTACATCCAAAACTTAGGTGTCACCGCTCTCTGGCTAACCCCCGTCTTCGTCAATCGCGCCACCCAATCTGATAGCGGGACAGATTACGGCATCGGCGGTGCCTATCACGGTTACTGGATTCAAGACTTCGAAAACATTGATCCCCACCTGGGGACTGAGCAGGAAATGGTAGATTTCATCACCGCGGCCCAAGAGCGCGGTATCAAAATCTACTTCGATATTGTCGTCAACCACACCGCCGATTATATCGCGTATGCGGAAGGGGAATACAGCTACCGTAATAAGGAAAATTACCCGTACCGGGACGCAGACGGCGTCGTGTTTGATGACCAAGATTACGTCAGCACGAGCACATTCCCAGAGCTTGATCCCACCATCAGCTTCCCCTACACCCCCATCTTCGAAGATCTGGCCCACACCACCATCAAGAATCCGGCCTGGTTGAACAACCCCATCTACTACCACAACCGGGGGGACTCCACCTTCAGCGGCGAGAGCAACACCTACGGCGATTTCTTCGGGCTAGACGATCTATTCACCGAACATCCCGATGTGGTGCTCGGCTTCATTGACATCTTCACCAACACCATCACTAACTACAACATCGACGGCTTCCGCATTGATACGGTCAAGCATGTCAATATCGAATTCTGGCAAGAAGTAATCCCAGCAGTGATGGATTATGCCGTGAACAACGGCAAACCGGATTTCTTCATGTTCGGCGAAGTATTCCAATATAGCACACCCTACCTGAGCACTTACACCACCGAAGGTATGCTGCCCTCAGTGTTGGATTTCCAGATGCAGGGCCATGCTTACGGCTTTGCTATCAAGAGTGAAGCCACCAACAACCTGCAAACCCTCTTCGCCAATGACGACTACTACACCGATATTGACAGCAACGCCTACCAGCTGGCGAACTTCATTGGCAACCATGACATCGGGCGCTTCGGGGCGTTTATGCGCAACGAAGGTATGACTGATGATGCTGAAATGGTCGCCCGCAGCCAATTGGGGCATGCCCTGATGTTCTTTGCGCGCGGCTTCCCGGTTGTTTACTACGGGGACGAGCAAGGGTTCACCGGTGCAAGTAATGACAAAGACGCCCGCCAGGACATGCTGGCGAGCCAGGTGGCAGAATACGAGGATTACCCGCCCTTTGGCACCACGGCCACGTACGCGGATGAGAACTTCGACCCGACCCACCCCCTCTATCAAACCCTGGCCGATTACAGCAGCGTGCTGGCTGATCATCTCGCGCTGCGGCGTGGCGCGCAAATTCACCGCTACGGGCAAGAAAGCGCGGGCATCTACGCCTTCTCGCGCATCGAACGGGATGAGCAGATTGAGTATGTGGTCGTCCTGAACAATGCTGCCACAGCGGCCTCGGCTACTTTCCCGGTCTATACAGCGGATCATATGTTTACCAGCGTCTACCCCCTCAACAGTAGCGAGATCATCACTTCCACGGCGGATAAACAATTGTCTGTGACCCTGCCCGCTTTTGGCGTCGCCATCTACCGGGCTGAACAGGATCGCCATATTTGTTATTTACCGCTCGTCCTCAACAACGCTTCCGCAACGTCCACGGCGACCCACAGCGCTGCGACCGGCAACGTCGTCCGTGCCAGCAGTGCCGCGCCCGATCTGGATTTCTATACACCCGTTGCTGATAGCAACGTGCATGGCCGCGTCGAAATAGGCGTGACCTTGAGCGAAGACAACATCTACACTGAAGTCAACTTCTCCATCAAGATTGATGATGGCGATTACGAATACATCGGCACAGACGCCAACCCGCCCTACCGCATCTTCTACGATGTAAGTGGTATCCCGGACGGGACGCCCATCACCTTCCAGGCCATCGTCAACGATCTCAATGGCAACTACAAGAACAACGTCGTCAGCGCAGTAGTAGCGCAGCCGTCGCCAATGGATCAGTTTTATGCCATCGTTCACTACTACCGGCCCGATGGCGACTACGGCGATTTCAGCAGCAGCGACTACAACGACTTTTGGGGCCTGCACCTCTGGGGCAGCGGTCTCAATCCTGAAGAAGCGCCCACCTGGACCGAGCCGAAGAAGTTCAGTGCCATCGGCACTGATGGCGCGTATGTTGCTATCCGCATTGATGATCCTAACGAGTCCGTAGGTATCATCGTCCATCGTGGCGACAACAAGGATCCGGAACCAGATCGCTCCTTCACCCCGGCTCTAACACCCGAAATCTGGCTGGTCTCTGGCGATACGACCGTCTACACCTCACGTGCCGAAGCCATGGGCGCAACCCTCGTCCACTACAACCGGGCTGATGATACTTACACCGACTGGGGTTTGCATCTCTGGCAAGATGGCGATCCCGCGCTGACCGATTGGCCCAACCGGGAAATGCCCAGCAGCTACGACGACTTCGGCGCAGTGTATAGCATCACCACCAACATCTACCCCACCCTGGCGCTGACACGCACGCTAAATCTCATCGTCCATAACGGCGCGGGGACACAAGAACCAGAGCGCGCTTACACCCCCGCAGAGAATTACGAAATCTGGATCAAGTCGGCAGACGCCGAAGGCTGGTACGCGCAAAAAGGCGCTGCTATCAACGTCGCCACCATCCACTATCACCGCTGCCTGGGCGACTATGGCGACTACACCAGCACCGATTTCAACGATTTCTGGGGCCTACACACCTGGGTCGGCGCATCTGACCCCGGCTGGACGACGCCGCGCAAGGCCGATGGGCAGGATACATTCGGCGTTTACTTCGATGTACCGCTGAACGTCGGTGCCACCGAACTCAACTACATCCTCCATCGCGGCAGCGCCAAAGATGTACCAGATGATCAAACGCTCAACCTGAGCAGCAAAGGGTACGAAATCTGGATTGTCGAAGGAAACAACGGAGAGAACCTTTTTAGTGCTGGTATACAATTCACCCACCCGGCCATTGCCCTCAACGTCGCCGAGCGCGTCTGCGCTGGGCTGACCATTGGCGATATCAACCGGCAACGAGCCTACTGGCTGAGCGAAAACACCATCGGGTGGAATCCCTTGCAGGCAGCGGATGCAGTATACTTGCACGCGGCCCCCACGGGTGGCCTGGTGCTCGACAGCAACGGTATCTCCGGCGGGACGGTCTACACCCTCACCCGCAATGGCAACATCGCTGGCCCGATTGCCGCCAAGTTCCCACATCTCACCGGCATTCCGGCTTGGGAGATTAATGCAACCGATCTGGCCGCTGTCCCTGACCTACTCAAGGGACAGATTGCCGTCTCCGCGTTTGCCGGCGGCGTACTGGTAGACGCCACCGGTCTGCAAATCCCTGGCGTACTCGACGATCTCTACACCTACGCCGGGCCACTCGGCGTAACTTACAGCAGCACCACCCCCTCGCTCTCGCTCTGGGCACCCACTGCACGAAATGTAACGCTGCACGTCTTTGCTGATGCGGCAACTACCACAAGCATAACCTACACGATGACTCACGATGCCAATTATGGCGTGTGGAGCATCGAGGGCGACCCGAGTTGGAACGGCCAATACTTCCTCTATGAAGTAGAAGTCTACATCCACAGCACAGGGCAAGTCGAGCATAACATGGTGACCGACCCCTATGCGGTGAGCCTCTCCATGAACAGCACCCGCAGCCAGATCGTTGACTTGAACGATCCAGCGTTGACCCCGGCGGGCTGGGATACCCTGGTCAAGCCGGAACTGGTCGCCCCGGAAGACATCGTCGTGTACGAAATCCACGTCCGCGACTTCAGCGTCAACGACACCTCGGTGCCAGAAGCCATTCGCGGCACGTTTGCCGCCTTCACGCTCACCAATACGCATGGGATTGAGCATCTCCAGGCATTGGCCGATGCCGGCCTGAACCACTTGCACCTGTTGCCAGTCTTCGACATCGCCACCATCAACGAAGATAAATCACAGTGGCAAGAGCCGGATTGGGCCACGCTGGCCTCCTATCCGCCCACTTCTACCATGCAACAACAACTAATTGCGGCCACCGGCGACCAAGATGGCTTCAACTGGGGTTACGACCCGCTCCACTACAACGTCCCCGAAGGGAGCTACTCCACCGTCCCCACCGGCACCACCCGCATCGTGGAATTCCGCGAGATGGTGCAAGCCCTCAATGAAATGGGGTTGCGCGTAGTGGTAGATGTGGTCTACAATCACACCAACGCCTCCGGCCAACATGCCAACTCCGTGTTAGATCGCGTCGTGCCAGGTTACTATCATCGCTTGAACGGCATCGGGCAGGTCGAGACCAGCACTTGCTGCGCCAATACCGCCAGCGAGCATAACATGATGGAACGCCTGATGGTAGACTCCGTAGTGTTGTGGGCCACACAGTACAAGGTAGATGCCTTCCGCTTCGACCTGATGGGCCACCACATGAAGGACAACATGCTCAACGTGCGCGCCGCGCTCGATGCGCTGACATTGGCCGAGGATGGCGTGGAAGGCTCACAAATCTACCTCTACGGGGAAGGCTGGAACTTCGGCGAGGTGGCGGATAACGCGCGGGGCGTGAACGCAACCCAATTCAACATGGCCGGCACCGGCATCGGCACGTTCAGCGATCGCCTGCGCGACGCCGTGCGCGGCGGCGGCCCGTTCGATGGCGGCAATACGCTGGTGAGCAACCAGGGCTTCATCAGCGGCCTCTTCTACGACCCCAACGCTATGAACAGTGGCTCAGTGGCGGAAAAGAATCGGCTGTTGCTCACTACTGACCAGATTCGCGTCGGGTTGGCAGGCAACCTGGCCGACTACACCTTCGTAGACCGCACCGGCGCAACCGTCACCGGCGCGCAGGTAGACTATAACGGACAGCCGTGCGGCTATACCCAAGACCCGCAGGAACACATCGTCTACATCTCCAAGCACGACAACCAAACCCTCTACGACATCATCCAGTACAAGATGCCGGATGGCGCCACCATGGATGAGCGCGTCCGCGCGCAAAACGTCGGCTTGAGCATCGTCACGCTCTCGCAGGGTGTGCCCTTCCTGCACGCCGGTAGTGATATGCTCCGCTCCAAATCCATGGATCGGGACAGCTACAACTCCGGCGACTGGTTCAACAAGCTCGACTTCACCTACCAGCACAACAACTGGGGTGTGGGTTTGCCCATAGCCGAGAAGAACTTTGACAACTGGTATCTCATCGAGCCACGCCTGGGGAATCCGGCGTTGCTCCCCACCCACACCGATATCCTGAGCAACGTCCACCACTTGCAGGAGATGCTGGCGATCCGCCAGAGCTCCCCGCTCTTCCGCTTGCGGACGCAACAAGAAGTGCAAGATAGACTGGCCTTCCACAACACCGGCCCGACGCAAATCCCCGGCCTGATCGTGATGAGTCTCACGGATACGACCAGCCCTTACGGCCTGCCTTACGATCAAATCGTGGTGCTCTTCAACGCTACCGATGAGCCGGTGGTCTTCACCGAAGCGGCCCTGATTAATGCGGTGCTCCTGCTCCACCCCATCCAACAGGCCAGCTATGATCCGGTTGTGCGCACCGCGAACTTCGATACTAATACCGGCACCTTCACCATCCCGGCGCGCACCACGGCGGTGTTTGTACAGGAAAACTAAGTCGCACTGGCGCACAGATGCCTCTGTAGTGACAGCTTCTGCCATTAGCAAAAGTTAAAACGATTACTACGAACAGATTCGTGAGCCACTAAGACTGTAGAGCAAATTCACAAGGGGGAGCCTGAATCAGGCTCCCCCTTCCGTTTTGCTCTTTTTCCTTGTATAATTACCATAACCTGAGAACCCATCCCAAAATTCACAAAAAACACTGGCTATGCTAATCAAGCACCCGTGTTACAGCTAGACACAAGCTGACACAGTACACTACAAACAGATTTTTCGCATTGAGGTAAAAGTAGCACACAAGGTAAAGGCGGCGGGTTCGGCAGGCGGTGGGTGAGCCTGTCAAAACCCACCAGCGGCGAAATTTTTGGATATACCCAACCCCTTCGCCAGAATATTTACAGGACACGGATTTGCACAGATTTTACGGATAAGAACCTAAAAAATCTGTGTAATCCGTAAAATCCGTGTCCTAAATCTCCAAATCAGCCCAGGTGACAACTTGGGTTATATTGGTATATAATGCGCCTTGCCTGTATGGGACTTTGGAGGGAACTTATGGAACGCGAAACTGTCCGCTCAGCATTGCGCCAGCACTGGACTTCTATACTCATCGGAATTTTCAGTTATTGCGCCTTGGGATTGCTCTTACAAGGGCTACCCAACCCGATGTTACCCGGCGGCATGGTGGCGCTCAATATGGTCATTATCGTCATCGTCGCCTACTTCAACGGCCCAGTCGCCGGGGCCATCGTAGGCTTTACCGCCACTTTTGTGAACTTCTTGCTCAAATTGCCTCTCTATGGTAGCCCTGATTGGTACGAGCTCGGAGCAATCCTGCCCCACACCATCATGGGTGCAGTTGCGGGTGTAGTAGCACGCAACAACGGTAAAATCACCACCGGTATCACCATCGTGATAGGGCACACCCTCAACCTGCTCGTTTTTCTCATCAGCGGGCTGCTCCCCCTGACGCTCATCCTCAACCCCATCTTCTGGAACGGCATCCTGGCTGAGGCTGCCATTAATGTCATCGTCATTGCTCTGGTTATCGGCATTATCCAAAACCACATAGCAAGCCACCGCTCACGCCCCTACCGTATGAACCGCCAACGCTTCAGACTACTGAGCGGAGGCATAGGCTTCTTGATTATCACATTGATAGCGCTTTATCTCGTGGAAATTCAGCTGGCAGCTTTTCTATTCATCCTCCCTGTCATTCTGGCTGCCGTACTGCTCGGCTTCCTGGAGGCCTGGTTGACCGCACTGCTGCTCAGCGGCCTATTGAGCCGGGAAGTCGTAGTCGTGGGCATAGCAGACGCAGCACAAAACGTCTCACTGATTTTGATGCTGAATCTGGTCGCCCTGGCTTTGGGCGAACTCGTGGAAAACCTCCACAAACAACAACGTCTGGCCCAAGTACGGCTGGAAGAACTGACCCGCGCCAATCGGATCCTGGCCCAGGCCGATAGACTCAAGAGCGACATGATTCAGAACATCTCCCACGAATTTCGCACCCCGCTGGCTATGATCCTGGGCTATAGCGATCTGCTGGTGACAGGTGTGCTGGGCGAGCTGACCGAAGCACAAACCAAAGCGCTGGAAGTTTCCCAACGCCACGGCTGGCGACTGGCCTATCTGGTTGAACAAATCACCATCTTACATCAGGTTGAAGACAACAATCTCTCCTGGCAAACAGTCTCAATGTCCGAACTGGTGCAGCAATGCGTGGGAAAGTGGCAAACGCGCGCCGGGCAACAAAACTGCTCCATTGACTTCTTAGAGAATACGCTACCCCCCATCGAAGGCGATGCCCAATGCCTCACCCAGGCCATCAACGCTCTACTGGATAATGCAATCAAGTTCAGTCCCGATGGCGGCCCGATAACGGTGCGGCTGCACACTGATGATGGGCGCGTGGTGCTGACCGTGCGTGATTACGGCATCGGCATTCCACCAGATAAACACGCTCTGATTTTTGACCGTTTCTATCAGGCGGACGGCTCCACGACGCGCCGTTTCGGCGGCCTGGGGACCGGGTTGGCTGTGGTGAAAGAAGTGGTGCAAGCACATGATGGTGATGTGTGGGTGGAAAGTTGGGAAGGCAACGGGAGTCTTTTCGGGTTGTGGCTACCTGTAAAGCCCCCGATCAGTCGCATCCAACGCACCCGTACTACCGAAGCAACACTGACCGAATCGTGGCACAGCTCCGCGCTAGTGAAGACTCCTGCAGAAGTCGGATATACTCAACCACGCATGAGCAGTCACACACAATAAAAGCCTGGCGCGCATAGCGTTCGTACTGCGTAAAACGTAATGCGTACAGAAAATATGGCTGCTATACGCTCTAAAACCTCAAGACTTTCATGGGAGAAAATTGAAATACGTTAAAAATAACGAAATGACTGATTTGTGGGCACAAGAAGCAAGCGCCACCCTCCAAAGCATGGTTGCACTAATCCACAATCGTGGCATCCGTAACCCACAGATACTCCACGCCCTGGAAACCGTGCCCCGCAACCGATTTGTTACCCAACATTACCTCTCAGAGGCGTTTGGCGATCATCCGTTGCCTATCGGTGCCGGGCAGACTATCTCCCAACCCTACATCGTCGCGCTGATGACAGACGCACTCGGCCTGAGCGCAGGCGAGCGGGTGCTAGAAATCGGCACTGGCTCCGGCTACCAGGCCGCAATTTTGGCCGCGATGGGCCTGGAAGTTTACACCGTGGAGCGCATCCCCGAACTCCACACGCAAGCCAACGCTGTGCTACAAGCATTAGACTATAACGTCCATTGCCGTCTAAGCGACGGCTACGACGGCTGGCCCGAATACGCGCCTTACGCGGGGATTCTAGTAACGGCGGCGGCCCTCGCCGCACCACCACCGCTCCTCGAGCAGCTCGCCGATGGAGGGCGCATGGTCATTCCCATTGGGCCGCCGGGCGGCTATCAGACCCTCTGGAAATTCGTCAAAGAAGGCGCGCAACTCCACCGCATTAACCTCGGCGGCGTCGCCTTTGTACCTTTCATCCACGCTTGATCTTAGAGTCTATCCGAAAATTCCACCGGTAGTCAAGCCTGCCGAGACTGGCGGTGGTGGGGTTCAACAGACTCACCCACCGCCTGTCGAACCCACCGCCTTCGTAAGTTTTTGGATAGATTCCAGCCTTCTTCACGCCTCACGAAACCACGTCACCAACCGCTTGCCGCCAATCTGCTTGAACGTTGCCCCTTGACTGATTGCTCGCAGCGCAGTTTCCGGCTCTATCACTATCGTACCGCTTAGTGCGCTAATGCCATGCCGGAACAGCACGGGCGAGAGCGGCGTGGTACCGCCCAGCACCAGCACGTAGGCATCGGCGTGGCAATACGATAGCAGCGCATCGAGCGTGTGATTGAGCAACGCCGTGCCAGTGATAGCGACCACATCGGCTTGCGGCAATATCTCAGGTGCGCGCGTTGCGGGCGTGTCCCCCTCGCGCGGATGGAGCTCCAATACCCACAGCGTTCCCGCCGCTTCGTGGATGCGTGGCGTGAAGGGGAAATGCCCTACAATGGCGACCTTGCGCCCCGCGCCGCGCTCGGCGATGAGCTCCGCAGCATTGATATCCACACAGTTCGGCGGCGTATCCAACAGTGCGTTGAGCGTAGCAAACCCCACGCTGGCTTCGAGCAGACTCTGCGACCGCGCCAGCGCCAGCAATTCAGGCACAGGCAGCGTGTGCAGCTGCCCAGCAGCGCGCACCGGCGGCCCGCCGCCGTGATGGTGGTCGTCGCCGCCCCCGCCCAGCGTCGAGGCCAGCCCGCCGCGCAGTTCGCCGTCAAGCCGCACCGTCACCCCGCTCCAATGCCCGCCGATGCACACATCCACCGTTTGCGCTACCGTCGCGCTCGCAGCCACCGAGTCTAGCAGTTCATCGAGAATGGTCATTGTTGCCCCCATGCAAATAGCGAATCGCAAATCAAAACTAGCGTAGCGCGAAACACCTGCTCCGCGTAGCTGCGAACGGCGCATCTATGCGCTGATAGTTTGCACTACATTTTTGTTAGCGAATTTGATTGTGCTCGCAGTAATCGCTTTCAGAGTTATACCAGATGATAACCCAGCAAGTAGCCCAACCGAGCAGCTGCATCGCGCCATAGCGCGTGTTGCCGTCGCGCACACTCAATATTCCGGCTCGATACTCAGCAATCAATGGCGGTAAGGCTAAGGGCGTTGAAAACGATGCCGCAAGTTGGCGGGTGCGCTGTTGCCAGTGTTCCCGATCAACGACATATTCCATCCCCGGCTCCGGCCCTACAGCCGGCGCTAACTCTGTGAGTTGAACTTCAACCGGGCCGTTCCACCAGCGCTTTTCCCGTTTCAAACCTGCTGAAAATTCTGGATTGGTCCTGCCCCCTCTTCCGGTCAAGAGGTATTGGTGAACCCACGCTTCTATTTTCCCTTCTCTGGCCCAGCGTTGCGCTGAGACAGTATCGAATTCCAAGCGCTGGATTGTTTCTGCTTCATTCACACCTTCCCCATTCGCCATTCGCACATTCACCCATTTGCCGTTTGTCATTGATGCTTTTGCCCATTTGTCAGTTGTTTATTCCCAACCCGTCCATTATAATCAAGATTAATGAAATCACTACTACACTCCCTGTGGGGCCGCGAATGACGCGGCCTTTTCCACGCGGCTGGGTCTGGGTCGGCATCGTGCTGGCTCTGATCGCGCTGTTGGCGTTGCTCATCGTCGCGCCGCCGCCGCTGCTACGTAAGCTCGATTACATCGGCGCGGCGGTCTGCCATCGTCTCCCCAGCCATTCGTTCTTCATTAATGAGCACCAGCTGCCCATCTGCCAACGCTGTACCGGCACCTTCTCCGGCGCGCTCACCGGCATCATCGTGCAGTGGGTCGTGCTGCGCCGCCGCCGCGAGCAAGGTTTCCCCGCGCTCAAATACCTACTACTGTTTGGTCTCTTCGCGGCAATGTGGGGCGGCGACGGCTTCAACTCGTTCCTGGGGATGCGCTTCAACAACGATAACGGTCTCTTGTACATGCCACAGCCGGGCATCCGCTTGCTCACCGGCATCCTGATGGGACTGGGCATGAGCGCCATTCTCGTCCCGGCTTTCAATCTCACGCTTTGGGCTGACGGGACGCCCGCGCCGGTCTTGCGCTCCTGGCGCGATTTAGCGACCTTGCTCTTGAGCGGGTTGGCCGTAGGCGCGCTCATCTTCACCCTATCGCCCTGGCTGCTCTACCCGGCAGCCCTGTATAGCACGTTGGGCGTACTGGCGATGTTTACCTGCCTGGGCGCGATGATGTTCGTGATGGCGATAGGCCGTGAGAACACCTGCACGGGTTGGCGCACAGCCTGGGTCCCGCTGGTATGGGGCTTCGTCTTTGCCGCTCTCATCGTGGCTGTCATGGACACACTGCGCTGGCTCGCTACCGGCACGCTCGATGGCTTTCCGCTGCTGTGACCTTTGTCACGCCATAAGATGTCAGACATCTTATTGACAACCCCCTCCAGCAACGTAGAATTAAGGTAGCGTGCCCTAAGCCTGCCGAAGGGTACGCATCGGTGTTCAGGGTACATGCTCTCCCGAAGCCTGAGTCTGCCGAAGGCAACGAGAGTACATCAAGCCTATCGCTTTCGTCAAAACACACTTGATTCGCCATTCACTATATCCACACGGGAGTCCGTTCCCTTAGTTTATCAATCACTATCAAATTTAGGAGGATGTCTGCTATGTACAAAAAACTGTTCATCCCTGGGCCGACTCACGTCCGCGATGAGATTCTGCAAGCGCAGACCGCGCCGATGGTCGGCCACCGTGCCAAGGAGTACATTAACCTGCAAGCCGAGGTCACGCCCAAACTCCAGCAGCTGCTTTACACCGAGCAGCCCGTCCTCATGTTCGCCAGCTCCGGCACCGGCGTCATGGAAGGCTCGATCCGCCAGGCCGTGCGGCCCGGCAAGCGTGCGCTCGTCACTGTCTGTGGCGCGTTCTCCAAGCGCTGGTTCGAGGTTTCCCAGGGCAACGGCATCCCCACCGACAAGATCGAGGTGGAGTGGGGACTGGGCTTCCGCCCGGAGCAGGTCGTTGAGGCGTTGGGGCAAGGCGATTATGACGCGCTGACCCTCACCTTCAACGAGACCTCTACCGGCGTGCAGAACCCCGTGCCTGAAATCGCTGCTGCCGTGCGCGCCAAGTATCCCGATACCGTCATCTTGGTAGATGCCGTCTCCGCGATGGCCGGCGCCAAGATCGAGTTCGACGCCTGGGACGTAGACTGCGTGCTGGCGAGCTCACAGAAATGCTTCGCCTTGCCGCCGGGATTGGCCGTCGCCGCCATCAGTGAGCGGATGCTGGCGCGCGCCGCCGAGGTGCCGGGATGCGGCTACTATTTCAGCTTCCATGACAACCTCAAGTATTACAAGAAGAACCAGACGCCCGCCACCCCTGCTATCAGCCTGATCAACGCGCTGAACCAACAGCTGACCGACATCCTGGCCGAGGGGCTGGAGAATCGCTGGGCACGGCATTGGGAAATGGCCGGCATCGTGCAAGCGTGGGGTCGCAAGTATTGGAAGCTCTTCGCGGCGGACGAGTTCCTCTCCCCCACCGTCACCACAATGGCGAACACGCGCGGTATCAGCGTGGGCGACCTGAACAAGGCCCTTGCCGAGCGCGGCGCGATGATCTCCAACGGCTACGGTGATCTCAAGGAAAAGACCTTCCGCATCGCTACCATGGGCGATCTCACCGTTGCCGACATCAACTGGCTGCTGGGCGAAATCAACGATATTTTAGGGTTGGAGTAAGCAGGTAATGGGTGATGGGTAATGCGTCACCCATCACCCATTACCCATCACCCGGCGTAACTACTCAGCCATGTCATTGCGAGCCGTCTGCGGCGAAGCAATCTCGTTTGCAATTTAGATTGCTTCGCCGCGCAGACACGGCTCGCAATGACAAACAAAGTTTAAGCCTGAGTAGTTACCTCCCGGCAATGAAAATAGTGACCTGAGAGCGAACTAATGAAAATTAAGAAAATAAACCGGAAATAAAACCATTTGCAAGAATCACTCTTTA
>CAZDDI010000080.1:0-16799 GCA_964504195.1 uncultured Anaerolineales bacterium
ACAACGGGTTTTTTGGGCGGCGGCAAAGCCGCCGCCCAAAAAACCCACAAAAAAAGCTCCCCCCTTTCCCCGCTTGCGGGGAAAGGGGGGAGCTTTTTATTTTTAGAGCGACCGATTTCACACAAAATCTTATTTACGGATTAATTTCTTAAAATTCATTAGCCGGTAGTCGTTTAGTCTCTTTCCCTGGTACCTGTGTTTGGGGAGTGGCCTTTTTTAGATTTCTTGTAACTATTGCAATCTTTTACAGATATATCTTATCATTATTTTGGGTCTTGACATTTCCTTAGAATAGATATATAATCTTTATAGATAATGATTGTTTTTAAGGATTAGGTATAAATATGGTTAATATAGAGGTTCGCTTTCAAGTCTTGCTCGCTAAACTCCGCGAGCAGGGGTTTCGTATTACCCCGCAGCGCATCGCCCTGTTGCGCTTGCTTGCCGCGAGTGAGGAACATCCCACCGCTGCGCAACTTTACGAGCAATTGCGTGAACAATTCCCTACCACCAGCCTCGCGACGGTCTACAAAACTCTGCACGTTCTGAAAGAGCTGGGCGAGGTGTTGGAGTTAGGCTTTGGTGGCGATGAAAGCCGCTTTGATGGCAACGAACCGTACCCACATCCGCACCTGATTTGTGCGCGCTGCCGTAAAATTACAGACCTAGACGTGCCGCAATTCGAGGCGTTAGCCCAGCAAATCGCGACCAGTTCTGGTTTTCGCATCGTTAGCCACCGGCTGGATTTTTTCGGCGTTTGTCCGCAGTGCCAGCAGGATGAATCCAACCAGGGGTAAAAATCGCTGGAACAGTTTGAGATTTGCCATTTCTAAAGGAGCAAATTATGACCCAGACCATTTACGACTTTACCGTGACCAATGTGATAGGCTTTCCAGAATCGCTTGACAAGTACCGGGGCAAGGTGTTGCTGATCGTCAACACGGCGAGCAAGTGTGGTTTCACGCCGCAATTTGCAGGGTTGCAGACGCTCTATGACACCTATCACGACCGAGGGCTGGAGATTTTGGGCTTCCCGTGCAACCAGTTTATGAATCAAGACCCCGGATCGAATGAGGAAATTCATAATTTCTGCCAGATCAACTATGGTGTAAGCTTCCCCATGTTCGGTAAAATTGATGTAAACGGCGACCAGGCGCATCCTTTGTACGAACACCTGAAAAAAGCCGCCCCTGGTGCATTGGGCTTGAAAGCTATCAAGTGGAATTTCACTAAATTCCTGGTAGATGCTGAAGGTAACGTTCTTAAGCGCTTTGAGTCCAACATAGAACCGGCGGATATCGCGTCGGAGATTGAGGCTTTGCTACCCGGTTAGTAGCGTTGACTTGCTGATTTGTTGAACAGGTGGGCTGCCTATTCTATGGCTCATTTTTCAATGCGGAGGTGAAGAACTAAGATTGAAAATAGCATTAAAAAAACTTCAATCGTAACCAATACGCTATCAGGGCTTTAAGGTGTACTTGTCTACCGTACATTTTCCAAGTGCATTCAGTTTTAGCCATGAATTAGCACGAATTTTACGAATTTCTTATTGTTTTCGGGTTAATTCGAGTGAATTCATGGCAAAAATCTACACGTGTACGGCAGCAAAAGGTGTACAAGATGAGCAAAGAAAAAACGCTGACGGACGCTGCTGCTTCCCGATAACCGATCTCACTAACCGTCGGGGAGCGCGGGCCGATGCTGATGAAAGACCATTGTCTCTTGGAGAAGCTGTTGCACTTCAATCGCGAGCGGATCCCGGAGCATGTGTTAAGCCTTTCAAATCTACCAGGTTTGTAGGCTAAACTTAATGTAGTGACTATTTCACAAAAGGAGATTTTACTATGAGTATGCCGTTGATTGGAGATAAATTCCCTGAGATGACCGTGACCACGACGCACGGGACGATGAATCTGCCGCAGGATTTGAAGGGCAAGTGGTTCATTCTCTTCAGCCACCCCGCGGATTTTACGCCCGTCTGCACCACCGAGTTCCACGCCTTCCAGCAGCTCTACCCGCAGTTCCGCGAGCTGAACACGGAGCTGGTGGGACTGAGCATTGACCAGGTCTTTAGTCACATCAAGTGGATCGAGTGGATTGACGAGAACCTCAAGACCAAGATTGAGTTCCCGCTGATTGCGGATCACGGGCAGGTGGCGGAGATGCTGGGGCTGGTACATCCCGGGGCCGGATCTAGCACTGTGCGCGCCGTGTTCTTCGTTGACCCGAAGGGCACCATCCGCGCCATCCTTTACTACCCGGCGGAGCTGGGTCGCAACTTCGACGAGATTTTGCGCATGATCAAGGGCTTCCAGCTCGCGGACAAGGAAAAGGTCGCTATCCCAGCGAACTGGCCCAACAACGCGCTCTTCGGGAGCGATGTCATCGTCCCGCCCGCCAAAACCATGAAGGATGCCGCTGCCCGCAAGGGCCAGGAAGGCTGTCTCGATTGGTGGCTCTGTCACCGTCCAGCGTAATCCATGCACCACAACGGGGTAGCTGCCGGGAAATTCCCGTGGCTACCCCGTTTTTTCGTGCAATGTATGGCGCTTTGCAGAAATGGACAGTTTGTTCTCATCTCCTTCGGGGTGTTTGACAGGCAGCTACGTCAGTGCGTTTGCACAAATCCCGCTTTGCGGTATCATACATTCAAATTTATGAATACGAAAGTGAGATAGGCCATGGCAAAAATCACCGTTTTATTTCTTTGTACCGGAAATTCCTGCCGCAGCCAGATGGCCGAGGGTTGGGCGCGGCATTTGAAAGGTGATGCGCTCGAAGTCTACTCGGCGGGCATTGAAACGCATGGGATGAACCTTAACGCGGTCAGAGTGATGGCTGAGGCAGGGGTGGACATTTCCGGTCACCGCAGCAAGCACGTCAGTGAAGTGCTGCATATTCCCTTCGATTATGTCATCACCGTCTGTGGGCACGCGCAAGAGCACTGCCCGGTCTTTCCGGGGCAGGCTACAGTCATCCATCATGGTTTTGATGATCCGCCCAAGCTGGCTGCCGACGCAAAAACGGAAGCGGAAGCACTCACCCACTATCGCCGCGTGCGCGATGAAATCCGCGCCTACATCGAGACACTGCCGGAGGCGCTGGCGCAGCATAGCCCGTTCACCTTTATAGCCCGATAGTTGATGGTCGAGTAGTCCTTAGTCGAGGGCTGACTACAAGACTATTCGACTAGGAGACGCCAGACTAACATGAGTGCATATCGCCAAATTTTGATAGATGGTTCACCGGTGGGCCTACAAGGGCTGGATGATGCCTTGGAGTCCCTGCGCGCTGCGGGTTGGCAGCCGGGCGCGACAGGGCTGGGGATGGAGCTGGTGCAGCGCTTGAGCCGCGATAATTACATTCCCCGCACAGCGCAAGCCAATTTCGCCGCTGCATTGGAGCGGGAGTATGCCGCGTATCTGGCGCGAGGCGAAAGCGACGTACCTACACGCAAGACCGGTTACGGGATATGGCGTGGTCACCCGCGTGAGACTGTCCCCTGGTTCCCCACTGTCAACGATGATCTCTGCGACGGCTGCGGCGTCTGCCTCAAACTGTGCAGTACACATTGCCTCGCGCCCACCGAGGATGGCAAGGTCTGGGTGGCCGATCCCTTCGCTTGCGTGGTGGGGTGCAGCTCCTGCGCGACTATCTGCAAGCCCAAAGCCATCACCTTTCCGCCGCGCGCGATGTTGGATGCGTACAAGCAAAAGTAAAGCCGCATTGGAACTTACGCAAAGCCGCCAAGAACGCCAAGTTTTCTCTTTAGGTTGAATGAAAATTCGGGGAACTGGCGTTCCCCTCAGAGCGGATCGCCAGTTCCGCGATTGGGTAAGTATTCAAGATTCGCCATTCTCAAGGGAGTAAATCATGTCCAAAAAAAGAACTCAACGTCCGGCTCAGAAGCCAGCTGCTAAACGGGTCGCCCCCACGCCCTGGCAGATCGGGGTATTGGTCGCTGTACTCGTTTTGATTGCCGGTGTGTTCTGGCTCAAAGGCCGTTCGGCAGCCTCCGAGGCGACAGCGGCTACCCCACCCGCCCTGGTGACGCCCACCGGCGAAGGGATAGCGGAAGCACAACCGTTGCCCGATTTGCTGCTGCCGACAGAAGAGGCCGCCCTGCCGGTCGCGCAGGGCGATCTCGCGCCGCGCGCGGGTGAGTTGCCCGAAGCGCACCTCGAACGGATGATGGCAGAGGGGCAGCCTATTCTGGCCTTTTTCCACTCCTATACCTGCTACCAATGCACCGAGATGGATAAGCTCGTGCAGCAGTTGCACCCGGACTTTGCCGGGCAGGTGGCGCTGGTGGATGTGAACGTCTATGATGACGCCAACCGCGCGTTGCTGCAACGCGCAGGGATTAGCGTCATCCCCACCATGATTTTCATTGACCGCGCAGGTGCAGGACAGGTTTACACCGGTATGATGGCGGTTGAGGAATTACGGGACTTGTTTGTGACCGTCGCGGAAGGCACACTCCAATGAACTTCGACCCTACCGTACTGCAAAACGCTTCCCCGCTGGCCTTCCTGCTCGTATTCTTGGGTGGGATTGTGACCAGCATCGGCCCGTGCAATGTGGCGATGATCCCGCTCGTCATCGGCTATGTGGGCGGGGCGAAGGCGCAGCTCACGCGCGGGCGGGCTTTTATCCTTTCCTTGACCTTTGCCGTGGGGCTGGCCCTGACCTTTATGGGCTTGGGGCTGGTCGCTGCGCTGGTGGGCGGGCTGTTTGGCGGGACGACGCGCGTGTGGTACTACGTCGTTGCGGCGGTGTGTGTGCTCATCGGCGTGCAAATCCTCGCGGGCTTCGAGCTGCCGGAGCTGCCCGGCGTGGGCCGGCTGCGCGAGCGCGTCACCTTGCGCGGCATCCCCGGCGCGCTGAGCCTGGGGCTGGTGTCGGGGCTGGTCGCCTCGCAGTGCGCCACGCCGGTGCTGGCGGCGATCCTCACTTATGTGATGGCACAGGAAGGGGCGCTGGTGTATGGCGCAGCACTGCTTTTCATCTACGCGCTAGGGCGCGGTGTGCCCATCGTGTTGGCCGGGACGTTCGCCGGGTTCTTGCAACAGCTCAAGGCCCTGGCCCGCTGGACACCCGTACTGGAAAAGGTCAGTGGTGTGATTGTGCTAGGCGTGGGCTTATATTTCTTGTGGATTGCGTGAGGTAAGCATGACCGTACCCTCCGATGAACTGGCAATGCTATTCAAGGCATTGAGTCACCCGCAACGGTTGGCGATTCTGCGCTTGCTAGAAGGGCGTGAACTATGTGTGTGTGACATTGAAGAGGCGCTAGATTTGCGCCAGGCGTATGTTTCTCAACAGCTGACCCAGCTCCGCGAGGCGGGGCTGGTCTGTTTTCGCAAGGACGGCTGGAATGTGCGTTATCGCATTGCGCGCCCGGAGGTTCACACGCTGTTGGAGATGGCGGAGACTATTCACGATATGTTGGGAGAATGTGCGCTGGCAACACCGGAACAAATCACTGGCGAATATGATTCTATATCCAATTGTGGCAAGGAGTGATATGAGCGAGCAAAGCAAATTACAAGTAAAAGTCTATGGCGCGAGCGAGAGCGCGACGCGCATGGAAGTTAGTTCCGGGAAGTTCAAACTGGTGATTGACGAGCCAGAAAGCATGGGCGGTACGGATGCCGGCCCGACGCCTGTGCAGGTCTTGTTGATGGGGCTGGCGGGTTGCCTAAATGTGACCGGACATCTGATCGCCCAACAACAGGGCTTGGTACTGCGAGGGATGCAGATCAAAATCACCGGCGACTTGAACCCTAACGCCTTTTTGGGGCGTTCCTTCGAGGCGCGGGCTGGGTTCGAGCGCATCGAGGTCACGATTACCGCCGATGCACTCGATGCTACCGAAGAGGTCCTGCGCGTCTGGATTGAGGAGATCGAGCGGCGTTGTCCGGTCACGGATAACCTCCGCGCCGAGACAGAGATGGTGGTTACGGTAAAGCGCGCTTGAAATGGCGGGAGTGATTTCGCATGGATTGCTAAATCCAGCGGCGGATTTCACAATCCGCCGCGAGCGAACAAGGTTGCAACCGCGCAAGTTATAACCGCTTCAAGTATAGACACCCTCTTGACAAATCTCGCTACAGAGAGTAAAATACATTCAGTTTATTGAATGTGATTACGCAACGCAGTCATTGCGCCTTTCTTCTGCTTCGTCGTATTCATATAATCGAATATCTTTAGCAGGAGGCATCCCTTGACTATTATGCAATATCTGAGTAATCTGTTGCAGACCGGGCTGGGCAGCCTGGCCGCGTATCTGGCAGCCCATGTGCTGCTGTGCTTGCTGCCGGCGTTCCTCATCGCGGGGGCGCTTTCGGCGCTGGTCCCGAAAGAGGCCATCACCAAGTACCTGGGCCGCAACACGCCCAAGTGGATCTCCTACCCAGCATCGGCCATCGGCGGCTTTGTGCTGGCGGTTTGCTCCTGCACTGTGATGCCGCTCTTCGCTGGGATCTACAAGAAAGGCGCGGGACTTGGCCCGGCAATTACCTTCCTCTTCGTCGGCCCGGCGGTTAACATTCTGGCGATCTCGCTCACCGGCGTTGCCATCGGGATGGATATTGCGCTGGCGCGCGTGGTGCTCTCCATCGTTTTTGGTGTTACCATCGGCCTGCTGATGTCCTGGTTCTTCCGCAAATCAGATGCTGCGCACGATGAGGCGACCAATCAGCAGGATGCGTTTGCCCAGGGCGCAACGGTCCCCGTGCGGACGTGGGTGTTCTTCGCGCTGCTGCTAGGTATCCTCATTGCCGGGACGTTGCAGGTGGGGCTGCTCACCAATAATTACCTCACCTTCAATTTCGGCACGAGTTCGGTTTTGGCTGTGAACGCAACGCCTGCGCCCGCGCATTGGGCTTACACGTTTCAGAACTGGCTGGATAGCCTGGTTCCGCCGAATCTGACGCTAGGCATTGAAGGCGTGAGCGTGCAGGGCGTGCTGCTCATCGGCCTGTTGGCAACCATTGGGGTGACGGCCTGGAAGGGCCTGGAGCATGTGGACGAAGGCTTCAACACCTGGACGCCCATCGCATTGGGCCTGGTCACGTTGACGTTGCTGATCGCTTCGTTCAGTGTCAAGGTAACGGCGGAAGGGCTAACCATCGGTGTGACGGGTAAATTGCTCGCCGAGACCGCATTGCTGGCCGGCGTCTGGTGGATGGCGCTCAAAAAATTCGAGGAGTACGAGATCCAGGAATGGCTGTGGGAGATGTGGCGCTTTGTCAAGCAGATCATGCCGCTGTTGCTGGTGGGCGTCTTCTTTGCTGGGATGGCACGGGTACTGATTCCCGCCACCTGGATCACCACGCTGGCGGGTAGCAATACTGTATGGGCCAATATGGCGGGCGTTTTCTTTGGTGTCTTCATGTACTTCCCCACGCTGGTGGAAGTGCCCATCGCGCAGACCTTCCTCTCGTTGGGGATGCAGCGCGGCCCATTGCTGGCCTACCTGCTCTCTGACCCAGAGCTGAGTCTGCAATCCATCCTCATCACGCAGAAAATCATTGGTAAGAAGAAGACCTGGGTCTACGTGGGACTGGTGGCTGTATTTAGCACGCTGGCCGGGTTGATTTTTGGTTGGGTTATTGGGTAGAACTGTAACGAGTGATGGGTAATGGGGCTTTCTCATCATCCATTACTCATCACCTATCACAAATCAGGAGGAAACTATGGAAATCAAAATTCTCGGTACGGGATGTCCTAAGTGCAAGCGGTTGGAGCAAACCGCGCGCGATGCTGCCGCTGAAGCCGGCATTGAAGCTATCTTCGTCAAGGTTGCGGATGTGAATGAGATTATGACCTATCCTATCGCCAGCACGCCCGCGCTGGTTGTGGATGGCGAGGTCAAATCTTCCGGGCGGCTGCCGAGCAAGGAAGAAGTCATCGGTTGGTTGAAGGTATAAGCGAGCTGTAACTCCCGCCATAGAATTGTTCTGTGGCGGGAGCGTGTTATGCTAAACACCTCTTTGACATATTAGATGTTGGTGATATACTTTAATAATCATTAAAGTATATTTCCGATGGGTGAAAAACACATTGATGGATGAACACTCGCTGATGCAAATACTTAAAGCCTTGGCCGATTCTTCACGACTGCGCATTTTCAACCTATTGATGGAAGGCGTACACTGCAACTGTGAGTTGGCTGCGCAGTTGGATGTATCCCTCAGTTTGATTTCACACCATCTGCGCGTGTTGCGGGAAGTTGGCCTGGTCACTGCGGAGCGCAACGCGCAAGATGCCCGCTGGATTTATTATACGGTCAACCAGTCGCAATTGGCTGAATTGGCTGCGGCGCTGGGGCAACTATTGGATGTCAACCGTATCCGGCCGCGTATTCCGGCTTGTGGGCCTGAAGGTTGTACAGCATATACCCTCCCCAAACCTTTAGTATAAAGGAGACTTGCTTCCCCAATTTATCCTCAACCTCTTTTTTTAGCAAAATACTTAAATCCTGGTTTAACTATTATGAAAGGAAATTACTAATGAAGACATTTGAAAAATACCTCGCAGTGTGGGTGGCCCTGTGTATGGGCATCGGTATTTTGCTCTCACAAACGATTCCAGGGCTTGGGGAAACCATTGACTCCTGGCAAATCCGCGGCATTTCCATTCCTATTGGCATTTGTCTATTCCTGATGATGTATCCGGCTATGTTGAATCTCCAGATGTCCGAGATCAAACGCCTCAGAGATAATCCCAAACCCATCCTGCTCAGTTTGTTCTCGAATTGGGTGGTGGCACCGCTAGTAACTGTGATACTGGCGAATCTGTTTTTGAAGGGGAATGAACAGCTGATGGTTGCCGCCATCTTGCTAGGTTCCAGCCCCTGCACGGCAATGGTGTTGGTGTGGGGTAAACTAGCGAAGGGCAATCAGGAACAGAATGTCATCAATACCAGCCTGAATACCATCACTATTCTATTTTTATACGTGCCAGTGGTGTCCGTGCTGACTGGCATTCAGGGAATCCCAATTGACCGGGGCTTGTTGCTGATTTCAACTTTGATTTTTATTGGCTTGCCGCTCGTGCTGGGTATTATCACTAAACAAACTCTTACCAAGATGAAAGGAGAACGTTGGTTTGAACACACTTATCATCCTTGGGTGGAGAAAATCGCTACTGGCGCATTGCTCATGACCTTGGTCATCTTATTCTCGCTGAATGGCGAGGTATTACTGGGTAATTTTGATGCGCTGTTGCGCATTTCTGTGCCCTTGTTGTTGGGCTTTGTCATCGTGGTGGGATATAATTTGCTGATTACTCGCGTTTTCAACCTGAGCTATCGGGAGGCCATTACCACTGTGATTATTGGCTCCTCCAGTCATTTTGAGATTGCCATTGCCACAGCCGTAGCGTTATACGGCGTCGGCTCGATGGCGGCATTAGGCACTACCATGGGGCTGTTCTGGGAAGTGCCCATCATGTTGGGCTTGGTGTACTTGGGCAAGGCCCTGGGTAAGCGTGGATTCTGGGGAATTGCGGCTCTGCCAGACCAATTGGCGCCCGAATCTGTGCGGGTGCCGGTGGAAGATTAAGCGCGAACACACTACTGGCTCAAAGAAAGCCGCTATCCTGCCTTACATGGATAGCGGCTTTCTTTTTGCTCTCCGCCCTCGGGACGGGGTTGGTTGTAGTTTGCATTTTTTATGTGGTTGAAATTTAGAACTTTGCGCAGGTTCTTTGAATGACTAATTTTACTCTAGTGTGACCTCAACGCGGCACACGCTGCCAGGCAACGCGATGGGGACGATGTTGCTCTCCAGCGGGACACCATCCACCATGACCGTCCGCACGCCCTTGCAGACGTGCTCTGGGTTCCGCACGGTGATGTGATACGTTGCCCCCCGATACACGCGCTGCACGGTGAACCCGTCCCACGTTGCCGGGATGCACGGATCAATCTCCAGGCCCATATAGGTCGGGCGCACGCCCAAGATGTAGTGTGTCGCGGCCTGATACGTCCAGGAGGCCGTGCCGGTAAGCCAGCCATTGCGCCCCAGGCCAAACTGTGGGTGTTCGTCGCCCAGAATGTTCTGCGGATAGCAGTACGGCTCGGACTCGAACACGTCCGTGTCTTTGGTGGCCGGGTTAATCTGCATGTAGTACGCGAAAGCCCGGTCGCCTTGCCCCAGCAGTGTCTCCGCGATAATGACCCAGGGGTTGGCGTGCAGGAAGATGCCACCGTTCTCTTTGGCCCCTGGCGGATAGGTGGTCACGCCGCCGACGTTGGGATCAAAGCCGTCGTAGCCGGGCGCGCTGAGCTTGATGCCGTGGCGTGTGTTGAGCTGCGCATAGACCGCATCCAGCGCCGCCTGCGCTCGTTCCGGTGGCGCAAAGCCGGAAAGCACCGGCCACGATTGCCCGTTGGTGAAGATCTGGCCCTTCTCGTTGACGTGCGAGCCGATGGGAGTGCCATCGAAATCAAAGTAGCGAATATACCACGCGCCATCCCAGGCCACTTCATTGACCAGAGTGCGCATTCGCTCGTAATCCGCACGGTAGGCGACGACGGATTTCGCATCCCCCAGATATTCAAGCAGCGCGACCAGCTCCACCAGCGCCTTGCCGTAGAGATTGGCGTTGAAAAGCGATTCCGCGCCCGTTCGCAGGTTCACGGTATCGTTCCAATCGGCGAAGCCCAGCAGCGGCAGGCCGTGCGCCCCGGTGTTCTCGCGGGTGAAGGCTAATGCTCGCGCCAGATGTTCGCGCACGGGCGCAATTTCGAGTGGTTGCCCGCTTTTGTCTTTATCGTAGAAGGGCAAAGGCTGATCCAGCAGGGCTAGATCGCCGGTTTCTTTGATGTAAGCGCAAACGGCCAGTACCAGCCAGAGGTGATCGTCGCCGTAGAAAGCGGGGCGGTCTTCCATCTCATCCGATTCGCCGGTGGTGGCTTCCATCGTCAACGGGTTGAACTGGTGCATGGCAGAACCATTCCGCCGCTGCGCCTGGAATAGCTTGGTGAGCCATACCCGGGTTTCTTGTGGAGCGCCGGCCGCCACGCCCATCAAATCTTGCGCTGTATCGCGCATCCCGATACCCCGCGCGCCGAAGCCCAGCTGGTAGAGCGAGAGGTAGCGCGACCAGTTCATGGTGATGAAGACCTGCCGGGGATTATGCACGTTGACCATCGCATTCATCGCCGCATCAGGCGTTTGCGCCTGGAATACATCCAGGTAGCCCGCCCAGAAAGCCTGCAGCGCGGCAAAGGCCTGTTCGACCGTTTCCACTTGGCGATAGCGTGCGATATCTGGGGCCGCCGCCGCGAAGCTCGCCGCCTGCCCCAACTGTGTGACAAAACGCCGCGTCTCACCAGGGGCCAGCTCGCCCAGCTCCAGCAACAGTGCGCCGATATTGTCGCCGCGCAGCGCCGCATAGTTACTCAAGGTTGGCTGCTGCAACGCCTGCGGCGCGGCCCATGTCCCATAGCGTCCCAGAAAACGCTCCCGATCTGACTCAAATGAACGCACCGGCACATTCGCCGTGAAATAGTTGACCTGCCGCGCTTTGTTCATAAACGGATACTGGAGCAGCGTTTTGAAACCTTCGCCCTCTTCCTCGATCCGGCTTTGCATGGTCTGGGGAACCCAGTCAGCATTAGTGAACTGCTTGAGCGCGTCGAAGTGCGTATACTCCGCCACCGGGATTGCGTCCACCCGCACCGGCGTGTCGCGTAGATTGGTCACACGCACATCGCGCAGCTCTACGCTCGCCCCAGCCGGGATGAAAATCGTCACCTCAATGCGCAGCCCGTAGAACTCCGAGATGATGCGCGTGTAGCCTAATCCCACATGGCACTCGTAGCGGTCGTAAGCGTCGAGCGTGGGCGTGTAGAAGGCAGAGAAGACGCGATAGCCGCCGTCTTCAGCGATTCGTAAGTAGAGCGTTGTGCCCTTGAAATTGGCATCTGGCAGTTGTGAGATGTATTTGATGATGCGATTGAGCGCCGGATCGCCCTTGCAGAGCAGTGCGCCGCCCGTGTGATCCACAAATCCGCCAAAGGCCAGCGTGCCGATGTAGTTGATCCACTTCACCGGCGTCCGCGGATTGGTGATGACGTATTCGCGGGCGTCGTTATCAAAGTAGCCGTAGTTCATGGTAAGGTCTCCTCGATGCGGATTTAAGTAATGGGTGATGGGTCAAGAAGTGCCCATCCGCCCCACCAGCACCTTGACGTGTACGTCGGTGCGTTCGTCGCTCGGCAATGGCACGATATTGCCAATCAAAGGGTCTTCATCCACCACCAGCGCGACCTCATTGCCTGGCCCGACCCGCTCCACGGTGATGTGGAAGGTGATGCCGCAGAACAGGCGGGTGGCGGTGAATCCGGGCCATGCTTCGGGCAGCACTGGCGCGATTTGTAACCCGGCCCATGTCGGGCGGATTCCCAGGATGTGCTGCGTAATCGCTACATAGTTCCAGGCGGCAGTGCCGGTGAGCCAGGAATTCTTCGCTTCGCCGTGCGTGGGCGCGTCCTTCCCGGCGATCATCTGCGCGTAGACGTAAGGCTCTGAGCGATGCACCTCACTGATAACCTCCCGCGCCGCCGGGCAGATGCGCTTGTAGTAGTCGAAGGCCCGGTCGCCGCGTCCCAGCACCGTCTCCGCGATCATCACCCAGGGATTGGTGTGACAGAAGATGCCCGCATTTTCCTTGTAGCCCGGCGGATACGATGTGATCTCGCCCAACTCGACGTGATACCGCGTGTAGGCTGGTTGGTTGAGCACGATACCGTGTGAGGTGGCGAGGTGTTGCTCCACAGCGGCCAACGCCTGTTCCGCCAGACCGCTTTCCACGCCGATGCGCGCCATCACGCACATCCCTTGCGGCTCGATGAAAATCTGGCCCTCAGCACACTCGTGCGAGCCAACCTTATTGCCAAAGTGATCGTAGGCACGGAGGAACCAATCGCCGTCCCAACCGTAGAGTTCCACCGTTTCCGTCATTCCCATCGTCTCTTCGACCAGCCAGGACTCATCGGCAGCCTGCCCGTAACGGTAGGCCAGCGCGGCCAATTCCTCCGCCGCCAGCACAAACAACCCTCCAATAAAAACCGATTCCGCCGTTTTGCCATCCTGGCCCTGCAACACCTGGAAGGATTGCCCCGGCTCCTCGGAGAAGGTGTTGAGGTTGAGGCAATCGTTCCAGTCGGCATGGCCGATGAGGGGCAGACCGTGCGGCCCTAGATGATCCAACGTGTAGCGCACTGCGCGCTGAAGATGCTCGTACAGTGGCGTCTCCGTGCCTGGCTGATTGTCATAAGGCACAGGCATTCCGAGAATAGCCCAATCGCCCGTTTCCTTGACATAGGCTGTCACGCCCAAAATCAGCCACAGCGGATCGTCATTGAAGCCGCCGCCAACCGCGTCGTTGCCGCGCTTGGTGAGCGGCTGGTACTGATGATACGCGCCACCGTCGGGTAATTGCGTCGCGGCGATGTCGAGGATACGCTCCTTTGCCCTTTCGGGAATCATGTGGACGAAGCCGAGCAAGTCCTGGTTGGAGTCGCGGAAGCCCATCCCCCGCCCCACGCCTGACTCGAAGTAGGAGGCTGAGCGCGAGAGGTTGAATGTGACCATGCACTGGTAGGCATTCCAGATATTGACCATGCGATTGGTCTCTGCATCCGGCGTCTGCACCTGGAAGCGCGCCAGTAGCGCGTCCCAGTGTATCTGGAGCGCGGCAAAGGCGCCCTCCACTTCGCCCACGTCGGTGTAGCGGGCAAGTATCGGCTTGACTGTGCGCTTGTTGAGCACCTGTAACGTAACATCCTCGAACTTGGCGTCGCGGGGATTCTCG
Source organism: uncultured Anaerolineales bacterium (assembly GCA_964504195.1). Taxonomy (GTDB): domain Bacteria; phylum Chloroflexota; class Anaerolineae; order B4-G1; family SLSP01; genus CAZDDI01. The sequence goes on from CAZDDI010000080.1 coordinate 13,831, forward strand.
TGATAGCCCAGGACGAAGAGCACCTGACGTGACTCGCCCGGCGCGAGGGTAAGATTGACCTGGTGCGCGCCCATCGGCGCCCAGCCGTGCGCGATGGAATTGCCCAGTGCGCCGCGTGTGACGGCTTCCGGCGCGTCCCACCCGCGATACTGGCCAAGGAACGCCTCGCGTTGCGTCTCGAAAGCATCCGGTTGCTCCGAGCAGGCGAAGTAGGCGAAGTGATCGCGCCGCTCGCGGTACTCGGTCTTGTGGTAGATGACGCCGTCCACTACCTCCACCTCGCCGATGTTGAAGTTGCGCTGGAAGTTGGTCGCGTCGTCCTGCGCATCCCACAGCGCAAACTCAATCGAGGCGAAGAGGGCCAGCGTCGCGGGCGTATCGCGGTGATTGGTCACAGTCGTCTGCCACACCTCCAGCGTCTCGCCGAGGGGGACGAAGTAGCGGGTGCGCGCCTCGATGCCCGCGCGCGTCCCGCCGATGACGGAGTAGCCCAGACCGTGCCGACAAGCGTAATCCTCCAGCGGCAGGCGCGTGGGCATCCACGAGGGCGACCAAAACTCACCGCTATCGGCGTCACGCAAATAGATGTAGCGCCCGCCGAAATCCAGCGGCACGTTGTTGTAACGATAGCGCGTGATCCGCCGCAGGCGTGCATCCTGATAGAAAGAATACCCGCCCGCCGTGTTGGAAATCAGGCCAAAGTAAGCCTCGCTGCCCAGATAGTTGATCCAGGGAAGCGGTGTGTCCGGTCGGGTAATGACATATTCACGATTCTCATCATCAAAGTAACCAAAACGCATGGATAAAAGCTCCTTATCAAAATAGCAAATAGCGAATGGCAAATCTCGAGGCGATTGAAGCCGTTGGTTTCGACAGGCTCAACCAACGACGAGATTTTCAGGCTGGTACTGGCCGGTATAAATTAATGTCATTAAGTTAAGGTCTGCCGGCCGTCCCTGAATGCTTTACGAATACACGAATGGTTGCAAGACCCAGTATATCACCAAATGCTCGAAGGGGATCGCTAGATCCCCGTTCTGGGCTGGATTTAGCGATCCAGTCCGAGCAAACCGTGATTTACTGAGACCGGGTAAATTCGTGTAACTTGTCCCGCGCACGCGGGATTCGTGGCCGAATTCGAGGAGGGCAAGCGAGCTCAGAGTTCTTAACTTAATGACATTGCGGTATAAATAGTTTTTCTTAGATGGGCTTGCAGGGGCGTATCAACACTCCGATTCGCCTCAAAATCAGGGAGCTAGTGCTCTCTCCAAGCATAGCCTACTCAAGAGGCACTCCTAACGCGCTATACTAGTACTCAGCTCCGACAAAAATAGTGCGACCTCAAGGTCGCGGTTGGATAGGGATGCTGTAATAGCAAACAACGCCACACCATTCTTCTGGGGGCGGCTCCGGCTGCGATCCCTGGAGCCGCCCCTTTTGAAGGAGGAGATACCCAAAGTACGTCATCTAGTCCTGTGAAAAGCAGTAGGTCTGGATCGAATGCGCAGGACTGATGCATGGAAAGCTCTGACTGCCAAGTGCAAGTGTGAAATTTGCGGCTGTGTCTGAGTGATTGAGTACAATCACAGCAAGTTGTCCGTCGGGATTGCGGAAGGCCGTGGCTTCGAGGTTGCCTTCATCTATACGGCATCCGATCCGCCGCGCGCCGGGGCGGATGAAGCGGGCGAAGTGGCCGATGTAGTAGTACGAGCTTTGGTAGAGCAGTTCTCCCGTGCGCGTATCGGCGATGATGGGCGCGCTGCAATAGTTGCCTACATGGTTCGGGCCGCCGGTCTCATCCAGCAGTAGATTCCAATCAATCCAGCCCTCCGTCCAGGCGTTAAGGTCATTGAGCATGGCGTGCGCATACCGCTCACCCAGCCCCCACTCACTCAGATGCGGCCCGCCTTCTTGACACCCTTCGGTGAAGACCAGGTGCTTATCCGGGTAGGCCTCGTGGACGCGCTGCACGTTATCGAAGCGCTGCGGCGACTCGTACCAGTGGAAGCCCGCGCCCCACACGTACTGCGCGGCGAGCGGGTCAGCGTACACGGTGCTGGCGCGCTCGAATAGCACGTCGCGGTTGTGATCCCAGATCAGCAGGCGGATGTCGCCCAGGCCGTGACAGCGCAACGCCGGGCCGAGATGGTCGCGCACGAAGTCGCGCTCCTCCTCGGCGGTGTAACGGCAAGAGTCCCAGGTCTGCGTGGCTTCCGGCTCGTTCTGGACGGTCAGCCCCCAGATCGGGACGCCCTCGGCTGTATACGCCTGGATGTAGCGGCAGTAATATGCGGCCCAGGCGTCCCGGTACTCCGGCTTGAGCTGCCCGCCGTGATTCATCTCGCCGTTGGTCTTCATCCACGCGGGCGGACTCCACGGCGAGGCGAGCAGGTTGAGCGCGTCTCCAGCGATGGCGCGCGCGGCCTGGATCATGGGCAGTAACGCCTGCCGGTCGCGTTCAATGGAGAAATGCTCCAGGGCCACATCGCCCGGCACGTCCGCGTAGGCGTAGTTACCCAGCGAGAAGTCGCAGCTGTTGATGTGGGTACGGCAGAGCGTGTAGCCATGCCCGGCGGCGGGATCGAAGTAGGCGCGCAGCAGCTCGGCCTGCTTTTCCGATGATAGTTTGCTGAATGTCACGGCGGCCGCTTCGGTGAATGCCCCGCCGAAGCCGATGATTTCCTGGTACTGTGTATCTGGATCGAGCGTCATGACCACCCCTGGCTGTGCAGCAACCGCCTGTAGCGGTTGTTCGGTCAGACGACAATCACTGTCTTTAGCAGTAGAAAAATGGCGGATCAGTTGCATGGATTTTACCTATTCATAAAACAATGTGATTAAATTAAGACCTGGCAGGTTTCTCAGAAACTGTGTTTAGCAGTATTTTACCGGTGAACAAGCGTTTGTCTTAGTATTAACTCGACTTTTGCAGTACCTTAACATGGAAATACTCCCTAAATTGGTCTGCA
>CAZDDI010000081.1:0-16501 GCA_964504195.1 uncultured Anaerolineales bacterium
TCTGGGACATAATGGGTGTAAACCCCTGGTACATTATCGCATGTAAACTGACACCGGGATTTCCGCACTCATCTGGGATAATTGCGCCTTCCCGCTCAGGACAATCCCGCTAATCATCATCGCCAGCGTCACCACATGCCCTTGATGAAACAGCCGCAGGTGCTGCTTGAGCGTTTGCAGCACTTCGGTGTACACTTTCACGCGATCATTCATGGTAGCCTCCCCTTTTTGATCCCAAGTAAGGGGGATTTTACCATGTGCCGTGTTTTTAATCTAGATGTACGGTAGAAAAACTCAATATCGTTTATTTGCGGTCCAATTCGTGGGCGGCAAGCCTACTCATTAAGTTCTTAACTTAATGCAATTGACAAGGAATAGCCATATCTGGTTCAACCGTAAAAAGCTGTACTACATCACCCATACCGGTAAACTTGGCCTAATTTTGAAGTACAGGATTTTTTCACATCGTCAGATACAGGCGCGGGGTCTTGATATGATCGGTTGTGCGTCTTAAAGTCAACCAACCGATAACAGGAAAATCCTATCTAATTCTTCTCACCACGTTTGTGAAAATTCGTTTAATTCGTGGCTAAAATAGAGCCATTGTTTCACGTTTTTCGGAGGTATCATCATGGATACAAACCCAACCCTGGTATGTCGCGGATGCGGCGCACCGCTCGCTAAAACTGCGATGGATGCCACGCGCGGGATGGCGGTTTGCGGTTATTGTGGCGTCATCAACCGGTTGGAGTTGCCAACGCCCCCACCGCTGCAACCCGTCGCGCCCACCATCCCGGCGCGGCCTGATTTTCCCCTCCCTCCTGGCGTTCAAGTCTACCAGGTCGGGGAAGTGCTGCAAATCGTGCGGGAGTGGCGCAATGCCTCCCATATTTTCCTGCTCGGTTTCGGCGTGTTTTGGCTCGTTTTCACCGTGCCTTTTTTGCTTTTCTTTTTGATTTTCGCCCTACCCTTTATTGGCATCGGTATCTTCATGCTCTACTGGGGGCTGGCCGGGGTATTGAACAAAACCACGATTCAGATCGGCCAGGGCTGGCTCGTCATCAATCACGATCCGCTGCCCTGGCTCGGTGCCAAGCGCATCGAAACGACCAACATCGTGCAGCTTTACACCAAAGAGCATATCAGCTACAGCCGTAACTCCGGCCCAAACCGCACTTATCAGATTTATGTTATTCTGCATGACCGCACCCAGCAAGACTTGCTCAAGGATATTACCGATCCACAGCAGGCGCTCTACATCGAGCAGCAAATCGAGCGCTACCTGGGCATTGCGGATCATCCCGTTAGCGGGGAATTGCCGCGGTATTGATGTGAAGCGTGAAACGTGACCAGGAAATCCTTCACGCATCACGTTTCACGAAATCCATTGAAACACACGCCTTTTCGCTTTATCACTGATTTGCGATTTGCAGATTTTTCAAGGGGGACTCATGGACTTACTCAAACAACGCATTCAAGAAAAAGGCCGGTATCTGGGCGGGGGCATCCTCAAGGTGGATAGTGTGGTCAACCATCAGGTGGACGCGGAACTGATGCTCGAAGCGGGCGCGGAATTCGCCCGGCGCTTCGGGGACACGCACCCCACGCTGGTGCTCACCGCCGAGGTGTCCGGCATCATCCCGGCGCTGACCACCGCATTTGCGATGGGGACGCCGCTCGTGTTCGCGCGCAAACACAAGCCCATCACCATGCAGGAGCCTACATTCGTCGAGTTTGCGCCCTCGCACACCAAAGGTGGCGAAGTGTCGCTCATGGTCTCCTCGGAATTCATCAAGCCTGGGGATCGTGTCCTGATCATTGACGATTTCCTGGCGTCCGGGCAGACCATCGCGGCGATGGGGCGTATCGTGGGGGATGCGGGGGCCGAACTGGTGGGCATCGGCACATTGATCGAAAAGCAGTTCGAGGGGGGCCGCGAGATGTTACAGCATCTCAACGTCCCTATCGAATCGTTGGCTATCATCACAGAGCTGTGTGATGATGGTACTATTATCTTTGAAGGAGGCGAGACGATGACAGCTAAAGTCGTTGCTAAGGACAAGAAGAAGGACAAGCCCAAGGCGGAGAAGAAGGAAAAGGCTAAAGCCGAAAAGAAAGATAAGGCCAAGGTCGAAAAGAAGGAAAAGAAAGAAAAGAAAGAGAAGAAGGTCAAGGCCGAAGCCAAGAAGAAGAAGGTCGAAGCTTTGCCCAAGAAGAAAGATAAGGCTGAAGCCGCCGAGAGCGCCGGCAAGAAGAAAAGCAAAGTCTCCAAAGACGAAGACTAAGCCGGTATGGTGAGCCGCCAAACCATCCTCATTCTCGATTACGGCTCGCAGACCACCCAGCTGATTGCCCGCCGCGTGCGTGAGCAGCACGTTTACGCGGAGATTTTGCCGTGGGACGTTGCCCCAGAACGTCTGACGGCTCTCCAACCACGCGGCATCATCCTCTCTGGCGGCCCTAACAGCGTCTACGATACCGCCGCACCGACGTTGCCGGAGGCGGTGTTGATGTTGGGTGTGCCAGTGCTAGGGATTTGCTACGGGATGCAGCTGCTGGCCCACACGCTGGGCGGCGCGGTGGCCCCCGGCGCGGAGCGCGAGTATGGTCCGGCGCAGATCACACTGCTCGATCCAGGCTCGCCGCTGTTCGCGGGCTTGCCTGCGGAGCTGCCGGTGTGGATGAGCCACGGTGATCAGGTACACACGCTGCCGCCGGGCTTCGTCCCGCTGGCGCGCAGCGCGGGCGGCGTGCTGGCGTCGATGGGCGATCCCGTGCGTCAGCTCTACGGGTTGCAATTCCACCCCGAAGTGGTGCATACCCCTCAGGGCGGCGAGCTGTTGCGGCGCTTCCTCTACGATCTCTGCGGCTGCATGGGCGATTGGACGCCGGAGGCGTTCATTGAAGCAACCACAGCGCGCGTCCGCGAGCAGGTGGGCGCGGGCGACGTGGTCTGCGGCCTGAGCGGTGGCGTGGATAGCGCGGTCACTGCGGCACTCGTCCATCGGGCGATAGGCGACCGGCTCACCTGCATCTTCGTGGATACCGGGCTGCTGCGCCAGGGCGAAGTGGCGCAAGTCGAAGCGGTCTTCCGGGAGACGCAAGGGATGCACCTCATCGTGGTGGATGCGGCGGCGCGCTTCCTGAACGCGCTGTCCGGCGTGACCGAGCCGGAAACCAAGCGGCGCATCATCGGCGAGCTGTTCATCCGCATCTTCGAGGAAGAGGCGGCGCGCTTGCCGGACGCGCGCTTTTTGGCGCAGGGGACGATTTACCCCGACGTGATCGAGAGCGCGGGCAGCGCCCACGCGCACCGCATCAAGAGTCACCATAACGTGGGCGGCCTGCCGGAAGAGATGCGCTTCGCGCTGGTCGAGCCGCTGCGGGAGCTCTTCAAGGACGAAGTGCGCGCAGTGGGGCTGGCGTTGGGCTTGCCGGAAACGCTGATCTGGCGGCATCCGTTCCCTGGCCCGGGGCTGGCCGTGCGCATTCTAGGCGAGATCACGCCGGAGCGCGTCGCCATCCTGCAAGCCGCCGACGCCATCTACCTGGAGGAGCTGCACGCGGCGGGGCAGTATCGCCAGACGGCGCAGGCGTTCGCCGTGCTGTTGCCCGTGCGCAGCGTTGGCGTGATGGGCGATGGGCGCACTTACGCGCACGTCTTGGCCCTGCGCGCCGTCACCACCGATGATTTTATGACGGCGGATTGGGCGCGCTTGCCCTACGACCTGCTCGCCCGCGTCTCCAACCGCATCGTCAACGAAGTGCGCGGCGTCAACCGGGTCGTGTATGATATCAGCAGTAAGCCCCCGGCCACCATCGAGTGGGAGTGAAACGTACTGCGTATTGCGTACTGCGTACTGCGTAAGGCATTTTCTGATAGCGTTTCACGTTTCAGAATGTCCTATCAAAACCACAAAAATTTGGAAACAAAACCTTCTTTACGCATTACGTTTTACGCAGTACGGGCGCTATGCGGGCAAGGCTTTGATAACGTGTGATCAGCCATGCGCGGATGAGGTCAAGTCTTTACGATAGTTGCCAGAGAACAACGTAACAATCGTCGCTGGTAATCTATTGAAAAAGGTGTAAGATAGGGCTGTGACACAAGCATCAAAAACCAGATTGACCGTTGCCGATCACTTCGATTTGGCGATTCGCGGGGAATACGCGGCGCAAGAGCTCTACCAGGGCTTGATGCACCTGTTCCGCGCGCACCCAGACGCGGTGGAGCTGTGGCGTGAATTTGCTGTCGAAGAGACCGAGCACGCCCAGACATTGCAAGGGGTTCTCGACGCGCTCACGCTGGAACAACAAACAGCTCCCGCTGATATGGAGATGGCTCTGGCAGCGCAACAGGCGTTGAGCGTCCCGGTAGCGCAGCACCTCGCGGGGGTGAAGACCTTGGAAGACGCCTGTGAATTGGTCAGCGATTTGGAGAACTCGGAGACGAACGCCGTCTTCGAGTTTTTGCTGACGCACTTCGATGCTGATAGCCAAATCAGCCCCTTTGTATTAGCCCAATTGCGCGAACACATCGCTCGCTTGCAGACGTTCGATGAACGGCTGGGCGGGCGTTATCAACGCTTGAAAATTAAAGCGGAACCATAATCCCGCTTAGGAGGCTTTTAATGCAGATTAATGTGGTGATAGGTGAGATTCAAAAGCAAAGTGCGCAAGCGGTAGTGGTCAACCTCTTCGAGGGTGTGATCGCGCCCGGCGGCGCGACCGGTGCGGTGGATCAGGCCCTCGGCGGGCAGATCAGCGCGTTGATTGCCGGCGGCGATTTTCGCGGCAAGAAGAATGAGATCGCGGTGTTGTACCCCAACGGCGCGTTGCCCGCCAAGCGTGTGATTCTGGTAGGGCTGGGCAAGATCGAGAAATTCACACTCGACATCGCCCGGCAGGCAGCAGCAACCGCCGCGCTCAAAGCCCGCGAGCTGGGTGCGACCACATTGCACACCATCGTCCACGGGACCGGCATCGGCGAGCTGGATACGCAAGCCGCTGCGCAAGCTGTCGTCGAGGGGACGCTGCTGGGGCTGTATCGCTTCCACGAGCTGCGCACGCAGCTAGAAGAGGAGCGCCCCGACATCGAAACGCTCGTGCTGGTGGAGCAGGACGAGCGCAAGGAAGCCGATATCGAAGACGGCGCCAATGCCGGGCAAATCATCGCGCAGGGCGTCGCGCTGACCCGCGATCTGGTCAACCGCCCAGCCAACATTGCCACCCCCACGCACTTCGCCGAAGTTGCACAGCAAGTAGCTAAACAGCAAGGGCTAACTTATCATATACTTGAAAAGCCAGAGATTGAGGCATTGGGAATGCACGCGTTCTTAAGTGTCAACAAGGGGGGCGGTGAACCGGCCAAGCTGGTGATTCTGGAACACAACGCCAAGCGCGACGATCTCCCGGCGGTGGCGCTGGTGGGGAAGGGGATTACCTTCGATACCGGCGGTATCTCGCTCAAGCCGGGAGCAGATATGCACTTGATGAAGGGTGATATGGGCGGCGCGGCGGCAGTGCTCGGCACAATGCAGGCTATTGGCGCGCTCGATATTCCATTGCGCGTGGTCGCGCTTATGCCCCTCACCGAGAATATGCCCGACGCTTTCGCCTCCAAGCCGGGCGATGTGGTCAAATCGCTCAAGGGGCTGACCATTGAGATTCAAAATACCGACGCGGAAGGGCGCATGATTCTGGCCGACGCGCTCACCTACGCCGGGGAATACAAACCGGAGGCCATTTTTGACATTGCCACGCTCACGGGCGCGCGCGTTATCGCGCTCGGTTCGCAGGCGGCGGCGGTGATGGGCGACGAGAGCCTGCTGGAACGCCTCCGCGCGGCGGGCGAAGCCACGCGCGAGCGCGTCTGGCCCCTGCCGCTCTTCGAGGAGTACGGCGAGCAGCTCAAGAGCCTGGTGGCCGATGTGCGGCACATCGGGGGCCGCCCCGCCGGCACGATTACGGCGGGCCTCTTCCTGAGCAAGTTCGTGCCCGAAGGCACGCCCTGGGCGCATATTGACATCGCCGGGCTGGATCAAGAAGAAAGCAAGTCCGGGCCGTACACGCCCAAAGGGGCCACTGGCTACGGCGCACGGTTACTGATCGAGCTGCTGCGCAAGTGGTAAGACAACACACATAGGACTTACGCACAAAGCGCACCTTTCGCCAATCTCAAATGGCGTTTTGTGTAAGTTCTGACACAAAAAGACCAGCGCATTTTGCGTCGGTCTTTTTGTGTGCTGGATATGGAGTTTAGGGATATACTGTGGGTGGGCCAGTCAAAACTGAGAGCTGGTTGGCAATCCTGACCTGCACCTGCGTACCTCATACAGTAAAAGCATGTGTTCCGTAAAGTCACAGATCATTTGAAGGAGATTCACCATGCTGGTAAAAGATCGCATGACTAGGGATCCAATCACCATCAATTCAGATATGCCGGTGTCTGAGGCCCTCAATCTGATGAACGAGCGGCGCATTCGCCGGTTGCCTATTATGAATAAAGAGGGGTACTTGGAGGGCATTGTCTCTAAAGAAGATCTGCTTCAGGCTTCGCCGTCTTCGGCTACCAGCCTAAGCATTCACGAGATCGGGTACTTACTCTCTAAACTCAAGGTCGCCGAGATTATGACTCAAAAGGTTGTCACCATCGAAGTCGATGCGCCTATTGAAGAGGCAGCGTTGTTGATGTCCGACAGTAAAATTGGCGGATTGCCGGTTATGCAAGATGGGAAAATGGTGGGCATTATTACCGAGACGGATGTGTTCAAGGTGATGTTGGAAATGTTGGGGGCGCGTGACAAGGGGTTGCGCCTCTCACTCGAACTTCCCGACGAACCGGGCCAGCTCAGCCGTGTCAGTGGTAAAATTGCGGCGATGGGCGGGGATATTGTGGCACTGGGCACCTTCATTGGTGAGACCGCCGCAGATGCGTGCGACACGGCGGTTTTGACTATCAAGGTACGTTATATAGACCCGGATGCACTACGGCAGGCGATGGAAGACCTGGGTCTCAAGGTGCGCAGTATCCTCGATGTTTAAGGGTATGTCGTCAACCATCACGCCTCCCCTGAATCATCCGGTGGGAGGCGTTATGATGTGCGTGAGAGGGTTGCGCAGCGGGGCGAATATGCTATCATCAGAGATGAAAATTTTACACTTCTCGCATGCTGATTTGCTCAATATGAAAGAGAGACAATAATGTTAGTCAAGCAACGGATGTATCCTAATCCATTCACGATAGCACCGGAAACGCCGGTCAGCGAAGCATTGAACGCTATCCACGAGCGGCATATCCGCCGCCTGCCCGTGGTCAATGCTGATGGGGAACTGGTAGGTATTGTTGCTGAAAGAGACTTGCTTTATGCTTCTCCTTCGCCAGTATCGAATCTCAGTCAGCACGAAAGTGGCTATTTGCTTTCAAAGCTCCAGGTAGCTGAGATTATGACCCGCCAGGTGCGCACCATTCAACAGGATGCGCCGCTCGAAGAGGCTGCCTGGATCATGGCCGATAACAAAATCGGTTCGCTGCCGGTGCTGGACGGCACGCGGTTGGTGGGTATCCTTACGGAGACGGATGTGTTCAAGACGGTGGTAGCCATGATGGGGGCCAGAGAGGCGGGACTGCGAATCACATTTACAGTGCAGAATCAGCCGGGCATTTTAGGGCGTATCACGGGCGAAATTGCTGCGCGGGGCGGTGACATCATCGCGTTAGGCACGTTCTTCGCTGAGGAAACGACTGAGGCCATCGTCACACTTAAGTTACGGGGACTGACACCCGCGGTTGTCGTGAACCTGCTCGAAAGTGTGGATGCCCACATGCTTGACATACGGGAAACCTAATCATGCGCATCGGGTTGATTTCCGATACGCATAACCAACATGATAAAATCGTCTTGGTCGCGCAACGATTTCAGGTAGAAGGTATCCGTATTGTTTTGCACGGTGGTGACATTACCACCCCAGAAAGCCTGGAACCGTTACGTGATTTTGATGTCTGGCTGGCCTGGGGTAACATGGATCGCCATGCTGGTTTACCCGATGCTGCTGCCACACTGTTCGGCGCTGGCCGGCTAGCCCCGTTGCATGAGCTCACGCTGAACGGGTATGCCATCGCCTTGCTTCACGGAAACGATGAAGCGTTGTTGCAGCAGGTCATCACCAGTAAACGTTATGCTTATGTCATCCATGGGCACACCCACGTCTTCCATGACACGCGCCATGGGCCAACGCGTGTTATCAATCCTGGGGCGTTGGGCAACACCGGCTGGCGCGCACCGAGCTATGCCCTCCTCGACCTGGCTACCGGGGCTTTACAGTATAGGCGTCTGTAATTCAGTTGCGTTGAGAACCATTCAACCGTATAATGAAGGCAGGTAGCATAAGTATAGCGGAGGTGTGCGTTGCACTTACAAGAGAGTAAACGAGTTCTGCGCGATTCCTACCTGTTCCACGATCTCAATGAGATTCACCTGGATCTGGTATTGATGGTATGTGAAGAGATGAACTTCATGGCCGGCGAACGGGTTTTCAAGCAAGATGATCCCGGCGACGCGCTATTCATCATCGCCAATGGCAAGGTAGGGATTCTGTTGGAGGCGGAGGCCCCGAACGGCAAACCGATTCTGGCGGCGGTATTAGGGCCAGGCCAAACCTTTGGTGAGGTTGTACTGGTGGAATCGGGCCAACGCACGGCTACGGCTAGTTGTCAGACAGATGTACAACTATTGCGGTTGCCTGGAGTGCGGTTGAGCAAGCTCTGCTCTGACTACCCAGAAATCGGTTTTTTAATCATGCGCCGGATGGCGGCAGAGCTCACCTTCAAATTACGCGATGCTAACTTAAATATCCGTGAAAAACAGGAAGGGCAATCCACTGCTGAGACAGACACTATGCCTCCGGTTTGAGTAAGATTCGCAAAAAAAGCAACGCCCCCGAATAAATCGGGGGCGTTGTGGTAGTGCCGGGGAAGTAGGTCACTCCTAATAGTAACGCACTCAAGTTGCTATCTATGTTTGTAGTGACGCTTGCAATAAGTAGTATAGGATTTATCCTGTACTCTCAATGAATCTCATTAAGTTTAGGGCATAGACCTGGCAGGTTTTAAGACCTTGAGTTTACAAAACGTCGTTATTCACCAGTAAAACACTACCCTACCCAATTTGGACGAAACCGGCCAGGTCTTAACTTAAGGACATTGATAGCCCATTAGCTGACCAAAGGGTGCAAGGTAGCAACGGGTTAACGCTTACGCTGTGACGATCTCTGCCCGGAAAAGATCTAAGATCCGCTGGATGGGAGTGAAGAGGGTGACATAGTCGGAGCCGGCGAAGAGCTGTCCCACCACGCGCCCTTCCAAATCAAGGATAGCGGAACCGGAATCGCCGGGGGCGCTCATCCGTCCGGCCATGTACTGTTCCACAAAATACGCGGTTTTGCCATTATAATCCACGCTGGCAGTGACATCAATCTGTTGTACTACACCCTGGGTATGGCCGGTAGTACGCCCGGCCTTTTGTACTGTCATCCCCAATGCTGGCTCACCGACGCCTGTAGGCAGGCCAATGTTGAGAATGTCGGGCTGGACCAGATCGAGAGCATCCGGGCGGGCCAGAGCTACATCTACCAGGTTTTTTCCAGGAGTTTGTTGGACGCTTTGCAAGCGATGGGCGGAGCCGGTTGCTCCGGCCAGCGCATTGAGCACATCGGCGATAGTCTGGGCGACTTTGCACTGGCCTTGCGCCTGTCCGAAATCCAGCGGAACATACTCTACCAGCGTGCCAATGCGATCATCAACCGAGCCACCATCAAGCGGGCCGGGTTGATAAATAGGATCGCCAATTTGCGCCTGGTTGGCTGCAGCTAGGACGTGGTTGTTGCTTAAGATGAATACTTCTGTACCCCGGCGCAACAATAGTCCGAAGGTGCCTGCCGTAATCTGGTAGTGACCGATGGAGATGCCGGAAAAAGCCGGGCGGTGTCGGGCTTGTGTGGGTGGTGATTGAAAAGCACGAAGTAAACCGGTCTGCACCACATCTGTGAGCATGCCATCGAGTGATTGGGGTATTACATCGCGCGGTTTGAGGGCTACCCGAGGCAGCTTCTCGGTCACAGAAACGATTAGGCTGAGCTCGTGTGTATTTGTCGCATCGCAGTTTTTGTATCCTAATCCACAAGCCACCACATTACGTCGCGCAAATAGATCGGGCAATGCTTGCTGGTAAATCTGACGCGCCTGTGCTAACAGTGTACTATTCATATAATCCTCCCCTAAAAAGCGGCAAATTAGCAAATCTCAAATAGTGAGAGGCGTTTGGAATTTACCCCTACCATTCAATCCAAAAAACCATTTTCCTTAGCGTAGCGCATGAGCTCAGCGCGGCCTTGCAATTCCAGCTTTCCCATGACGTTGGCGCGATGCGTTTCGACTGTGCGCACACTGATGCATAGGCGCTCGGCGGTCTCACGATTGGTATACCCCATCGCGATCAGTCGCAACACGTCTATCTCACGCGGGGTTAGAGTATTGAGCGCGGTCTCGTCTCCGTCTGGCGCTGCGGGGGCTGGATTTTGTAACAACAAGCGGGTCATAGTGGGATGAACGTAGAGCTCCCCACATGCGACGGTGCGTACAGCGGCGACGAGTTCCGCTTCAATAGCGCGTTTGACGATGTAGCCGGAGGCTCCATACTGGATGGCTTGGCGCAACAGGCTCTCATCCTCAAAAGCCGTAAGAATGAGGATGCGCGTTTCAGGCGCAATCTGCCGCAGCCGTCGGGTTACCTCGATGCCGCCAGGATCGGGCATGTTTATATCGAGCAGCAGCACATCGGGGCGCAGACGCGCAGCTTCTTGCAGGGCTGCGTTACCGTCGCCGGCCTCACCCACTACTTGCATATCAGGTTCAGCGCTCAACAAGGAACGCAAACCGGCTCGCAAAAGCCCGTGATCATCAGCGATCAGAATCCGCAGGGGCATACGGCACCTCCGCCGCAATAGTCGTACCTATCTCAGGGCGACTTTCGATGATAAGATTACCGCCGAGCATGCGGGCGCGCTCGCGCATCCCCAGTAAACCCAGGCGGCCACGCACATTTTCTTCTTCTGTAGCGAAGCCGATGCCATTATCCTCGACAATCAATACAATGAGACCATCACGGCGGGTCAACAACACATCCACCTGCGTAGCCTGCGCGTGCCGAGCAACATTAGTGAGGGCTTCTTGTGCGATCCGGTATAGAGCTGTTTCCATTTCTTCGGGCAAGCGGGCGTGGCCCAGACCCAGTGTCTCGAACTGTGCGGTGATACCGTGTTGCTGCTGGTACTGAGCGACATGCCGCTCCAGGGTGGCAACCAACCCTAGTACATCCAGGTCAGCGGGACGTAGATTCATCGCCAGCCGATGTATGCCCTCTAAAATCCCTTCGGTCATCTCTACAAGTTCCTGCGCACGTGCGACAATCGCTTCCGGCTGGTGTGCTTCGCGCTCCAACATGCTGAGGCGCAGCAAGAAGTAGGAGAGGATTTGCCCGGTCTCGTCGTGGAGCTCGCGGGCGATGTGCGCCCGTTCGGCTTCCTGCATCTCTACCAGCCAGCGAGATAGGTCTTGCAGTTGGATGCGATTTTGCTCTAGCTGTTCGAATAGCTGGGCATTTTCGATAGCGGTGGCGGCTGGCCCAGCCAGGGAGCTAAGTAACCAGACATCTTCTTGGGTAAACGTACCGCGTTCTTTGTTAATAGCTTCCATCGCACCGATGATACCGTCTTTAGTGCGTAGTGGCACACAGAGAATGGAACGGGTGACGAAGTTGGCTTCCTGGTCGAATTTATCGAACCAACGCGGATCCTGGCTGACATCGGGGACCCATAATGGTTCTCCATGCTGCACCACCCACCCGATAATGCCCTGATCAGCGGGTAAACATTGCCCCAGCACCACATCGGCGCCGACGCCGGAGGCCGCAGCGAAACAGAGTTCGTTCTGGACTTTATCCAACAAAACCAGCGAGGTAGCTTCTACTACTAACAGATTGGTAATATGAAAAGTAATCATGTGCAGTGTCTCTTGTAAATCCAGGGACTCTGTAAGCACTTGCCCTGCCTGATTGAGGACCTGCAGTTCGTAAGCGCGTTGGGTGAGATTATCCTCGGCGCGCTTGCGTTCGGTGACATCTTCTACTACTACGGCAAATTGTCCCAACTGTGGGCTGAACGCCGACACCGCATAGTAACGCTCCAAAGATTGTGAATAGTTCTCAAATCTTTTCGGTTCACCCAACAACGCCACTGTCCCAAATTGTTCAATCCAGTAAGGCTCGGTATTGGGCAATAGTTCCAACACGGTTTTACCCACAATTTCCTCAACGTGCAGGCCAAGAATTTTCTCGAAGGCCGGGTTTACCTCCAGATAACGATAATCCATCGGTTTGCCATGGGCATCGCAGATGATTTCATGCAAAGCAAAGCCATTGAGCATCTCCTTGAACAGCTGCCGGTAGCGGGCTTCGCTCTGGCGCAAAGCAGCTTCGGCCAGCTTACGCTCAGTGATGTCTTCGATAATGGCAATGTAGTACTCCGGCGCCCCGCTGAAAGTGCGTTGTAGTGAGACTGTGATGTTAACCCAAAAAAGACTACCGTTTTTGTGAATATAGCGTTTTTCCAGAGAGAAAGTTTGGATTTCCCCGCGCAGCAACTGTTCCCCTAACAGGCGGTCGGGTTCTTGATCTTCCGGGGGGGTGATTTCGTGATAGTGCAGGGTCAGCATTTCTTCGTGGGTATAGCCGAGCATCGTGCAGAACTGCTGGTTCACCCGGATGAAACGCCCATCCAGGCCCGCATGGCTGATACCCACGGCTGCCTGTTCGAAGATGCCTCGGTAGCGGGCTTCACTCTCGCGCAAAGCGGCTTCGGCTGACTTACGCTCAGTGATATCCAAGGCCGTAAAGGTTACACCTTCCAATAAGTTTTGGGGATTGAGAGGGGTAGAGCGTAGCAAAATGTCAAGGATGCGCCCATCTTTACATTGAAACTGGGTTTCCGTGCCTCCGGTGCCATACTGTGTGATTAAGGCATACTTCTCGCGGCCAACGCGTTCGAACTCTTCCTGGCAAGGATAGAGCCGTTGCGAACTCTGCCCATCCAGTTCTGCGGCAGTATAGCCCAACATCCGCTGTAAGCCTTCATTACTCCATTTAATTATCCGATCTATCACCAAGCCGATGCCGATAGGCGCAGCGGACAAGATACTGCTAAGCGTGGCTTCGCGCTCTTGAAGGCTTTGGTAGAGCTCCGCTTTATGCCATGCCGCAGCGACTTGATTAGCGAACGCGGTGACAGCCGGGAGGTCTTCTTCACGCAACGTGTCCGAAAGTACCGCAAACAACGCGGGAATATATCCTTCCAGAGAAAGCGGGGCCACGATAAAACGGAAGGCGTTAAGCTCATGGCAAAGTGTTTCAATAACCGAATGTATTGCGGGGGGGAATATGTCGCGCAACATGGCCGGGCCATCGTCTATGAAAATTGCAGATTGTTTGTTAGTAGCGATATCGTAAAGCGGCGAATCGGCAATGGAGACATGGTAATTATGGAGCTGGATTCCGGTCAAGGTTTCGATGCGAGCCAGTTCAGTCGCTGAATAGCTGGCATACTGAGTACTTAAAATTTGCTGTGGGGCTTCGACGCGATAAATGGCACAGTGCATTCCCAACGTTTGCAGCGTTTCTGCCACGGCCATAAAGATGGCTGCGGGGGAGAGCACGGCTTCCATCGCTCGTGCGGCTTCATTGAGTGCAACCAGGTGTTGCTCAGCCCGTTTGCGCATATTGATATCTTCAATAACGCTAATAAAGTATACTGGTGTTCCGGCTTCGTCCCGCAGCAGCGAGACGGTGAGATTCACCCACACGGGAGCACCCGTTTTATGAACGTAGCGCTTTTCGAGTGCGTATGTTTCAATCTCGCCGACTAACATACGATTAACTAAACTTACATCTGTATCCAAATCTTCAGCATAAGTAATATCCTGGAATTTAAGCGTTAGTAATTCTTCCCGTGGATAGCCAGTAATCTCACACAGTCTGTCATTCACCCGCAGGAGCTGCCCATCGAGTGCTGTATGACTCATGCCTACGGCTGCTTGCTCAAAGGTGCTCCGATAACGTACCTCGCTCACGCGCAGCTGTTCCTCGGCTTCCCTACGGAAAGTGACATCACGAGCGATAGCATAGGTGATGCCTCGTTCTGGAATGGGGTGTGAGACCCAGTTGATCCAGCAGTAGCTACCGTTTTTACGGCGATAGCGATTTTCAAAATTGATGACTTTTTCACCCCGTTGCAGCTTTTCCACGACGATGGCAGCAGTTGCAGCCACATCATCTGGGTGCGCGAAATCGAGGAAGGAACTTGCCAGCAATTCTTCTTCCGTATAGCCTAGCGTGCGGCTAAAGGCGGGATTGACCTTGAGGAAGCGGTTCGTGTTGATGTCGGCGATACAGATCATGTCTAGCGACATGGTGAAAATCTCATAGAGTTCTTCCTGTGTGCGTTTACGCTCGGTGATGTCTTCAGTAAAGCCCAAGAAACGTTCAGCATTGAGTTGTACGGCAGAAACAGTCTTGTAGTGAATACTGCCATCTTTGTGAACAAAGGGGAATTCCCCTTTGGCATAACCCTCACGTTTGACCTGCGCAAAATGCCCCAGCGCGGCTTCGTAAGCTTCGAGCGGGATCAAGTCGGTCACGGCCATTTTGAGCAACTCGGCCTCGGTATACCCTGTGATTTGGCTGGCAGCCGGATTGATCTGCACATAGTTTCCCTGCGCATCTGCAACAAAGATGCCGTAGGGAGCGTGTTCGATATAGCCGCGATGCTTGGACTCGCTGGTCTTCAAGGCGTGCTGGGCTTCCAGCTGTTCTGTGATATCGCGCCCTACGCCCACCAACCCGATGACATCACCATCTTCATCATAGAGGGGCGAGAGAACGGTCTGGTAAGTGCGGGGTATGTATACATCGGGCAATGTCCACTCGTAGGTAACACGCTCCCCGGCCAGAGCGCGTTGATTGGCTGCCGCATGTTGCGTGGCGATTTCAGTATCCCAAATATCGCGCGGGGTTTTACCGATGAACTCGTCGAGCGTGAGCGCCTCAGTCTCCGGCCAGTTCCCGTAGACGCCGGTATAACGTTGTTGTAAATCCAACGTAAATACCAGATCATCCATTGAGTTGACCAAAGTGCGGAAACGGGTCTCGCTTTCCTGGAGCCTTTGCGTGGCATGCTGCCGTTCTTCTTCTGCTTCAATAGTATGCAACGCAAAAGCTATATCGCCAGCCAATTCTTGAAACAAGTCGAGCTCTTCAATGTTGCGGGTGAGCTCTTGCGGGAGGGTGACGGTAATCATGCCATAAAATTGCGCGTTATGTTCAAGGCGCGCCAGAAGCCGTCCCGTTTCTTCGGCCTGCGGCGGGAAAGCACATTCTACACAGGTGCAAGTAACATCATCCACCACTTGCACTATAGCTGAAGCGAAACTATTGTGTTGCCAACAGGCGGGTATCTCGCCTTGCCGCAATCCTGCAATGAATTTCTCAAAGTTGCCCGGTACGCCGGCCTGGTGCGCTTGCAATACTTGTCTCTCAGCATTAAGCGTTACCACCCACACGCTGTGATAGCCGCGAGTCTCCACCAGACACTCGCAAGCGCGTGACAACAGCTGTGTGACATCTTTCTCCTGCGTGATGAGCTGGTTTACATTGCGAATCGCCCGTAGCACAAGGTTGAGATGCGCAACTTGTTGCTCCATCTGGTACTTGTAGAAGGCAATTTCGATGACGCTGCTGAGTTCTTTAACGCCAAAAGGTTTGACCAAATACCCGAAAGGGGTGGTGATTTTGGCCCGCTCAACCGTCTCTTTGTCAGCATAGGCTGTCGTGTAAACCAGGGGAATGGTACTAACCGCGCGAATCTGCTCTGCCGTTTGTACACCATCCAACTCCCCTTTAAGGCGGATGTCCATCAAAACCAAATCGGGCGGCGTTTCAGCAATTTGGCGCAATGCTTCCACGCCATTATCCACGGGTGGGGCGACATCGTACCCCAGAATTTTGAGGTGATTTTCGATGCTGCGGGCAACAATCAAATCATCTTCTACAATAAGGATTTTGCGTTTCGTCATACTCAAACTCCACAAGTAGTTGCATTATGTGTAAGAATGCAATACTGCAAAAGCAACCCTGCACTACGCTCAAAATGTAGCGCAGGATTATGAATTTTAAGAAATTAATCCGTAAATAAGGTTTTGTGTCAAGTTGGTCATTCTAAAAATACAATGATACCCTCTATCCCCCTGCCCCCTTTCTCCCGCTTGCGGGAGAAAGGGGGGATTTTTTTGTGGGGTTTTGGGGCGGCGAAGCCGCCGCCCCAAAACCCCGTTATTCTTCTCCCCCTCCCCACGCCGCTGCGCGGCGGGGGGAGGGGGCCAGGGGGTGGGGCAAAA
>CAZDDI010000082.1:0-16379 GCA_964504195.1 uncultured Anaerolineales bacterium
GAGCAGCCGGTTTTTGGCTGGTGGAGTATTCTTTGTTAAGGTGCAAAAGTCGAGTATTAAGCCTTTCAAATCTGCCAGGTCTGTAGGCTAAACTTAATGACATGGGTTCGTAAAATTGAGCCGGCTTGCCGTCCACGAATTTTGCCACGAATACACGAATGCCCACTTGCATGGATTTGTGTATTCGTGAAGATTCGGGGACGGCCCTGGTAATTATTCCAACCCATAACCGAACGGGAACAGTGGCGGGTCATCGTTTGCGCCGAGCGGTACCTGATCCATTGAGGCGGGCCAGGTGAAGGGCAGCTTGCCCGTGAACGGCGTAGCGCCGAAGAGACCATCCGCTACGCCCTGGCCCTCGCTGCCGGGCAACCAGGCTACTACGACGGCGTCCGCTAGTTCGAGCGCCTCATCAATGATGAGCGGGCGGCCCGTGATCAGGATGACGATGAGCGTCTCGCTGTTCTCCCGCAGCCGGGTGATGACCGCCAAATCCACATCGGTCAGTGTGAGTTCCGCCTGGTCGCCGCGCCCCTCGGCGTAAGGTGACTCACCCACAACGGCAATGCCCACCTCGGCCTGGGTATCGAATCGGCCAAACCGGCTGTAGCGCACATCGGTGTTTGTATCCGCCGTGGCTTCTATCGCTTGCAGGATTGTGGCCCCCTCGGTAATGTTACCGGCCTGCCCCTGCCACTCAATCGTCCAGCCGCCGCATTGGATGCCGATGTCATCCGCCGCGACGCCGCCGACATGGATGAGGCTCACGTTCCCAGCGATGGGGAGCGCGCTCCCCTCGTTCTTGAGCAGCACCAGCGATTGGGCGACGGCCTCGCGGGCCAGCGCGCGATGCTCATCCACGCCGACCATGTCCAACAAGGCCGGGTCGCTCATGGGCTGCTCGAAGAGGCCCAATGCAAACTTCACCGTGAGGATGCGGCGCACGGCGTCATCAATGCGCTCCTGGGAGACATCACCCTTCTCTACCGCCTCGGTCAGCGTGGTGATGAAGCGCGAGTAATCGTAAGGTACCATATTCATATCCACGCCCGCATTGATGGCCGCGACAACGGCCTCGTAGTAATTCGGCGAAATCTGGTCAATGCCGCCCCAATCGGAGATGATAAAGCCTTCGAACCCCAACTCGCCCTTGAGCACCTCCGTGATGAGGTAGTGTTGCGCGTGCATCTTCATCCCACCCCAGCTCGAAAAAGAAATCATGATGCTCTGCGCCCCGGCTTCGATAGCATCCAGATAAGGCGGCAGGTGAATGGCGCGCAGCGTGGCTTCATCTACATCGGTCACACCCTGATCGAGCTGATAATTTTCCGTGGTGGAGCTACCCCATGTCGTACCGCCGTCGCCCACGAAGTGCTTGGGGGTTGCCAGGATAGTGCGTGGGTCGGCGAGGTTGTTTCCTTGCAGCCCTTCCAGGTACGCGGTCGCCAGCTCGGAGACGAGGGCCGTATTGTCGCTGTACGCCTCGTAGGTGCGTCCCCAACGGATGTCCTGTGGCACGGCCAGCACGGGCGCGAAGTTCCACTCGATGCTGGTGGCAGCCACTTCCAGGGCGGTCACTGCGCCGATGCGCCGCACCAAGTCGGCATTGCGCGTCGCGCCCAGGCCGATGTTGTGCGGGAAGATGACCGCGCCCCGGACGTTGTTGTGCCCGTGAATGGCGTCTACGCCGTAGATGAGGGGAATACCCAGCCGGGTTTCCAACGCAGCAGTCTTGTAGCGGTTGACCATCTCCGCCCAGGCGGCGGGCGTGTTGGGAGTGGGATAGCCGCCTCCGCCGCTCAGGATGCTGCCGATGGCGTATTCCGTGACGGCCTGCGGGTTGATGCTGTTCTTCTCGATCTGCGTCATCTGGCCGATCTTCTCCGCCAGGGTCATGCGGGCGAGCAAATCCTCGGCGCGCGCGGCAGGGGAGAGCGTGGCATCAAGATAGGCGGGCAGCGGGGCCTCGCTGATGGGGGCTACTGTGCCCGTTACGGGTGTGGTAGAAGTGGCAGGGGTTGTAGGTGGTTGCTGACATGCCGACAGCAACATGGTACATACAAGAAAGAGTAAGAATAGATTTTTCATTGAATCACCAACAGTGTAACGGATTGGGGCGGCAGCGTAAATACTGCGCCATTGCTAAAGGGGATATCATCCAGTTGCTCGGCAGAGGTGGTCGCATCCAAGCGCCAAACTTGCGCGGGGGTAGGAGATTGACCTTGCACTACCAATGGTTTGCTGATAGTCTCTGCGCTCAGGTTGATGAGCATGATAGTGAGCGCGCCATCGTCGCGGCGGGCGGCGTACAGGCCCACCTGCGCATCATCAGCGGCGGCATAGACCAACCGGTTGCCGAATTGCTGGTATAAGCGGTAAACGTAGTAAGTGGGTCGCGCTTCAGAGCGTGAGAGTAGCCCATAGCCGCCGAGGCTTGGATTGCTCTGCAAGGTAAAATAGTTGACCATGGCAACGTCCTGGCGGATCATGCGCCCCAGTGAGTCGGCCCACCATATCGCGTTGTAAAAAGAGTCGGGCGTGGCTGGCCCGCCGATAGCATTCGACCAGTGTGAATTGACTTCGGTCACAGCAATCGGCAAATCGCGCTCCGTGGTCTCCAAAATCAACTCGCGCAAGTACGCAATGATGGCATCCCACTCGGCGGAAGCCGCACGCAATTCTTCTATGGTCGCCGCGCGCCCGCCCCGCCCTTGCGGGAAGGGATAGCGATGGATGGAAACCACATCCACCAAATCCCCGTTCGCTTTGAGGAATTCGGTCATCCAATCCAGGCCGAAGGGGTCTTTAGGGGTGCTGGCAAGATCGGGGCCGAACTGGTGTAGCTCCGGGCCGATCAGCAAAATGGAGGGGTCTACTGCGCGCATCGCCTCAGCAAAGGCGCGCCATTCGGTGTTGAAGCGTTCTACTCCGTATTCCGAGTCACCGCGTGAGGTCGCAAAGAGCGTTGGCTCGTTGCCGATACCCCAATAGCGGAAGTCATAGCCCTGCTCAATGTTGGCGTAATGGACGAGCTCCGCCGCTTTTTCTGGCGTGCTGCCAAATAGACGCGTATTAAGGCTTACTTGTGCGCCGAGCTGTTCCGCCAACGTCGCAAACTGATCCACATGAGCGTGGGTGAGATCGTTCTCATCGCCCCAGTTGCCGCCGGGAAACCGGATCAAGGTGATGCCGGCTTCTTGAGCCAACGATAGCATCGAATCATTGACGAAAGCCCACGGCCCGTGATTGACGCCGTACACATGCGGATTGATTGGGCCTAAGTCGAGGTTGGGGTCTACCGTCCATTGTCCAGGAACGGGCGTAGGGAGGGGCGGCGCTTGCGTCGGAGCTGCTACGCATGCCGTCAAAGCCAGAAGTAGTAGTATAAGTAGAATTTTCATAGTGTGCTTCCCGTCCCTCTCCTATTATTCCTCTAATGTTATTAAGTTGTAACTACTCAGGCCAAAACTATATTTGTCATTGCGAGCCGTCTGCGGCGAAGCAATCTCAACCATTAACGAGATTGCGCCGTTCGCAGACGAACGGACGCCGCGGAGACGCGGCTCGCAATGACAAGGCTGAGTAGTTACATTAAGTTAAGACCTGGTAGGTTTCGCCCAAATTGGGCGGGGTAGTATTTTACCAGTGAATAACGACGTTTTGTAGACTCAAGGCGGAAACCTACCAGGTCTATGTCCCAAACTTAATGATATGGATTATTTTTCGTAACTACTCAGCCAAGAGGTGGGACGCACTTGTTTTACAGGCAAGACCGTGAGTTTTGTGCTTCCCGCCGCCATTTCAGGCGCAAAAGTGCGTCCCACCTGCGTAGTTACTATTTTTCTACGCCTGTGACAACTACCCCTTGCATAAAGACCCGTTGTGCAAAGAAGAATACGATGACGGGCAGCACTGCCGAGATGAGCGCCGAGGCCTGGATAAGGTTGGTGGACTGTGAATAGAGATTATTGAATGCGGTGAGGCCCACGGTGATCGGGAACTTTGTCGGGTTGCCGGCGAGGTAGATGAGTGGGCCGAAGAAGTCGTTCCAAGACCAGAAGAAATGGAAGAGCGCCACCGCCGTTAAGGCTGGCACAGCTTGGGGGATGATGATGGACCAGAAGATGCGGAACGGGCCGGCCCCGTCAATCATTGCGGCTTCATCCAACTCACGGGGCAGACTGAGGAAGAATTGGCGCAAGAGGAAAACATTGGTACCCCACGAGAAGAAGGCCGGCATGATGAGGGGCAGCCAAGTGCCTACCAGACCCAGACGATACCACACGAAGTAAGTGGGGATGAGTGTTACGGCACTGGGCAGGATGACGGTGGAGAGCATCAGCATGAATAACACGTTCTTATAAGGGATACGGAAACGCGCAAATCCATAGGCTACTAGTGAGGCCGAGATTACCGCCCCCAAGGTTGTAATACCCGCATACATCAGGGTATTGCTCAAGAGCATAGGGAAGTTGATGGTATTCCAGGCCTTGACAAAATTGTTCCATTGTGGATCCGGGGTCCAGGCGCGGTCCAGTTGCCGCCATACCCCTTCCCACTCGATTAGCCCCCGCTCTGGATGGTCGGGATCAACAAAAGAACTATTGGTGCGCCCCTTGACTACTAAAGCCAGCTCCTGCATTTCTCCATCTATTGGCACCAGGTAAATCTCGTAGTTTCTGCCTTCATATTCGAATTGACCCTCGGTAGCCGGCCACCAGGGCGCGCCAATTTTGGAGAACTGGCTATCGGTTTTCAGCGCAGTTACAATACCGTAAAACATGGGGATTAGAAAGATGAACAGAATTACCAGTGTAAGCCCGGTCACAGCTGTGGATTCCAACCCCTCGCGCAGTTTGCGTGACATCATGCGGCCTTGCGGTATGGGTTTATGCTTCATGTTATAGTTCCTCCGAGGCATAGTACACCCAGCGGCGGGCAGTACCGAAGAGAACCACCGTGATGATTAAAGCTACAATGAACATCAACCAGGCCAGGGTTGCACCATAGCCCATGTTGGAAAAAGTAAATGATTGCTTGTAGAAATAGACCATGTAGAAGCGTGTCATCCCCTGTGGGAAACCAGTTCCCTGGTTTAGCACGAAAGGCGCCAGGAAGTACTGCAAGGAACCAATCACGCTCAGCACCAGTTGGTAGAAAATGACGGAGGTGATCATCGGGATAGTGATTTTGAACAGGCGTTGCAGCCAAGTGGCACCATCAATCTCGGCGGCTTCGTAGAGTTCGGTGGGCACACCTTGAAGCCCGGCCAGGAAGATAATCATGGCATTCCCCACACCCCACAGTCCAAACATGGTATAGGCGAAATAGACCAGTTTGGGATCAGCCAGCCACCGCAACCCCTGCGTGCCAGTCGCTTGAATACCCGTGAAACGTTCAATCAAGACGTTGATCCAGCCGGTATGCTCATTCAATACCCCGTTCCAGATGAGCACGGACGCTACCAGGGGAATCATGGTCGGCATATAGAACAGGGTGCGGTAAACGTTTTTTCCGAGCACGTTCTTGGAATTCAAAATAATGGCGAGGAACAAGGAAAAGCCTAAGCCGATAGGGAGCGAAATGGCCGCAAATTGTATGGTGCGCAAAAAAGATTGACGTACTTCGGGGTCTTGAAATAGTGCCCGTTGCCAGTTTTGAAATCCGATGAAGCGGGCTTGTTCAGGAAGCGTCGGGTTAAAGTCCATCAGGGAAAAACCAAAAGAGGCAATCATCGGCAATACGTAGAATGCCAAGAAGCCGATAATCCATGGACTGAGGAATAATAAACCCCATAAGGCCTCTTTTTTTTGGCGACGGGTCATCTTGGGTTTGCGCTGGTTGCCGTTTTGCGGGGATTTAGTTTTTTCGGACATATTGCACCTCGGATTTGGTTTCGGCCTGGCCCATATTGGGCCAGGCCGAAGAAAGCGGGGAAATTATTGGGCTGCGTCGAAGATTCTCTGCAACGCGGTCTTGAGGGTATCGAGTTCCGCTTGGAAGTCTAGATCAGGGGTGTTCGCCAGGTAATTCCAAAATTCATCGTAGCGATCGGTCGTCTCCTGGAATGCCGGCATCCAGCTCTCGTGATTGGGGTTGTCAGGATACTCGACTGCATCCACTACCACATCCCAGTTGATATCCCGGGTGGGGAAGTTGTCTGCGCTATAGGTGTCAAAGTAGTTGTCCTGCATGGAGAGGCGTGCGGGCATACCCCCGTAGACATTGAGTAGTTTACCGGCGGTTTCGGAACTGAGTAAGTAACTCAGCACTTCGAAAGCGGCCTCGTGGTTCTTGCTGCCACGCGGAATCCCGAAGGTGTCTGCGTGCATTTTGGCAGTGATGGTGCCGTTGTAGGATGGGGTTGCCGCAAATTGCCACTCAAAAGGTACATCCAGCGCCCAGGGCGCCACGTACCACATGTGAATGTGAACCATCGCCAGGTTGCCGGAGCCGAAGGTGCCGCCGCCGCTCTGCAGGAAGTCCGCACCGCCGTAAGGGCCATTCGGGATGAAGTAGTCTTCCCACCAGCCATTGTAGGTCCATTCCCAGGCAGCTTCCCAGGCGGCAGGAATTTGAACGGTCTTGCCATCATCCGCAACGATGGAGCCAGCGCCGAAGAAGGTGCCGATGCCGCGCGGGTCGGTCCACTGATTCTGCCAACCGAACTGTACGATGTTCTCCGGGTCGAAATCGGGGCTGGTAGCGTCATTGCCGTTAGCGTCCACGGTCAGGAGCATCCCTAGCTCGCGCAGCGTGTCCATGTCCCAGGGGCGGGAGTTGCCTTCTGCATCAATGTAGGGCGCGCCGTGCTCGGCGGGCGGATAGGCCAGGCCGGCCTCGTCAAACAGATCGAGATTGTAAATTACGAAGGACGGATAGATAGCGAAGGGGATACCCAGCTGGCCCTCTTCCTTCACTTGGTAGAATTCGACCATAGCGGGGTCGTAGTCGCTCAGATCGTAGTTGGTGCTATCAATTAGGGGTTGCAGGTCGAGCCAGGCACCCTTGAAGCTGTCGCGCCCGCGGATCCCCACCGGCCCAACGATGTCAGGTGCATTGCCGGCCGCGATTTGGGTCGCCAATACATCGTAAGCGGAGTCGTTATCTACGATTTCCAGAACGAGCTCGATCGCGTCCTGGGAAGCATTGAACTCGTCTACTACGGCCTGCTGGCCGGCAAACGTACCTTCATCCGAGCCGGCCCCGAGGCCGACAAACCAGCGCACGCGGGTGCGCGCAGTGGTAACGGGCGCTTCGGTGGCCGGTGCATCTGTGGCGGCCGGCACATCTGTGGCGACCGGTGCTTGCGTCGCGGGGGCCTCAGTGGCCGGGCTGCCGCACGCACTTAAAAAGAGTCCGAAGACCATTACCAAACTTAATAGGGCCAAAAGTGACTTACGCATGTCATTTCCTCCTCAGGAATAAAACTAAATGTTGAAAATGTAGCTTTTTGGGACATTTATTCTGTATTTTGGGTATTCACCTCCTTGTACACTAAAACGCTAAACTAAATGTGCACCACAAGACTCCCGTATCATCAATTGCGTCGGGAGTATCACCCGTTGAGGACCCATATCGGGATGTTCCAATAATTCCAACAAAGTTTTGACCGCCATTTCTCCCATCTGGTGGATAGGTTGGCGAATGGTTGTTAATGAAGGCAAGTGCCGCTCCGCAAAGGGTAGATCATCGAAGCCCACTACAGCGATATCGTCGGGGATACGCAAGCCGGCATCGCGAATGATACGCATAGCCCCTACGGCCATCGCATCGCTGGCTGCGAAAACTGCCTGGGGTTTACGCGGGAGCAGCCGTTGCATGGCTAATGCTGCGCCATCTTCAGTGAAATCAGCCTCCACAATCAGCTGTGGGTCTACCGTTGCCCCGCGTGAACGTAAGGCGGTTAGATATCCTTCCTGCCGATCCAGGCCGCTGACGATATTCAATGGCCCTGAAATGTGGGCAATGCGCTGATGCCCGACGCGGAGTAGATGGGTCACAATGTCCTGTGCGCTTTTGCGGTTGTCAACATCAACGTAGCTGACATTTGTATTGGATAGATGCCGCCCCACCAGCACAAAGGGAAAATTGGCTTCAAGGAGCGCTTCTACTAGAGGATCATCCAATAACATTGAGGAAACAATCACCCCGGCAACAAAACCATTGTGCAGTACCTGGCGAATGGTACGCCGCTCGTATTCCGGCTCTGCCAGCCAAAGCATCACCGAATGATTTTTCGCATTGCAGGCTGAGGAAACGCCGTGGATGAAGATAGGAAAGTAGGGGTCAGTAAAAAGCGAAGAGATGCCAGTGGGAATGACTAAGCCCAGGATGTTCGTCCGGCTGACTGCCAAACTACGCGCCGCCATGTTGGGCTGGTAGTTTAGGTCTTGCACGATCTTCAGGACGCGCTCTCGGGTGACCTCTTTGACATGGGGGTCGTCATTGATGACTCGAGAAACGGTCGAACGGGAAACTCCGCTGAGGCTGGCAATCTCTTCTAGTGTTGACATAATTAGTCTTATAAATTTTGAGAGCGCTCCCATGAACGCCGTGCAAAAAACGTATAATGAGGATTTTTTTTCGGGAATGTGCTAAAAAAAGATCGTTTAACAGAGAGAAATAAGCAGTTTTTTAAGTCGGTAAGATTGTTTACAAGTTACCAAAGCGCTTTGGGTATTTTTGCCCTTGGGAGCGCTCTCAATTAAATTATACGGGATTTTGGGTTGTTTGTCAAGAGGTTTTAGCTGATTTTGGGGACGAATTTTGGTAAAAACGTGATTTTGCGCTTTGTACAACATGATTTGAGGTGCTACAATGCTATTTTGGGGATGTTTGATGCCAGAGTGTAGGGCAGAGGTGTAAAAGCAAGGCTTTTGTGGGGCGTGGTAAGTAAAAAGCCCCCTTCTCATGTTTGTGGAGAAAAGAGGGCTTTAACATACGGGATCTGAAGATTTCCCTGGAGGCCCAGCTGGGTTTGAAATTTTGGGGAATGCGCTATTTCCCTCGGATTTCCGCCAGCAATCGGCGCCAAGTGAGACTGGTATCTGAGACCAGCGTATCCGCACGGAAGAAGCGCGCAGAGAGTAACACAAAACCATAAGCGGTGAGTGCTAGGAGCACCAGTCCTACGGCGGGCTGCCAGGCCGGAATCGTCGTGGCAGCCGCCATGCGTGTCATCATCGCAACCGGCGCGGTCAATGGGAAGAGGCTCAACCCGACAGCGATACTGCCGTTGGGTGCTTCCATGAACGGGGTCATCAGAAACAGCGGCACCATGAGCGGCATCAGGGCAAAAAAGGTGAACTGGCTGCTTTCGCGTGCTGTCGGCGCGAGCGCTCCGATAGCACCCAGCAACGAGGCGTAGAGCAGATAGCCGAACAGCAAGTAGAACATTCCCCACGCTAGAAAACCCGGTGGTAGGACAATCATGCGCGCGATTTCAAAAACTTGCTTGCCCTGATCCAATGCCAACAGGCTGCCGCCCAGCCACACACCCATCTGAAGCAGTGCTACTGCACCTAGCCCAATCAGCTTGCCCAGCATCAACTCGCGCGGGCGTAAGCTGAGCAATAATACTTCCGCTACACGATTCTCCTTCTCCTTAGAGACGCTGTGCAACATGAATCCACTGCTCATACTCAGGACAATGTAGTAAATCATCAGCGTGGCATACGTTACCAGGAAGGCCGCCGATTCATCCTTAGGGCTATCATGCTCACCGGGCGTAGCTGGGAACACTGCTTCGCTGATGACTTGGGGGAGTGGATCTATGAGCAGCGCGGGTGTGGTGGCGAGCTGACTAAGGTTATAGTCCAACAGCACTTGCATTATATCCACGCCTGTAAACCGGCTCAGTGGACTGTATTGCTGCTCCACCAGAAATACCTGCCCGGTTTGCAAGTAAGCGGCGGGGATGATGTAATAACGTTCTACAATTCCCGACTCCAGAGCGGTATGTGCAGCCGCTGCATCGGTGTACTGCTGCAAAAGTGTTTGGGAGACATAAGGCGGTAGCGCTACAATAATCCCAGCTTCATCCACATACCCGATCAAGGCGTGCCCTTCATCGGGAGGCGTTTCTGCGAGTAACTCTTGATCGCCTGCGTCCGCGAAGAGCCTTTCGGCCATCCATTGTGAGCCGAAACTCAATACAATAATAAAAATCGGTAACAGAAAAGTGGTCAGCCAGAACGAGCGTTTGCTCAAGACGGTGACGATTTCATGTTTGATGACGACAAAAATAGGTCTCATAGCGCGCTCTCCTTAACGGGCTCGCAGTGTGGCCACAATTCCTTTGAGGCTCAGCGCTTGCCCATACTGTAACATTCCCAGGCGGAAGACCCGCGCTGCGAGCCAGATACCAGCCAGAGCAGTAATTACCAGCAAGGTCCAGCTCAGCGCTAGCTGCCACAGCGGAATTACCGTGAAAGACCAGCGAAAGAGGATGGTGGTGAATGACGTGGTGGGGAAGATGCTTAGCAGCACGATAAAGGGATGGTTGGGATTGGCGAAAATAATAGCCAGGAAAAACATGGGGAAAGTAAACAACAGGTTGAGAAGCCCGGAAATTTGTTGCCCTTGTTCAGTCTCGGGAGCAGCTGCACCCACAGTAGTCATCAGCGAGGCAATGAGGACGTAGGCGGGTAGGAAGTATACGGCGGTTACAGCTAGCAGCGCCCACGGCACCCGCACGGCCTGCAGTTCCGGGACGAATTGCGCGCCGATAATGATTGCTAGTGTCAAGGTTAATATCCAGAGGAAGAGTTGCGTCAACACGACAGCAATCAAACCCAGGGATTTACCCCCAATCAGCTCGTTAGCGGTTAATGAGGTCATTAATACTTCCATAGTGCGATTCTCTTTTTCATCAGCTACTGCTTGGAACATATACCCTCCGGCGGACAGGACTGCAATGAAGAAGAAAATCACGGCCACGAAAGGCACGGCGAAGTCCACTATATTATCACTGCTGGCTTCACGTGCGCCGTCACTGGAACGTACAGTGAGTTGCGAGCCGTGCAACACCCGCTCCTGATAGGCTTCTGGCAACTGCTGCACCAGATTCGCCCGCATGAAGTACGCGAAGCGTTGGCGCGCCAGTTGACTGGGCGCTTTATCGGCATAGTACAAGTGTGCCACTGGGGCCTCCAAATAATCGGTGGGAAGCACGTAGTAGGCCTGAATCTCCCCGCTTTCCAGGGCTGCGCGCGCGCTGGTACCGTCGGGATAGGGGACGAGCAGGAGGCGCGGTTGTTCATCCGCCAGGAGTTGTTGCGCATCCAACTGTAGGATGCCGCTGCTGTCCACATAGCCGACCGGACGCCGATCCATTGCCGTGAGGGTTACCACAATGGTGATCCCCATGACCAAACAGATCAAAATCGGGATGCCAATGGTGGAAATAAGAAACGACTTTTTACCGGCAATCTTGCGGTACTCGTGTCGGGCAACCAACCACAAATTACGCATGGGCCAGCTCCTCTGTATCATTACCCTTCACTACGGCAACGAAAATATCATCCAGCGAAGGTTCCGCGAGCTCGAACCGCTCGATTTTGATGGCCTCGCGGGTTGCCAGTGCGCGAAAGAGCTCTTGTGGATTCGCGCCCGGCGCGAGCGTCAGATGCCAGCTGCCGTTGTTTTGGCGGGCTTCGAGCACGCCGGGCAGCTCGGTGAAGTCGCCCTGGCCTTGCAAATTCACCGCATTTCCTGCGAACTCGCGCTTGATGCGATTGACCTCGCCGTAGAGTACCGTGCGTCCGTCATTGATCAACACGATGCGGTTGCATAGCGCTTCCACCTGGTACATCTGGTGCGTGGACATGAGGATGGTTTTCCCGGCCTGGCGTAGTTCTTCGATGATTTCTTTTACCAAGCGGGTGTTGACTGGATCAAGGCCGGAGAACGGTTCATCAATTACGATGAGATCGGGGTCGTGCAGCAGCGTAGCAATGATTTGGGCCTTCTGTTGCATGCCTTTACTCAGTTCCTGGACTTTCTTGTGCCGGTGTTCATATAGATCGAAGCGGTGCAGCCATGTTTCCAGGCGTTCACGCGCGGAAGTCATATCTAACCCCTTGAGCGTTGCCAGATAGAGCAATGTGGGTTCTAGTTTGAGGTCTTTGTAGAGTCCACGATCTTCAGGAAGATACCCGATGCGCTGCTTATTGCCTTCGGTCAAAGCGCCTGTACCGAATAGTGTCGCCGTGCCACTATCCGGCTTGAAGATGTCGAGCATGACCCGGATTGTCGTGGTTTTACCGGCACCGTTTGGGCCGAGCAGCCCAAAAATTTCACCAGGGTAGACTTCGAACGAGACATCTTGCACAGCTTTAACTTTGCCGAAGCTTTTGACCAAATGTGAGACTTGTACAGTCGGTTCCATGTGCTACTCCTTGCTGGCTATACTCTGCGGTGGGCTGAATTTGGACTTTTTATTACGCTCAACTAGGTTTACCCGAAAGTTGCTACCTGTCCGTTAGAATGCTGATAGGACACGGATTTACACGGATTTTACGGATAGGAATCAGAAAAAAGAAAAAATCCGTGCGATCTGTAAAATCCGTGTCCTAAATTTCTGAATCAACCCTAGTAACTATTGAAATTATGTTTGTTAAAAAGTCCAAAACCTACCCGTATGCAGTTCATCGTCGCGTGATGTTCTTTAAGACACTTTGCTATTCTACAAGCAATCTGACAAAAGGACAAGGCATGGGGCGGAACGGAACTGAATACGCAAAACTCCCCACTTGATGGTGGGGAGTTTTGTTAATGGCTAATTCTTGATTGTTAGTACACTAAGACCAAAGTTTACCCTGAATCAGGTTGAGGCTCACCAGCAGGACACCGCACCCACAGAGCAGCATGGGGACTTGCGGCTGGGTATAAATCCATTCCCCAATAAACGCCGCCAGGAACGAGAAGACTAGCAGGGAAGCTCCCATGATGGTGGTGGAAATCAGTAATAACCAACGTTGTCGTTGTCCCATAAGATAGACCATATACATGCTTAGACTTAGGCCCATCGGAGCGAGCGGCCAGCGGAATTGCCAGGTATTCCACGCATTTGCTGAGTTGAGCGTGAAGGCTAATCCGGCACTTGTTAGGAGTACTACTGCTGGGACTACTAACCACACGAGATGGCAGCGGCCTGTATTTAGATTGCCGCAAATTGGAACTATAAAACCGGCAGCGAGAAGAACAAACACCAACGGCAAGAACTGTAACATTTGCAAACCGATGGTTCCCTGAGCAGCCATCATGCCGATGAGGTGCGTTAAAGCGAGAAAAAGAATCGCTACGAAAAACGATAACAGCCCGATGGCAAATTCTGGACTCTCTTGTGAAACCACCATAGATTTTTGCATGTTTAACCGTTCCTTTTCCATAACATTATTGTACTCTAATTATCACTCAAGCATTCATTCAAATCAATAGGAAAGGAGTACTACTTTTGGGTTAAACTGTAAAATTCGACGTTACCAGAGCGATTATATAACGATATACTAGGTTTTACGGTTATAATCTTGGTTAAAACTCTAACCTATCGCTTCGGAGTAAGGTTTTGCAACCATACTGATCCAGGCGTAATGTACTTGCTGCGTACTCCGCAATGTCTGAACGGAGCCAGACGCGCGTAAACCGTCTCGCGCTTATCCACGCGCGTTTGTGGTGTCACATCGCCAGGCGCATAGCGCCAGTCGCAAGATTGGCATGCGTGATTTGTACCACGTTTGAGGTTTCCGCATTGTGGTTATAGTTTATATCGGCTGCCCAGCAATCGCGCGATGGGTGTGCATTGCTATCCTCAGTATTTATACTATACTTATATAATAAAATGACGTGGAGGGGTACATGATGAATCTCAATGGAAGAACTGCGCTTATCACCGGTGGAGCGGTACGGCTGGGCCGCGCATTGACGTTGGCGCTGGTCGCACAGGGCGTCCGCGTGGCCGTGCATTACGGCTCGTCCGCTGGGGCGGCCACGGCGCTGGAGCAAGAGATCGCCGCCAGCGGCGGGATTGCCGCCGCGTTCCAGGCTGATCTCAACCAGCACCACGCCGCGTCTACGCTCTTTGCACAGGTTATGGCGCACTTCGGGCAGGTGGACATGCTGATCAACAATGCCGCCATCTTCGAGCACGGCAACTGGGATGACACGACCGAGGAGAATTGGGACCGCCACTTCGCCATCAACCTCAAGTCCCCGTTCTTCTTGAGCCAGGCGTTCGCTATGCAGGTGGGCCGTCAGCGGCGCGGGCACATCATCAACATCGCCGATTGGCGCGGCGCGCGCCCTGGCACCGGTCACGTCGCCTACACGCTGACCAAAGCGGGCCTCATCGCCATGACCCACAGCCTGGCTCTGGCATTGGCCCCCAACATCCAGGTGAACGCCATCGCGCCGGGGCTGATTCTGCCGCCACCGGGCCACGATCAAGCCTATCTGGAGCGCAAAGCCGCGCAGATTCCTGCGCAGCGGATCGGCTCACCGGAAGAAATCGCCCACGCGCTGCTCTTCCTGCTACGGTCGGATTTCGTCACCGGCGAGGTGGTGTATGTCACCGGCGGGGAGCATCTATAATTGGGGGATGGGCTATAATGTAACGTAAGCCTCCGGCTTGCGCTTGTGCCACAAGCCAGGGGCTTGTGTTACGAGACTATTTTCAAAGAAGGTTCTATGCGCGATCAAATTCACATCAAAGACCTCTTGCTCCGGACAATCATCGGCATCAACGAGGAGGAGCGGCGCAACCGGCAGGATGTGCTCATCAACATTGTGCTCTACGCCGATACCCGCGCCGCCGGCGCATCGGACGCCATTGAGGACGCCGTGAACTATCGCACCATCACCAAGCGCGTCATTCAGATGGTGGAAGCCTCCAGCTTCAACCTGGTGGAAAAGCTGGTCGCCGAAATCGCGGCGATCTGTCTCGAAGACCCGCGTGTGGCGGCGGCGGATGTGCGCGTCGAAAAGCCAGGCGCGCTGCGCTTTGCCCGCTCCGTGGGTGTGGAAATCCACCGCGAGCGGGAGGCAGTTGCATGACGCGCGTCTGTATCGCGCTGGGATCGAATATCCAGCCGGAAGTGAACCTGCCGGAAGCGGTGCGCCGCCTGGCTGCCCACTGCCGCGTGCTGACCGTCTCGCCTGTGATCGAGACCGCGCCCATCGGCAAGACCGATCAGCCCAACTTTCTCAATGCGGCGGTGTTGATCGAAAGCGACCTCTCCGCCGCGGCGTTCAAAACGCAGGTGTTGGAGGCCATCGAGCGCGACCTGGGCCGCGTCCGCACGGCGGACAAGAACGCCCCGCGCACCATTGATCTCGACATCGCCCTGTATGGTGACGCGGTGCTCGATCTAGGGTCGCGCCACATCCCCGACCCCGACATCCTGCGCTATCCGCACATCGCCGTCCCGCTGGCCGCTCTCGCGCCCGACCTGCGCCATCCAGAGACCGGGCAGACACTCGCGGAAATCGCCCGCAGCCTGCCGGACGTTGGATTACGCCGTCGAGTAGATGTGTCGCTCGGCTTGTGACTACCTGACTACCCGACTACCTGACTACCATCAAAGGAGAAACCCATGAACCAACCCTTAGACATTCACCCTGCGGATTACGATGTTTTTCGCAACGACCTGACCGATATGCCGGAGCGCGCCTGTAGCGGCGAGATCGAGTGCGCCGTGCGCGACATCCTCCAGGCCATCGGTGAGGATGTGGAGCGCGAGGGGCTGCGCGACACGCCCTCCCGCGTGGCACGCGCCTATGCTGAGCTCACTGCCGGCTATCATGTGGATCCCGTCAAGCTCATCAACGACGCCATCTTCGATGTCCAGTACGATCAGATGGTCGTCGTGCGCGACATTGACTTCTACAGCCTGTGCGAGCATCACATGCTGCCTTTCCTGGGGCAAGTCCACGTCGCTTACATCCCTAGGGGCAAGGTCATCGGCCTGAGCAAAATCCCGCGCATTGTGGAGATGTTCGCCCGTCGCCTGCAAGTGCAGGAGCGGATGACGCAGGAAATCGCTGCCTTTCTCGACGAGACCCTGCACCCGCTGGGCGTCGCCGTCGTTGCCGAAGGGCTGCACATGTGCGCGGCGATGCGCGGCGTGAAGAAAGCCAACGCCCGCATGGTCACCAGCGCCATGCTCGGTACGTTCAAAGAGAACCCAACCACACGCAACGAGTTCTTCGGCCACATCGGGCGTGAGCACATCAATTTCTAAGGCTTGCTGGTGCAACGTGGAGTTGCTATGAGCCTGTGGCACGCCAACAATAACGAAAATGTAGCGCGAACTGTCAGCGCATAATGAAAATTAAGAAAATGAACCGGAAATAAAACCATTTGCAAGAATCACTTCTTA
>CAZDDI010000083.1:0-16148 GCA_964504195.1 uncultured Anaerolineales bacterium
TCTGGGACATAATGGGTGTAAACCCCTGGTACATTATCGCATGTAAACTGACAGGATGATAGCTGCATCTTCCTGTGTAGCCTTTTCTGAAGCAGTTTCTATTGCTTCAATCGCAACCTCAATGATGCTGCGCTTTTGTCTTTGGCCTATTACTTTCTCAAGCAAAGAAAATGCTGCTTCTTTAAGAATTGGGAATAGATCAATGGCAATTTCAAAAACACTCTCTTGGTTAAGCGCTTGCAAATCAAGGCTATTCACCATAGAACCTAACTCACTAAGCGCCTCTCTTTGCAATCTGTCTCCTCTGTCCTTCATCACAGTATATGCTCTCGCAAGTAATCGAACTTTGCTTGAAGCTTCTGGAATCAGGTAAGCCTTACCTAATGCTTCTTGAGAATCTCCTATGGCTAACAGCGCTTCAATTTCCTGAGAATCAGCAGCATGTTCAATGAATGAATGAGCTACTGTAATTCCCAATGTCCACTTAACAAGATCTTCCGTATACCCTTTATCTAATGCCATTCTTGATGCAGAGCGCAACCTTTTTATCACGTTTATCATATCACGATTAACATCAAGCATTCCTAATATTTGCTGACAGGCAAGAGTATTTTGTATTCCTTCATAGTCTTGAAGTTGCTCAAATAGTAATGTTAATAACAGATTCTCGTTAGGATAATTATGTTGCACATGAGTCAATAATTCTTTTGTGGTGTCTTTAATGTGTTCTGAAAACCACTTTCTTACCGCATCATGTACCATATCATCTGTAAACTCTAATCGCCGCTTTTGTTCATCTAATTTAGCAATATTTATTTTCTGAATATGCTCGCGCATGGAGTTTTCTGATACACCTGTCATTTCAATTAATATTTCTATCGGCAACGATGCAGGGGAAGCTGCCAATATTTTCAATACACTGGCAGTTAATTCGTTTGAATCTTGCATAACTAATTGAACTTGTTCATCAATTAGTTGATCTAATTTTAGAGGAGCTGACTCCAAATCAAAATTCTGATTGGTGCGCTTGCTCTCCTTCAGAATTTTGAGGTACCCTGGCAATGGACGGTATTTATTGCGAATCTCGATAATCTCTTGTTGTGAGAATCCTACTCCCTCCAAATACGTCTCCACTTCAAGTCGACTGAATTCTGGAGGAGTTATATCACCTTGACAATTTAGGTAATCTGGTAATTTATGTATTTGATCGGAACTACAACTAAACAACATGTATGGGCTATAATTAGCAAGTTTAAGTAGTCGTAGTTTATCTATAATTCGCTCGCCTGCAACGCCATCCAAACTGTTTTCTATACCATCTATCACAAAATAGTAGATAGTTTTTCTTTTCAGGGCTTCACGGGCTAACTTGATAGAAACTGTATCGAGCAAAGCCTCTAGCTCGGTTACTGTTATGGTGTCTGGGGGGGCATTTGTACCTAGCAATAAGTTTGCTTGAAAACAAAGAGTATATAAAAATGTGCGTACCGATTGGGTAGAAGGATCATTGGTGACAAAGTAAGCTATGCACTGATTTTTATGTTGACGAACAAATTGTGCCATAAGATTAGTCTTGCCACTTCTCAGACTACCAACAATTCTTTGTCTTTGGTGCTCTGAATTGAACCTTTGTCCAATTTGTCTTACAAACGCATCCTGAGGTATTTCGTCACTAGGTGCAGTTGGAATCACTTGCTCAATAAAATCGTTGAAATTTTCCATTTGCGTATTCCTCCAGATAACTTTATCGCTTTCCAACCCTTTACGATCAATTCTTTGCTGTAGGTGTGCTATCTTTTCGGTGCGTATAACGCCTCTTTCGTTATCAGTAGCTGGAAAGACATTTTCACCACGACGCACAAAAGCGGTTCTCGAGCTATAGGTTTTATCAATCTCAAAGTGACGTAGTGCGCCCAACGAATCAAAGCTGCCTTTGGTAGTTTTAAGTTGACGCGATGTTTCATGAAAATGGGGACTTGAGTGAATAGTAATCACTATCACCTGCTTACCTGCAATTTCAATTCGTTCACAGGTAAGATTTGGAAGGGGAGGATCACAGACAGAATTGACCTTTGCCAAGATTTGCTGTTCTGTGATCTTCAATTGACTGGTATCATGAATGTGTCTGATGCCGGAGGGCGGCAACTCGTCATCCACACCAATTATCAGTAACCCATCTTGACCTGCTGTCCCAACATTCCCATTTGCGAGAGCAATGACATCTTTGATAAGTTCGTCCCATTGCCCCCTTACATAGTCAGCCCACTTTCTTTTATCTGTGTTTGCAGGTGGTGTATCATACAATTTGTATTCCCGCTTGAAGTCTAATCTCAAATTTTCTTTTTTATTTAACAGCTCTTGAAGTTCAATTGGGTTCATGTATTTAATTCCTGAAGCAGGGGCAGCTTATATACTATGCCGAACAGCAACTGGTTAAAACTATCATTAGTATACATACTTTTTATTGTACATCAACCCAAAGTGAAGCGCTCGCTTATAAAAAAGCGTGAGCCTTGCCACTGGCAAGGCTCACGCTTTACGTTTCACGCTTTACGCCCCTACTTCAACGCCTCCATCCCCTTGAAGGCGCGATACGGCGAGAGGATCTTCAGCGTCTCCTTATCATCCTGCGTGGTTTCCCGCGTGACCATTCTTGCCAGCAGTTCTCCCAGCCCTGGGCCGAGCATGAAGCCTTGCCCGCACATACCGATAGCCATGAGGTAGCCGCTCACCTCGCGCGTCCAGCCCACCAGCGGCGAACCATCCGGCGTCATGGGATACGTCCCGCGCCAGGTGCGCCGCACGCGGATATTCGCCAGCCGGGGCATGAGGTCCACCATCCGCCGCGCCACCATCGGCAGGAACTCGCTCGTCTCGCGGCAATCCGTGCCGAGGATGGGCGGGTCGGGCGTGATGCAGAACACGATTTGCCCGCTGTGCAGCTGGAAGAAGTAGTAGTTCTTCGAGCCGGGCGCGGGGCGGATGTCCACCACCATCGGGTCGAGGAAGTGCGCTACTGGTTCGGTGATGCCGGCCTCGTGCGAGTCGGGGAAGATGGGATGGTTCATCTTCACCAGCCGGCCTATCTCCGGCGCCCACGCTCCCGCCGCGTTGACCACGAGCGGCGCGTGGTACGTCCCCTTATCCGTGCGGACGCCCGTGATCTCGCGGTGCGGCCCGTGGACGATCTCGCGGATGAGGATTTCCACCACCTTTTCGTTGAAGCGGAACTCGGCCCCAGCCTTCTTCGCCGCGTCGTAGAAAGCATGACCCATCAGCAGCGTCGAGCAGTGCCCGTCCTCCGGCGAGAACGTCCCGCCGATGAGGCCGTCGCGGTTGAGGTCGGGGATGATCTGGAGCAGGTCGTCCTTGTCGTACCACTCGATGTTGAGGCCGTAGGTCTTCTGGATTTTCAGCAGTGCCTTGAGCGTCTGCTCCTCCTGCTCGCGGTAGGCGACGAAGGAATAGCCGCCCGTCGTCCATTCGAGGTTGTGGCCGTGCGTCTCCTGCCAGCTCTTGACGATTTCCAGCGTGCGCAGGCACAGGCGGATTTTCGCCGGGTCGGAGTGGGTGGCGCGGATGCCGCCGATCGCCGCCTTGTTCGAGCCTTGCCCCTGGCTGGGGAACTGGTCGAGCACGAGCACCTTCAGCCCGGCCTGCGCCATCGAAAGCGCCGCCGGCGCGCCCACGCTGCCAGCGCCGATAATAATGACATCGTAAGTATTGGTCATAGTTTCCTCCGAGGTTGCGTAATGCGTACTTCGTAATGCGTAAAATGTTGTGTAGCAAGACTTACGCAGTACGCATTACGTTTTACTCTCCACTCCCGCGAACACCCCCAACGGCGCTTCGACAAACAGCGGACGCGGTACATTCGGGGTGACTTCATCCAGCGGCACGCCCTCCTCGCGGAACAGGCGCAGAATCAGATTGGTGCAGGTCTTCGCGCCGCACGCGCCCATCCCCGCCCGCGTCACCGCCTTGATTTCGTTCAGGTCGCGGTAGCCGCGCCGGATCAGGGCGCGCAGCTCGCCCGCTGTCACGCGCTCGCAGCGGCAGACGATTTCGTCGTCGTCAATGCGGGTAATCTCTTCCTCTAGCGCCGCGCCGACCCAGGGTTCCTGCACGCGCAGGCCCGCGATGCGCTTGGCGATGGCTTTCGACGCCTGCACCTTCACCAGCACGGTGCGGTCATTGCGCTTGATGGCGCGCGCGCTGGCGACAGTCACCTCGCCCAGCACCTCGCCCACCGCATCGAGCGCGGTCATCACGTCGCCCTCGTGGACGCTTTCCGGCAGGAATTCGTAGGCGATGGTGACGAGCGGATTCTCCGCATCCTTGCGGTAATCCACCAGCGTAATCGCCAGGCCGGGGCAGATGGTGACGCACTTTTCGCAGCCGAGGCATTCCTTCTCCAACTGCACGCCCAGATACTCCGGGATATGGCGGATGTCGTCTTCGGGGATGTGGATGAGCTGCTGCGGGCAGACGGAGGTGCAGGGGTTGCACGGAATCTCCTGTGAGCAGTGGAAGACGGGAATGACGCCACTCTCTTTTTCCGGGATGCGCTCGGCGATGGTCTTGCCGGGGTGCGATTTGAGGATGGCGGCGGTGCGCACCCAATCGCGCGGAATCTCCTCCTCCGCCACGCCCAAGGCTTTGGCGATTTCCAGCCCCTTGATTTTGCCGGAGAACATCGCCGCCGACGCCTCCGCAATCTCCTCGGCGTCGCCCGCATCGAAGACATGGATCCCGTACTCCCGCGCCTTTGCCGTGAACTCGTTCACCGGATCGAGGCCCACCGCAATCAGCACGGTATCGCACGCAAATGACTTCTCCGTGCCGGGGATGACCTTCCAGGCGTCATCGAGCTGCGCGATGGTGACGGATTCCACCTGATCCGTGCCGTTGGCGCTGACGACGGTGTGGCGCGTGTAAATCGGCACGCCGAAGCGCGCGAGCTTGTCCTTGTGGACTTTGTAGCCGCCGCATTCGGGCAGGGCTTCCACCAGCCCCACCACCTCGATGCCGGCTTGCAGCGCGTGATAGCCCGCAATCAGGCCCACGTTCCCGCCGCCCACGATGAACAATCGGCTCGCCGCCTTCACCAGATCGCGGTTCACCAGCGTCTGGAACGCCCCCGCGCCATACACCCCCGGCAGCGTATTCCCCTTGAAGACAAGGGACTTCTCCCGCGCGCCGGTGGCGACGAGGAGAATCTGGGGTTTTACCAGCACATACTCAGAATTGCGAATTGCGAATTGCGAATTTCCGGATTCGCCATTCGCACATTCGCCATTCGCCATTCGCCATTCGCGTAGCACTCCCACCTTCCCGTCGCTAAACACGCCCAACGCGGTGCTGTTGAGCCAGATTTCGATAGCCTCGTGTTGGCGGACTTCGTTCTCCAGCCGGGTGGCGATGTCAATGCCGCGCGTGCCCGCGTAGACGGCGTTGATCGAGCCGAAGAAGCGGTGCGTCTGGAGGACGAGCTTCCCGCCGAGCCGGTGTTTGTCGTCCACCAGCAGGCAGCGGACGCCACGCTGGGCCAGCTGGATCGCCGCCGACATTCCCGCCGGGCCGCCGCCGAGAATGAGCACGGGCACTTCGACCGTCTCGATCTCGCGCAGGGCTGGCGTCTCACCAATGGCGGGCGGATCGGGCAGGCCGTCCATCGGCATAACGCTCATGCCCGGCGTCACCGGCGTCATGCACGCCTTCACCGGCTTGCCGTCGGCCACCACCAGACATTGCGCGCACTGCCCGTTGGCGCAGAAGATGCCCTGCGGCGCGCCATCCTTCGGATGATGCCCAAACGTGCGCACGCCATGCGCAAACAGCGCCGACGAGATCATCTCGCCGGGCTTAGCGGTGAGGGGGTGCCCCTCCCAAGTAAACGTGATGTCCTCGCCCGTCAGCGCGGGCAAAATCGGGTGTTCGGTAATGCGGTATTCGGCCATAGGTGCTCCTAATTCATACTGCGTATTGCGACCTGCGTAAGGGGAGAGATTTTTTACGTAGTACGCAGCACGCATTACTTATTATAGTCTTGTGCGCCGCGCCGCTATACTGAGATTACGCTAAAGTTTGAGGGTAAAACAGCACAGGAGTTATGCAAGTAGCGTACCCTGAGCCTGCCGAAGGGTACGCGCTAACCCAAACTCGCTGCCTTCGACAGGCTCAGGCTGCGAGTTTGGGTTAGCCCTAAGTACACCCAACAAAAAGCGTGAAACGCGACCCTTCCGATCACGTTTCACGCCGCATGTTTCATGTTACCGGTCTACACCCGCAGCCACCGATACCCGTAGCGTGGCAGCGATAGCGTGTACTCTTCCGCGCCGATTTCCGGCAGCGTTTCCCCTGTCAACACATCCACTGGCGCGCGCCCGGCGAACTCGGTCAGCGGCAGCATCGCGTTGACCGCTTCTGGCGCGAGGTTGTTCACCACCACGAAGGTCTCGCCCGCGAAGTCCCGCCGGTAGGCCAGCACGGATGTCGGCTGCGCATCGAGCAGCGCGAGCGTCCCCCGCCCGAAGACGGGATGCTCCTTCCGCACCCGGAGCAGATAGCGCATCCGGTGCAGCAGCGAATCGGGATCGGTCTCCTGCGCGGCGACGTTGACCACTTTGTAGCCATACATTGCATCGTCAATCACCGGCAGGAAGAGCGCCTCGGCGGGCGCGGTGGAGAAGCCCGCGTTGGGGCTGGCGTCCCATTGCATCGGCGTCCGCACCCCGTCGCGGTCGTTCAGCCAGATGTTATCGCCCATGCCGATCTCATCGCCATAATACAGCACCGGCGAGCCGATGAAGGTGAGCAAGATGGAGTTGGCGACCTCGATGGCGGCGCGGTCGTTGTTGAGCAGCGGCGCGAGGCGGCGGCGGATGCCGAGGTTGAGCCGCATCCGCGGCTCCGGCGCGTAGAAGTCCCACATAAATTTGCGGTCTTCGAGCGTGACCATCTCCAGCGTGAGCTCGTCGTGGCAGCGGAGGAACGTTCCCCACTGGCAGCCCTTCGGCAAGTCCGGCGTCCGCGCCATGATCGCCTCGATGGCGCTGCGATCCTGCTTCGCCAGCGCCATGAAGATGCGCGGCATCAGCGGGAAGTGGAAGTTCATGTGGAACTCGTCCCCTTCGCCGTAATACTGGATGACATCCTCCGGCCACATATTGGCCTCGGAGAGCAGGAACGTACCTGGTGCGTAAGCGTCCACGAAGGCGCGCAACCGCTTGCAGTAGGCGTGCGTCTCCGGCAGATTCTCGCAGCTCGTGCCCTCGCGCTCGATGAGATAGGGCGGCGCGTCCACGCGGAAACCGTCCACGCCCAGATCAATCCAATACTGCACCACTTTGAGCATCGCGCGCTGCACTTCGGGATTGTCGAAGTTCAAGTCCGGCTGGTGGCTGAAGAAGCGATGCCAGAAGTATTGCCCGCGTACCGGGTCGAATGTCCAGTTAGACGGCTCGGTATCGAGGAAAATGATCCGCACACTCCGGTACTTGTCGTCTGTATCGCTCCAGACGTACCAATCGCGGTACTTGGCGTGCTCCGGGTGCTGGGGATCGCGTGACGCCTGGAACCAGGGGTGTTGATCCGACGTGTGATTGACCACCAGCTCCACCAGCACGCGCAGGCCGCGCGCATGCGCCGCGTCGAGCAGCGCCTTGTAATCATCAAGGTCGCCGAAATGGGGATGGATGCTCGTATAATCCGCCACATCGTAACCGTCATCTCGCAGCGGTGAGGGGAAAATCGGCAACATCCAGATTGTATCCACGCCCAGGGCTTGCAGATAATCGAGCTTGGAGGTCAGCCCCACCAGATCGCCCTTGCCGTCGCCGTTGCTATCGCAAAACGCGCGGACTTGCACTTCGTAGAATACCGCGTCTTTGTACCAATCTTGGGTCATGGGTGGCTCCTTCAATGGAAAGTTGCGAGTTATGAGTTGTGAGTTATCTCTCGTCTTCTGGCTGACTCGCTTTATCGCTTTCTCGCCTTTTCGCTCATTCGCTGACTCGCTGAATCGCCGCGTAAATTTCCGCCCGATCCAGATTGTCCGGTAGGGGGCCGACCCGGGTCAACTTGCGCCCGACGACCTCGCGTGCGAAGTAGGCGCAGCGCTCCAGCGGGTTGCCATCTAGCAGGGCGACCAGAAACCCGGCCCAGAACGCATCGCCCGCACCTGTTGCATCCACGATCTTGACCGGTTGCGCGGGAATGTGTGTGCGTTGCCCCGCCATCGAGAGGATGCTGCCAGCTGCGCCCATGGTCAGCACGACAATCTGTGGCCCTAGTTCGTGGAATAGCGCGATGTACTCCTCTGGTGGTTTGCCTTCGCCGAAGACGCGTCGGGCATCATCGAGCGAGGGCTTGGCGAGGGTGGCGTAGCCCATCATGTGGCGCAATACTTCCATCGCCTCGCGGTAGTCCGGCCAGATTTTGGGGCTGTAGTTGGGGTCAAGCGAGATGAGCTTGCCCTGTTCTTGCGCCAGCTGGAAGGCGTGCTCTACCGCCGCGCGGCATGGTTCGCGGGATAGCGCGAAGGTGGAGGCGTGAACGACTTTTGCGCGGTGTATCGCTTCCAGGGATACTTCTTGCGGTTCCAACCGATAATCGCCGCTGCGGAAGGCCTCGAAGTCCGGTGTGCCTTTGGTGCGGGAGACGAAAATTACACTGGTATGAACGCGATGATCCATCACCATGTAATCCGTTTGCACGCCGGCCCGGCGCAACTCGGCCTTGAGAAACTGTCCGAATGCGCCGATGCCGGTTTTAGAGATAAGCGTGGCTTGCCCGCCGAGCTTCGCCACAGTGGTGGCGATATTGGCCGGCGAGCCACCCAGGTACTTGCGGAACGTCGCTGCATCGAAGAGTGAGTCGGTCTCCTCTTCGGAAATCAAGTCTACCAGTGTCTCGCCAATGACGAGTACATCCAAATCGCCGGTGGGGATGGTCAGGTTCATGCTGCGCTCCTGTGCAAATCAGCAAATCTCAAATCTCAAATCTCAAA
Source organism: uncultured Anaerolineales bacterium (assembly GCA_964504195.1). Taxonomy (GTDB): domain Bacteria; phylum Chloroflexota; class Anaerolineae; order B4-G1; family SLSP01; genus CAZDDI01. The sequence continues at coordinate 9,011 of CAZDDI010000083.1, forward strand.
AAAACTTGGCGTTCTTGGCGGTTTTGTGTGAGTTCTCTTAAGCGATGAATGTCTGCAACGCGGTGAACAGTTCGGTATCCGCCTCATCCGGCTGCTGGAAGTACGCCGGGATAGGGAGCAGCTCCGCCGGACGGCGCACGCCGGGGTCGGCTACGATCTGCTCAATGGCGGCGAGATAGCCCTCCGCTGTGCGCTCCCAGGTGTACCGGTCGTGGACGCGCTGCCGCCCGCGCTGGGCGAACTCCGCCCACGCGCCCTTATCCAGCACGAGCCGCTCCAATCCACGCGCGATGTCCGCTGGGTCGGCAGGATTAACCAGCACGCCGTACTCCACGCCGTTCTCGAACAGGCTCTCGCTAGGACCGCCGTTGCGCGTCACTACCAGCGGTAGGCCTGCCGCGGCCGCTTCGAGCGGGGCCAGGCCGAACGGCTCGTACAACGCAGTGAGGGCGAACAGTGAGCCGGGGCGTTGCGCGAAGAAGCGATACGCCGCCGCCAACGCCGGTTGGCCCGGCACGGCGAACGCGCTCACTTTGCTCCAGAGGGCGTGCGTCTCGATCACCTGGCGGATTTCCGCCAATACTTCGCGCTCGCCGGGGCTGGCTTTGCTGTCATCGTGCAGTGGATCGCTCAGCGCGCCGGTGAAGATGACCAGATTCGCCGCTGCCTGGAGCGCGGGTGATTGCGCGAACGCCTGTACCAGCGCCAGGTGGTTCTTCTTGGGATCGAGCCGGCTAGAAGCGATGATTGCGGGCAACTCGCGCCGTTCCTCGGCAATGTCCCGTTCCAGCATGGCGCGGAGGTGGTTTTGCGTCGCCACCTCGCCCACATAACGCGCTTCCTTATCGAACGTCAGCAGATTGACGCCCGGCGGAATCACGGCGAAGCGCCGCTCGTCGTGGACATCCACCGCGCCGTGGTAAGCGCGATGCCCGTACTGTTCCATACGCTCCATGCGCGTGCTGGTGATGTTGACCGCCGAGCGATTCATGCTGAGCCGTTCCGCCGCAATGCGCCGTGAGAAGAAATACTGGGCGTCAATGTCCGGCAGGGTCTTTGGGGTGGGGTGGAGCTTATCCAGCTTTTGCGCGCCTAGCGAGTGCCCGGTGAAGGTGAAGGGGAGGTGCATTTCGGCTTCGAGCAGCGCGCCGCACAGGCCGCCGTCGCCGTAGTGGGTGGTGAACGCATCGGGCAAAATCCCGCCTTTCGAGCGGAAGTAGAAACCGGCAATGTGGCGCACCCAATCGCGCACCAGATGCGGCCAGAGCAGCTCCTTGCGGAGAAATTCGGGTGGGCCGGCGGGCAGGCGCACAATCCGCACCCGCTCGGATTCCGGGTAGCGGTCGTAAGTTTCGGCGAACTCCAGCCACGCGGGATCTTCAATTTTGCGGGTGACGATGTCTACCGTGTGCCCCAGCGCCGCCATCGCCAGCGCTACTTGCTTCACATAGACCAGCTGCCCGCCGAAATCGGCGTGCTCGGTCCAATAGCTGTCCTGGGCGTCAAAGTTGCCCTGTGGATTTAGAAATGCGATGTGCATGGAATCTCCTTCTCAAAATCGGGTAGATTTGGGACTTTTGACATGACTGCAAGCCGTAGACTCGTGTTATAAGGCATTGCGACAAAAGTAGCACGCGAGGCGCAGGCGGTGGTTGAGCCTGTCGAAACCAGCTCTGGGTCTCGGCAGGCGCGACCGCCAGTGCAATTTTCGCATAGGTATCTAACTCAAACTTTGCTACCGTACACTTGTAGATTTTTGCCATGAATTCACTCGAATTAACACGAAAACAATAAGAAATTCGTAAAATTCATGCTAATTCGTGGCTAAAACTGAATGCGCTTGGAAAATGTACGGTAGACAAACTCAAACTATGTAAAGCCAGCGTGCGTATGACTTTTTGCTTAAAAAACATCAGGGCGCGGCTCGTTAATAGCAGCCGCGCCCTGGTCTGTTGTAAGCGTTATTGGCCTTTGACAGATAGCCGCCGTTAGCCCTTTACCGCGCCAGCGGTTAGCCCCGCGACAATTTTCTGTTGGAAGATCAATACCAATATAATCAGGGGGATCGTCACCAGTACCGCTGCTGCCATGATTTCACCGAACGGTTCCTGGCGCGCGATTTGGCCTGTAAAGAGCGCAATCGCCACCGGCACGGTGCGGTATTGTGGCTGGATCGAGGTGAACGTGAGGGCGAAGAGGTACTCGTTCCATGCGGAGATGAAGGCCAATAGTCCCGTCGTGACCAGCGCGGGCATGGTCAAAGGGAGCAGGATCATGTAGAAGGTCTGGAACGGCGTGGCCCCATCCACCTGCGCCGATTGCATAATCTCCATCGGTAGGCCCTTGAAGAACGAAGTGAGTACCCAGGCGGTAAAGGGCAACGTGAAGAGCATATACGAGAGGATCATGCCGGGGATGGCCGAGATGCCCAGCGCGTTGATGACCGCGTATAGCCCGGTCAACACGGCGACCTGGGGGAACATCGTCATCGCCAGAATCAGGTAGAGCGAGGCGCTCTTGCCCCGGAAGCGCAATTTCCCCAACGCAAAGGCGGCGAAGGCCCCGACGGAGAGCGCCAAGACGGTGGTGGTGACCGCGACCAGCACACTGTTGAGCAACCCTTTCATAAAGCGCTCATTTTCTAACACGGCCATGTAGTTGCGTAAGGTGGGCGCAAGGTTGCCATTTTGTGGGTCGCGTGGCACAAAGGTCGCGGGGGTCATTTGCAGCTGTGCCTCGGTTTTGAGCGAGGAATTGATAGCCCAATAGAAGGGGAAGAGCATGTAGAAAAAGATAGCAATGATGACCACCCAGAACAGAATTTTGTTGATGGTTTGCTTGTTCATTCTGAATCAGCCCCCCCCAGTATTTTGATGTACAGGACAGCAAAGATGAAGATGAGGATAAAGATGATGACGCTGCTGGCCGAAGAATACCCCATCGCCCGGTTGTTGGTGAGCTGGTAGTAGGTGAAACTTGCCATTGAGTAGCGGCTCTGGGCTAAGACGATTTGGAACAGGTCGAACACGCGCAGCGAATCAAGCGTGCGGAAGACCAGAGCCACCGCCAGCGTGGGCCGCAGCAGGGGCAGGGTGAGGCTGAAGAATTGGCGTAACTTGCTCGCCCCATCCACATCGGCGGCTTCGTAGATGTCGCCAGGAATCAATTGCAGCCCTGCTAGCAGCAATAGTGCCATGAAGGGGGTGGTTTTCCACACATCAATCGCGATCATGGCCGGCAGTTGCCAGTTTTGACTGGTGAGGAAGGGGATTGGATCCTGGATCAGTCCCAGGTTTTGGAAGACGACGTTGAAAAAGCCCACGCGTGTTGAGCGGAACATCCATTCCCACATGCGTGAGGAAACGGCGGTGGGAATGGCCCAGGGGACCAACATCACCGCTCGCATAACCCCGCGCCCGGTAAATTTGACGTTGACCACCAGCGCAATGCCCAATCCGATGATGGTTTCCAGTGTGACCGCGATGACGGTGAAGATCAGGGTATCCCACACCCCGCGCAGGAAGTCGCGGTCGGTTGCGCCGACCACATAGCGCCGTCCTAGCAAGCTGAATTGTGACAGTTCGCGGTAGCGCAGCGGCTCGCGGGGCAGCACATCGAGGGGGCGAGTGTAAAGCACTTTGCCAGTATCGTCCAGCACCGGTTGGCCGCCCGCATCTACTTGTGGCGGTAGCTCCCGGATGGTGAAGCTGAGCAGTTGTGAGTAGTTTTTGAATCCTACAAATTCTACTGGCTCGGCGCTGGCAAAGGCCTTGTTGGTAAAACTATTGTAGAAGACTGAGCCTAACGGGTAAAATGCGATGATAAGTAAGATGATGAGGGTAGGAAGCAGTAGCCAGTAGGCCAGGCGCTCTTCTATCTTTGCCAGATCGGATAGTCCCTTTTGTTTACTCATCGAAATTCTCCTTTCCAGTGCGTGAACCGGGGGGGAAGGGAAAACCTGGCAGGTTTATTAAACCTGCCAGGTCTGTTAGTGTTAGGGCTGACCGACGGGATAGCCCAGCAGTGCTTCCAAATCAGCTTCGAGTTCGTCGAAGGCAGTCACGGCGTCACTGCGACCGGTCAATACAGAGTGGACGGCCTGGAAGAAGAGTGTGGAGGTGTCATTGTACTTGGGGGCGGTCGCCGTGGAGGGGCGGGCGGCGGCGTTGATGAAGACATCGTAGAGGCTGCCGAAGAAGGGGCTGGCGGCCAGCACGTCGGCGTCGCTGTAGAGGCTCATGATAGTGGGGTTGAGGCTGCCCTCAATGGCGCGGATCTTCTGCTCTTCAGCGGAGGCCAGGTAGAGCGCCACGTCGGCGGCGATGGCGGGGTTGTTGCTGTAGCGGGAGACGGCCAGTTGCCAGCCGCCCAGGGTGGCGGAGCCACTGCCGGAATCACCCGCGGGCAGCGGGGACACGTCGAACTGGCCTTTGATGACACTGTCATCGGAGTTGCCCAGGCTGTAGGCATAGGGCCAGTTGCGCATGAAGGCGGCGTTGCCGGCTTGCCAGATACCGCGTGCATCTTCCTCGCCGAAGCCTACCACACCGGGAGGCGAAATCGTGCCCACCCAGCCAGCGGCGCGCTCGATGGCGGCGATGGCGGCGGGGTTGTTGACCGTGATGACTTTTTCGGGGCTGACAATCGTGCCCCCAGCGTTCGAGTCAATCCATTCCAGTGCGTCGCAGGTCAAGCCCTCGTAGGAGTTACCTTGCCATACGAAGCCCCAGAAGTCGGCGTTGCCGGCGGCTCGCTCGCCCGCCTGGATGGTCGCAGCCATCTCTTCGAGCTCATCCCAGGTGGTCGGGCCGGCACTGTAACCGTACTTTTCCAGTAGGTCGCTGCGGAAGTAAAGCAGGCCGGCGTCGGTGAACCACGGAATGCCCACGAGCTTGCCGTCCACGGTGTTGTTCTCGATGATGGCGGGGAAGTGCTGGCCGGCTACGTTGCGTGCGCCGTGCTCGTTCAAATCCACGAAGTGCTCGGCCAGGTCGCCGGGCCAGATTACGTCAATCTGGTAGATGTCTACTTCGGCGGAGCCGGCCTCGAAGAATTGCAGATAGAGGCCCAGGCGATCTTGTACCAGGTCGGGCGTATCCAACACGCGAACGGTGACGTTGGGGTGCGTGTCCATGTAGCGTTGCGCCGCAGCCTGGGTCAGTTCAAGTTCTTGTCCTACCGCGCCGGCGGCGATGGTGATAGTTACCCGCTGGTCGCCAGTGCTGGGCGGGGTGGTGGCCTCAGGCGTTGTGTCGGCGGGGGCTTCCGTGGGTTTTGGTCCACACGAAGCGAGCAGCATCGCAGCTACTAATACTAAAATCAACAGCATACTCGAGCGTTTCATGTCAATCTCCTCCTGAAAATATTAAACGTAATTTACTGGGTTGGGTATGCACTCTTTGACCTGTTTTGCTATAAAGCACCTCCTTTACGATAGGGAGTTTTTAATGTCCAATTAACAATTTGAGAGTACGCGCTGTTTGTGCGACGGTTTCACGGATAGGTGCATCTTCCCATAAGACTTGTTCAAACATCAGCTGTACCAGTCGGGAAACATACGTATACTCAGCCAGCAGCGGGCGCGGACGCGCGATTGACAACAGCGGAACCACCTGGCTCAGCCAGGGGTGTTGTGGGCCCTTCAATTGTGCGTTGACCCGTTTTGAAGGTGAAATCTGGAAGTTTTCCTGACAAAAGGGCAGGTTCATCTCTGATTGCATTGCCAGCCGCAACAGATTGACGCAAATATCCTGGTGTTCCGATTGGCTTAGAATGGCCCAGGATGTGCCGCCGAGGGATGCGATGGGCGGTGACTTTGGGGTGGGGCGGGGAATCGGCACAAACCCCAACCGTTGCGCCATTTCTTCTTCTGTGTCCCAGTTGGCTTCTTCAAAGATGGCGACCCATTCGTATGTGCCCCCCAGGCTCATCGGTAGCGCTCCTTGCCCTAACAGCCAAGGTACGCCTGACCATTCGAACTCTACGACTTCTGGTGGTAAACACCGGCGATCTATTGTGATTTGGCGTAAAAATTTTAGTGCTTGGTAGGTGGGGGGCGTGTCCAAGATGAATTGACCTTTTTTGTTGATAATATCCCCGCCGCCAGCCCAGATGAACGGTAGTAATAGGTTGATGACGGCTTCACCTGTGATGGTCGAGATAGGGAATGCAATCGGGTATTGATAGCCCCAGCGTGTTTGTACTTCCGAGCGGCTGAAATAATCAATGAGCGCCAGCCATTCCTCCCAAGTAGTAGGGGGCGTGAGGCCTTCGGCATCGAACCAGTCCCGGCGATACCACAGCCCGCTAATATCGGCCTGTACAGGAAGGGCGTAGAGGTGATCGGCAAACGTGTGGTTCAGACGGACCGGTTCTTCGAGATCGCTGTTGAGTTGGGCGCCCCATGTTGGATCGAGTACATCCAGCGGGGTGAGGTAGCCGGCTTGTGCGTATTCAGCCACCCAGACGTAATCAATTGAGACTAGATCAGGTGCTTGTCCCCGCACTACAGCAGTTTGTAGCTGGCGGTGGAAATCGGCCTGGGGGGGCATATTGATGTCAAGCCGGACCCGGTTTTCTGGATGTAGCTGATTCCATTCGACTACGGCTTGTTCCAACAGGCTGGCCCAACGTACATCATAAGCCAGCATGGATAAGGTTACATAGGGTTGTTCTACGGTGGCCTCGCGATTAGCAACAAAGGAGCCTTGTCCGGCGCGGCGCTGAACGTAACCTTCGCGTACCAGTTCCATGAGTGCCTGGCGTACTGGCGCGCGGCTGATGCCGTATTGATCGCATAACTCTAGTTCGGTGGGGATGCGCTCGCTGGGCCGCAGCACGCCTTGTTCGATGCGCTGTTTCAGCAGCATCTTTAATTGGTAGTAAATAGGTACAGGCGAGTTACGGTCTATCATTGATACGCTTATGTCGTAATGTAATATCTTTATAACATTATACAGAAAAATTTCCGATTTGTCAATAGGCAATTTTTAGGGAAGGTACGACAAATTATTGGATAAAGAACAATTTTTATCTGAAAAATACCTCTCTAAACTTGCAGCTGGTCTCATTTTGAGAATCTCTCCCCCTCCCCACGCCGCTATGCGGCGCGGGGAGGGGGAGAAAATAAGGGGAGTTT
>CAZDDI010000084.1:0-15986 GCA_964504195.1 uncultured Anaerolineales bacterium
GTTGTTTTCTCCCCCTCCCCGCGCCGCACAGCGGCGTGGGGAGGGGGCAAGGGGGGGGCAAAATTCTCAATTCGTAAATTTTTAAAGAGTGATTCTTGCAAATGGTTTTATTTCCGGTTTATTTTCTTAATTTTCATCAGCCTGTGCATCTGCTCCGCATAGCTGCGAACTGATAGTTCGCGTTACATTTTCATTCAACCGCTCTTCTGAAAATAGTAACGGGTGGACAGTGAGTAGTGAGCAGGTTCTGGTGTTCTCACTGCTCTCTACTCACTGTTTTCGTCCTCGTTGGCGTGGCATCCCACATTGACATAGCCTTTAGCGCAGCCCGGCGAGCAAGCCTTCGACCTGGGCCGGAGCGAGTTTCTCCAGCGGGCGCTGCACCAGGGGCGGGCCGGCTTGTAGCACCGGATCTAGCGCCTCGAAGGTAGGGCCGGGGGTAGCGCGGTAGAAGATGCCAATGGGGATGCGGTCGCCCCATTCTTGCGCGCGCTCCCAGGCGGCAGTCCGATTGCCGGGATCGTAATCCGGTTCGTCGTCCAGTTTGTAGACCCGTTCGTTGTAGTAATCGTAAGCGCGCGGTTTGTTGAAGGTGACGCACGGCTGGAGGATATCTACCAGCGCGTAGCCGGGATGCTCCATAGCCTCGCCGATCAGCCAGATGAGGTGCTTGAGCTGACCGGGATAGCCGCGCCCCACAAAGGTCGCGCCGTGAGTGAGCGCCAGGGCGAGCGGTTGCGCCGGCGTTTCGATGGACCCGTCGGGCGAGGTGGAGGTCTTCCAGCCTTTTTCGCTGGTGGGGGAGAACTGCCCTTTCGTCAAACCGTAAATCAGATTGTTCTGCACCAGCTCGGTCACGCCGGGATTGCGGCGCACAGCATGGACGAAATGTCCCAGGCCCTCACCATAGCCGTCGCCATCGCCATGCACGATGACGACGCGCATGGCGTGGTTCGCCAGTTTAGCCCCCTGCGCTACGGGCCAGGGCCGCCCATGCAGGGTGTGCATCCCGTTGACCCGCATGTACTGGGGCAATTTGCTGCCGCAGCCGATGCCCGTCACGATCATCACTTCATGGGGCGCGATATTGTGCGCCACGAGGGCGCGGGTCAGGGCATTGAGGATACCATAGTCCCCGCAGCCGCTACACCAGGTGGGTTTTACATCTATATTGTAATCGTCGCGTGTGACCATGTTATACCTCCTGCAAACCGGCGAGGATGAATTCGGGGCGGAAAGGCCGCCCGTCGAAACGATGAATGTGCCCATCCACCGCTATCCCCGTCCGGGCGCGGATGAGGAACTCCAACTGTCCGGTATAGTTACCCTCCACCACGATGGTCTTGTGGGCTTTGCGGAGCTCGGCTTCTGCCGTAGGCGGGAAAGGCTCCAGGCAGCTGAAGTGTAGCAGGTTCGCCGCCCCTGCTGCTTGCGCGTTGAGGCGATCCACGGCCTCGCGTGCCGGCCCGTAGGTGGAACCCCAGCAGACTAACGTCAATGGGGCGTCTTCAGGGCCGTACCACGTCGGCGCGGGAACGTCCTCTGCCATCGGAATGGCCTTGCGCATCCGCTTGCTCTGCTGGTCAATGCGGTTTTGGGCGTCCTCGACGATACGGGGGTATTCGTCGTGCTCGTTGCTCTCTGTCACCCAGATGGCGTTGGGATGACCGGGCAGCGCGCGCGGCGAGATGCCGCTCTCGGTGATCTGGTAGCGTTGGTAGCGCTCGGTGAGGGCGTCGAGGTCGGCGTCGGTGAGTAGCGCGCCGCGATCCAACGTCACGGCGTTGAAATTGAGGGCACCGACTCCCAGCGAGCGGAAGGCGTCCGCCAGGAATTGGTCGCTCAGCACCATGACCGGTGTTTGGTAGCGCTCGGCCACGTTGAAGGCGTGCCAGCCCAGGTGAAACGCTTCTTCCAGCGTGCCGGGCGCGAGGATCATGCGCGGGAACTCGTCCTGCGCGGCGTGCAACATGAAGAGCAGATCGGCCTGCGCCGTGCGGGTGGGCAGCCCGGTCGCCGGGCCGGGCCGCTGGGCATTGTAGATGACCACCGGCGTCTCGCTCAAGCCCGCGAAGCCGGTCGCTTCTACCATCAGGGCGTACCCGCCGCCGGAGGTGGGGACAAGGGCGCGCGCGCCCATCACTGCCGCGCCAATCGCCATATTGATCGCGGAGATCTCATCTTCGACGTGCTTGGCGACCACGCCGTAGTGCGCGCCGTGTTGCGCGAACCAGACGAGCACCGCTGAGCCGGGCGTCATCGGGTAGCCACTGACGAAGCGGCAGCCGCCCGCCAGCGCGCCCATAGCGAAGGCTTGCGTCCCGTTGAGCATAATGCGCTGCGGCGCGTCGGGTATCGCGTGCAGCCGGAAGGGATAGTCAGCCTTGTATTCCGTCGCCAGGTCGGCCCCCGCCCGGATGACGTTGAGGTTGCTTGTCACGACCTCCTCGCCTTTCCGGGTGAAATTATCCCGGATGATGCTCTCCACATAGCTCAGGTCGAATTCCAGCAGTCCCGCAGCGATGCCTAACGTCAAGGTGTTGCGCATCAGCTCCATGCCGCCGATGTCGCGGGCCATCTCGGTGAGGGGCGCGGGGATGAAGTGTACGTCATCCCGCTTGAGGGCGTCGGGCAGCGCATCTTTGCTGTCGTAGACCACCGCGCCATCGGGAACGACGTCGGCAATGTGGCGGCGTATCGTTTCCATATCCAGGGCTAACAGCAGATGCACGGGATCGGCAATGGAATAGAGCGGCTCGCGCGCCGCGCGCAGGGTGAAGAAGTTGTGCCCGCCCCGGATACGCGAGTAGAAGTCAGGTACGCCAAAGATGTGCAATCCGCCCCGCACCAGCGCCTGGGCAAAGCCTGCGCCGCTCGATTCCAGACCCATGCCGGCCTCACCACCGATGCGTAGCGTAATATCATGTTCGATCATACGGAGCTCCTTTCGTAACGTCTCAAAAATCTGACGTGGAGGTTTGGGGGGCCGTCCCAAACCTCCACGTCGCCTGCCATTAGCTGGCGTTCTGTAGGGCGAATTCCCAGTTGAGCAGCTTGTCGAGCACGGCATTCACATAGTCGGCACGCCGATTCTGATAATCCAGGTAGTAAGCATGTTCCCATACATCAATGACCAGCAGGGGCTTCATATCCGTCAACCAGGGGACTTCGGCATTGGCGGTCTTCACCACCTTGAGCACCTCGCCATCGAGGACGAGCCAGGCCCAACCGCTCCCGAACTGTGAAACGGCGGCACTGGCAAGTTCCTTCTTGCAAGCGTCAACGCTGCCGAAGGCAGCCTCGATGCGCTGCTTGAGCGCCGCGGGTGGTTCGCCGCCGCCCTTCGGCGTCAGGCTTTGCCAGTAGAATGTGTGGTTCCAAATTTGCGCTGCGTTGTTGAAGATCGCCGCTTTTTTCGGCTTTCCCGCAGCTCTGGTAATGATCTGCTCCAATGACAGATCGGCGTAGTTTGTGTCTGCAATCAGCTTGTTCAGGTTGTCCACATAACCCTGGTGATGTTTTCCGTAGTGAAAACTCAGCGTTTTGGCACTTATCACCGGTTTCAATGCGTTTTCGGCGTATGGAAGCGCGGGTAAGATGTGGGTCGCAGTCTTGCTTGTGTCTGTCTTGCTCATATCAGCCTCCTTGTGATTAGCTAACTTTTTTGTAACTGCTCAGCTGTCATCCCTCACTATATTCGGGACAAGTTTCCGAACGGAGCGCAGCGGAGTGAGGAATCCCGTTCTGGTGTTCAAGTCATGGCGTCAACGGGATTCCTCAGCCCCGTTTCGTATGAATTGTATCTTGCCAGTCGTAAACGGGGCTTCAGAATGATACTGGCTGAGCAGTTACACTTTTTTGAAATTAGTGGAACCTCATTTGTAACTAAAGAACTTACCTCTGCGCCTCCTTTACTCTTGACACGGGAAGTCAGTCTTTTGCCAATGTCATTAAGTTTAGGATATAGACCTGGCAGGTTTCAAGACCTTAAGTCTACAAAACGTCGTTATACACCGGCAAAATACTACTCAACCCAATTTGGGCGAAACCTGCCAGGTCTTAACTCAATGACATTGACACTCGATCAATAACGGAATACAGCGGCGACAGCTGTCCCGCCCGGTACTTTTTCTGGCGCCACCGCGTAGACAGTTCCCCCGTTCAAAATAGACTGGATGGCAGCCAGGTCAAGCAGATCGCCGTCACCGGGTTCAGCTTCCTGGTGGATATGAACCGCGTTGGTGTCCGGATCAAAATCCCCCCATACTTGAATGCCGACGGCAACAAACAGGACCTCCACCCGCCCGTGATGCGCTGCCAGAACGGCCTCCTCCACGTCGGTGGTGGTCTGTCCGGTACCGACCAATTGATTGTACCGAGCGGTGGCTGCTTCTTGTGCTTGCATGAAGATAGGTTGTACGAGATCCCAGGCTCGGGTGTGTAATTCTGCCAACGATAGTTCCTCCGGGCTGCCTGGAATTCCGTCTGCTACAAGATGCGGATATGAGTTGGCTTCTTTGTACAAGGGGAAGAGGTATTCGACGCCGGCCAGCACGAGAGGCGATTGCTTACCTGTCAGCATGTTGGGTAACGTATCGTCAACCCTATGGAACCAGCGCAGGAGCGTGTTTTTGTCTTCGTCGCTGGGGTCATGCCCGTGGAACACTCCGGCACGATCCCCCGTGTTGGCCGATGTTGAGCCGGTATGGAACTGTGACTGTTTTTCGAAACGCTCATATTGCAACGCCTCGGCCATACTTTGGGGCATACTTTCCAGATCAATCTCGTCCACCGTGTCCCGTGTGCCTTCCAGTAGCCGGAGTTGGTTCTGGCTAAGCGCCAGGATGTAAAAGTGACCGTCGCTGGCAAAGAAGGGCAACAGCGGTTTGAAATGAAAGCGGTGCGAGATCATTACCAGTTCTTCAAACGGGAGTGGCAGGCGATAGGAATGGAACGCTTCCGCCGTAAAAAACACCGCCAACCCGTGACTCTGGTTTCGCCAGAAGCCCGGCTGCTGCAATAGACGCTGCGCCGGCTCCAGCATTTCCCGCACATCTGGGGAGCGCAAGCCCTTGTCCAGCAAGCGTAGTTCCGCCTCTCGCAGCAAATTCTTGAAGCGGATTGGATCCTGTTCGGTTTCTCGACCGGCTTGATGCGTAGGCATAAACAACGAGACATGCCAGCCGGGATATTCAGTGAGAAGGGTTACTAATTCTGCCATAGTGATTACGTCCATATATAAAGTCTCCTTTTTTGTGATGCGGAAAGGCAACTGTTCAGGCTAAGGTCGTTTTGTGCTCAAAACTCGCTGCTTGCCGCAGATTACAGCCTGAAGCGCCACTGCAAAAACATCTTTCTTTCCCCGCTGCTTTAGCGGTTTTTTTTGACGTAACCTGAATAGTTAACCCAAGTTGTCACCTGGGCTAATTTGGAGATTTAGGACACGGATTTCACGGATTACACAGATTTTTTGTAACTACTCAGGTTAAAACTTTATCTGTCATTGCGAGCCGTCTGCAGCGAAGCAATCTCGTTCATAGTTGAGATTGCGTCATTCGCAGACGAATGGACGCCACGGAGACGTGGCTCGCAATGACAAGGCTGAGTAAGTTACCTTTAACGAATGCTTGGGGTACAGGCAGACAAAGCCTTTTTAGATATCCCTATGTTTTAAGTAACCAAGTTTATGTATTAACGCAGAATAGATTTCTTATCAAAGAGCTTACCCCACGAATCCGCGAAGGCCCATTTTTTCAGGCGAGTCAACGGGGAGCAAAGACCGGACAGGTTACCAAGCCTGCCAGGTCTTTCTAAGAAAGGGTTTACTTTAACGGTGGGTAGTTATTGAAGACAAGGGGCAAGAAGATGATGTGGAAGGTAACATCGCCACCACTTGGGGGCAGCGTCGGATCAGTAGGGTGTGCGCCTTGCTCATTGCTGCTGACTTCGGCCACGTTGCCGCCGATAGGGTTAACACTGCCATCCACGTGGACGAGGATGACGCCCGTCCAGCTTGCGCCGGAGGCCAGCGTGCCGACGTTCCAGACCAGCGGATTAGGGCCAGTGTAGCCAGACGGGGTTGCGGAGTTAAAGCTGACGCCCGCCGGGAGAGTGTCGGTGACAACCACGCCGGTCATGTCGGTCGTGGCGGTGTTGGTGACACGGATGGTGTAGCGGATAACGTCACCCACGTACAGCGGCGCGCCGTTCAGGTCTTCGGCGGTCTTATCCAGCACCAGGCCCGGCTCGATATCGCCGCCATCGGGCGGCAGAACCGGGTCGGAGGATTGTTCGTCTATGTAATCGCTGCTCACAATCACCACGTTCCCGCCGATGGGATTAGCGTCGCCATTTACGTAGACAAGGATTTCCCCTTGCCAGACTGCGTCGGGTGCCAGGGTCCCGACATCCCACACCAGTGGATTAGGGCCGCTGTAGCCGGCCGGGGTCGCCGAGGCGAAGCTCACGCCGACCGGGAGGGTATCGGTAACAACGACGTTGGTGTGGGTCACAACGCTGGTATTGGTAACGAGGATGGTGTACCGCAGGTAGTCGCCGATGTAGAGCGGCGCGCCATTGACATCTTCGACCGTCTTAGTCAATTCGAGCGTCGCCAGCACAAACGTCGCGGTGACTTCCTTGTGGCTATCCAGCTGCAGGACGCAATCGCCCGTTCCGACGCAGTCGCCACTCCAGGTGAGGAAGGCGGAGCCGGAGTCGGACTGGGGGGAGAGGAGGACGTCGCTGTTCGCCCTAAAGAGCATCTGGTTGGGGTCACGGTTGACCACGCCAGAGCCAGGGCCGTCATAGTTCACGGTGACGCCGTAGCCGTAGGCCAGCACGCGGTTGTTGGCGCTATCCGCCGCCCACAGCACCTGCACATCCGGGTCGTAGCCGAGCAGGAGGGGCCGGTCGAGCGTGTACGCCGAGAGTCCGCCGGAGTTGGCCGTGTTAGTCGTGAAGACCTCCTGCCCCAACACATTGTCGGCGTCCGCACCGTTGGCTTTGTTCGCCGCACCGTTGAAGATGAGAATGCGGTGGTTGTACTGGTCAGCCAAGAAGAGCTTCCCCGCAGGATCGAGTACCACGCCATACGGCTCATTGAGCGTATTGGCTGCCACGCTGCCGCCGCGATTGGCGCTGCCACTGACAAAGTCGGCTTGCCCTAACACACCGTCGGCGGCGGCGCCATCGGCTTTGCCCGCAGCATTATCGTAGCGCAGCACGCGGTTATTCAGCATATCGGCCACAAATAGCGCGCCGTTGGCTGACCCGATGAGGCCGGCCGGGTATTGCATGGTGTTGGCCGCCACGCTGCCGCCGCGATTGGCGCTGCCACTGACAAAGTCGGCTTGCCCTAACACGCCGTTGGCATTGGCGCCAGCGAGCAGGTTGGCGGCGTCATCAAAGCGCAGCACGCGGCTATTGTCAAAGTCCGCCACCCACAGCCGCCCGGCGGCATCCACGAATACCGCGCGCGGGGTATACAGCGTGTTTTGAGTGGTATTCGAATCCATAGTGTGCATATCTATTTGCCCCAACACGCCGTCGGCATTCGCGCCATTGGCCTTGGCTGCGGCCTCATCAAAGCGCAGCACGCGGTTGTTGAGGGCGTCGGCCACCCACAGACGCCCCGCGCTATCCACGTACACGCCCGCAGGGGAGTTCAACGTATTGGGCCCGACCCCTACGCCGCGATTGGGATTGCCGCTGGTAAAGTCGGCCTGACCTAGTACACCTTCAGCGGCAGCGCCGTTGAGCAGCGCCTCGGCCGAGGCAAAGCGCAACACGCGATGGCTCTCGTTATCGGCCACGAAGACTTTGCCGGTGGTCGGATCTACCGCGATGGCGTGCGTGGCGCGCATGTTCGTCTGCGAGGTGACGGCTGTACTGTTAGCGAAGTCCAGCTGGCCGAGCACCAGGTCGGCGGGGCGACCATCCGTCCAGGTGAGGCTGGTAATCACCGTTGGCGCGAGCGGTCCTCGCGAGGTCAATGCCTGGAATTCCCCCAGCCGCCGCATGAGTCCCGGCGGGAGCGGATCAGCCGCGCTCACCGATTGCGCCACAAAGGGGAACATCCCCAGTACCATCACCAAAGTGGTGATGGCTGATAACCAACGTTGCCAGAGTGGTCTAGCGTTATGTGTAGTCATAGTCGTTTCCTCCTCATAAATGTGATGTGTGAATTACGAATTATGAATGGTCAAGGGTACCTCCTCAGGTCCCTGCGCACCCAACAAGTGACATTTTCCTGTGGCGCGTGGCGCTGCGAGTGCCGGGGCTACCGGCGCATGGACGCGCCAACACCGGTGCCCTGGCTTGTCTTGCGCTCCTTGGAGCGCTCCGTTGCCCTACGACGACTTGGCTTTTTCTTCAGCCTGTTGGTATAGCTCAAAGAGGTGATCCATCTCCCCCTTGGAGGTTATGCTCTCCAGAGTAGGGAAGTGGTTTTTTTCCTCTTCGTCCATGTGATGCCGATTGAGCTCGTCCAGTACGTAAGCCTTGGCGTTGAAAATGTCGCTATCGAGGCTCAGCGCCATCAACTCCCGTAGGAGTACCTTGGCTGCGTGATGTTCCTGCATTGCTTGCAGCGCCTGCTCGCGCTTTTTGCCATCCTGCGCTTGCATGTGGCTGAATATGGATGCATCCTCGCCCTCAATGTGCGGGTAAAGCGCTTCGTACATTTGATTGCGCAGATTTTCCCGCTGATCCGTATCCTTGGCGTTTCTAAGCTGCTCTCCGAGCTTGCGCTGTTTCTTGTGATCTTCTTTAAGATGCTGAATGAACTTGTGAACCATTTGATCCTCCTTAACTGTGTAATGCGGCGATCAGCGCTACAACTAAAGCCGTAATTAATTTACGGCTGCGAAAAAATCAGCACGCTGTAGGCGCCAATGCCCAGTGCGGCGTAGCAGGGTAAGCCATCGGTTTGACCCGGTTCGGCGACCACGTCGGCGCTGCGATAATTGGCAAAGTCATCGTTGTAGCCTTCCCAATCGCTGTTGAAACGGAGATTCCAGACGCCGGGGGTTGGGAAGCCGATGACGTAGTTGGCTTGTGGCTCGTGGAAGAAGTTAGCGACGACCACCACATCATCCGCCGGGCCGCCCTTGTCCCAACGGTGAAAGGCGATGACTTTGCGCTCGTCGTGCAAGTGATAGACCTGGGTGAATTGTCCGCACAGGCCGCGCGTCCAGCCGTCGCGGTTGAGCCGCAGCCGGATGAGGTCGCGGTACAGCCGTACAATGCCGTGGAACTCGTCATTTTTGTCCCAATCGAGCGGGACCGTGTCGCGGAACCAGCCGCCTTCGAGGAATTCTTGTCCCTGGAACAGCATAGGGATGCCCGGCGCGGTGAACACCATCGCGGCGGCCAGCGTCGAGCGCTTCCGCGCGTACCACCCGGTGGGGTCCCCTGGGTCAATCTCTTGCGGTACACGCGCCCTCCCGTTCGCTACCTCGTCATGCGATTCGCTGTAGATGACCCGCTCGAAAGCATCATCGTTGTAGCGATAGCAGAGCGCGTCGCGGATGGCGGCGAGCGAGCGGTGTTCATCTTGGGGCGTGACGACGGCCTGGCGGATGGGGTGGACAAAGTTGGCATCCCACTGTGAGCCGAACCCGGCACCGCCAGCCCCCACGTCGTGAGTGAGCCAGGCGTTGTTCTGCAAATCCTCAGCGATGGTGATGCGCCCCGGGAAGCGCTGCGCGACCAGCGTGTTGATGGCTTGGAGCAAGCTCCAGCCATCGGGCAGATCCTCGCTGCCCGGGCCGTGCGGGGTGCGAATGTAAATTGTGCCATCGAAGCGCAGCCCGTCCACATGATATTCCTCAAGCCACATCGCGGCGTTATCGAGGATGTACTGCCGCACCTCGCCGCGCCCGTAATCGGGCCGGGTCTCACCCCAGGGCGTGTTGGCCCGGTCATCGTTGTAAAAGTAGATGCCGCCGCGCCCGTTCTCGGCCCAGCCATCGAACTGCCAGAGGTCGAGGTCGCCCGGCCCGAAGTGGTTGTACACGACATCGAGAATGACCGCTAGGCCCTGCTGGTGGGCGCGTTTGACGAACTGTTTGAATGCTGTTGGCCCGCCGTAGTCGGTCTCAACCGAAAAGATATGGGAGGGGTTATAGCCCCACGACCGCTCGCCCGTGAATTCGGCTACCGGCATCACCTGAATCGCATTGATGCCCAGCGTTTTCAGATGCCCCAGGCGGGCCGCCACGGTAGCGAATTGGCCCGGCGTGTTGTCGTTCTCCTCGTTGAACGTGCCAACGTGCAGCTCGTAGATGACCAGCTCGTTCCACGGCGCGAGCTGGAAATCATCCCCCGCCCAATCGAAGTTGGTGTCGTGGACAATGGCGTTGCCGACCGAGTTGGTCACTGCGCGGGCATAAGGGTCAATGCGCTGGAACTCGCCCTGCGCGGTGGTCAGCAGGAACTTGTACTCATCCCCGATGTGCGCCTCGGCTATGTTGGCGTACCAGTCGCCGTTTTCCTTGGCTTGCAGGGGATGCTTGTCGCCATCCCAATCGTTGAACGTCCCGATGACCGCGACGCGCTGCGCATGGGGTGCCCACACGCGGAACACCACGCCGCCTGCATGGGGAGTTGCGCCCCGCCCCTGGATTTTGGTGTCTTGATCCATGTATGTCAACCCCCTTGAAAACAGAAGATTATCTCACGCAAAGACGCACAGGCGCAAAGACAAATCAAAAAAAACTTAGCATTCTTGGCGGCTTGGCGTGAGATTTTCATTCAACCGTCGGAGAACCGTAGGTTAATGGGAATTCCTTTGCAATTACCCGACGCGCTTAAAATCAATGAAACCCCGCTCCACATTGACCGAGGTCAGTTGCACCCGCAGCCGGTCGCCGACATCCAGGCCCGCGGTGCCGCTGAGCAGTTTCCCTTCAACCGGCACGGTGAGCAGCCGCACCCAGGTGCCCTTGTCCGCCGCGCCGGTGACGATGGCCTCGAATTGCTCGCCGATGCGCGTTTCAAGGAGCAGCGCCGCCGCGGATTTGCCGACTTGCCGCTCTACTTTGTTGGCTGCATTCTCTTGCTTGGTGAGCTGTTGCGCCAGCGCCTCCAATTCGATGTAAGTGTACGGCGTGCCGCGCCCGGTCAGGGCGGCTTTCAACAAGCGATGCGTAATTAGATCGGCATAGCGGCGATTGGGGGCGGTAGAATGGGCATAGTCTTTGACCGCGAGGCCAAAATGTCCGGGGGCCGTGTCGCCGGGGCGTTCTGCGGTATATTCTCCCGCACCTAGCAATTTGATGACTGCCAGAGATAGGTCGGGGAAGCTTTGTGGATCGGCGACTTTGGCCTGGCGGAGAAATGCATCCAACGCTTTGGCATCTGGTGTAACCGGCAGCTTGTGCCCGTGTTCTCCGGCCAGCGCAACAATGCGCTCCCAACGTTTGGGCGTGCGGACCACCCGGCGAATGGAGGGGTATTTTTTAGACGCGAGGTAACGGGCGGTGATGCCGTTGACGGCGATCATGCAATCCTCGATCAGCTCCTTGGCGCGGTTTTTTCGTTCCACTGCAAGCTCTTGGAGTTGCTCGCCGTCGAAGATGGGCCGGGCCTCGAGGGTTTCCAGACTCAGCGCCCCATGGATGTGCCGGAGCTGCCGCATCTTTTGGACGATGCGATCCTGGAGGCGTAAATTCTTAGCCATCTCCGGCGTGGCGGCGACTGCTTCTGGCGCGTCGCCACCCTCCAACCAGTCGCCTACGCTGTGATAGGCCAACTGCGCGTGATTGCGCACCCGCGCCCGGTAGATATCAGAGTCTAGCAGCGCACCGTCCGACCCCAGGGTCATTTCAACGACGATAGCCAGGCGCTCTTCATTGAAATTGAGTGAGGTGAAATCGGTGGATAGTTTTTCCGGTAGCATGGAGAAAATCTTAGCTGCGGTATAGACCGAGGCTGTATTGTGGCGCGCGTGCGCATCCAGGGCCGAACCGTCGGCGACGAGCGCATCCACATCCGCGATCGCTACCAGGAGCTTGACCTTATTGCCGGGCAGCGTCTCGGCGACGGTGAGCTGATCGAGGTCGCGGGAATCGTCGTTATCTATGGAAGTCCATAGCCGATGCGTCAGATCGCGCACTAACTCACCGCGCAGAGCTACAGCTGGCGCCTGAATCTGCTCCAGTTCGGCGAGTGCGGCAGCCGAAAAGTCAGGGAGCAAGCCGCGCTCCAGCATCGCCTGCCGGGCAAGGTCTTGCAAAATAGTTTGGTGGTGTTCATTGTTGTGCATAGGATATCCTTCTCACTTTTTTGTTTCATTTGCCTGACCTTTGAGCAACCAGTCTGTTACCTGAATCACTCGCTGCGTCATATAGCGCACCGCTTCGAGAACTTCTGCGGCGACTATCGGTTGTTGGGGGTCAGCAATAGTGCTTACGCCATAGGGATTGCCGCCCGCGGCATATAGCCTGGGATCGGTGTACGCTGGTGGAACAATGATGCTGCCCCAGTGGTAGAAAGTGTTGTGCAGAGCTAATAAGGTGCTTTCTTGCCCACCGTGAACATTCATCGCACTGGTGAAAGCCGCGACGGGTTTGTTTATCAGCTTGCCCTGAAACCAGAGTCCTCCCAGGCTATCCATGAATTGTTTCATCTGAGAAGCCACGTTGCCAAAACGGGTGGGGGTCCCAAAAATGTAGGCGTCGGCCCATTCCATATCCTCGGTCGTAGCGACCGCTACATCCTGCGTAGCGTCAACGTGCGCGCGCCACGCCGGATTGGTATCAATAGCCGCCGCCGGGGCAAGCTCCGCTACTTTACGAAGGCGCGCTTCTGCCCCCACTTGCTGCGCCGCTGCCTGCGCCGCGAGCGCCATTTGATAGTTAGTACTGGTCGCACTGTAGTAAACAATCGTCAACTTTACTGTAGACATCGTAATCTCCTCCGAAAATAGCGAATTGCGAATGGCGAATCAAAACTAGCGTAGCGCGAAGCGTCCGCTTCGCATGGTTGCGAACTGACAGTTCGCGCTACATTTTCATCCAACCGCTGGTGAACTACTATTGAGACTCAAGGCCTTGAAACCTACCAGGTCTATGTCCTAAACTTAATGCCATTGAGTCATGGAGCGCAGACTGGCACGGTCGGAGACCGGTTAGAGCGGGCTGGGGCTGGTCTCCGACCGCGCCCCTCTCAACCCCCAATGAAACATACTTTGTAACTACTCAGCCAATTATCGCTTACTTGCAATCAGAGGCGGCTAAAGCCGGGCTTTGAGAGGTGATTTTCGTTGCCGCGCATAGCGGGGCAACGAAAATCACCCTCTTTAGTGGCCTTTAGGCCGAGATTGATTCCTGAAATGAGAGACTGAGTAGTTACCATACCTTTTCAGGTTGCTAACGTAGTGTTCTTGATCGTCTGACCAAAAAGCACTGGCGACTACGGGTTTGGCGTTGCCAGCGGATTCTGAATGGGTTGCCCGGCATTGCCACCCTGATAATAAGGGAAGGTCTCCGGCAGCTCAAACCCGAAATAGGCGGAGACGCGCGCCACAACCTCGCCCTTGATCTGCGCCCGGCGGGTATTGTAAGCTCTGACAGCGTCATTCCAATCGGTGCCCCCCAGTTGAATGGTATTCATTGCTTCATCAATGGTGTCGCCCAGCGCCAGGGTGACTTGAGCATCCGGCACCGGCGGCGGGGCCTGGGTGATGGCGTTGACGTAGAGCGAAAAACCCTGTCCCAGGCTGTCGGGGAGTGCGCCCTGGTTTTGCAGCTCGTTCAAGTTGAGACTGTTCGGATCCAACGGCTGACCGTTGGCGTCGCGGTAATTATTCAGCAGGTCGGTCAGTGCGTCCGCTTGTGAACGGAAGTTGCCGGTCCATACCTCACCGCTGCTGCTGACCGCGTTGTAGTAATCTCCGGTGATCTGCGTTTTGGCCTGGATTTTGGCATACTGCGTATCTGTCACTAGCTGAAAATTGGCTGCCGCGGACTGCACGTTTTGCACCAATGCCACCAGCTCGTCGTATTCCGTCGTGCCCGACTTCACGACGCCGCAGCCGGTCGTCCCGATTAACATAGCCGCCAGTATAAAAATGGAAATACTCTGTTGCAAATAGCGTTTCATGTCTTATTTTCCTTATCCTTATTTTGTCTACCGTACATTTTCCAAGCGCATTCAGTTTTAGCCACGAATTAGCACGAATTTTACGAATTTCTTATTGTTTTCGTGTTAATTCGAGTGAATTCGTGGCAAAAATCTTCAAGTGTACGGTAGCAAATCCTTATTTAATTACCCCGCCCGGAGCGCCCGCTGCCGCTACCGCCCCGTGTGGGTGGACTGCTCCGGCCTCCACCAAAACTGCCGCTGCCAAAACCGCTCCTACCTCTGCTGCCGCCGAAAGGCGATCCCGACCGCCGGGAACCCGAGCCAGAAGGATTGAAGCGGATTCCCCGCCGGGCCAACTGGGTGAACATCCACAACACGAATAGCAGCAAGAAAAACCCTACGCATGTTAAACCACAGATGGTAAAAGTGCCCAGCGGCCCTGCAGGTAGGCTGGGCGTCTCCGGGGTCGGTGCGTGGGTGAGCAGCGGTGCATATTTGTTGCGTGCCACTGCGTCGAATCCCTGTACCAGAGCCAGCAGTGCTTGATCCATGCTTTGGGTAGATTGGTAAGCCTCCTCGGCGGCGCGGTTGAGGGCCGTTAATTCGGGAGCAGTGAGCGCCGGCAAGCCCAACCCTACGCCGTAGTGGACATCAATACGGCTGGATTCAACCACGATCAAAAAGACAAAGCCGTTATCTTTGCGCTCGCCCTCTGGCTGGCCGAGCTGCATGTAGCGCAGGAAATGCACCGCGCAATTGACCCGATTGCCGACCTGGGACTGTGGTTGGATGAGGATCATGGTTTGCGCGATCGAATCGCTATTTAGTTGATCGAGAATCGCATCCACCTTGATGACTACCCGTTCTGAGGCGTAGTCTTGCCAGTCCACCGTCCAATGTGGCTGTTGTAGCGCGTAGGTAAAGCCGTAATCTGGAGCTGCGCCGTTGCCGCACAGGGGCACGGCAACGGCACGGGTTGGAGTGAAATAGGTCGCAAGGCTCAACGTCAACACCAAGAACACTATGACACTTATCATAAGGTGCGCCCACTGAGCTGTGCGATCTACGGTTGTCTTCATGCTTACTCCACGTTGGATTGCGAAATTTCTTTAACCACTGTCGCAGTTTTTTCCGGCTGGTTCACGCGCGTCGCCACATCCGCCTGGGCAATGATCCCGACAATTTTATTGGCATCGTCCACAATAGGAATACGCCGTAATTGATGCTCAGCCATTGCATCCAACGCTTTCTGCAAGTCATCGCCGTCCTGGCAGGTCACTACCTGGCGCGTCATCACCGTCTCCACTTTCGTGGATTTGGCATCATGCCCTGGGCCTACTACCTTCAAAGCCAGATCCCGATCGGTTACGATACCCACCAGCTTTTGGGTCTGCTCGTTTTCAATAATCGGGACTGAACCGATATTCGCACTCTGCATCAATTGCGCCACTTTTGCCACGCTGTCCTCTGGCCGGCAGCAGACAGGGTTTCTTGTCATCACTTCACTACATTTCTTCATGGGAATGCTCCTTTATTAGCCTGATAAACGTTGTCCTGTAAATAGATTTAATCAAGATTGGGTGCGTCGCACTTGTTGGCGACACATGGGGTTTCCAAAGTGCGACGCACCTAAACACTTGCTTCTGAGTGTGGGGTTAGTGAGCGCGGCGACCCTGTAACAGGTTCACCGCAACCACGATCACGGCGAGTACCAGCAGGATGTGAATCAGTCCCCCACCGATATTACCCACAAGCCCCAGTAACCACAACACCACGAGAATTGCCACAATTGTCCATAACATCGCAATACCTCCTTGTCAAAATAGCAAATTTCAAATCTCAATTCACTACCATACATTAAGTAATACACCAAGAAGATACCTTCACGCAACTTGAAA
>CAZDDI010000085.1:0-15548 GCA_964504195.1 uncultured Anaerolineales bacterium
GGAAAGGGGGCAGGGGGATAGGGGGAAAACTCCCCAATAATTTGTCCTATACCCTTAGCACAATTCGCGCTTGACTTTTCTCGTATTTTAACCTACAATAAAGGGGCTTGCGAGGTTTGACTGTTCTTTTTCTCAACAATCTATTTCACAGTAAGGAAAGGAGTCTCAAAGTATGGATATGCAACCTGGAATGGTGGACGATGTAACTAGTGATGACAAGCTGTGGGCGCTGCTGGCCTGGATCTTCGCGCCGCTGGTGTCAATCATTATTTTACTCATGGAAGACAAGAAAAATCGCCCCTTCCTCAAGTACAATGCTATGCAGTCCTTGATTGTCGGCGCGCTCGTCATCATCTTGTCCACTGTCACTGCTGGCTTTGGCTGTTTGGTGCTCTGGATTGTCTGGTTCTACCAGATTTACCTGGGCTATCAGTCTTACAACGGCAAGTGGGTCACGGTTCCCGTTGTAACCGATTTCGCCAAGAAGCAGGGCTGGATTTAAGCTTCTCGCGTTTACCAAAGGCGGCTTCCTGAAAGGGAAGCCGCCTTTTTTTTGACCCTCTTTCTCCCTGTGGTATACTTACTGAGAGTGAAACGTAATTCTCTTCACGCATTACGTTTCATGCATCAAAACTCTATGCAGGATATGGATACATGATCGAACTCTCTCAGGCAATGCAGTGGCGGATTGCGACCCCCGCGCCCCAGCAATTTATCGAGCGCGCTTCTGACCTCCATCCGGTGGTGGCGCAGGTGTTGTATAATCGTGGGTTGGCAGCTCCCGAAGAGATAGCTGCTTTTTTCAGTGATACGGGTGCATCAGAAAACCCTTTCCTACTGCGGGATATGGACGTCGCTGTAACCTTGATTCGCCGTATTGTCTTGGCGGGCGGTCTAATAGCCGTCTATGGCGATTACGATGTGGACGGTGTGACAGCCACAGCTATCCTGGCCCAAACGCTCAATGCGCTCGGCGCGGAGGTGTGCCCTTACATCCCCGACCGTGAGGAGGAAGGCTACGGCCTTAATCCCGAAGCCCTCCGCACATTGGCGGAAGCCGGCGTGCAACTCTTGATTACCGTGGATTGTGGTATCCGCTCGTTGGATGAAGTTGCACTGGCCCGCTCGTTGGGAATGGCCGTTATCGTTACCGATCATCATCACATTAGCGCGGCTCTCCCCCCTGCCGACGCCGTCATCAACCCCCGGCGGGAAGATAGCAAATACTCCTTTCGCGAGCTGGCCGGGGCCGGCGTCGCCTTCAAACTGGCGCAGGCGCTCTTGCGTACCAATGCACAGGTGCCGCTTTCCACGACCCGCCGTGTCTTGCCCGAAAATGATTTACTCGACCTGGCTGCGCTCGGCACAGTGGCTGATATGGTTCCATTACTGGGTGAGAATCGTGACCTGGTGCGGCGGGGGCTGGTAGATATCAACGCCGGGCGGCGTCCCGGGGTAGCGGCTCTGATCGAAGTGAGCGGGCAGCAGCTGGGCCAGGTTACAGCCATGTTGATCGGATACACGTTGGCGCCGCGTCTTAATGCGGCCGGGCGACTCTCGCACGCCAGCACCGCGCTCGATTTGCTCATGGCTGCCGATATGTCCGTCGCGTTGCCGTTGGCACGGGAATTGGACACTTTGAACCGCGAACGTCAGCAGCTCACCGAGCAGGTGCAGATGATGGCCCAGGCCGAAGTGGGCGATGTCGGCGTGGAACAGCCTTTGCTCTTTGCTGTTTCCTCCACCTTTCCGCCAGGTGTTATTGGGTTGGCAGCGGGGCGCTTGATGGAGCAATTCTATCGCCCGGCAATTGTGGTGGAGCAGGGAGAGGAGTTTAGCAAAGGTTCGGCGCGTTCAATCCCAGAATTCCATATCACGGAAGCTTTCGATAGCGTATCCGAACTGCTGGAGCAGTATGGTGGGCACGCGGCGGCGGCAGGTTTTACTGTGCGTACCGAGCGCCTTCCGGCGCTGCGTGAGCGATTGCTCGCGCTGGCGGCAGAACGTCTGGGTGATTTGTCTTTATCTCCTGAGATCTACGTTGATGCCGAAACGCCGCTACATACGCTCTCCTGGCAGTTGTGTGAGGCGTTTGAAGCCTTACAACCCTTTGGGTATGGCAATCTCGCGCCGGTGCTGGTAAGCCGCTACGCGCGTGTCGTCAGTATGCGCCCGGTGGGGGCGGACGGGCGGCATCTTAAACTTGCGTTGGGCGATGCGAACGGGCGCGTGTGGGATGCCATCGCCTTCCGGCAAGGGCATTGGGTGGGGCGTTTACCCAATACCATTGATGTGGCCTACACCTTTGAACGTAACGAGTGGAATGGGAATGTGCGTTTGCAGTTGAACATCAAGGATATTCATGTAAGCCGGTAGACAGGGGGAGTAGGAGAGAGGCGGAGCTACATCCTATCAGGAATCACGTTTCACGTATAAAGATTTTTTGTCTACCGTGCATTTTCCAAGCGCATTCAGTTTTAGCCACGAATTAGCACGAATTTTACGAATTTCTTATTGTTTTCGTGTTAATTTAAGTGAATTCGTGGCAAAAATCTACAAGTGTACGGTAGCAAAAAGATTTTGAGATTTGCCGATTTGAGATTTCCAGAAGAGGTGCTATGCAAACCATAACTATTACCGGTGAGCATTTGACGATGGAAGATGTGGCCGCTGCCGCTTCTGGCGTGCAAGCGATTTTAGCTCCCTACGCTATTGAGGCGATGGAACGCTCGTGGCGGGGGGTGCAGACCTTGCTCGCGCGGGGCGAGATTGCTTATGGTATCACCACTGGCTTCGGTGCGTTCAAGGGGCGCATCATCCCGCCCGCTGATGTGGCGGCGCTTCAGCGCAATCTGATCCTTAGCCATGCCGCCGGCGCCGGCGCTGATTTGGATGCAGCCACTGTGCGGGCCATCATTGCTGTGCGCGCCAATACGCTGGCGATGGGACATTCCGGCATCCGTCCCCAAACCGTAGCCGCGCTGCTGGAGCTGCTCAATCGCGGCGTGTTGCCGCGCATCCCGGCTTACGGCTCGTTGGGCGCCAGCGGCGACCTGGCCCCGCTGGCGCATTTGGCCTGCGTCCTCATCGGCGAAGGCGAAGCGCACTACGCGGGGGAATCGCTCCCCGGCGGTGAAGCGCTGCGCCGCGCCGGACTCGAGCCGGTGGTGTTGGCGGCCAAAGAAGGGCTGGCGCTCATCAATGGCACCACCGTTACCACAACCATCGGCGCGCTGGCGACGCTGCGGGCGGAGAACCTTATCCGCGCGGCCTACATCGCCGGGGCGCTCTCGCTGGAAGCCCTGCGCGGCACCCCGGCGGCCTTCGATGCGCGGGTGCATCTCGTCCGCCCACACCCCCGCCAGGTGGACGGCGCCGCGACCATGCGCCGCTTGTTGGAGGGCAGCACCTTCACGCGCCCGCACGATCCCCGCGATGTGCAGGATGCGTACAGCCTGCGCTGCATCCCACAAGTGCATGGCGCGATTTGCGACACCATTGCGTATGCGCGCTGGGCGTTGGAAATCGAATTGAACGCCGTTACCGATAACCCGCTAATTTTCTTTGAGCCTAATGGCGATCCCACCGTCATCTCCGGCGGCAACTTCCACGCGGAGCCGGTGGCGCTGGCGCTGGATTACGTCAAGCTGGGGCTGGTGGAACTGGGCAACATTTCCGAGCGGCGCGTGGCGCGGCTGGTGGATGAATCGCTCAGCAGCGGTTTGCCGCCGTTCCTCACCCGCTACGGGGGGCTGGAGAGTGGCTTCATGCTGGCGCAATACACGGCGGCGGCGCTCGCTTCCGAAAACAAAGTGCTGGCGCATCCTTCTTCGGCGGATACCATTCCCACCTCAGCCAATACTGAGGATCATGTGAGCATGGGCACGAACGCTGCACATCATACGGTGAAAGTCCTCGATAATGTCGAGACTATTGTGGGCATCGAGCTGTTGGCGGCGGCGCAGGGGATTCAGTTCCGCCGGGAGCAGCTGGGCGCGGGCGCGCAACAGGGCCGTGGGACGGCGGCAGCCCTGGCGGCCTTGCGCGAGCGCGTTGCCTTCCTAGAGCACGATGCGCCGCTCTCCCCGCTGATCGAGCAGGCGCGGCAGCTGGTCGCCAGCGGCGACCTGGTGCGCGCGGTAGACGCGGTGTTGTAGGCGGGCGATGCGAGTCTTAGTCACAGGCGCGACTGGCTGCGTGGGTGCGAACATCGTGGAGGCGCTGCTGGCGCGAGGGCATCGCGTGGTGGCCTTGCGCCGCGCCACCTCGCGGCTGGATGCGCTCGCCGGGTTACAGCCCGATTTTGCCATCGGCGATGTGACCGAATACGATTCGCTGCTCGAAGCGGCCTCTGGCTGCGATTGGATTTTCCACGCGGCGGCCATCTCGCAGTATTGGCGGAACAAGCCCGATCTGATCTATCACGTCAACGTGGAAGGGACGCGCAATGTGCTGCGGGCGGCGCAAGCCTGCGGCGCGCAGCGGGTGATCTTCACCAGCTCGGTGGCGGTATTGGGCGTGCCCACGCAGTCCGGTCAGCGGCTCGATGAGACGGCGAGATTTAACTTGCCGCCGCATCGCTTCCCCTACGGCCACAGCAAAGTGTTGGCTGAAGAAGCCGTGCAGCAATCTGTCGCCGCCGGGTTGGATGTAGTCATCGTCAACCCCGTCTCGGTCATCGGGCAGCGCGATGTGTATTTTGTGGGGGGCGAGATTTTGCGCGCGGCGCAGCGTGGCCTGAACGTGGTCGCGCCGCCGGGCGGGATGGGGCTAGCTGGGGCGCGGGCGGTGGGTGCGGGGCATGTCCTCGCTGCCGAGCGTGGCGTGACCGGCGAGCGGTACATTCTCAATGGCGAGAACCTCTCGCACCGCGCGTTGATGCGTCTGGTGGCGGAGGTGGTGGGCGTCGCGCCGCCGCGTTTTGCCATGCCCCGTGCCGTGATTGGCCCGCTCGCGCTGCTGCTGGATGCGTGGCGGCTGCTGCCCCTCGCGCCCCCGCCGCTGGAGGGGAATCAGCTGCGCCTGAGCGCCCGCGAGATGTACTTTGACGGCAGCAAAGCGCACCGCGAGCTGGGTTTTCCGCTCGTCACAGCGCGTGAGGCGGTGCAGGAGGCGTGGGACTGGTATCAAGCACAGGGAGACGTAAAACGTCAAGCGTGACTAAAAAATTTTTACGCATTACGCATTACGCATTACGTTTTACGCCTTTTAGATTGTTATCGCATAAGGTAATTTTTCAGGAACCAATATGTATCTCAAAGACTATCGCCGTCGGCGTCGCAGCTCTCCGTTGTTGCGCTGGTTGTTCATGCTCGTGTTAATTGTAGCGGGCGGGACTTTCATTTACTTGAACTGGGACATTCCCGGCGGTGGATCATTGCCATTGGCAAACACACCCACGCCGCTGCCTACGCCTACCCGTTCAGCTATGTCTTTTCAGGCGGAAGGGGACGCGCTTTACCGCGAGGGTTTATTGACCGGTTCGGTGGAAGCTCACGCCCGCGCCTTGGATATGGAACCGGAGCATATCGAGATGTATGTCAATATGACCCGGTTGTTGGTGTGGCGCGGTCGCCCAGAACGCGGTTTGGAAATGGCGCGCATGGCGTTGTTGATCGAGCCGGACAATCCGCAAGCCCTCACGATGTTGTGCATGGCTTATGATTGGTTGGGAGTGACTGCGGAGGCTGTTCGCGCTTGTGAGCGCGCGATCAGCCTGGATCCTACCCATGCCGATGCGTACTCGTATCTGGCTGAGGCGTACATGGACGCCGGGCGCTGGTTCGACGCCAATGATGCCATCCGTACCGCGCTGGAGCTCGATATCAACAGCGTGGATGTGCTGCGCAATTATGGCTACATCCTGGAGATGCAGGGAAACTATTCTGGCGCGATTCAGGCTTACAAGGATGCCCTGGCGCGGCATGAGATGGGGCATTTGCACATGGCAATTGGCCGCAATGCACAAGTGTTGGGAAACTCTACTTTGGCGCAAGAGAGCTTCGCCGCAGCGGTTGAGGCTGATCCGCAGAGTGCGGCGGCAGCAGATTTGCTGGCCTGGTATCAACTGTTGCAAGGCGATTACGGTCCTGCGCAGCGCAATTTCGAGCAAGCTTTGGAACTCGACCCCACCTACTACCGCTCGCACGGGCGATTGGCGACATTGTATTTCCAACGGCGCAATTACGAAGATGCCATTCCTGCCTATCGTAATGCCATCCGTTATGCCGATGCCGAAGCACGTCGCCGGGTAGTTTATTTCATTGTAACGCTGGAACCAACGGGCGCGCTAGAGGCTGCGCCAACTGGCCCAGAGGTGCTGCGCGTTGAATTTGTACATCCTTATGATCCGGAAGGCCCGCTGCGGGGTTTGGTCGTAGGCGGTGCGGATTATCCGGCTGTGCAAGGCTCGATGCGATTGGATGTACTCTCCGGGCGTTACAATCTGCGTTTGCAGGGTTTGCCACCCGCGCCGTTCGGTCAGAGCTACATCGGGTGGTTCACGCCCTTGCAAAGCCCAGAACGGTCGCGCGTGTACACCCCACCGCTAATCCCGCTGGCCGACGGCAGCCTATCGCTTGATGGTACCACTGGGGCCGTGCGCCGTGCTCCCATCGAGTATTATTATACGCTGGCTCTGTGCCACTATTTCCTCGATCAATGCTCGGAAGCTCTCCCTTACATCGAAATTGCTCTGCGCATTGATCCCGAAGATGCCAATGCTCTTCAAACGCGTCGCCTTTGCAATCCGTAGCCGGGCCGCGCTGCCCTGGCTGGCGTTGGGAGCGGCGCTTGCGTTGCTCTATCTGCGCTTGCTCGCTGGGCGCGTATTGGCGAACGGTGACCTGCACCTGTATTTCTTCCCTTACTGGAGTGCGGCAGCGCGTGCGTTTCAGGCCGGGACGTTACCTCTGTGGAACCCCATGCTCTTTGCCGGTGCGCCATTACTGGCAAATTCGCAGGTAGGCGTATTCTATCCGCTCAACTGGCCGCTGTGGTGGCTCTCCGGGCCTACGTTGGCTGGCGCGACGCGCACATTGCACGTGAGCGTATTGTTGCATCTGGGGGTGGCGGCGTGCAACACCGTTATCCTGGCACGGCGGCTTGGCGCGGGGCGGTGGGGTGCGGCGGTCGCCGGGCTGCTTTACGCTGGGGGCGGGTTCCTCGGTGTGCATGTGGAGCACCTGAACCAGCTGCACGGCCTGGCCTGGCTCCCGCTCGTCCTGTTGCCAGCGGCTCGCCTGAACATCTCCCCGCTTAACGTGTTGGCTTTCGCCATGATCCTACTCGCGGGCCATACCCAGACGGCTTTCATCGCGGCGGTGGGGGCAGTTGTCTTTTACAGCGCCTTGTGGATGCTGCAAGCCGCAAGCAGCAAGCGACAAGCGGCAAGTAGTAGCAAGCCGCAAGTTTTACGTTTTACGCAGTACGCAGTACGTAGTACGCAGTACGCGGTACGTATTACGCAGTACGCATCACGCTTCATCCCCTTCACTCTGGCTGCTCTCATCGCCGCGCCACAGCTCTGGCCCACGCTGGAACTTTCCCATTTCTCGATGCGCGCGGGCGGGTTGCCCTGGCGTGAAGCCGTCTCGTTCTCACTCGTGCCCTGGGAGGCGCATCGCGCCCTGCTGCCCGCGTATCTGGTCGTGCCGCTCCTGCCGGAGGGCGTGGCCTATCTGGGGCTGCTGGGGCTGGCTTTGGCAGGATGGGGAGCCTGGCGGGCGTGGCGCGCGCGCTCCCCGCAGGCGCTCGCGTTGGCGATCCTGGCCGGGGTGGGGCTATTCCTGGCGTTGGGGGCGTATAATCCCCTGTATCTGCTGGCGGCGCGATTGGGTCTGCCGGGCGTGGCACAGTTCCGCGCCCCGGCCCGCTTCCTCGCTCTCTATGCCCTGGGCGCAGCGCTGTTGGCCGGTATGGGTCTACATGAACTGCTCGGCTGGCTTGGTCAGAGACCGACCAGAGCACCTCTCACGCCTCACGTTTCACGCTTCACACATTACGCATTACGCATTACGCATTACGTTATTTTCCTCATCCTCACGCTCGAACTCTTCCTTTCCGCCGCCCGCCTCCCCCATACCCACGCAACCGACCCACGCGCCTATACCGATCTACGCCCGGCGACGGCACATTTGGTTGCGGCTGCACGTGCTGCGCCGGAGGGTGAGCCGCCGGGCCGCTTCCTCAGTATCTCGCAAGGGCTGTTCGATCCCGGCGATAAGGCTACAATGGAGGCGATTTACCAGGAGGCGCTTTCGTTTGATGCGCTCTGGCAATATCTGGTCGCTGCCAAGCACCGTGAAGTGCTCACGCCAAACTTGCCGCTGGCCTTCGATGTACACGCTGTGGATGGCTATGACGGCGGCCTGTTGCCGTTGCGTCACTATGCCGCCTTCACGCGCCTCTTGCTGCCGGAAGGCACGCTTGATGGCCGGTTGCGCGAGAATTTGCAGACCATTCCCGAAGGCCGTTGGCTATCGCTGCTGGGCGTGCGCTTCCTCATCACTGATAAGACCGGGGATGCCTGGAGTGATGGCGTCTTCTACGACCGGCAATTCCAGCCCGCGCTGGCCCCTGGCGAGGCGTTGACCCTGGCCTGGCTGCCGGACGATTTCGCCGCTGATGCGCTGGGCCTGCTCTATGCGGGTGATGGCGCGGTGGAGCTGGGCTTGGCCGATGGCCCGGTCACGCTGGCGTTGCCCGCTGCGACGGAGGAGACGGCCCATCGGGCGCGGTGGGATACGCTCGCCGCGCCGCGCACTATCACATTGCGGGCGGGGGACGCGGGGTTGACGCTCTTCGGTGCAAGTTTGCTTGATGAGCACGCCGGGGCGTTTTATCCACTGACGCTTTCAGATCGCTTTCGCCTGGCTCACTCCGGTGATGTGAAAATCTACGAGAATCTTGTGCCCTTGCCGCGCGCGTTTCTTGTCCACCGCATTCATAGTGCGCCGGACGATGCAACCGCGCTGGCGCTGTTGGCTGCGCCAGATTTTGATCCGGCGGTGGAAGCGGTAGTGCAGGGAGGGGCGCTGCCAGGAGCTGTTGTGGCTGTGTCGCCGGGGGTGCGTGAAAGCGCGCGCGTGACGCTCTACACGCCCACGCGCATCGAGGTGGAAGTTCACGCGGCGGCGGCAGGGCTGCTACTGCTGACCGATGCCTGGTATCCGGCTTGGCAGGTAACTGTGGCGCCGCTCGATGGCAGTGTTGCGCCCGTGGCGATGGAGCTGCTCCGCGCCAACGTGTTGTTCCGCGCTGTGCCGGTGCAGCCGGGCGCGTGGCGGGTTACGTTTACTTATCGGCCTGGTTGGCTGTGGGGTGGGCCGTTGTTGGGTGTGTTGGGTTGCTTAGGGCTGTGGGGGTATTGGCGCAAGCGGGCTTGTGCGGCGGGTTGACGAGAGGGGAGGGGGCTATGGCAGACCTGGGGGGTAAGCGTGAATTGTTGTTGCGGGGGGTGATCGCTGCGCGCGCGGGCGATAAGGCTGAGGCGTTACGTTATCTGGAGCGTGCATTGAGCTGCGACCTGGATTATGAAGATGCGGTTGAAGCCTGGATTTGGATGGCTGAAATGGTGGATGATCCGGCCCAAAAACGGCAGTGCCTTGAATCGGCTTTAGCTATCAATATGTCTGAGCCGCGTGCGCGCCGGAAGTTAGCTATTCTGGATGGACGCCTGGCACCTGAAGATGTTGTGAACGCGGATACGTTGCGCCTGGCAGTGGATAGCGGCCCGGCGCTTTGTGCTGAGTGCGGCGGCCCGTTGTTCTTCGATGCCAGCGGGACGGAGCGGCGCTGTGAGCGTTGCGGGTGGCGGCCTTCGGCTGCGCTGTTGAGCGAGGCCGATCCAGATACGTTGTTGACGCAGGGCATTGCCGCAGCCAAAGCGCGCCGCTGGCAAGATGCGCAGCGTAATCTCCGAGCGGTCACGCAACACGTTGCCGCCGGTGACGAAGACCGCATCACGGCTTGGCTGTGGTTGAGTGGTGTCGTTGAATCTGCATCCGACAAGCGCGCTTGCCTGGAAGCCGTCCTACGGATTGATCCCAAACATCCCCTCGCCTGGCGCGGGCTGGCGCACTTGGAAACCCAATCGAGGGCAGAATCCACACCGGTGACTGGGGTAGGGGCTTTGCTGTCTGGCTCGCGGTTGACCTGTAAGCAGTGTGGGGCCAAACTGTCTTATGATGCAGATAGCAAGCAGCTATGCTGCGCCTATTGTGGTTCGGTGCAATTGATGGACACCCCCTCGCGTTCTGGCAAGGCGGTTCCCAGACAGGATTTTGCGGTAACGCTGGCGACGGCCAAGGGACATACCCGCCCGGAGGGGGTGCGCGCGCTTAAATGTGGTGGATGCGGGGCCGCATTCCTGCCAGCGCCGGGAGTGCTTTCGCTCACTTGCTCGTATTGTGGCTCGGCACATGTGACAAACTTATCGGAAGAAGCATTGATTTTGCCGCAGGCCATCGCGCCGTTTACCATCGGTGAGACGGCGGCGCAACAGGCCTTGGAGCAGTGGTTGCGGCGCAATGGCTATGTTACTGCTCCGCGCGCTGGACTGTATGGGGTGTACTTCCCTGTTTGGGCGTTTGATGTGGGTGGTGCCATCCCCTGGCGCTGCACCCTGGTCAAAAAACAGGGGCGTAGCGTAACCATGGTGTCTCGCTCGGGCACATATTATCTCAATCTGGACAATGTGCCCGTAGCCGCCAGCCACACTTTGCCCGCCGACCTGGCCGAAGAGTTAGACGAATATGATTTGAAACAATTGCAGCCTTACAACCCGGCATTTTTGGCGGATTGGCCTGCCGAAGTGTACCATGTTACGATGTCCGATGCTTCGTTGCTTGCGCGGCAGCAGTTCCGGGAGACGATCGCGCGGCAGGTTCGGATAAATCCTTATAGTATCGTTGGGGAGAGCGGGCGGGTGCAAAACATGTATTTCAGCACGGCCCAGGTTTCTGTAGATACTTATAACCTGGTGCTCTTGCCGGTGTGGTTGGCGAGCTACAATGTAGAAGGGACTACTTACCAGGTGTTCATCAATGGACAGAGTGGGCGTGTGCGGGGGCAGGAGCCACCCAGTTTGTTGCGAGGTTTTATGAAGGCGCTCTTCGGATGAACTGTTTGCAATACAAGCAGGTTGGATGCACGTTTTAGTTATGGAATGAAGACGCGCATGGTCGGAGACTGTCCAGAGCACGCTGGGGCCGGGCGCCCCTCTTAACTCCGATGAAACACACCCAAATCATATCCCTTGGTCTTCATGTGCGTCTGTACAGTAGTTACGTGGTTGCCGTTTGCACTACCGGCGCAAGGCCGTTCCAAGAATTAAAACCGTCCACCCCGCTCGGCGTGGATTGTCAAATTCACGCCTCTGCCCTACCAGGGGTATCTGGTAAACCGCTGGATTTAGCAATCCAGCGGGAGCAAGTAGAAGGATTATTTTCTTGGAATAGCCCAAAGCGAATTTGGCGGTTAAAGCCGCTAAAAACGCAGTCCCGCAAAACTAACCCTGTAGTAGGGCATATTGACGGCTTTGACAGGGCGACTTTTGCGCGATTGCCGTCAAAGGCAATGCCGTAGGGTAACCGGGAGAGGCTGCGGCAGGCTCAGCCACCGGGCTGCTCCGGTGACTGAGCCTGTCGAAGGCCTCTGCGCGCGTCAAAGGCAGTCCCGCAAAACTAACCCTTTAAGATGCTCAAAACACGCCTATTGACGGCTTTGACAGGGCGACTTTTGCTGTGTGTTAAGGAGAAGCTAGCAACTTGGGTTAAGCAATAAATTGATGCTTATATAAAGCCTTGAACTTATTAAGTCTATTCTCATCAAAAGTTGCTACAATGTTAGGAAATCTCATGTGTAGTATATGATAATACATAACAACATAACTGTCGCTTTCATTGTGTAAATTCAAATAACTCGTTCCATCTACAGCCAGAAGGATAGGGAAAATTGAACGCAAGAGATCAAAAAAGTCAGGAATAGAAGTGCGCTGGAATACGTTCAAACACCAATGATTTAGCTCCATAACCACTATGGGTTTATGAGTAGCAAGTGTTTGTGGCATACCGCATAGCACATTCCCTTCAAATCCTTCTACATCAATTTTTATAAAGTCAATCTTTGATATCTTCAAAGGTTTTAGAACTTCATCTAATGGGAGAATAGTTATTTTTTCCATTATGTGCCCAGTAGTAACCTGTGTTTGATTAGAGACAAAGCCACCGGATCTATTTGACGGGGAAAAGGTTAATGTATATTCGCCAGGCGCTGCTCCAAGGCCGATATTTTGAAGGAATACGTTTTTCAGACCAGCTCTAGAGATATTCTTTTCAAGAAATGTAAAAGTAGTTGGAGATGGTTCAAATGCGTAAACGATTTTGGCTAACTCTCCAAATAATAGAGCCGTGCATCCTATGTTAGCACCAATATCCAAAATCACTTCACTTTTGCTCGCTAATACTTTGAATAGTTTTACCATCTCTGGTTCAAAGGTGTTTTTTATGTGCTTCAAATAGTCGTCATCTGAAGCGATAATGTAATTTTTTCCTCCAATATTTACTTTTACTTCTCTTGTGATGTTCATGTTTTTCTTCTTGATGGTGTGAGCTAATGGCTAATGCTCCGGCGAATAAGCTGCTTATTATAACTGTGAGCCGGATTATGGCCTTGTCAAGCATAAAATGTGAGCTTGATGATTTTTGTTCTTTTATGGAAGCGTAGCGTACTCCGTATAGCTTTACCCTTTCAAATCATCTTGACAGAGATCCATGTCTCTGGTTCCTTTAGTAACTAACCCAAGTTGCTACCTGTTCGCCAGAACCTTTATAGGACACGGATTTGCATAGATTTTACGGATAAGAACCAGAAAAAATCCGTGTGATCCGTAAAATCCGTGTCCTAAATCTCAGAATCAGCCCAGGTGGCAATATGTTGGGCCACCCCAATGTTAGAAGCCCTTGCCACTTCACACCTCCGGAAAATGCAACACCAGATGTTCCAACAGCAGGCGGGTATTCGCGTTGCGCCGTAGCCCCTCTTGCGCGGCTTCGATGGCGCGCAAGGTTTGCGCGGATACCTTCAACGTCACTCGCCCGGCGATGCGTTCCAGCTGCGGCAGCTGCTCGCGGTAGGTAAGCGCCTCAACGTTGGTGGTTTGCAGCAGCAGCACGTCCCGCCAGGCCGCGCGCCAATACTCGAACATCTCCGTCAGCGCCGCGTCCGACGCGCTCGCCAGCGATTCCGCCTGCTCGAAGCGCACAATCAGGTCGCCCTCTAGCAGCGCGAACAGCGTTTCTAGCGCCGTCGTCGCCCCGGCGGCGGCTTCCGGCGTAGTGACGGCGCGCACCGCCCAGCCCAAGCGTCCGCCGGAGTGCCGCGCCAACTGCTCCGCGCGGGCCTCATCCACGCCCCAGCGTTCGATCAGCGCTGCGCGCACGGTGGCGCGCTCCAGCGGGCGCAAGGGGACTTGCTGGCACCGCGAGACGATGGTAGGTAGCAGCGATTCCGCATCGGTCGCCAGCAGCAGCAGATGGGCGTAGCTCGGCGGCTCTTCGAGCGTCTTGAGTAGCGCATTCGCCGCGCTAGGATTGGCGTTCTGGAAGTCCGTAATCAGCGCGATTTTGTAGGGGGTTTCGCCGGGACGCAGCGAGAGAAAGCGCTCCACATCACGGATCTGGTCAACCTTGAGCATCCCGCGCTCTTCTTCAGGGCTGATGGTCAACAGATCGGGGTGATTGCCCGATGCTACCCGGCGACACGCCGAGCACGACCCGCAGGGGCGCGCATCCCGCGCGTCCTCCTGGCACAGCAGCGCGCGCGCCAGCAGCCGCGCCAGCGTCGTCTTGCCCACTCCTTCCGGCCCGGTGAACAACAGCGCGTGGGGGACTTCATCGCGCTCCACCGCTAATTGCAATTGCTGCACCGCTCGCGCGTGCCCTATCATCGGCCAATTAGCCATGATCCCACTCCTTTAGCATCGTTCCATCAGCCGCCACGCGACCCTCTTCCAGTATTATAACCCGGTGTGCGTAATGGTAAACCAGCCGGTAATCGTGCGTAATCAGCAGGATGGTGTGCCCCTGGCGATGCAGCCCTTGCAAGAACTGCATCAGGCGATCCAGATGTTGCCAGTCCTGGCCCAACGTGGGTTCATCGAGGATCATCAGCCGGGGGCGCAGCGAGAGCATGGCCGCGAGCGCGGTGCGCTGCTGCTGCCCGCTGGAGAGCTTGAGCGGCGAATATCCGGCGAGTGGCGTGAGCGCGGCCTCCTCCATCAACTGCTGGTGGAACTCCGCCTCGTAGCGCCCGTAATTGCGCGCGCCGAACGCCACCTCTTCATCCACCGTATCGCAGAACAGCTGCTCCAGCGGATCCTGGAACAGCAGCCCCACATCCAGCCCCGGGCGGGTGCGCTTGCCCCACGCCGTCGTGATCTTGCCGCTCTGTGGCTTGAGCAGCCCGGCCAGCAACCGCGCCAGCGTGGTCTTTCCCGCGCCGTTATCGCCCACCACCGCGAGAAAATCGCCCGCGTATAGCGTGAACGAGCAATCGCGCAGCACCGGGCGGCCCGGATAGCCCGCGTGGATGTGCTCGAGCGTGACCAGCGGGCGGGCGTCGGGTGGGGGGCGCAGCGGTTGCGCGTTGACCAGCTCCGGCCAGCTGCGGCGCGGTGTTTTGGGCAGGCGGCGGATGCCCAGGGGGCGAATCAGCGCGGCGTCGCTCAGGAGCGCATCCGTAGGCCCATCAGCCACGCAGCGCCCCTCGGCCAGTAGCACGGTGCGCGCCGCCACCGGGGCGACTTCGCCCAGGCGGTGCTCGATCAACAACACCGTGACCCCCTCCGCGTGGAGCTGGTGCAGCGTTTCGACGATCTGGCGCGTGCCGGGCAAATCCAGCCCGGAGGTGGGTTCATCGAGGATGACGGCGGGCGGGCGCATCGCCAGCACTGCGGCGATGGCGACGCGCTGCTTTTCGCCGCCGGAGAGGGCGCGGATGGGTCGGTCGCGCAGGTGCTCGATGCCGCAGGCCGCCAGCGCCCAGGCAACGCGCGCGTGAACGTCCTCATCCGCCAGCCCCCGGCAGCGCGGCCCGAAGGCCACTTCATCGGTTACATTGAGGTTGAAGAGCTGCGAGGCCGGGTTCTGGAAGACGTTGCCCACATGCAGCGCCACCTCCGCCAGCGGGTGCTCGCGAGGATCAATGCCGTTGACGCACAGCTCGCCCTCCACCCGGCCCGGCATGGCGTGCGGCAGGATACCGGAGAAAATGCGCGCGACGGTGGACTTGCCACCGCCAGAAGGCCCGGTGAGCAGCACACACTCGCCCGGCGCGATGTGCAGATCGAAGCCCGCCAGCGCGCGGCGCTGGCCGTAGTGGACGGTAACAGCGTGGGCGGCAAACATGGGATTGTTGTGGTCGTTCAGTGTGAATTCCTTGTTGTTGGTAGGATGCCCTTCGGCAAGCTCAGGGTACGCCCTTCGGCGGGTTTCTGTCAGTTTACATGCGATAATGTACCAGGGGTTTACACCCATTATGTCCCAGAG
>CAZDDI010000086.1:0-14925 GCA_964504195.1 uncultured Anaerolineales bacterium
AGCGACCGATTTCACATAAAACCTTATTTACGGATTAATTTCTTAAAATTCATAATTCGCTGGCTGCTAAAACTACGTCCCCCCCCCCTTGCAATTTTCCAACTCCCGTGTATCCTTCAACTGTGAACAAACAACGCTTGGATCAGTTGCTCGTCGCGCGCGGGCTGGTGGAGAGCCGCGCCCTGGCGCAGCGAGTGATTCGCGCCGGCGAGGTGTTGGTTGCCGGCCAGCTGGCGGATAAGCCCGGTGCGCTCGTGGCGGAAACGGCCCTCATCACCCTGAAAGAAAAGCCCCCGTTTGTGGGGCGCGGTGGCGAGAAGCTGGCTGCGGCCTTGGCGCGCTTCCCGGTCGCGGTGTCGGGCTGCGTCGCAGCGGACATCGGCGCTTCCACCGGCGGCTTCACCGATTGCCTGCTCCAGCGCGGCGCGGCGCGCGTCTACGCGATTGATGTGGGCTACGGACAACTCGCCTGGGCGCTGCGCCAGGATCCACGCGTCGTCGTGATGGAGCGCACCAACGCGCGCTATCTCGAAGCGCTGCCGGAGCCGGTGGGCCTGCTCGTCTCGGATGTCTCGTTCATCTCGCTACGCCTCATCTACGAGGCGGCGGTGCGCTGGTTGACGCCCGGCGGCGAAGTGGTCTCGCTCATCAAACCCCAGTTCGAGGCGGGGCGGGGGCAGGTGGGCAAGGGCGGCGTCGTGCGCGATGCGGCCATCCACCGGCAAGTGTTGGAGAACGTCGTCGCGGCGATGGGTGAGCTGGGACTAGCTCTGCAAGGCTTGATGCGCTCCCCCTTGCGCGGCCCGGCAGGCAATATCGAATTCCTCGGCTGGTGGCGGTTAGGAGCGGAAGCGGGGGATTATGCCAGTTGCATCGCTGAGGCTATGCAAACAGTAGACAGTAGACGGTAGACGGCAAAAATTCGCCATTCGCCATTTGAGATTTGCCGATTTGAAGATTCGACACGGAGGTACGGGCCATTTATGGACCCTCAACACATTCGGAATTTTAGCATTATTGCCCATATTGATCACGGCAAATCCACGCTGGCGGATCGCCTGTTGGATGTGACCGGGACGGTGGAGCATCGGAAGTTCTCGTCGCAATCGCAACTGCTCGATACGATGGATTTGGAGCAGGAGAAGGGCGTGACCATCAAGGCCTCGGCGGTGCAGATGCACTGGCGCGCGGCGGATGGGCAGGAGTACGAGTTCAATCTCATTGATACGCCCGGCCATGTGGACTTCGGCTACGAGGTGAGCCGGGCGCTGGCGGCGTGCGAGGGCGCGGTGTTGGTGGTGGATGCCACCCAGGGCATCGAAGCGCAAACCCTGGCGAATCTTTACCTTGCGCTGGAGAACGACCTGGAAGTAATCCCCGTCCTCAATAAAATTGATCTGGCGACGGCGCAGGTGGAGAAAGTCTCGCAAGAAGTGGGCGAGCTGCTCGGTGTGCCGCCGGAGGAGATCGTGGCGGTCTCGGCCAAAGAAGGCACCAATGTCGAGCAGATCTTGCAGGCCATTGTGGATCACGTCCCCCCGCCGACCACCTCTGCGGATGTAGACGCCCCCCTGCAAGCCCTGATCTTCGATTCGCACTATGACTCCTATCGGGGCGTCATCGCCTATGTGCGCGTGCGCGAGGGTCGGGTCAACCGCAACACACAATTGCTGATGATGGCGACGGGCGCGAAGACGGAGCCGGTGGAAGTGGGCGTCTTCACGCCGGAGATGACCGCTGTGCCCGAACTTTTTGCCGGCGGGGTGGGCTACATCGCTACGGGCCTCAAGTCTGTGCGGGAGGCTCGCGTGGGCGATACCGTCACCGAAGTGCGGCGGCCCGCGCCCGCACCGTTGCCCGGCTATCAGCCCGCCAAGCCGATGGTCTTCGCCAGCCTGTACCCTTCAGAGGCGGATGATTACGCCGGCCTGCGTGACGCGCTCGACAAGCTCCAGCTCAACGATGCCTCGCTATCCTTTATCCCCGAATCCTCGCAGGCGCTCAAGTTTGGCTTCCGCTGCGGGTTCTTGGGGCTGTTCCACATGGTCATCATCCAGGAGCGCCTGGAGCGCGAGTACGAGCAAGACCTGGTGGTGACGGCCCCTAGCGTGGCGTATCAGGTGAAGTTCAAGAACGGTCAGGAGGAGGAAATCCTCCGCCCCGCCGATTTGCCCGATCCCACCCTGCTCGACGAAATCCGCGAGCCGTGGATGAAAGTGCAGGTCATCACGCCGGTGGAGTACATTGGCGCGGTCATGGAAATCATGCGCAACAAGCGCGCCAACTTCCTGCTCACCGAAACGCTTGATACACGTCGCGCCTTACTCACGTTCGAGGTGCCGCTGGCCGAGATGGTCATTGACCTGCACGACCGCATCAAATCCGCCACGCGCGGGTATGCTTCGATGGATTACAGCTTCGACAGTTATCGCGCCGACGATTTGGTGAAGGTGGATGTGCTGGTCAATGGCGAACCGGTGGACGCGCTGTCCATCATCGTCCACCGTGACAAGGCTTATGATCGCGGCTCGCTGCTCATCCGCAAGATGAAAGAAGTCATCCCGCGCCAGCTCTTCGAGGTACCGATTCAGGCCGCCACCGGCGGGAAAATCCTCGCGCGGGTCAACATCCAGGCCTTGCGGAAGGA
This sequence comes from uncultured Anaerolineales bacterium, assembly GCA_964504195.1. Lineage (GTDB taxonomy): Bacteria > Chloroflexota > Anaerolineae > B4-G1 > SLSP01 > CAZDDI01. The sequence continues at coordinate 2,648 of CAZDDI010000086.1, forward strand.
TGTGCTGGCGAAGTGCTATGGCGGTGATGTGACCCGCAAGCGCAAACTGCTGGAAAAGCAGAAGGCCGGCAAGAAACGCATGAAGATGCTGGGAAATATCATCATCCCGCAAGAAGCCTTCCTGGCAATGCTACGTTTGGATGATGATTAACGTAATGCGTAATACGTAAGCAGAAATTCTCTCGTTACGCAGCATCAAATTTGTGATTTGCGATTTGCGATTTGCCGATTTGCAACAGGAGGTTCCTATGTCCACTTTGACGGATCGCTGGTTTGGCATCCCGCTGGCGCGGCGCAAGCGGTTAGTATTGTTGGTGGGATTGCTGGCTTTTATCGTCCTGGTGATGTGGTCGGCGCAAGGGGTGTTATTACCGTTTGGTTTTGGGCTGTTGATGGCCTACCTCTTGACACCGTTGGTGGAATTTCTCGATGCGCGTTTCCAGGGCTGGGGCAAACGGCGCGGGCTGCGGTGGCTGCGGGTGATCGGGCGCAGCCTGGCGATTGTCATTGCCTACCTGCTCGTATTGGCGATTTTGGTAGGGTTTATCTCGCTCGTTGTGCCGATGGTGGTGGATCAGGCGCAGAAATTGTGGGCAGCACGTGATGCAGTATCCGGGCAACTCGGCAAATGGATTGACGACATCACCGAGCAGTACCGCTTGTTGCCACCGACTATCCAACAGCAGGCGGAGGAGCAGTTGGGGAAGCTGGGTGAGTATGCTGTCAAAATCATCGAACAGACGCTCACCGGCACGGCGGGCGTGATTTCGTACACCTTGAGCCTTCTGCTGGCGTTCTTGATTGTGCCGTTCTGGACCTTCTTCGTGATCAAAGACTCCCAGAAATTGCAGGAGATGTTTTACAGCTGGATTCCAGACATGCTCCATGCTGATATATCCTGCCTGGGCAAGCTGGTAGGACGCACATTGGGGGCGTATCTGCGCGGGCAGCTGGTGATGGGGCTGGCTATCAGCATCATCAGTTTGATAGGCTTTACGGCGTTAGGGTTGGATTACACGCTATTGTTGGCCGTCATCGCGGGAATTTTCGAGCTGGTGCCCAATATCGGCCCTTGGTTGGGCGGCATTCCGGCGGTCGTGGTGGCGCTGACGCGTGATCCCACTACGGCGATGGCGACGGCGATATTTATCCTGATATTACAACAAGTGGAGAATGTCTTGCTTGCTCCGCGCATCATTGGGGAGAGTGTGCAGTTGCATCCGGTGGTGATCATGCTCGTGTTGATTATTGGCAGCGAGATCGCGGGGTTGTTAGGCCTTTTCCTTGCGCCTATTGTGGCGGCGTTAGTGCGGGATGTGTTCCGTTATTTCTACTATCGTAGCCTGGACGAGCCGCTGCCCCCGCAGCTGGCTTTGCAACGTGCGGTAGATCCGAAAGGGTTCCACGTGGCGTGGTAATCACGCCCTCTAATCTTGACACTTCAAAGGTATCTCTGTGTTAATTTTCTTGTTTACGGATATTGAAGGTTCCACCGAGTTGTGGACGCGCTACCCGCACGCGATGGAAGCGGCGCTTGCGCAGCATGATACGCTGCTCAAGGGCCTGATCACGCAGCATGGCGGGCAGGTTATCAAACATACAGGAGATGGGCTTTTTGTTGTTTTTGAGGGCGGCGAACCGTTAGCCTGTGCGATTGCGATGCAGCGCGCGCTCGCGCAGCAGGATTGGGGCGAGACTGGCGCGCTGCGCGTGCGGATAGCCCTGCACACAGGTGTAGCGCGCAAGCGTGAAGCGGATTATTTCGGTCTGGAGGTGAGCCGCACGGCCCGGTTGCTCTCTGCCGGGTGGGGTGGGCAAATCCTGCTGAGTTGTGAGCTGGCGCGGGCGGTCGCTCTTCCTGCTGGCGCAACGCTATACGATCTCGGTAATCATCTGCTCAAAGATTTGGGGGAGCCTCAGCACATCTATCAGCTCCAGCATGTGGATTTGCCCGCGCAGCAATTTCCTCCGTTGCGCACGTTGACGATTCATTCTCACAATCTCCCGGCGCAATCTACCCCTTTCATCGGGCGGGTTCAGGAATTGCGTGAGATCGCCACCCGCCTGGCTGAGCCTACCTGTCGGTTACTCACGCTCGTTGGGCCGGGGGGCATGGGAAAAACGCGCCTGGCGCTCCAGGCTGGCGCTGAGCTGGTGGCGAATTTTACGCATGGCGTTTACTTTGTCCCCCTGGCGGCTTTGACCTCGAGCGAGTTTCTGATCCCCGCAATTGCTGACGCGCTGCATATCTCCTTCTATCATCGCGATACCCTTCAAACACAGCTTTTCAATTATCTACAGGAAAAGCAGTTGCTTCTAATTCTCGACAACTTCGAGCATATTATAGCGGGCGCGCCTTTGGTGGCGGAATTGCGCGCGCGCGCGCCCGGTCTTAAAGTGCTTGTTACCTCGCGTGAGCGGTTGAATGTACAGGGGGAAACGCTGCTATCTGTTGCCGGGTTGGCCTTGCCGACTGTGATGCCCATGGCGGGGGAGCTCTCTGAGGCAGAGGAGCTCTTCTTGCAGCACGCGCAACGTATAGACCCGGCGCTCGATCTTACTGCACAGCGGGCGGCTATGGCGCGGGTTTGCGCACGGCTCTTGGGGATGCCGCTGGCCCTCGAACTGGCGGCCTCTTGGCTGCGCTTGCTTACGTGTGCAGAAATTGAGGCGGAGCTGGAGCACAGTTTCGAGCTCCTTAGCAGCACCATGCGCGATACACCGGAACGCCACCGCAGTTTGCGCGCTGTCTTTGAGTATTCCTGGCAGTTGTTGAGCGAACCGGAAAAACGCGCCGCGCAAATGTTGGCGGTCTTCCAGGGTGATTTCCGCCGGGAGGCCGCACTCGTTGTGTTGCGCCCATCGGATGCGCCCGCCTCTACGGTAGAACTTTTGAGCTTGCTGGCGGCATTGGTAGATAAATCGCTCTTGCAGCGGCGCGCTGATGGCCGGTATGCCATGCACACCCTGCTACATCAGTACACGCTGGAGAAATTGCACGCTGAGCCAGTGTTGGCCGAGCAAGTGCGGCGGCGACATAGCGATTATTACAGCGCGTTCTTGCAGCAATGCCAGCCGGAACTGGAAGGGTCGCAGCAGCTCGCGGCGCTTACGGCTATGGCTGAGGGCTTCGAAGATGTGCGTGCCATGTGGCACTGGGCCGCGCAACAACGTGACGTAAGTTTGTTGGGTAGCAGTTTGCACAGTTTGGCCCTTTTTATGACGATGCGTGGGCGTTTTCAGGAGGGTATTGCGCTCTTTGAAGTGGCGTTGGCTGTGCTTGACGCCCTTTCTACGCCTGAAGCCGCCCAGTTACATGGATGGCTGTTAGCGTATAGAGCCGATTTTGTTTCTTTCTGCGACGAATATGAGCGCGCGCGTGAGTTGGCAGAAGCAGCCCTGGCGGTCAATCAACAGTTAGCGGCGTTACAGGCTGTGGCGTTTACCCTCACTACCTTAGGCCGCATTGCTCAGCAGCAAAATGACTATCCGCGCGCGACAGTGTATTATCAGCAGGCCTTGGAGCATAATATCACCGCCGGCAATCAGTCCCGGCAGGCGCAAGTCCTTGATCAATTAGGTGTTCTGGCCTGGACGCAGGGCAACTATACCGAGGCGCGGGGATATTATGAACGTAGTTTGGCTTTATATCGGGCCGCGGAGAATTTGTACGGTATAGCCAGAGTCCTGGATCATCTAGGGGTGTTGGCGCGCGATACTGGCGATGTGGAGACGGCGCGGGATTATTTACAGCAAAGCCACGCGAGTCTGGAAACATTAGACGCGCGGATGTTGTTGGCCTACACTGCCAATCATTTAGCGGGGGTGCTCGCTGTGCTGGGCGATTTACCGGCGGCAGAACCTTACTTCAAGCAATGTATCGCCATCGGCAAAGACTTGGGTGAGCGGCGCACTGTGGCCTATGCGCTCTATGATTGGGGGCAAATGTTGGGGGTGCAGGGCGACCAGGAGACGGCTCAGACGATGCTGGAAGAGGCGCTGGGCGTGTTCGAGACTCTGGGGGATCAGTTTGGGGAGCTCATCGCGCGAGTCGGGCTGGGGGAACTAGCTCTGGAATACGAGGACTTGGAACTGGCGCGCACCTATTTGCTGAGCGCCGGCCGCCTTGAAGCCACGCTCCAAAATTTATGGTTGCTATCGCAAGTATTGCTTGGGTGGGTGCATTATCTATCCACAATAGGCGATTGGGAGCTGCTGGTAGAAATCCTGGGGTATCTGCGTGAGTCGGGGGACGAATTGCATTATTTTGAATCCCGTGTGGCAGATTGGTTGGAGCAAGCCCAGACCCAACTATCCGCTGCCGCTTTTGCCGCGGCCCTCACGCGCAGGCAAAATGCTACGCCAGCTGAAATGCTACAGCTGGTGGAACGGCATGGCCTTACGCGCGCGTGACCGGTGGCCGCGCTGTGTGCGGCAAAGTCAGCGCCAGTCCCAGCGAGACTACAAACGAGCCGAGCGCGTAGTAGATAGCGTAGGTGTAACTGCCGGAGAGATCGCGCAGTTGCCCGCCGATGAACGACCCGGCGAATGGCCCGATGCCCATCACTAGCAGCGTCGCCAGCCCCCAAATCTGGCCGAGCGTCGCGCTGCCGTAGATCGCGCCCACATAGCCCACCACACCGCCGGGCATGATCGCCCAGTAGATGGCGAAGCACAGGCACGCGGCGTAAGCCAGCACTTTGTTATGCGATTGCAATAGCAAGGCACAGGCCACTGCGCCAATCAACGGCCCTATGATAAGCATGATTTTGCGCCCGGCGGCTTCATGCCCGCGCGCCCGCACCACCGCATCCGCTACGCGCCCCAATGCGGGCATACTGACCATCCCCATTAACCCGATGATGGCATAAACCCCAGCGGCCTGCTCTAGCGTGTATCCCACATCCTCCACCCAATAGCTGATGATCTGCGTCCAAATCAGGAACTCGGCCATCATGCTGGTTAGGAAGGTGAAGATGGCACCCCAAATCGCGTAGGTGGCAAATGCCGCACGCGAGTTATGTGTGGGGTGGGTGTGGGGCGTGTTGATGGGGGTTGCGCGTTGGCTCAACCATGCTGCGAGCAGCAGCGCTCCCAGCACGATGCCGCTCAGCAGTCGCATCTCGCTGCGCCAGGCGGCATCCAGCGCGTGCAGTGCTGCGGCGATGGCCGGTAGTGCGCGCACCGCCGGATCGCGTAACGCCTCTGCGGCAGCGTGGACTAGCTCACGTGCGGGGAGCGTCGCATCCAGCCCTTGCGCCGCGATGACTGCCTGCTCTAGTGCGATCTGTGCTGCGCCGAGCCGGGGCTTGATGATTTCAGACAGCAGGAATTGCGCTATCGGCGCGCCAGCAAACGCCAGCCCCCACATCGCGCCGTAGGATGCGCCATCGTGGTGTTTTCGTACCGAGATGGTCGCCGTGATCCACAGCAGCCCGGTGGCGATCCCCCCCAGTAGGCCGAACGTCAGCAGATAGCTCAGGTGTGTGTTGACCCGTGCCGTGAGCGCGAAGCCCAGCGCGCCCAGCATTGCCGCGCTGGCATAGAGCGGGCGCGGCCCCCAGCGATCCAGCGCCGCACCGCTGGCATAGGCCGTGAGTGCGTAGCAGACCATCATCAGGGAGTAGCCCAGCGTCACGCTCGCCGCGCTCCAGCCGAGTGTGACTTCCATTGGGCCTTTGAGAATCGCAAACGTGGCCCGATAGCCGAAGAGACAGAACACCGCCAGCCACGCTGCGGCTACCACCCGCCAGCCCGTAAAGTTTATAAGTCGTTTCATCTACCCTCTGGTTGTTGATAAACTGGATGTCAATGGCATTAAGTTAAGACCTGGCAAGTTTCTTCCAAATTGGATGGGTTAGTATTTTACCGGTGAATAATGACGTTTTGTAGACTCAAGGCCTGGAAACCTGCCCGGTCTATGCCCTAAACTTAATGCCATTGAACTGGATTAATCGCCAGTATACCCGCGCCGGACAAAGAGGCAAGCATTTTTGGGTAACTGTACTAGCGTAAACCTGTCAGGTTTAATTCTTGCCTGGCGTCTGAATCGTTGGGCTTGATTTTTTGCTTGTATGTGCCTATAATCTGCATGAATTGGTATAAGCAATCGCATCAAGGAGGACGGATGCAAGCAGCGCGACAAAGTTTCCGGTTGTTGCTGACACTGGCTATCGCCGTGCCAGCGCTGGGAACGTTCGTCCGGGGTGTGTGGCCGGTTGCTTTGGTTTTTTTCGTGGCGGGCGGATTTTGGCTTGGTGGGCGGCGGTGGGCTTGGGTCTCCGGCGCGAGTTTTGTTCTATGCGTTGTTGGGTTGGTTCTTGCTAGTTTGTTAGATGTGGGTTTGCTTTGGCTTCTGCCAGGTATGATCGCCGCGCTAGCTGCCTGGGATCTGGATGCCTTCATCGTTCGCCTGGCAAGCGTCGAGCGCGTCGAGCATGAGTCGGTTCTGGTGCGCGCTCACTTGCAACGCTTGGGCCTGCTCTGTGCCGTGAGCTTGCTTGTGAGCGGGGTGGTATCTCTAATGCGACTGCACCTCAGTTTTGGCTTGACCCTGGCCTTGGCATTGGTGGTGGTGGTGGCCGTGAGGTTCATACTGTACAGTCTTGACGAGGGGGCTTGATGTTGCCTCAGAAACGCCTCCGCTTGGTGGCCGTATTTGGCGTGGTGTTGGTGTTGATGGTGCTGTTGGCGGCTGCCTTACCCTCGTTGACGCTGCTGCCAGAGCGGGAGATGGAATTACCTTCGGATAGCGAAGTTGTTGGAACTGTGCTGGATTTAGGTTGGCTCATTGGGCTGCTGATAGCAATGTATGCTATAGCCATGATCTGGCTGATGCCGTCTAGTCTGCGTCGCCGATTGGCTTATATGCTGTTGGTGGTCGGCGGCATTGCTGGGCTAATTGTGGGACTGGTGGTGCTTTTGGATGATACGGTGATACCCCCTCTTCCCACGAGCTTGCAAAGCTCGCGGGCCACGCCAACGCATGATCCTTTTGTGGAGCAGCCGCTCGTAGAAACGGTTATCCCGCTAGAAGTCCCCGAGTTTGTTCCCCCGCCTCGGTGGATAGGCACGCTCTTAACCTTATGTGTCGGGACCTTGCTAGTCGTGCTCGTGTTGGTGATTGCCTGGCATTTGCGTGCGCACTACCGGGAAGCGACCTTGCCCCCACTGGCGCAACTGGCTGATGAGGCGCGTGTGGCATTAAACGCTTTGCGTGACGGGGGGAACGTCCGTGATGTGGTGTTGCGCTGCTACTTTGAAATGGCGCGAGTGTTGGATGAAGCGCAGGGTATCCGGCGTGTGGAAACGGTGACGCCGCGCGAGTTTGCCGTGCAGCTCACTGCGTTGGGATTACCAGCTGTGCCAGTGCAGACATTGACCGCGCTCTTTGAGGAAGCGCGCTATGGGATGCGGGTTGCTGACGCGGCTGCGGCAGACCATGCGATTGCTTCTTTGACAGCTATTGTGGCTGCTTGTGAGGCCTTGACATGAACCTTTCGCAGCGTGCGCGGGTTTTTCTGCTCCTTCTGGCGCTCCTATTAGTCCTTGGCGCAATCGGGCTGGCGGCGCTCTTGCGCGATTGGATCAGCGATGTGCTGGTAGTATACATTGCTTACTACCTGTGGTGGATTAGCCAGGCCATCCGTAGTAGGCCGCAGATGATGTTCTGGGTGTTGCCGATTATACTTGGTACCGTTTCCATTATTTTGATGTTGGCCGCAGCTTACGGTGATTCTCAGGACACTGGCCCAGCGGCGTCTCCGGTGGGCCGCGTAGCCGATTGGGCCGAGTATCTCGATCTGGCATCCGTGCAGCATTTTGCAAGGCGTTACCTGCGCCGCAAGTTCGAGAATTTGGCGCGTGGTGGTACGTATATGAATGCTCCTCCGGTTGCGGGGCGTGATTATGTTATTCAGGCAACACTCGCCCCGGATTTTGAAAGGCTTCTTGATACGTGTCCGGCGCTCTCCGATTCTCGTGTGCGCGGCGCGGATATGGATGCCTGGTTGGAATCTGTGGCGGACTATCTCGAAGCTGAAAGAATTTAGACCGTGCATACGCTTTCGTTTTTATCATGGCGTGCATGGCCTTAGGGATACGGATAAACCATGTCAGGGGGAGATATGCTTACTGAAACACACACGGTAGCTGCCTGGAGCGAGCAGGTGCTCGCCGAAGTTGAAAAAGCCATCATTGGCAAGCGTGACTTATTGATGCAGTTGCTCACGGCGATTCTTTCTTCCGGCGGGCATGTGCTGTTGGAGGATTACCCCGGCATGGCGAAGACGCTCATCGCCTCGAGCTTTGCTGTTGCGTTAGGGTTGGACTTCAAGCGCATCCAGTTCACGCCTGACCTGTTGCCCGGTGACATCACCGGGGGGTACGTTTATGATCGTAACGCCAATTGCTTCGTCTTGCGGCAAGGGCCTATTTTCGCGCATATCATTCTGGCCGATGAAATCAATCGTGCCTCCCCCAAAACTCAATCCGCCCTGTTAGAGGCGATGCAAGAGCAGCAGGTCACCCTGGAAGGTGAAACGTTACCCTTACCACAGCCCTTCCTTGTCATCGCCACGCAGAACCCTATTGAGTATGAGGGGACATTTGCTTTGCCGGAAGCGCAACTCGACCGTTTCATCATGAAGCTCGCCGTGGGCTATCCTACGGTTGAAGAGGAACAGGAAATTCTCCAGCGCCGGCGCGCGCGGGGTTGCGATGCGGTTCCGCTACAGGCGGTGACATCGGCGGCGGAACTCTTGGCGATGCGTGCGCAGGTAGAACAGGTGCATGTGGACGCCGATGTGGAGCGTTACATGGTGGAGCTAACGGCTATCACGCGCAAATATCGGCAGGTGGCGGTAGGCGCCAGTCCGCGTGGCTCGCTGGCGCTGCTCAAACTGGCTCGTGCCTGGGCTGCCATGCAGGGGCGTGATTATGTCTTGCCAGACGATGTCAAACGTTTCCTCCGCCCGGCTTTGGGGCATCGGTTGATCCTTGACCCTGAATTATGGTTGCGGCGTTGCGCAACCGATGAACTGCTCAACGAGGTGCTGCGGCTGGTCCCGGTGCCTGTGTTGAAAGCGAGCTGAAGCGGTGCGAACCCGGCGCATTTTGCTGGGCCTGTTGGCCTATGGTCTGTTGCTGCTGGGGTTGGCAACCCGCGATCATCGGTTTATTGTCATCTCCCTGCCGCTGTGGCTGTATTTTGGCGCAGCGTTGCTCGATTACCCAGATGCACCGCAGTTGACCGTGACGCGCACGGTCGAGCCGCCGGTTGTGACTGAGGGCGACTCGGTCACGGTATCTCTGTCGCTGCGCAATGTTGGAAAGCGCCCCGCATTGTTTTTGGTCGCTGACCCCTATCCGCCAGTGTTACATCTGCGCGATGGTGTAACCCGCTGTCTGATCTGGTTGGCGCCGCAAGACACCCTTACTTTGACCTACGACCTTGGCGCACGCCGGGGGCATTTCGATTTTCCCGAAGTGCAAGCGACAGCCTGCCAGACCTGGGGATTGTTCTCACAACCAGTAAGCGTACCGACCCACGCATCGCTCATGGTGTTGCCGCAGATTCCTGCTCTGCGCGCGATTCCCATCCGTCCGCGGCGAACCTTGGGCTTCAGCGGGCCGATTCTTGCGCGGCAGGGTGGGGCGGGTACGGATATGTTCGGTGTGCGCGAGTACCAGCCTGGCGATCCGCTGCGCCGTATCAACTGGCGCGCAACGGCTCGCTACCACGACCGGGCCTTCACTACTGAGTTCGAGCAGGAGCGGATCACCGATGTGGGGCTAATTCTGGACGTGCGCCGGTATAATGCTATGCAGGCGCACGGGGAGTTGCTGCTAGATTATAGCGTCCGTGCGACGGCGGCGCTCGCGGTGCGGTTGTTGCGCGATGGGCATCGGGTGGGGCTTTTGTTCTACGGTCAGGGGATGCAGTGGGTCATTTCAGGCTATGGTCGGGTGCAGCAGCTGCGCATCCTACGCATGTTGGCTGCTGTGACACCCGCGACAGATACGTTTTTCGATAATCTCAAGTTCCTCTCGCCGCGCATGTTCCCGGCCCGCTCGCAGCTGATCTTCATCAGCCCGCTGATGCTGGATGATCATGTGTCGTTGTTTCGCCTGCGAGCGCGTGGCTACAGCGTGCTGGTTGTTAGCCCGGATGTGGTTGCCTTTGAGGCGGCAAGCGCGGACTATCCGCCGCTGGCTGTGCGCTTTGCTCGCATCGAGCGTGCCTTGCTCCTGCGCCGTTTGCGGCAGGGCGGCATCGTCACTGTGGATTGGCCCACCGAGGTTCCTCTCGAAGAAAAGCTCTACACCGCTCTGGCCCATGTGCCGGTGCAGGAGGTTGGCTTGTGTTAATTTTACAACATGAGGATTTTTTATGAACGCTATTCCCATTATCCAAACCCATGAATTGAGCAAGACTTACGATGGCGTGGAGGCCCTCAAGCCGTTGGATTTGACCGTGACGGCTAATTCTATCTTTGGCTTTTTAGGGCCGAATGGCGCGGGCAAGACGACAACGATGAAACTGTTGCTGGGGCTGATTCGCCCCACGCATGGCAGCGCGACGATTTTTGGCATGGACAGTGTGCGTCAAAGTCCCGATATTCGCGCGCGCATCGGCTACTTGCCGCAGGACCCGCGTTTCTACGAGCACCATACTGTGTGGGAAACGCTGGATTTCACCGCGCATTTCTTTTTCAAAGGGCCGGCAGAGGCCATCAAGCGGCGCATTGAAGAGATGCTAGACCTGGTAGGGCTGGAGGGCAAGGCCGACCGCAAGGTACGTATGCTTTCCGGCGGCGAGCGGCAACGCCTGGGAATCGCTCAGGCACAGGTGAATTACCCCGACCTGTTGATTCTCGATGAGCCGGCGGCCTCGCTCGACCCGCTAGGCCGCCGTGATGTGTTAGAGGTCTTGCATCGCCTGCGCAAACACACAACGGTGTTCTACTCCACGCACATTCTCGATGATGTGCAGAAGGTGAGCGATACCGTTGCTATTCTTAATCACGGCGCGCTGGCGGCTTACGGCCCAATCGAGACGTTGCTGGCGGGCAGCGGTGGCGTGATTTACACCGTGACTCTCAAGGGGGCGTCCGAGCCAGCGCGTGCACGGATAGCTACCTGTCCCTGGGTGAAAGACCTGCAGACGAGCGAGCGCGACGGTTTGGCTCATTGGACAGTTGCCGTGAGCGATGAAATCACCGCCGAGCAGCAACTCCTGCGGCTGATTTTGGAAGATGCTGGTGTGACCGTGACCGGGTTTGGGCGCAAACGCTACGATCTGGAAGAGGTGTTCACTAATATCGTCGAAGGAGGGGCCCATGTCCGGTAATAGCGGATTCGAGCTGGTGCAAGAACAGGGCTGGCGGCGCGGGTTGCGTAACCTGATGCGTCAGGGTTTGGCCAGCTGGTGGAAGACGAGTACCTGGTGGGTGCAGGCCTTGATTTGGACGGGTGTCATCAATTTTATTCTGGCGGGGGTGCTGTGGAGCGGTCAGGGCTTTGATGTACAGGAGGCCCTGTCGTTTTACGCCATCTTTGCCGGGCTGTTTCCGCCAATTGCCGTGATTATCATCATGCAAGATGTGGTCATCGGCGAAAAGCTTTCGGGTACGGCGGCGTGGCTGCTCTCCAAGCCGGTCTCGCGCACGGCGTTCATTCTTTCCAAACTCGTGCCTAACGCTGTCGGGGTGACTGCAACGATGGTGCTCTTTCCGGGATTGGTGGCTTTCGCGCAAATGACCGTTGCCGACGTCCCCATCGCCTCGCCGCTGCACTTTCTGGCGGGCTTGGGTATCTTTACCCTCAATTTGTGGTTTTATCTCACGTTGACCTTGATGCTGGGTGTGCTTTCCAACAGCCGCGCAGCGGCCATTGCTATCCCGCTGGGCGTCGCTTTTGGGCAGCAGTATCTGATCGGGATGATTCCAGCGCTTCAGCAAGTCTTGCCGTGGACGCTCTCGTTGCCACCGGGCCAGGAGCTCGGCGGCGCGGTTGCGCCTTCGGTCATGGCGGGCGTCGCGCCGTTCTCGTGGGGGCCGCTAATCTTCGTAAGCGTGTGCGTCGTTGTGTTTAGTATCGTTTCCGTCTGGCGCTTTCAGGATCAGGAGTTGTAGTTTTACCCTTGCTAAACAAACCTGGCAGGTCTCCCTCCCAGACCGGCCAGGTTTCACACCGCTTTTTCGCCTTTTTGCTTTCTCGTTGATTTCACTACCATACATTAAGTAATACACCAAGAAGATACCTTCACGCAACTTGAA
>CAZDDI010000087.1:0-13742 GCA_964504195.1 uncultured Anaerolineales bacterium
TAAAATTCATGCTAATTCGTGGCTAAAACTGAATGCGCTTGGAAAATGTACGGTAAACAATTTCCAGTTCATTTTCTTAATTTTCATAATGCGCCGTTCGCACGCGCGAAGCAAACGCTTCGCGTTACGTCTATTTTCAGAGAAGGAATTGCGACGATAAGTGAAAGAAGGTTCTTTTGAACCTGAACCCTTGTCCTGCGGTTGGCGAGGGAACGCCGGTGAGGTGAACCGGTCACATCGGGGCTAGCCTTTTAGACCAGCCCTGTATGTTGGCGATTCGTCAAATACCCCTGCCAGGACTTGAACCTGGAACACCGGGTTTAGGAAACCCGTGTTCTATCCGCTTGAACTACAGGGGCTTACTGCGCATTATAGCAGCTCGTCGCATTCCGGCAAGCGGCACAACGTGGTGTATAATACGAGTCGTGAACCGCCAAACGCCATTCAACTATTGGCCCGGGGTATTGCTGGTGCTAATCGCCGCCTTCGCCCTGCGCCTATGGCAACTCAATGCCACCTCGCTCTGGTATGACGAGACCTTTATGCTCTACCATGCCCAACAAGGCGTGGGGGGGGCTGTGCTGGGACTGTTGCGCGAGGATAACGCCCTTCCGCTACATGGTTTACTCCTGGCTCTATGGATCGGACTGGCCGGCAGCGGTGAGTTCGCGGCGCGCTACCTCTCCGTGCTGCTCGGGACGCTCGCTGTGGCCCTGGTCTGGCGGCTGGGCGGCGCGCTCGCGGGGCGCCGCCCCTTAGGGTGGGGGCCCGCGCTGGCCTGCGCCGCACTGCCCATCCAGGTATACTATGCCCAAGAGGTCCGCATGTACGCGCTAACCGTCCCGCTAGCAGCGGCTTTTGCGTGGATGGCCTGGCGCTTGGCGCGCACCGGACGCGGCACGCGCACCTACATCCTACTAGGTACACTCATGCTCGCCGCGCACCTCTACGCTGGCTTGCTGTGGGCCGTAGTATTGATCGCCCACAGCAACGTATACTTCCTCCCGCAGCGCCGCGCGCCCTGGCTCCGCGCCAACCTCTGGCTCGCCCTGACCGCCGCACCCATCGTGGCATGGGCGCTCTGGCGCGCGCGCACTGACGCCACCGGCGTCTCCGCCATTCCTCTTGAAGCGCTCCGCTGGTTGCCGGTGCAGTTCGGCGTAGGGCAATACCTGTCACAGCCCTGGGCCGGGCTATTCCTGCTAGTTCTGGCGATCTCATGCCTCGCGGCGCTGGGCGGACTCTGGCGCACGCAGCGGCGCACGGGAGCGGGGTGGTTACTCGTGGGGTGGCTTGCACCCGTAGCCTTGATGCTGGCGCTGAGCCTGATCAAAGCCAAGTGGAGCGAGCGCTACCTGTTACCCTCATTGGGGCTTGCGCTCACGGTAGGCGCGGGGTTGGGCTGGTCGCTGTTAGCTCAGAAGCGTGTCTGGCGCGGCGCACTCCTGGCCCTCGCCTGGCTCGCGCTCGCCCTGCCCGCCATAGACCGGCAAGCAACCGGCACAACAGCCCTGGGCATCGTGGATGAGTGGCATCCGCGCCCAGACTTTCGCAGCGTGGCACGCTACATCGCCGCACACAGCACCCCCGATGACGCCATTGTGGTGGTGGGCGGCTACGCTGCACATACACTGGCTTATTACTACGATGGCCCGGCGCACAGCTTCGGCCTGCCCTACGACACGCGCTTGCTTAATGTGAACTATCCCGTAGACCTGCACGCCCTATACGTTCTGGAACACGAGACCGGTATGGCGCAACGCCTGTGGCTTGTTCTCTGGCAAGACCACCTGGCCGATCCCACCGCGCTCGTGCAGAGCGTATTGCTTGAACAATGCGCTCGCCAGCCGGTGACTACGACCTTCACCAATGTCAGCGTGCTGCTCTTTGATGTCAGTACCTGCCGCCCGCTCGACAACCTGGCCGATCCCCCCCACCCTCTGCATACACCTTTCGCCGAACCGGTACACCTTGCCGGTTACGAGCTCCAGCGCGAGGGGGAAACCTGGGTAGTGGGCCTGTGGTGGGAGACAACCGGGCTGATGCCCGATAGCTACATCGTCTCTGCGCATCTCGTCACGCCTGATGGCGAACTGGTGGCCCAACATGATCGCATCGCCGGAGATGATCGCTATCCGCTGGGCCGGTGGGCAGCAGGAACACGCTTGCGGAATCGCTTCTTCCTCACGGTGCCTGGCGGCGAATGTGTTGACTGCACCTTGCGCGTGGGACTCTACAACGAGCGCAAACACCTCCCCCTCGCCAACGGCACCGACGCTATCTACATACCTCTACCCTGAAAATCTATCCGAAACCTCATCAAGGCGGTGGTTGAGCCTGCCGAAACCGGTGAGCCTGCCGAACCCCAGCGGTGGTTGAGCCTGCCGAACCCAGCGGTGGTTGAGCCTGCCGAAACCGGTGAGCCTGCCGAAACCCTAGCCCCTAAGTTCCCCAACAATTTGAGCGAAACCGCCCAGGTCTTTTGTAGCGCAGGATTATGAAAATTTTGCTACCGTACACTTGTAGATTTTAGCCACGAATTCACTCGAATTAACACGAAAACAATAAGAAATTCGTAAAATTCGTGCTAATTCGTGGCTAAAACTGAATGCGCTTGGAAAATGTACGGTAGAAAAATGAAAATTAAGAAAATGAACCGGAAATAAAACTATTTGCAAGAATCACTTCTTAAAAATTTACAAATTGAGAATTCTACCCCACCCCCCTTGCCCCTCCCCACACCGCTGCGCGGCGTGGGGAGGGGCAAGGGGGCAGGGGGATAGGGGGGATCATTTTATTTTTAGAACGACCAACTTGACACAAAACCTTATTTACGGATTAATTTCTTAAAATTCATCATCCTGCATTGCGCACACAAAATGAATCCTGTACTACAAAAGACCCAGGGCTTTGCTCTGCTCGATGTACTCGAGGCTCTGGTGACGGAAGTAGGTGTTATAGAGCTCTGCATAATGCCCGCTCTGAGCGAGCAACGCGTCATGCGTACCCTCTTCAAGGATGCGCCCATGATCCAGCACGATAATCCGATCCGCGTTCTTCACGGTGGAGAGCCGGTGAGCGATAACGATAGCAGTACGGTCGCGCATGACCTCTTCCAACCCCTCCTGGATTTGCGCCTCGGTGAACGGGTCTACGCTGGCAGTAGCCTCATCGAGGATGAAGATGGCCGGGTCTTTGAGCAGCACCCGCGCCAGCGCCACGAGCTGCCGCTGCCCCATCGAGAGGTTCGCGCCGCGCTCGCCCACATCGGTATCCAGCCCCGCGTTGAGGCTTTCCAGCCACGCGCCATCGCTGATGCGTAGCGCGGCGGCATGAACATCATCGTCGCTGGCGTCGGGACGCGCGTAGCGGATGTTATCGCGCACGTTGCCGGAGAACAGGAACGGCTCTTGCGGCACCAGCCCGATGTGGCGGCGGTATTGCGTGAGGTCGAGCGTGCGAATGTCGCGCCCATCTACCAGCAGGTCGCCGCTCTGGAACTCATAGAAGCGCGTGATGAGCCGCGCCAGACTGCTCTTCCCCGCGCCGGTATGCCCAACGATGGCGACGGTCTCGCGCGGGCGAATGTGCAGCGAGAAATCATCCAGCACCGCCTCCCCGGCAACGTAGGCAAAGCGCAGGTTGCGGAACTCCGTTTCGCCGCGCAGCGCCGTCACCGGCTCAGCAGCGACTTGCACGACTTTCGGCTCCGCATCCATCAACCCGAACACCCGCTCCGCTGCCGAGAGGCCATCCTGGAACTGACTCCAGAACGAGGCAATACTCAGCATCGGCCACCAAAAGAAGCCCACTGCCTGCATGAAGAGATACCACTGGCCGGGTGTGATGCCGCCGGCCTCGCGAGTGCTCAACCCACCCAGGTAGACCAGCAACGCTATGCCCAACCCGGAACTGACGCTCATAATCGGGAAGATGGTGTTCATCGTTAGCCCGCGCTGTAATCCCATGCGGTAGCCCTGCCGGTTGTTATCGGCAAAGGTGCGATAGATAGCAGCCTCCTGGCGGAAACTCTTGGCGACAACGATGCCACTGATGGATTCTTGAATCTGGGCATTGATTTTGGCGGTGACGCGCCGCGCCTGTTGCGTTACCTTGCGGGCGATGCGGCGAAAGCTCAGGGCTACTCCGGCGGCTAGAGGGGCCATCACCAGTAATATCAGGGTAAGGCGCGCACTGATGCTGGCGAGCCATAGCCCCAGGATCAGGAGCAATAGCAGCTGGCTCAGCAGTTCGAGCACCAGCGACACCACGTTGGAGAAATCTTGCGTGTCCGAAGTAACCCGGCTCACCACCTTGCCGGTGGGATGTTCGTCGTAGAAGGAGAGATCGTGGCGCACGACGGCGGCGAATGTATCGCGGCGCAATTGCAGCACCACCTCGCCGATGACGCGCGCGGAGAAGAGGTAGCGGATGTAGTTGAAGCCCCACGCTGACACGCCTAGCAGGAGAATGCCCGTCGAGAGCAGTAGCATCATCTCCAGGGTGGGCGCACGCTCCACCACATCAATCGCGCGGGCGATGAGGATTGGCCCGGTGACGCCCGCTATCGAGTTGAGCACAATCATCAGCGCTGTGACAAATATCTTCCGCGTATGCGGCTTGAAGTACGCGCCTATCCGGCGCAGCAACTCCCGGTCGCTATATTGGCGGTCGTAAGATTCGGTATCCAGTCCATCGAGAATGAAGCCCATAGGGTAGTCCTTCTAATGCGTACTTCGTACTGCGTAATGCCCGTACTCGCTCTTTACGCAGTACGCATTACGCAGTAGCAGCCTGTGATGATTATTTTTGCGAATAGCTCTACTCAAGCCCTACTCATACCGCGCGAAAATGCGCCGGTAGTCGGCGCTGCGTGCCATCAGCTCCTCATGCGTGCCTTGATCCACCAGCGCGCCTTGCCGCAAGACAAGAATCCGGTCGGCCCAGCGGATCTGGCTCAGGCGATGGGTGATGAGGAAGGTAGTCCTCTCCCGGCTGATGCGCCGCATGGCCCGCTGGATTTGATCCTCGGTAGCGCTGTCTATCGCGCTGGTGCTGTCATCGAGAATCAGGATGCGCGGGTCGGTGAGGAAAGCGCGGGCGATGGCGATACGCTGCCGCTGCCCGCCGGAGAGCGTCACGCCACGCTCACCCACCTCGGTCGCGTAGCCCTCATTGAAGGCCATGATGAACTCATGCGCCTGCGCCTCGCGCGCGGCTTGCTCGATAGCTGCGGGGGTCGCCTCGGCGCAGCCAAAGGCGATGTTCTCAGCGAGCGTGCGCGAGAAGAGGAACACGTCCTGCTCGATGGTGGAAATCTGCGAGCGTAGCGATTCCAGACTCCAATCGCGCACCTCTACGCCATCCACCAGCACACGCCCGGCGTCTGCATCAAAGATGCGATTGATGAGCCGGGTGAGCGTGGTCTTGCCCGACCCCGTCTGCCCGACGATGGCGACGGTCTCGCCGGGCCGCGCCGTGAACGAAATATTTTGCAGCACCGGTGTCCCGTTGTAGGCGAAGCTCACGCCCTCGAAGGTCACTTCGCCCCGGATCGGCTGCGCCACGCCCATCGCGTTCTCGTCGAGCTCCGTTTCCACGTTGATGAGCTCCAGAATGCGCTCGGCGCTGGCGATGCCCAGCTGCACCAGGTTGAACGAGAAAATCGAGATGAAGGTGGTGAACCGCAGCGAGCCGAACAGGCCCATGAAGGCGATAATCTGCCCCAGCGTGATGATACCGGCTTGCCAGAGCCAGAGGCCGTGCAGAAACGCCAGCGCCCAGGCGATACTAAACGCCAGCATGGGCCAATACTTCGCCTCGATCTTGCCCTGCTCGACAAAGTGATCGCGGAAGCGGGCGGCGTTGACCTCGAACTGTTCCCATTCGCGTTGCTCCTGCGTGCTGGCCTTGACCACTTCGATGCCGGCGATGGCCTCCGCCAGCCCCGCGTTCATCTGGCCGTAGGTGGCGCGCTGCGCCAGGCTCACGGGCTTGAGGCGGCGGTTGTAATCGCTCACAGTAAGCACCAACGCGACCGTGAACAGTCCCGGCACCAGCAGCAGGCGCGGCTCCAGCACCGCCATCATAATCAGTGGCACAATCAGTGAGAGCACCGCATCGGTGATGAGCATGAGGCCGGGGCTGAACATATAGTTCAGCATCCGCACGTCATCGGTGGCGCGGGCCATGATTTCGCCGATGCGCTGCCGTCCGTGGAAGGTCTGACTCTTGCCGAGCAAGTTGACGTAGAACTCCTCGCGCGCGTTGCGCTCAATCAGCTGGGCGATAAATTCCACCGAGTAGTTGCGGCCCAGCCCGGAAAGCCCTTGCGCCGCTGCGAACACCACGATGCCCAACGCGGCCGCCTGCAATTCCGGGAGCGTCCATCCGGCTGTGGTAATCACATCGAAAGCGCGCCCCACAAGCACCTGGATGGAGCTGTAGGCGTAGTTGTTGAGGATGGTGACGGCGAGCGTCAGCAGCGGAATCCACGGCGCGCGCAGCAGGTGCGAGAGAATCCACCGCACCGGGCCGCTATGGTTGTAACGATATTCGTGGGAAAGGGTAAATTCACGTTTGAGCACGCGCTGCCTCCTGAAGTAACAACTGTATTATACCATGTTATGCTCCGAAAACTGAAGGGGCAACGCGCTTAAATATTCTTATAGCTGTGCTACATGCTGCCAGGCAGTAGCACACAAGCACGCGGATTATGTTTGTAAGTGCATTGTACCTGGTTGCTCACTAACTAAATTGATACGGAAAATCACTAAAATCACCGTGACTTTTACGCTCTCAATTGCGATTAATTAATTAGAGAATTCTTGAGCGCCCCAAAGATTTGAATTTAGTAAAAATTTTACTACCGTACACTTGTAGATTTTTGCCACGAATTAACACGAAAACAATAAGAAATTCGTAAAATTCATGCTAATTCGTGGCTGAAACTGAATGCGCCTGGAAAATGTACGGCAGATAAGTAAAAATTAGCATCATTTTATAACCAGATTGCTAATTTTGCTCGATCGCTTTCTTGAGGCAACTTGAGAATGCTCAATAATATCATTCTAGTTTAGTTGAGGAGGCAATATGAGAAAACTATTGGTGATGGTGGCGTTGGTGATGTTGCTCAGTTCTGTGTTGGGTGGTGCGCCGGCGGTCTCGGCGACTTCAGCAGAAGTCGCTTGTGGGCTGCCTACGGTGGTCACGCTGTGGGCGGGACAGACAATAGATGTCGGGACGATCACGGTGACCAATGACGATGTCAATCTCTATGTTACCTATCAGACTAACGGTGACTGGTATTTGACAGAAGCACACCTGTATGTTTTGGATTACGAACCGGTTGGACGGCTGGCTCCGGGCAAGGCTCCCTACAAGTGGGAAGGCGGCCCGGTGACAAGTTTCACCTTTACTGTACCTTTGGATAACTACGAATGTGGGGCCGTATTGTGGTTACAAGCCCACGCCGTAGTCGTCAAGATTGTTGACGGGGAAGTGGTGCAGGAAGAAACGGCTTATGGCGGCGACGTTGTGAAGCCGCGCAAAGGTTCATGGTATGCCAATATCATGTACGTTGTAGAATGCTGCGAAGATGAGCCTTCCTGCTGGGAGTTCGTGGATGAAACGGCATGGGCTGCTGGCCCGCGCTATGTGCGCCAGGGCAACTGGGCTACTTATACGCCCTATGTGCCTGATAGCAGCGTTGTTCTGTATGCCGGCCAATATCACCCTGCTGGCACGGTCTACTTCTCGGCTCCAGTGGATGGAATGGTTACCATTACCATTAACCTCACCGAAGAATGGGTCTTCAACAATGTTGAAGAAAATGTGAAGATTCAAGACTACACATTGGCACCCACCGACGCTCCCTCACCCGGCTTGTTTGACTGGAAATATACCGCGGATGGGACTTTCTTCAGTGTGACTGTTCCCCAGAATAATTTCTATGGCGTCCATGCTGATGTAGGGTACTGGATAGATCTCTGTCCGGGTGAATAGTCCTTTACCTGGTTTCTCAATGTTTGACGTTGCGCGGGGCTGTCTCCGCGCAACGTTTTGTTTATGAATACCTTACTCGCATGGCGTAAATCTCGCCAGCGTTGCCCTTACGCATTTGACCCTCAAAATGCTCTAAGCCCCCGTCCCGGGGATGTTTCCTGTACAGAACACTGCTTTACAAGCACTTTTTTGTGCCCAAGTCGCTCCGAGACGGGGCTTTGAGCCTTAAAATGCGATAGCCCCAATTCAAAGAGGGTGGGTAATAGTATGAAAGGGATTTATGGATAGGGCACAGCTCCTGAGTCAGGCTCCAACTCCCATAAGGCCAACGGTTCGGCAGCTTGTCGTCCTACAACCCACAGCTGCCCCAAAGCATCTACTGTTCCCGTTTGGACATGCAGCGCAGCGGCGGGCGGTTGCATCACTTGCTGCTCTCCAATCTGCACCACCTCCCCCAAAAGAAATAGCCAGGGCGTTCCGGTACGATCAAGCAAGAACGGAGGAAAGATACCGGAATATAGCTGGTCTTGAGAGTAATCGCGCACCCCTGGGATTTCTATCCAGACGTTATCCTGAAAATAATAAAGTGCGCGGTTTGCATCGCAGCTTGCGCCCCCGCACAGCGCCGCGAGTAGCCACGGCGCGCCGGTAGAATCCAGCGTCAAAGCAACTGGGTACCCCCGGCGATATGCTTCCGGCTCCGGTAACAATAACTGCTGCCAATTGCCCGTCGTCTGATCGAAATTCCATACCTGACCGTGATCCATCCCAATCCAGACCCGCCCTTCAGCGTCGGCGGCGATGGCGGTCACGCACCCCCCTGCCACCGGGGACTGCGTGCCGTGCCAAATAAGCCCATCAAACCATCGCGCGCCGCCGCCGCCCATTGGCCCCGGGCCGCCCCAATCGCACGCTCCTACCCATAGTTGCTTGCGCTCCGGTACAAATGTGAGGGTAAACGCAACGAGAAAGTCCGGATCGGTTGCGGGCAACATCCCCAACGCTTCGCGCGTGAACACCGTCCAGCGCGCGCCATCAAAAACCCGCACATCTTGATCCGTGGCGAGCCAGACCTGACCCAGGTGGTCGCTCACGACGCCCTGACGCTCTAATGCCCGCGGCTCCTCTACCGGAATCCATCCGGCATTAGCCGGGGTAAGTTCCCCAGCGAGGTGCTGATAATAGATCGTTTCCCCGGTAGCGCTGAAAAGCCAGGCGCGTTCCTCAGCGTCCACGCCCACCAGGATGTGGCCCTCAGGTAACCGTTGCTCTCCAGTCCACACACCATCGTGAAAGGTGGCATAACCCAATGCCGTCATCAGGCGCAAGCCGCCCGCAGGTAGCGCCTCCAAGCCGATAATCCAATCCCCCAGCGATGTAACCACTGGCGCGACCCGCCGGAAAGGCCCGGCCCATTCGGATTCTGCGGGCTTCGGGTAAATCAACGGCCAGGTAGCCGGTTCAGTAGCCGTTATCTGGTCAACAGCGCACTCCTGGTAGCGAGCTTCTGTCAGTACAAGTTGCTGCGCTTCCAGCTGATACAAATACCAGGTGCCACAATCTTTCAAGCCGCGCGCCGGGGCCAGGTTACGCAATGTCTGTGTATCTGAATCATAGAGGGGTAATCCGTGGAGCATATCGCTCAGCTGCACTGTCCAGCCTTGTGTACCAGGCTGCACTTCCGGTATACTGAGTGCATGCACGATGGGTGCATTTGCGTGAGTATCGAGCCAGTAAAGGCGCTCTTCTACCCAATAAGGGCCGAGCGTACACGCAACAAAGATCAGGTATTGTTCATCGGCCACAGGATAGATTTCGATACCGCCAGCATCTTCTGGCTGTCGTTCTACCAGCGTGAAACCAAGCTCACAGTCGTCCGGCCATGCTAACAGCGCACGCCAGGCCGGACGCGCGCTGTTAGGCGGGGATGTTTGCGTGAGATCAAGCGCTACATTCAGCGGGGTGCTGTTTGCTATGACTACAGGTGAAACCGTCGGCAATGCTACGGGTGTTTCAGTAACTGGCGCAGCGATCGAGGTAGGCATCGTTCCAGACTTGCATCCCCCGGCCCACAACACTACATAGAGACATAACAGATTCAAGATAATTTTGCGTTTCATATTTACCAACCTTTTGAAGTTCTTCTTGCCGCGGTTCCAGATTATTTTGGCGCCGAGGTTGCGATGAACCGCTATCCGCACATCTTCAGTATAGCGCACCTGCCCAGGTTGACAATGATGCTCATGCATTTTGGTTCCCCAAATGCTCCAAGCCCCTGTCCCGGAGGTGGTTCCGGCATACAATTTTGAGCGCAAAGGCCTGTTTTTATCCCCTGAGCAGTTACATGTCCCTTGCTCGTTCTCGCCTTTGGGTGTATTATAGAGCCTGGCAGGAGGGCTGTCACCGGGCCATAGAAGATCAAATCAGGCTAAGGAGGCTACTATGTCTTACATTGAAGAAATCATTGCTCGCGAGATTCTCGACTCACGCGGCAACCCCACCATTGAGGTGGAAGTCTTGGTGGCGGATGGCTCATCGGGACGTGCAGCTGTGCCTTCAGGTGCATCCACCGGTTCGCGCGAAGCGCTGGAAATGCGCGATGGCGACAAGGGCCGCTATCAAGGCAAGGGTGTCTTGCAGGCCGTGGATAACGTCAACACCATCATTGCCGAAGAAATCATCGGCTGGGAAATCACCGATCAGAAGGGCATTGATGAGATGATGATTGAGCTCGATGGCACGCCGAACAAGGGAAAACTTGGCGCGAACGCGATTTTGGGCGTCTCGCTGGCTGTGGCGAAGGCAGCTGCTAATTTTGTGGATATGCCCCTCTACCGCTACATCGGCGGGACGTATGCACACCTGTTGCCCGTGCCGATGATGAACATCCTCAACGGCGGCAAGCATGCGGTGGATGGCCCTGATCTGCAGGAGTTCATGGCGATGCCCGTAGGCGCGCCCACCTTTGCCGAGGCGCTGCGCTGGGGCGCAGAGACCTATCACAGCCTCAAGTCCGTGCTCAAGAAGCGCGGGTACGGCGTGGGCATTGGCGATGAGGGCGGTTTTGCGCCGAGTCTCAAGACCAACGAAGAGGCCATTGAGGTCATTCTGGAAGCCATCCAGAAGGCCGGCTACGAGCCGGGCAAAGATATCTGGATCGCGCTCGATCCGGCGGCCACCGAGATTTACGAGAATGGTAAGTATAACCTCCACAAAGAGGGGCGCGTGCTGAGCAGCGAAGAGATGGTGGAGTTTTACGCTGCCTGGGTAGCGAAATACCCCATCATCAGCATCGAGGATGGCCTGGCTGAGGACGATTGGGCGGGCTTTGCGCTAATGACGGAGCGGCTGGGTGGCAAGATTCAAATCATGGGCGATGATTTGCTGGTGACAAACACCGAGTACATCGCGCGTGGTATCAAGGAAAAGGCCGCTAATTCTGTGTTAATCAAGCTCAACCAGATTGGCACGCTTACCGAAACCATTGCGGCGATTCGGATGGCACAGTCGCACAGCTGGACCGCCGTCACCTCGCACCGCTCCGGTGAGACCGAAGACTCCACCATTGCCGACCTCGCGGTAGCACTCAACACCGGCCAGATCAAGACCGGCGCGCCCTGCCGCTCGGATCGAGTCGCCAAATACAACCAGCTGCTCCGCATCGAGGAAGAGCTCGGCAGCGACGGCGTCTACGCCGGCATGGCTGCGTTCACCAACCTGGGCAAGTAAGCGAATCAGCGATAAAGCGAATCAGCGAGTCGGAAATCCGACTCGCTGATTCTGGTTTTAGGAGAGAGATGTTATGCCAACTTTTGCGGGAAAGTCTTACACGTTTGAACCGACCGGTTTATGCGAGAACATGGATTGCAGCGTCCCCGGCTAAGATGAGTCTCAATCGCAAGCGTTGGCGTCTCTGGTGTGAAGGCTGCGCGCTGTTGATAATTCTCGCGGCGGCGGCTTATTTGCGCCTGTTCAACGTGGCGCTGACGCCGGGCTGGTACACCGACGAGGGCACGCATCTGGAAATTGCGCGCCATCTAACCGCAGGTCGGGTGCAGTATTTCGCTATTACACAATCCACGCTGCTCTTTGCTAAGCTCCCACTTTTCGAGCTCGCGTTCGCGCTGGTGTTACGCCTGGGCGGCGATGGAATGGGGGCGTTGCGCAGTCTTACCGGTGCGTTGGGGGTATTGACGACGGCGCTCCTCTATGGCGTTGCCCGCCGCGCCACCACGCGCCCCGCATTGGCGTTGCTGGCAGCGCTGCTCTACGCGCTGTATCCGGACGCCATCCTCTATAGCCGTTTTGGATTCAGCTACAATCTTCTGGCCCCGCTGGGGCTGCTCGCCGGGTGGGGGCTGTGGGAGTATTTGGAGCATGGAGCGCGACGCTGGCTCGCGCTTGCTGCGGTGGCTCTGGGCTTGGGACTGATTACCGAAGTCTGGACGTTGGCCTGGATTCCGCTCTTTGTGCTGATAGCGGCGTGGCGTCGCTGGCAAGCATTGCTCTGGGCGCTACCCTTGCTGGGATTGCCCGCTCTGCTCTATGCCGGGGCGCTGCTCCTATCAGCCCCGCAGGCTTTCATCTTCGATTTGGGCTTTACGCTGTTTCGGCTCAACGCGCTTCCGTTAGGCGCACAGATTGCCACGCTGGCGCGCAATCTGGCTGCCTTGTTCTTCCGTGATTTTTGGCTGGCTCTGGCGATTGTGGGATTGTTGATGTTGCGCCCTGGGCGTTTCCAGCGTTTGGCGTTACTATGGCTGTTATTCCCGATAGTGGTTTTGGGGCGTACCGTCTCGCTGTATTTGCTCAGTTTCTATTATATGATCCCGCTGTTGCCGTGGATAGCGCTGGGCGCAGCGGCAGCATTAGACGCCGGATTGCCGTATCTGGCGCACCTTTTGGCAGACTGGAGTGCCGCCATCATCGCGCGTTGCGGGATGCGCGTCACCTTCCTGTGGAGCGTCATCGGTTGGGCATTGGCACTTATGTTGGTTGCATCCCCTTTGCTCGTGGTGACGATAGACAATGTCGCGCATCTGCGCGCGGGCAGCATCCGCACCGAGATTGATCCGTTTCTGCTTTCTCCCGCCGATGCGCGTGCTGCTGCCACGTTTGTCAACGCCCACGCTGCGCCTGACGATGTGGCTATCGCCTCGCCCGCATTGGCCTGGCAGCTGACGCTGCGCGTCGCTGATTTCCAGATGCCGGTGGCTTTTGATGAGCAGCATACGCCGCACTTGCCCGCCAACGTGCCGCCAGAGCGCTGGGCCTTCGATCCGCGCTATGAGACAGCCCGCTGGATTATCGTGGATAATCTCTGGCGTGGCTGGGGTGCAGCAAACGTCCCTGGTCTCGCTGCGCAAATTGCGGAAGTGGAGAGCTCCTGGCCCTGCCGCTTTCGCAGCGGAGAAATTGTGATCTACGAAAACCCCGCGCTGCCGTAACGCAGCCTATTTTCGCAATACCGCAAAATTAACCCTGTAGGATGCTCAAAACACGCCTATTGACGGCTTTGACAGGGTGACTTTTGCGCGATGGCCGTCCAAGACAATGCCGTAGAGCAACCGGGAGAGGCTTCGGCAGGCTCAGCCACCGGGCTTCGGCAGGCTCAGCCACCGGGCTTCTCCGGTGCCTGAGCCTGCCGAAGGCCTCTGCGCTCGTCACAGTAGTCCCGCAAAACTAACCCTGTAGGATGCTCAAACACGCCTATTGACGGCTTTGACAGGGTGACTTTT
>CAZDDI010000088.1:0-13082 GCA_964504195.1 uncultured Anaerolineales bacterium
GGAAAGGGGGCAGGGGGATAGGGGGAAAACTCCCCAATAATTTGTCCTATACCCTGTCCCCACGCCAGGTTTCCATAACGTTCAAAAACAGTATATAATGATTGGAACAGAGCCGCACCACAGCAAGGAGCGACGATGACAGAGAGCATCCTGATCATTGATGACGAACAGCGCATTTTGCAGGCGTTGGCGCGCAACCTGAACCTTGCGGGTTATACCGTTTTCACCACGCAGAGCGGGCAGACTGGTATCGAGAGCTTCGCGCGCGAGCGTCCGAGTATCACGTTTGTGGATGTGCGGATGCCCGACCTGGATGGCTTTGCGGTGCTGGAAGCCATCCAGGCACAGGAGCCGGACGCGGAAGTAATCCTGATGACCGGGCATGGCGACAAAGACACGATCATGGCTGCATTGCGCGCGGATGCGACGGACCGCATCTCCAAGCCCATCGAGCGTGAGGCGCTGGAGAGTGTGCTGCGGCGCGCGCAGAAGCGACTGCACACCAAGCGCGAGCTATGTGCAGCGCAAGAGGCGCTCCGCGCCTCCCATGCCTATTTGGAGCGCCAAGTCGCTGAGCGTACAGCAGAGCTGGAAGCTGCCAATGCCATCCTCCATGAGAGTGAAAAGCAGCACCGCTTGCTCACCGAGGGTGTGGCCGATATGGTATGGATTTTTGATGTTACGACCGATCGTTTCCGCTACCTCAGCCCTTCACTGGAGCAGCTGTGCGGGTATACACCTGAAGAAATCCTTCCACAAGCCCCCGATGCTATTTTTTCACCCGATACACTCACCTATATCGAGCGAGTTACAGCGGAACGCACTCAGGCGTTCCAGCAAGGTGAGGAATGTGATTACCGTGACGAGTTTGAGCTGCTCTGTAAGGATGGTTCCTATATTGAGGTTGAGGTCACCAGTCACTACTACCTGAACTCAGACAACGGACACCTGGAAACTTACGGCGTCTCGCGCGATATTACCGCGCGCAAACGGGCGGAAGCGGCAGTGCAGGAGCAAGACGAACGCCTGCGCCTGTTAAGCGATAATCTATCCAACGGCTATGTGTACCAACTTGATTTAGGACACAACCGTGAAGCGCGCCGGTTCACCTATCTCAGCGCAGGGGTGAAAAAAATCCACGGTATCTCCGTGCAGCAAGGCCTGGATGATCCGCAGGCAATTTTCGGGCAGACGGTGGCGGAAGACCTCCCCCGCGTGGCCGAACTGAAGCAGATGGCCCTGGCCGGGCTGACCTCCTTCAGTGTGGAAGTACGCATTCAACCGCCCACTGGCGTCATCCGCTGGCTGCACCTCGCTTCAACGCTCCGCCAGCTGCCCGACGGGCATTTTGTCGCCGAGGGCATCGCATTAGACATCACCGCACACAAACAAGTGGAAATAGCCCTGCAACAAAACGCTGAGCGTTACCGTAAAGCACAACAATTAGGGCATGTGGGCAACTGGGAATATGACATTCACACCACTGAATTTTGGGGTTCCGAAGAAGCCAAACGTATCTACGGTTTTTCCCCAGATTCAAAAAGCTTTACTACCGAAGAAATTGAGACCTGCATTCCTGACCGGGAAAACGTCCACCAGGCCTTAGTGGATTTGATCGAACACGGGCGCGACTATCGCCTGGAATTTGATATCATCACTAGAGACACTCAGGAACGCCGCACAATCCTATCTGTAGCGGAACTGGAAAAAGACATAGAAGGAGTGCCCCGCAAGGTCACAGGGGTCATTCAGGATATTACGGAACGCAAACAGGTAGAAGCGGCTATCGCGTGGCAGACCCACGAGCTACAAACGCTCTACGAGGTGAGTCAGCAGCTCAAACGCACGCTCGATCTGGAGCAAATCTATGCAACCATCCATCATCACCTCCACCAGTTGATGCCTTGCGATGGACTATACATCTCTGCCTATGACGCAACCACCCAGATAATCACCTGCCGCGCGGGGTGGAACGATTGCACGCGCCTGGATGTTTCCGGTTTTCCGCCGCTCCCGCTCAATCCAGAAGGCAGCGGAACGCAGAGCGTGGCGATTCACACCGGCCAATCGCTGCTGCTCAACGATTATGATCAGCAGCGAGCCAGCAGCCGGGCACGCTATTACATGGATGAGCAGGGCGTAGCGCATGAGACGATTCCCGACGATGCGCCCCACACCCGCGCCGCGCTGATAGTCCCCTTGGAGACAGAAGGGCAAGTAACGGGCGTGATTCAGGTTTTTAGCAATACTTTGAACGCCTATAGTGCGGATCACCTACGCCTGTTAGAAGCGCTCTCCACACACATCGCCTCCGCCCTGCAAAATGCGGCGCTGTATCAGGCGGTGCAGCACGAACTGACCGAGCGCAAAGCAGCCGAAGCCGCACTGCGCGAGAGCGAGGAAAAGCATCGCTGTCTGTTTGAGACCATGGCTCCAGGTGTAATCTATCAAGCAGCCGATGGTACCATCATATCTGCGAATCCTTCTGCTGAGCGCATTCTGGGCTTGACTTTTGATCAAATACGGGGCAAGACCTCGATGGATCCGCGCTGGAAAATGGTCACTGAAGATGGTACACAAGTTCCAGGAACCGAGCATCCCGCCATGATCGCCTTACGCACAGGGAAAGAGATCGGCCCTGTTACCAGAGGCGTCTATATACCTGAGAAAGACGAATATGTCTGGTTGTCTATCGCAGCCATTCCCCTTTTTCGACCTGGAGAGAATGAACCGTACCAGGTTTACGCTACGTTCGAAGATATTACTGAGCACAAGCTGGTCGAGGCAGCGCTCTGGGAAAGTAACCGACGACTCGAAGCCTTCTTGCAAATCAGCCAAAGCATAGCCGCCTCTTTGGAACTAGATGCACTTATGCAAATAATTGTTGACAATGCAACCAAGGTTATGAACATTGATAGTGGTGCAGTATATCTACGAGTAAATCAAGATACTATTTCCTTAGCAGCCACTACCCCAGCGCTACCTGTAGATTTTCCAGCTGAATTTCGCCTCGCTTTTGTGAATGAACATCCACATATTAAAGAAGCAATTACATCAGGAAGCCCTGTCATTATGCCCGATGCACTGACCGCAAACCTCTCATCAAAAGAACGGGATATTATTCAGTTAAGAAAGTTGCGCTCAAATCTCTATATCCCCATCCGCCTGAGAGAACAGAACCTGGGAGTATTTATTCTATCTTCAATCGAAAAACTACTTGTATTTGATAATAAAGATGTTGCCCTATTGCAGAGTTTTGCCGATCAAGTCGCGCAAACCATTGAAAACGCGCGTTACTACGAGAAAATCAAAGAATATGCCGAGAAGTTAGAGATAGAGATCAGCGAACGCAAGCAAGCTGAACAGTCATTGCGCGAATCAAACGAACGACTGCTGACAGTTATGAACAGTATTGCAGCCTTTATCTACATTGCAGATATGCAAACATACGAGCTATTGTTTGCCAATGAATATGCCCGCAAGTCATGGGGAGAGGACATCATCGGCCAACCCTGTTGGAAAGCCTTGCAAAACAATATGATTGGCCCTTGCCCTTTCTGTACCAATGCTAAGTTGTTGACCACAGAGGGCAAACCGACTGGAGTATATCAGTGGGAGTTCCAAAATACCCATGATGGGAGGTGGTATGACTGCCGCGATAGCGTCATCCAATGGACAGATGGGCGCACAGTAAGAATGGAGATAGCAACGGACATCACCGAGCGCAAGCAGGCAGAAATTGTACTGCGTGAATCGCTCACAGAGAAAACCGTGCTGCTCCAAGAAGTCCACCACCGGGTCAAGAACAACCTGGCAATGATTATCGGCCTGCTCAACCTGCAACAATTCGCCGGGTTAGAACCTATCGTCGAGGAGCAATTTCAGGAATTCGAGAGCCGCATCCGCTCCATCGCCCTGATCCACGAGATGCTCTATCAAGCGGAGCTGCTGAGCCGGGTGGATTTCGACACCTACTTGCACGCGCTGGTCGTGCGGTTGCGCGACATGTTCGATCCCCTAAATCGCATTGCCCTGCACATCGCCGCGCCAGGGATTGATCTCGATCCCGATTTGGCGATCCCCTGTGGGCTAATCGTCAACGAGCTGGTGACGAACGCGCTCAAGTACGCCTTCCCCCCATCGCGGGACGCTGAGGCCGCCCCATGCCACATCACAGCCACGCTAGAATGGGACGGCACGCACTACACACTCACCGTCAGCGATAACGGCGTGGGCCTGCCGCCGGGCATGGATTGGCAATCGCAGGAGACGTTGGGACTGCAACTGGTACATCTATTAGGCGAGGGGCAACTCCACGGACAAGTGGCGTTCACCAATAAAGAAGGCGTCACTTGTCAGCTCCGCTTTGCACCTGAAAACCATGCTTCTTGATAACTTTGCCCCCTGCCCCCTCTCAAAAAACCGCAGCCATAACCAACGCTGGAGCTAGTGAGATACCTAAATTGGAAACTTTCATTGACACACACATAACCGAACTCCTGCAAACCTGGCATATTCCAGGCAGCGTTGTGGCCATTGTCAAAGACAACGCAGTGATTCTGTCCCAAGGCTACGGCTATGCCAACCTGGAAGCTCAAACCCCCATGTGCGCCGATACAACCCTGGTGCGCATCGCCTCCATCACCAAGCTCTTCACCTGGACCGCAGTCATGCAACTGGTAGAGCGAGGCCGTCTCGATTTACACACCGACATCCAGACTTACCTGGACTTTGACATCCCGCAAACTTATCCTGAACCGATCCGGGTGTGGCATCTGCTCAGCCATACCGCGGGGTTCGCGGATAATGGCATTCGCACTGGCGCATTGGAACTTCCACCAGGGGTAACGTTACGCAAGACACTGATCGAACGCCATCCACCACGAATCTATCCGCCAGGACAAATCATCGCATATTCCAACTACGGGGCCGGATTAACCGGCTATATCATCGAGCGTGTTTCCGGTATGTCCTGGGAAACGTACATTGAAACACACCTCCTTGAGCCGCTAGCCATGAAGCATACTACACCCCGCGAACCTCTGCCGCCCCAGCTGGAACAAGATTTAGCCGCCAGTTACACCTACAGGCAAGGAAAATACCAGCCCGCCCCCTTCCTTTTCAACCTCACCCCACCGGACGGCTCAATCAGCGCCACGGCCACGGATATGGCCCAATTCATGCTCGCGCACCTGCAAAACGGGGCGACCGAGACAGCGCGCATTTTACACGCAGACACTGCCCGGCAAATGCACTCACAGCTTTTCACCCACGATCCACGGCTACCCGGCTATGCTCACGGCTTCGTCGAAACACACCGCGGCAGACAACGACTCCTGTACCACACCGGTGGCTGGGAAGCCTTCGCCAGCCTGCTCTTGCTGATTCCGGAACAGCAACTCGGCCTATTCGTCGCTTTCAACGGCAATCATGGCGACCAAGCGCTCAGCCCTCTGCTGGTGGATTTCGTTGCCCACCTGTTTCCTGAACCCGAACCCGCCCCCCTCCCCAAGATCAAGCTGCGCGTTACCGCCTACACCGGCTACTATCGCCCAGCGCGCGCCGCAGTACACACCCTCGAAAAACTCTCCTGGCTCAAAGATGCTATTCGTATCACGGCTACGGAACAAACGCTTACTTTCAGAAATACCCGCTGGCAGCCCATCACGCCAGAGTGTTTCCGCGATATCAAACGGGAACGCTACCTATGTTTCCAATCCATCCCCGCAAGCCACATCCGGTTGGCCTCCATAGGCGCATACGATTACATCCGACTAGCCTGGTATCAATCCCTTCCCTTCAATCTTGCGCTGCTAACTGGCTGTACGCTGGCATTCATCTCCGGAGGGGTTCTCTGGCTACAGGCCGGCAGCTATGGTGTAGCTGGAATGCCATTTGCACAAGGTGTATTGCTGGCGGCACTGTTAAGTTACCTCTTGACCCTCGCAACCCTCGGCATACTACTGAAGTTTGATGTGGAAACCTTCACCTATAAGCTCCCTTTCACCTACACCATATTACGCCACCTGATACGCTCCTCTCTAGCGCTCACGGCTATTGCACTTGGCTGCACGGTACTAATATGGCTGACACAGCCCTGGTCAATACACTGGCGGAGCTACTACACCCTCCTGACAATTACCGGCGGCCTTTTTAGCGGCTGGCTCCTCTACTGGCGGCTGCTAGTAACAGAATAAGCCCCTTTGGGCATATTTCATCTGAGTTGAGAGGAGCACCCACTACAGCCAGCTCTGGCCGGTCTCTGACCATGCCAATCTTCAGTGCAAGCCCTGAATCCAAAATTTGCTTGCCCTTAGCTTGCTAACTCAGCTTTTATATAGTATCATAGTTAGAATAAATCAGCTATATTCAAACTTAGATTATTCTATATAGTAGTTACGCGGTTTGTTCCATCGAACGCTCGTTAAACACAAAAGGTGATTTTTCAAGAGTGTTTTTTGTGGGCAGGCTACGCCCGCCCATGAAAAACACTCATTTTTTAGCGGCTTTGGCCGCCAAGTTCGCTTTGAGCCGGTGGCGCAAACCAACCGCGTAACTACTGTTTATACTTGTGTTCGTAATTTAATTATACCCAATCAGGAGGCAATTATGACAGACCGAGAAGTTTTACGCAGCACGCTACAGACCAAGATGGAGCAGCTCTGGAACGATGTTTCCATCATCACCGACCGCGAGACGGCGGATCGGGTACGCTGGGAAGCGATACAGGCATGCCACGCCTGGCATCGCGCTGTGACCCCGGCCTACCGCGAGCGCTGCGAGCGTGAAGGCATCGGGAAACGGCTAGAACGCAGCCAATTGAGCGCCGTGGCCCTCCCGGAAGAGATCTTCAAAGCTTATGCGCAAGCTGAGCTCCCCAACGGTGAGAAACTCGGCGCGTTCTGCGAGCGCAACGTCCCGCTGCTCATCGAAAAGATGAGCTACTACCTCTCCCAACCCATCACAATGGAGGGGCTACAAGAGAATTATATGTCGCGCACCAATATCCAGGGCGGATTGGATCGTTTGCGCGCCGATTTGCACGCAAAGCAGGGCGTTTACCTCCTCACCAGCAGCGGCACGGGCGGCAGCGCCTTCGCCCTCATCCCCTGCGGACGGGAACTGCTTGAGACAACCGCCAAAGCTAATCACCGGATGTTCGATCTGATCACCTACATTCCAGAATACGGGCCGATTGACCCCAAAGCCGGGTGTCTCGTCGGCTACGCGCCCCGCGAGGGATCCATGATGATGTCCTTTGGCTTGAAACTCTACGCCGACCTGTACGAGGAGCGCGCTTTCTTCGCCATTCCCGCGCGCGTACAAAGCCGCGAGTTGCGCTGGCGGGCGGGCGCGTTTGCCGGCACGAGCGGCAAAGTACTCCAGGCGCTGATGAAACCCTTGCTCAAATTCGGCGGGAAGCGCACCAGTGCAAAAGGCGCGGAAAACTTCATCGCCGGGCTAAAAGAGGCTGAGGCGTTGGGGTTGCGCACCCTGGTCTTTGCCAATCCGTGGATGGCGCTGAACGGGCTGGCGCGCATGGAGGCCGTGCTGGCCGAAGAAGTAGCGCAGGGGAAGAAACAGGCGGGCGAACCGCTAGTCACACTCGCCCCCGGCTCGGTGCTGTTGATGGCGGGCGGCAACAAGGCCGGGTCGGACATCCCCGCCGAGACCATCGTCGCACGCTTCCACCGGCTCATCGGCGGCATCACCAAAACGCTCGACGCCTACGGACAAAGCGAATCGCTCAGCGGTGCCATTCAGTGCGCCGAAGGCAACTATCACTTCGATTCACACATGGAATTCTTCATCGTAGACGGCTATCTGGCCTACTACGACCCGCGCCAGTTCTACCGCGTGCCCGGCCTGCTCACCGGCGATAATGTAGACGCCATCTACGAAGAACCCTGCGCTTGCGGCAACCCAGCGCGCTACTTCAAGCACATCGCACGGGATAACGCCAATCGCGGGTCCAAAGGTTGCGCCGCCGCGTTGGCCGAATACGCCTGAGCGCCCACTGCCGGCTCGCAACCGGCAATTGCTCAGAGGGAGCATCACGTATGAACCAAGTAATCAGAGACTATTTTGTGCCCACCTATCTGGAACAAGCCCTGCGCCAGGCAGATAAGTGGCAGCTGACCGAGCAACCGCTGATCCCGGGCCTGACTGTAGAGCATTTGGCCCTTGATCCCGGCGGGCTACGCATCATGGGGAAGACGTTACGCCGGCGGCGCGCCGAGCTCTTCCAGGGCGTAGATTTGCGCGACCGCGCGGGTTTAGCGGAACGGCTACAGGGACTGACGCAAATGGCACATGCACTCCAGCACGAGAACGCCACACTCCGCCAGGAAACGCTCGACATCGTTGGGACACTGAGCGGCTTCTCGCCAGAAATGATCCATCTGCTGCTACTCTCATTCGCCGAACTAGTGGAACTGGGCCAGGTCACTGAGTTCGACGGGCAACTACCCTCCAACGAAGCCGCGCACGGCTTCGTTCGCACGGCGCGCGGCTACGCACGTTATTACGGCGGGCCGCTCGGCCTCTCGACGATCAAAGGGCTAGCCGCACTCCCCCCCACACGCGGCAATCACGTCATGCCCCTGCCCTTGCTGGGGATGCCGGAACTTGTCTCGAATATCGCCGCCGGAAATGTGCCCGGCATCTCGATCATGCAGGCGCTGCTGGCCGTGCTCGTGGGCGCGACCACCATCGAAAAGAACTCCAGCGCCGAACCCTTCTTCGGCCCACGCTTCCTCCACGAACTGGCCGGGCAAGAGAGCGCCCAGAACCTCTTCCCCCTGTCCGATCTGGTCGCGCTAGTGACATTCCCGGGTGTCCAACGCGATCTGCTCACGGAGCTCATCCATCAGGGCGATCACTTACAAGTTACCGGCGGTATGGATTCGGAAAAGGCCATCACCCGCCTGACGCACCGCCTCCGGCCACGCAGCCTGCGCGACTTCAAGCGACGCATCAGCGGGCATTGGCACAAGGTGAGCTTCGATGTAGTGGCGCGAGAATACCTCACCCCGGAATGGCTGGAAACTGTGGCCCACAACATCGCCTTCGACAACACGATGTTCAACACCCAAGGCTGTCTTTCAGCGCAACAAGTCTTTGTAGAGGGGGGCCAGGCCGAAGTGCTACAGTTTGCGGAGCACTACATGGAAGCCATGCGTGAGCTGCTCGTCGCTATCCCCAAAGGCGAGCAGCCCCACGCACGCCTGCGCACGATGTACCAGTGGTACGAAGGGCGCGCCGGATTCACCATCCTCACCAAGTTGAGCGATATACAAGCCCATCCCTTCGTGGCCGTCTACGATGACGAAGCCGCTAATTTCGCCATCTACAACGCACTCAACCGCGCCATTATCATCCGCCGCGTGACGCATTTGGAGACAGATTTACGGCGCTTGCTAGGGCGCGGCGAACGGCGGGGCTTGCTGCAATCGTGTGGTGTGGCAGTGCCGTTGGAGCGATTGCTACCCCTGGCCGAAATTCTGGGGCAGGCGGGAGTCAATCGGCTGGTGCCGGTGGGGAACATCTGGGATATGCGGTTAGGGGAAGAATCTTGGGACGGCTACATGGCCCCCACAGACCTCATCGCACCGCAGTTGGGGCACTGGACGACGATTTCATTCCACGATATGGACGCTGCGCTGCGCCAAACCGCAGCGCGCAATCGCGCTTTGGCCCAGACCGCCGGGGAATAAGTGTGCTCGCGGAATCAGCATAAAACGTACGCAAGCGCGATTTGTAATGACAGCATTAGTCTGAAATTTATAGAGATCCATCCGATCCGGAAACCCGACCTTCGACACGCTCAGGGGATGACCGTGAAAGAAACAGTTAGGGTAGTTACGCAGTTCGTTCCATCAAACAGTCTTTAATCTCAAATTGTCTACCGTACATTTTCCAAGCGCATTCAGTTTTAGCCACGAATTAGCACGAATTTTACGAATTTCTTATTGTTTTTGTGTTAATTCGAGTGAATTCGTGGCAAAAATCTACAAGTGTACGGTAGCAAAATCTCAAAAAGTGATTTTTTAAGAGTGTTTTTCGTGGGCGGGCTATGCCCGCCCACGAAAAACACTCCTTTTTTAGCGGCTTTAGCCGCCAAGTTCGCTTTGAACCGGTGGCACAAACGGCAACCGCGTACCTACTGTAATTACTTCTGCCGCCGTAGTTTGAGGTCAATCCCTGCTTCGGCGGCGCGCAACTCAATCACCTCACGCATGATTTTGGCCCTGGCTTTGATATCCGCAGCAGCTACCCCGCGCGCCACGATCTCCGCCGCGCCCTCGGTCAACGTCTGTGCGAGCAACGCCGGGGGCACGAGCGCGCACGCGGCACAATAGAACGTCATGGAGCGGCCTGCGTTATAGTGCGCCAACAGCGTCTCCAGCAACAGACGCCGCTCACGCTGCTCCGCCAGATAGGAATCCAGCCCCACCTGCCGAAGGCGCTCCAGATTGGCTAACGCGGGCTTATGGCTAATAAAGCTATCCAGGGCTTGCTCCACCCCCAACAGACGCAGCAAGCGCTCACAAGGGTAATCTGCACATTCGGCGCAAGTGTAGTGTCCATGTTTCTTCACGCAACAACGATAGGTGCTGCAATAATCGTGTTGCGCACCGGGATGACAGCCCTGGCAACGGCTCGGAGCTTGCGACTGAAATTTGGGACACAACCCACAGTACAACCCACAAACTCCGGCATACGCCTGCTCTTCCATCATTTACACCTCCATCCGCCGCAAAATCCGCAACACCAGGAACGTGAGCCACGGCGAAGGCTGCTTCTTATCCGCAAACGACCAGCCCTTCCATGCCGTATACATGGAGGTAGCCGTATAGCGACCATCCGGCCCGGCCTGCGCCACCAGCGTATCCACCAGCGCCTTGAAGCGCGCATCCGCGCGAGCACAGGGGAAACGGCTGAGCACATCGGCTACATGGAGCAGATCATACCAGACGAAGGGATACTTGAGTTTACGAAAGCCAGCCCCTACGCCGAACATAAAAAGTTTGTGATCCCAATCGTGATCCCAATGCGAGAGCAACATCTCAACCCCGGCCTGCGCTGCCACCGTCTCGCGCAACGTCGGAACTTGCGCCAGCACCTTGAGCGCATAGACATTGACTATCGGGCACGGATCTTCACGCCGCCCCGGCCCTTTGAATTTGCCGAGGTCGGGCGATCCCTTGCAACGCCACCCGTTCTCATCCACAAGCGCCAGCAGATGCCCCACCGCCCGTTGCACGCGCGGATCATCACCCAAGCCCAACGCCAGAAGCGCATAGAGCAGGGTTGGCGTGTCGCAGAGTAGCCACGTCCACGCATCCTCGCCTGTTCCGCCGAAAGTGCGCGGGATATTCACCACACTCTCGAAGGCTCCTTGCGCATTTTGATGCGCCAACACCCGCGCAAGGCCCGTCGCCATACCTGGATCGTCGGCCCCCATTCCAAAATCCGCCAGCGTACTGAAAGCATAGATAGGATACCCCGCGTCATTATGGCGCTTGAAAGGCATCTCCCCCCAGGTTGCGGTCTGCGTGATAAGGCCCTGCACCTGCGGATGCGCTACCATCGCCGCTCGCGCCGCCTGCACCTCAGCATCGGCTACAGACCGGTCACACAAATCCAGCAACGTCCGGTAGCGCGTCCAAGGTTCATCAGAAGCCAATAGCCAATCCAGGATGCTAGTCATACTGACAACCTGGCAGGAAGGGCATCCGGACGCTGCTTGAGGTTGGCCCCCGGTTGTGCGCAAAGGCCACGTAAAAAGTCACCAGCATACTCAGGGCAATGTGCGCAAGTTAGCACACCACGTTCCGTAACACCTATACACAGCCGTTGTTTCATCGTAAAGCCTCCTCTGGAAATCTCAAATGGCAAGTCTCAAGGCCATTGACACCGGTGTTTTTGACAGGCGCAACCACCGGCGTCTTTGTGTAGAACAAATTTTCTATTCAAGAATACTACATTTTTATCCAAAGTCAATCTTTTGCCACCGCGCGCCCAGCGCTAATTCGCACTTGCCCCACTGCCTGTTCGCGC
The DNA here is from genome assembly GCA_964504195.1 of uncultured Anaerolineales bacterium. Classification (GTDB taxonomy): domain Bacteria; phylum Chloroflexota; class Anaerolineae; order B4-G1; family SLSP01; genus CAZDDI01. The sequence goes on from CAZDDI010000088.1 coordinate 12,064, forward strand.
TACAATCACCCTATCACCCAGAGGAGAAACACCATGCGCAGCGAACAAGAAATGTACAATCTCATCATCCGCACGGCCCAAAACGATGCCCGCATCCGCGCGGTCATCCTGAACGGGTCCCGCGCTAATCCGCACGCCCCCACGGACATCTTCCAGGACTTCGATGTGGTTTATATCGTACGCGATCTGGCGGATTTCAGGCGCACGCCGGATTGGATCGCTGGCTTTGGGGAGCTGATGATTATGCAAATGCCCAATGAGATGGGTTCCCCACCCTCGCCAGATGACGCAACTATCGTCTACCTCATGCAATTCAGCGACGGCCATCGCATTGATTTGACCTTGCACCCGCTGGCCCGTCTCAGCGAACTACCGCGCGATAGTTTGAGCCGGTTGTTGCTAGATAAAGACAGCTGCATCGCGCCGTATCCGCCGCCCACCGAGAGCGACTATCTACCGCAGCTGCCCACCGCCCAGGCTTTTGCGGATTGTTGTAATGAATTCTGGTGGGTCTGCCCGTATGTCGCCAAGGGCCTATGGCGCGAGGAAATCACTTACGCCAAATATATGCTCGATGTTATCGTGCGGGAGCAGTTGATGCAGATGTTGACCTGGCACATCGGCGCACAGACCGGCTTCGCAGAAAATCCGGGCAAACTGGGTAAGTATTTCCGGCGGTACCTCGCCCCGGAGCTATGGGTTATGCTCGAGCGAACCTACGCAGATGCCGATTATGGGCATACCTGGGATGCTTTGTTCGCTACCTGCGATCTGTTCCGCAAGATCGCCCCACCCCTGGCGGAGCGTTTCGGGTGCGCCTATCCCCACGCCGACGCTCAACGTGTCTATGCGCATCTAGTACACGTTCGCGCCCTGCCCAAAACCGCATCGCAGATGTACTGATCGGACACCCCCTGTTACACGCCCCTTGCTGATACAAGGTTCATCTATTACAACCGTCCAATGGGTATACGACAAATTATTGGATAAAGAACGATTCTTATCTGAAAAATACCTCT
>CAZDDI010000089.1:0-12665 GCA_964504195.1 uncultured Anaerolineales bacterium
CGCATTAAATTGCACAAGCTCTATCCGACAATTGATGTTTGCTGAACTACTAGGACTTGTCGGCATCCAGGCCGACCCAGTGCAGTCGCGCGAGCACATCCTGCTCTCCACCATCCTTGAACATTTCTGGCGACTGGGTGAAGACCTGGATTTACCCAAGCTGATTATGGCGATTCAGAATCCGCCGGTGCGGCAGCTCGGCGTTTTTGACGTAGATACCTTCTATCCACAAAAAGACCGATTTAGCCTGGCGATGGCGTTAAACAACATCATTGCCGCGCCGGGATTTCAGAGCTGGCTCCAGGGGCAACCGTTGGACATCCCCGGCTTCCTCAGTACACCGGAGGGCAAACCGCGCCACGCGATCTTCTACATCGCCCATCTCAGCGATGCCGAGCGGATGTTCTTCGCGACGATGCTGTTGAACCAGCTGATCACCTGGATGCGCACACAGCCCGGCACCACCAGCCTGCGCGCCCTGCTCTATATGGATGAGATTTTTGGCTTCTTCCCGCCTATCGCCAATCCCCCCAGCAAAACACCTATGCTGACCTTGATGAAACAAGCGCGTGCGTTCGGGATCGGCGTGATGCTCACCACGCAAAATCCAGCAGACCTGGACTACAAGGGATTGACCAATGCTGGCACCTGGTTCATCGGGCGGTTACAAGCCGAGCGCGATAAGCAGCGGTTGCTGGAAGGCCTGGAAAGTGCTTCATTAGAGGCCGGGCAATCACTCGACCGCGCCGCACTCAATAAAATCCTGAGCAGTTTGGGTAAACGGGTGTTCCTGCTGCACAATGTCCACGACTCGGCTCCGGTAACGTTCCAGACGCGCTGGGCGATGAGCTACTTGCGTGGGCCGCTCACCCGCTTGCAGGTGCGCGAACTGATGACAAAGCACACCCCAGACGCGCCCAGCACTGCCCCCATCGCAGCGACGGGGCTGGCACCCGCTGCATCCGCGCCCATCGAGCCACGCGCCACAGCTACGGCGGTGGATACTGCTGGCGGGTACGCCTCTGCGCCGCCGGTGTTGCCTGCGGGTGTGCAACAAGTATACCTGCCGGTGCGCAAGACGGCAACGGCTGCGGAAGCGGAGCTCGCCAGGCAAGTGAGCGGGCCACCCGCCGTGGAGCGCCGGCAACTGATCTACGTCCCGGCGCTGCTAGGACTGGGGCGCCTGCATTTTGTCAAACAAACCCGCGACCTGAACGTCAACACGGCGGAGGCGTTTGCGCTATTAGCGCAGCCGCCGGAGGGAGTCGGGGGTGTGCGTTGGGAGCACGCGCAGCCGCTCGAGATTACCGTCCGCGATTTGGCGGATCGAGCTGAGCCGGAGGCGCTCTTCGATGTACTGCCAGAGACCATCAACGAGGCACGGGAGCTCAGCGCGTTACAGCGCGAGCTGGCCGATCATCTCTACCGCACCGGCAACCTCACACTGCAATACAACCCCGCAACGAAATTGCACTCGCGCCCCGACGAAGATGCACGTGCCTTCCATCAACGGGTGGAGCAGGCGGCCCGCGAGCTGCGCGACGCCGATGTGGACAAGCTCAAGGCACAATATGCACAACAAGCGCGGCGGCTGGAAGATCGCTTGCGGCGCGCAGAGGCAACGCTAGAGCGGCGGCAGACGCAAGCGCGCCAGCGTAAGCAGGATGCCCTCATCACGGCGGGCGAAACCGTGCTGAGCCTGTTCGCCGGGCGGCAACGCTCAGTCGCCACCGCCGCGCGGCGCATCACGCAGACATCAACGGCGCAGACCGACGCACGCGCGGCAGAAGAAGAGGTCAGCGTAGTACAGGCCGATCTCAAGGTATTGCAGGAGGAGCTGCACGAGAAGACTCAGGCAATTGTACAGCAATGGGAAGCAGCAGTGGGCCAATTCGAGGAGATTCCCATCCGTCCACGCCGTACAGATGTGGAAATAAATCTATTCGCGGTCGTGTGGGTGCCGGAGTGGCAACTCGCCTACAAAAGCGGCCCTGTGGTGCAAACGACGACGCTGCCAGCGTATTGAGCGCGTGACCTTAACCGCGCCTTGGGCACACCCGCGCAGGTCGGGGCCACGTTAACCGAACTCCTGCAGCATCTTAGACGCTTTGGGTTCAAACAACGCCGCCGTAAATCCCCCAATGTTGAACAGCGGCTAGCGTTAATTGCAGCTGCGTTAGATGCACCAGAAATTATTAGTACAGCCGATGGCTTGCAATACGTTTTACCTTGATGCCTATGGGCGCAAGGGGGCGCTCAAAAAACTCCCGCCCGGCGAATCCAATCAGGTGGAGCATCTCCGCGCCGCCGTTTCGGCGGATGGCAAGGTCGCGCTTGTCTCATGGAACGGGACGTTCACCGTGCTGTGGGGTGACAAATTCGAGCATAGCACGGGTTGGCTGATGCATCCCGCTGACCGCACCCGCGCAGATACGTCCGATTTTGCCCCGCCGGCGTGGGCCGGAACGCCCCTGCCCGCCGCCGATTGGGCGCGCTTTTCCACCTGGCAGACCCACTCGGATGATTGCCGCCGCCTCAACGCCGCCGCTTTCTCACCCGATGGCGCGATTCTGGCGCTGGCCAGTGGCTTCCACCAACGCGGGACGCAACCGCAGGACAAGCGCGGGCGCATCTACCTCTATCGGCTGTCCGACCAGCACACCCGCGAGTTGGTCACGCCCGCCGAACAGCGCTGGTTCGACGCCATCGCCTGGTCGCCGGACAGCGCGCGCATCGCTGCCGGGACGCGCAACGGCATGATTTGCTTCTTCGACGCGGCGCGCGGCGACTTCCTGGGCGAAATCGCCGCGCACGGGGCGGGGATTAACACGCTATGCTTCACCACCGAGGGGCGGCTCATCTCCGCTTCAGATGATGGCAGCCTCGGCATTTGGGAATAGAATCCTTTTACTCGAACAAGGCGGTTTTATGGAGACGCGAACCTTGGACGCAAACATCGGGAGGAGTGTTGCTGATGTGCGAAACTGAGATACCCCAACTTGTGACTGACATCATCGCATGGCTGGCTGAACACGGCCCCGACTATGTACAGAGACCGCCCAACCCGGGCGCGACAGAGGCGGAGTTGGGCGCGCTGGAGACAAGTCTGGGCCACCTGCTGCCATCCGCGCTCGCGGCTATGCTGCGCGTGGTCAACGGCGATCTCTACATCGGCGAGTATGTGACCCTTTCCACCCAGGCGATTGCGCGAACGTGGGACATCGGGCGGCAGCTGGTAGCCGACGGCACGTATGCGCGCTTTGAACCGCATTACGAAAGCGGCGGCGTCCTCAAGCCAGGCTGGTGGCATCCAGGGCTGATTCCAGTGCTGGAAGATAGCTGCGGCAACCAGCTTTGTATTGACCTAGACCCCGGCCCAAAGGGCGTGGTGGGGCAAATGGTATGGTGGGAAATTCACGAAGGCCCTATCCCCCACGGCGCAGATTCCTTGCACACCTTGCTTCGCATCCACTGGGAACACCTTTCTTCGGGCAAGTACGACACGCCCGAAGCCTGGGAGAACGCCGGCTGCTGGGACTTGACGCGGGTGAAGCGGACATGAACGCGACGATCCACTGGCCTACGATTCTGGCTCAAAAGCCATTCTGGATCTACTACCTGCGCCTCTTCCAGAACTTCGACGGTGACCGTGTGGCGACCTGCTGCGATTTCTTCAGCGTGACGCGGGCCGAATTGGAAACCACCATCCTCCGCGATCTTTATCAACTGCACCAGGCAGATGGAGAGGATATTGCCCTCCATACTTTGCGCCTCCCCACCACCACCGGCGCAACCTTGGAGATCGCCTTTCAACCCTACGGCCCTGGCGAGCGGTTCCGGTTGACAGCAGACGCGGACTCCGTGCTGCTCGCCGAGGTAGACGTGGACCACGTCTGCGTCCCGCGCTTCCCATTGCGCGATCTGCCGGACGTGGCGGCGCGGCTTTCGGGCGACCTGGCGCAGACCTACGGCACGCTCCTGCTCTACAAGCTCACCCACGTCACGCCGGAAGATGACCTGGATGGGTTGATCGCTCTCCTGCGCTCCGCTTTCCCGCTTGACCTGTTCATACCAGAGGAGCTAGACCCCATCCTCGCGGCGCAACAGCGGGCCTGGCGCAATCGCCTGCGGCGTCCCCGGCCTGTGCCGGTCATCGCGCATCCGTTGTGGCAGGCTTGGATGGATCCGCAATCAAAGGAGAAACTATGACACCCAAACTCCATTACTCAGTGGCTCTCGATCCCCGCGACTATCTCACCCGCACCGCCGCCGCCTTCGGCTGGAGCCTCAAGCAGTTGTGCCACCGGCTGGAGACGCACGATCTGGCGCTGGAATTCCTCGGCCTCCACGATGAGGAAATGGAAGCCTGACGCCTGATGATGAATCATCAGCCTGCTACTCGAGGCCTGCTCAAGCAGGCTAGGGATGGTTTTGTAGTCATCTTGAACCGACTTGGTGTAACAGCCGGCGATTTCAACCGCTGGCGTGGTCACTAGAAGGAACAACACTATGAAAACCCCACACATCCTTGAAGTCGAACTCTACGGCGATAGCGGCATTCTGCCGGGGGCGGCGGAGTTTGCCGCCGCGTATGAGCTATACCGGCCCGGCCCCACCCTCACCACTTTTTTCTTTCCGGAGGGGGACGCGCTCGAAAGCGCGTTGGCCGATCTCTCGGCGCACGCGCTGGCCTTCCAGCACATCTACACCTTCAAGTTCCGCCGGGCGGAGCTGCTCGATTACCACGGTTTTAGTTTCGGCCTACCCTGTCTCTATGACGTACTGCTCGGCGAGCGGGTCAACCCCAAAGCGCTCAAGAAGCGGGAGATGACCCTGGACTATGCCAGCGGGCGGCTGGTCTTCGCCGCGCGCATCCGCGACGCTATCGCGCCCTGCATTGCCGACGCGCACTGGCGCGAACTCGAATCCGCCGCCGGGCAATGGTTCGCGCTGGAGGTGCAGGCCACGTTGCGCGATCCGCTGCTGATTCTTCAGCCCTTCGAGGTCACGGAGAACGCCCAGCGTCCGGGTACCTACCGGCTGGTCTACGACGGGCGCGCGGTCATCAGCGAGCGGGACATCGAGACGCTGCGCCGCTGCGGGCTGTGCTACGCCGACCGGATGACGGTCAACGGTGTCACGCTGCTCCGCCATCCCATGCCCCTGCTCGCCTCCGGTCGCTTGATGCACGCCCTGCACCCCTTCCTCAAGGGCCGGGACAAAACCGAGTTCTCGGCCTTGCTGACAGCCTCGCATCCGCTAGCGCAAGCGGCGGATACGACTATAAACAACGCGGGAGGTGCATAATGAACATACTCCATCTTATTCAGGAGTTCGACTGCCTCTACCAGGAGCAAGCGCCGCTGCGCTATGCCACCTTGCAACCGGGTTACGCCTTCGCGGCGGTGGACGAACTCTACGCGCGCTTGCAGGTGGACGCACTGCCGGAGGAGTACATCGCCCTGTACCGCTGGAAAAACGGCCAGCAGGACTTGCGGGATGGCTGGGTGAACGAGTTCGAGGAGGACGCCTGGTACGAGTCCGTCCCGCTCGACGATGGGGGGCACTTCGTCTCCATCGAAAGCGCCGTGATGCTGGCGGAGATGTGGCGGGAGATCAAGACGGAGAAGGACGCCGCGCAGCAGCCATGCTACTGGAAAGAGGGCTTCATCCCACTGCTGGAGGAACAAGCCTATGGCCTGGTCGTGGTGGATACGCGGGGTTACTTCGGCGGCGAGGTCGGGCAACTGGTCTACTTCGATTACAAGTGCGGCGACGGCTACACGGTGCTGCACGCATCCATCGCCCGCTGGCTCGAAACCGCCATCGCCCTGTTGGAGCGCGGCGTCTTCTTTCAGGCAAAGAGCGTCAAGGACGTCCAGGCGTGCGTCAAAATCCAAAAGGCCATCAATGGCCGCTATACACGGCGATTTCACCATCCGCTGCCGTTGGAACTGTCCGGTGTATAAATGTGCAAACTACTCCAACTGAAAGCGCCGCCTGCGGAGGAAGGGAGATGACTACAACATTGATTTGGCCCAAGACAGGTAAGGAGCTGGTGCAGGTTCCTGCCGGGCCATTTCGCTATGGTGAAGGTCTGGAGGTGCGTGAGTTGCCGACGTTCTGGATTGCCCGAACCCCCATCACAAACGCGGAATACAAACGCTTTCTCGACGCCAATGCAACGTATCCATTGCCTTACTCGAAAGAATCCTGGGCACAGCCGTATAACTGGGACCCGGAGACGCGCATGTTTCCATTGGGCAAGGCTGAGCATCCGGTTGGGCTGGTGGATTGGTATGATGCGTTGGCCTACGTTGAATGGGCCGGGGGGCGTGTCCCCACTGAAGAAGAATGGGAGAAAGCGGCGCGCGGTGACGACGGGCGGCGCTTTCCCTGGGGCAAGTGGGATGTAGGCCGTTGCAATAGTTTGGAGGCGGGGGTTCTGGCAACGACGCCTGTGGAAATGTACTCGCCCACCGGCGATAGTCCCTACGGCTGCGCGGATATGGTGGGCAATGTATGGGAATGGACGACCTCTCGCAACGGGGATGAGTGGTTTGTGCGAGGCGGTTCGTTTCTGAGCGAACATTTGTTCGTGCGCGTTACCTCTCGTGATTGGGATTTGCCCAATTCTGGCATCCGGCTCTATGGTTTCCGGTTTGTCGTCTCGGGATGAGCATTCTTACGCATTGGAATCTACGGTGAGGCGAGTTGATGCAATACGAACTCTGGTATTCCGAGGAAGAAAGCAGCTATCTGTTTTGCGAGGCGGGCCGTAGCCACGAATACCTGCCCGCCCCCGACGCGCGTTGTATCTGAACGGTGGAAGCAGCTTCTTGGGAAGCCGCATAAGCACGCAAACATGCGTATTTGGGATGGGAGACTTATCGCCCGATAGCAATCAACTTTTACAAAGCCAGCGCCCCTTACGGCTGGATGTCCAACTTCGCACCGTACCTATCGAACTGGACGGCAAGGTCTGGCCCACCAACGAACACTACTTCCAGGCCAGCAAATTCCCCGGCTCGGACTATGCAGAGGCCATTCGCCAGCAACGTTCGCCGATGATTGCCGCACAGATGGGGCGCAGCCGCAAGCATCCGCGCCGCCGGGATCGAACTCCGCTCCCCGCCGGACGTGTGGGGCTTCGAGGCGCTGCGCGTCCTGCTGCCGGACTATCGCGCCCTGCTGCTCACCACGGAAGCCGAGCGCCGCGCCCACCTCCCGCCCGATCTGCCCGCTATCCTGCAACTGGACGAGTGGCGGCATCCCGACCTGGCCGACGACGAGCTGCCGAGCCACACGGAGACCTTCCGCCAACTGGCCTCCGTCCTCTGCACCGGCGACCCGGCCCGCTACGCGCCCACCGTCCCGCCCAACACCCACTGGCGGTACTGGCCCCACGGCGGCGATGGCGTCTTTTTTGGCAATGCCACTGCTTTGGAGGGATAGATGTCTAAAATCACCGATTGGTCTGCTGTGATAACCATCCGCGCTTTTTGGGCCGGGTATTACGTCACGCACATAGATTTCGACGAAGAAGAGGATGATTTCGCGGTTTTGAAGGACATCTTCGGCTGTGATATGACCACGTTCACCGCTTTCGACCGGGCGATCCATGGGCTTGACGCGGATCTGTTCGACGAAAGTCAAGCCGAGGACTGGAATGTGCTCACCATCCCCTTTCCCGCAGGTTACGAGTGGCATATTAAGTTCGACAACGCGCCCGGCATCTATCACTACGTGGCACATCCCGCCTTCCCAGAGCGATTGCGTCTGGGCTATGACGATCCCCATTTTAGGTTGCCCATCCTGCGCTGGGCCGAGGTCGCGCCGCTGGCGGCCTGCGCCCGGCGGCACGGCGGCGTCACCTTCGATCCGCGTGCGCTCTATCTGCTCTTCTATCCCCTGGCGACGCTGACCGCAACCGACGACCGCGCCGCCGCGCGGGACGAATTGACGCAAGCCTGGGCCGACTTCGGCCTGCTGCCGCCCGACAAGGTCGCGCAGTTGGTGGAGCGGGTGACGTGGGTGGGTGAGGACATCCACTGGCGACGTGATGAGACGCTGGGTTGGATCACCGATGCTCGCCACAGCTACCGCAATCCAGAGAACGGTTGGACGCCGGAGGACTTCGCGCGATGGAACACCTTTCTGGCACAGGTGTTGCAGGAAACAATCTGGGAGCGTGGCAGATGACCACCAGGTCACAGGTCAGACATCCCGACGGCACGCTTTGTCTGGAGGGAACTGTCTCTCTGCCGCCGGATTTCCAACCCTGCTGCGACGTGTTCGCTGGGCACACCGCAACCTGCATCTACGATATTCGCTACGAGTGGTGGCCTAAATCTCGGGAATGGGTGATTGCTATCGCGGAAGCGGCGGGCGACGGGGGGATTGTGATCAACTACTGCCCGCATTGCGGAGCGCTGCTGGTGGGCGACCAGTCTATGCCAGCTCAGGTGCGTGTGGATGTTGTCAGCGCGGTGGAGAAAGAGCGTTACTGGGGCGATGATCCACCGCAGTTCAATGAGATCGCCTTCACCGGCAACCGGAAAGGGCTGCGCTGGCTGGCGGGGCAAATTCTGCGCATAGCGGACGCCGAGCCGGGCATTCACACACATCTCGACCGGGAGGCGCACGCCCCGATATACACATCAGAAGCAGACTGGTGGTTGACGATAGCCATTGCAGAAGACGCGGAGGTTTGAGTATGGAAACACTTTGGCAACGCCTGGAACAATTTTTCGCCGCGCAGCAGTGGCCCGTCGCCCTGCGCCCCGGCGCGAGCGAGGTCGAGATCGCCGCCGTCGAGGCCGCACTCGGCCTACCCCTTCCCGCCGACCTGCGCACCTCGTTGCGTATCCACAATGGCGAGGACTGGCAGCAATGGCGGCAGTGCATCCGCTGGATGATTAGAGACACTTTTCTGTTGCCCCTGGATGAAATTCTGCGCCACTGGAATTTGCAACAGACCTATTACGCGCAATGGGGCGAGGAATTTGGCGACGAGTACCATGATCAAGACCGCATCCGCAACGTCATCTTTCACCCGCGCCGCATCCCCATTGCTAATGGCCTGGCCGAGGAAAGCGGCCTGTGGCTCGATTTCACGCCAGGACCGGCAGGCGTCGCCGGGCAGGTCATTATGGACATTACCGAATGCGAGTTCATCGTGCTCGCACCCACTTTCCGCGCTTTCCTCGTGCGCTATCTCGAATTGTTGGAAACCGGCGTCTACTTGTATGAGGCGGAGACCTACGGGTATGTCATCCCGCAAAACCTGGACGCGCTCCACACTGGCGCAGTGCGCCTGGATGATTTCTACCGGCGGTTGTTTCCGCTAACGGCGCGCTACCGCCTGCGCTATTTTTTCGACGCCGGGTCGGGGGTGTGCCTGTGGAGTGGTAACAACGCGGCTCGTACCGACTACGGCATAGCAATCATATTGGAACAACTGCCACTACCTCCCGAAACACGCCAGGAAATGGAGCGGCTGATAACGTGGTATGACACCTCGCTAGATTGGAACGAACCTGCCGGGCCGACGCCGTGGTCGCCGGAAGAATGCGTGCGCTTTGGCAGGGCGGCGCGGGCGTTGCTGCAACGGCTACGTGTACAGTTGGGACCGGCCTATGAAGTGGTAGATGAATTCAAGGCGTTTTACGAGGCATAACAAGCATGAAAACTACAACTGAAGACCCTGTTGCCGCCGCAACCTATCCGGCTTTTCTGGAGCTCCAACACTTTCTCGATGCGCAGAATGTGACGGTTGTAAAATTCGCTCAAGACTTTGAGTTTTTCAGGAAATTCATCATTAAAACGGCTTGAACAGGCCCTTTATAGCCCTCAATTGAATAGAAGCCGGCTCTGTTTGAACGTTTTCATTCAAAAATAAGGTGACAAGCACCGCAGGCGCTATTGGCCCTAGCGGGTGTTGGCCCGCACATTAACAAATCTATTACTTCTCTGGAACATAGCGCAGCAGACCGCAACTTGCCCAACAACTACCCCAGAGTACACCGTCTGGCCCAAACGCGATTCTTGATACAGTTGCGCTTGTCATGCTGTCGTGAGGTAAGTGCGTTGTCCAAACTTCGCCATCAAATTCACTCAAACCACTCGCGGTTGCGAACCATACAGCTCCATTGGGGGCTACGGCCATGCCATAAACAGTGTTGTCTGCTAGTCCGTGTTCTGCGGAGAAGGTTGTCCAGGTTTCACCATCAAAATGATAAACGCCGCCCTTCACCGTGCCAACCCAGATGTCACCAGCCGGAGTCGCCAGAATGGATGTAATGGACTGCTCGTGTAAGCCGATCTCGTCAGTGAATAGCGTCCAAACATCCCCATCCAAGCGACCAATATCGCCCCAGGTATTACCCACCCAGATAGCGCCGTCTGGCGCAACCGCAATTGCAGTTACGAGTGAGGAAAACTTCTCTTCAGTTTCATACTTGCGAAGTGTCTCGCCGTCGAAACTATAAACGCCACCCCATAATTCAGTGAACCAGGCTACGTTGTTGGCATCTACCGTAACAGAGAACCGACAATCTCCTGCCTCTGTAAAAGTTGTCCAGTTCTGACCGTCAAAGTGAGAGAGTCCCCCTCTAGGCGGAGGGCAAAGAATACAGCAATTGGCTGAGCCAGCCCACAGCGTACCATCGGGGGCCAACGCGAGAGAAGTTACCACATTGCTGGACAACCCGTCTTCTTCGGTGTAATGCGTCCAAGTCTCGCCATCAAAATGATGGACGCCATTATCTGTTCCCAACCACAGCCCGCCAGTGGTATCAATAGCAACGGTCTTCACCGAATTAGGCCCTAAATAGTCATCGGTTCTGTAGCTGATCCATGCTTCCCCATCGAAGCGGGCAACACCAGCGTCCGCCATGCCAACCCACAATTCGCCATCAGGACTCTCAACTATGGAACTGACGTTGTTGCTTGGCAAGCCATGATCTTCATCATAAGTGGTCCAATGGTACCCGTCAAATCGAGAAACGCCTGCATCTGTAGCAAACCATGCGCTTCCGTCAGAGGCGATGACCGCAGCATGGACGTTATTGTCTGCCAGGCCATCTTGCGTAGTGTAGGTTGTCCATAGCTGACCATCGAATCGAAATACCCCCAGCCCTACCTGGCCAGGGCCAGTATCTCGAGATGTGCTCCACACGCCATCTGGAGCTGCGGCAAGAACCTCGATGCTGGCAATGCCCGCTGGCCCATATTCCGGGAGCACGGAGATTGCATCATATCCGGTCCAATTTTCGCCATCGAAACGGGAAAGGTAATTCAGATTGTTAGTCCACAACGTACCATCAGAGGCTTGAGCAATGGCAGTTGGGGAACGAAATTCCGCTTGGGGAAACCAGGTCTGCCCCTCGAAGCGATAAAGGTGCGTTCCTCCAACCACAGCCCACACCGCCCCAGTGGAATTTACGGTTAATGAGGGCATAGAGATGAATGTGGGGCTATCGTTCATGCCATAGGTAGCCCAGGATTGCCCATTGAAGCGCGATAGGCCCGCGTATGTGCCAAACCAGATCGCGCCATCTGGCGCTACGGCTATTGATTGGACACGGTTACTGGCAAGCCCATCAAGTGTCGTATACCTTGCGTAAATTTGCTTTTTCACGTCCCACCTGATAACGCCTCCATCACCTCCGGCCCAGAGGTTTCCTTCGTGGTCGAACGCCATTGCGGATACATAGTTTGTGTTGGTGAATGTTGTCCAACCGGGAGGCCGTTGTAATAGCTCCTCAGGCGGAGGCGAAGGAGTCAGTGCGTTACATGCTAACGTGGAGAGCAGGAAGATTAGTATAAACAGCAATGTCCAAATAGACTTTTTCACTACGAACTCCTTTTCTGAACTATGCCACCCAACCGCTCGAAATCATCTGCCGCCGATTTTACCAGCACAAATCACATTTCACCAAGCACAGCTTTACTCTGGACGCCGCGTGTGCCACGTTGACAGGCGGTCAGGTGAATTTTGTTGTTGGGTGCTTAGTCATATAGCATTGTCGTGTCAGGGGCTAGACTTCAAAAATAATGCCGCCATGTGGCGAACTTCTACATGGTAATCAGCATGAGCCTTCTTGGCTACTTCAGGATTTGTGCTTCGGCTCTGTTGCCCCAAACTTCTAACAGCTTCCCACCGCAAGGCGGGGTTGGGGCTTTCACCTATCACCCCTTCTAACACTGTCACGATTTCCTTCAATGGAAATGCCTGAAATGCACGTAATAATTTCCACTTCAACAATAGATCATCATCACAAGCCTGATACGTGTCCAGTAATACCGAGGCTGAGTTCAGCACTTTTTTATAAAAAGAAATGTGTCCTATCGCATCTACAGCTTCCAAAACACTTTCGCGTTCACTTTCTAATATCACCTTTTCCAAATAATTTATTGCTGGCACACCCACTTTTACTACTGTGCGGGCTGCAATATCTCGCGGTAAAGGGTAATTCTTCTTGTAAAACCCTTTCGTCGGTAATGCCTTATATTGATTCTCGCCTATTTTGCCCAACCAGCTTACCAAACAAGGCACAGATGCCTCCCCTATTTCTCCTAATGCTTCGCTCATGCTCATCCGTGCATATAATGACTCTCCTGAAAGAAGTCGCACTTTAACACCACCCCATAGCCCGGCGGCG
>CAZDDI010000090.1:0-12323 GCA_964504195.1 uncultured Anaerolineales bacterium
AGAAGTGATTCTTGCAAATGGTTTTATTTCCGGTTCATTTTCTTAATTTTCATCAGCCTGTACGGCTGCTCCGCGCGCACGAACGGCGCATCTATGCGCGGCGCGAATGCGCTGACAGTTCGCGCTACATTTTCGTGATCATTGGTATGCCAAAGGCACATGGAAATCCCTTAAAATAACTCAAGTTGCCACCTGGGCTGATTCTGAGATTTAGGACACGGATTTTACGGATCACACGGATTTTTTCTGGTTCTTATCCGTAAAATCTGTGCGAATCCGTGTCCTATAAAGGTTCTGACGAACAGGTAGCAACTTAGGTTAAAACAGCAAAACTCAAACCGCTGATTTCGGCAGGCTCAACCTGCGGTGAACGGCATAGCACAACGGGAGGGGTTATACGGCGGCCCACTCCCACTGCCCGGCGACCATGACGCGCTGCGGGTACACCTCGCGGAGCACGTCCGGCGGCTGGGCGAAGATGTCCCGATCCAATACGACCAAATCCGCCAGGTAGCCGGGCAGCAGCAGCCCCAGGCGCGACTCCATCCCGGCGGCATAGGCAGCACCCCAGGTGTAGGCGCGCAGAGCCTCGGCGAGCGTGAGCCGCTCTTGGGGATACCAACCCTCCGGGCCGGGCGCGCCATCCTCGCGGCGGCGGGTGACGGCGGCGTACAACCCCATAAAGGGATCGAAAATCTCGATGGGCGCATCCGAGCCGAAGGCCAGGATTGCGCCGCTATCCAGCACAGAGCGCCAGGCGTAGGCGTAGCGGGAGCGCGCGCCCCAGTACCGCTCGGCCATGTCTATATCGTGGATGGCGTGGATGGGCTGCATGGAGGCGATGACGCCCAGCTGTGCAAAGCGGGGGATGTCTAGTGGGTCGAGCAGTTGGGCGTGCTCGATGCGATGGCGCAACTGCGGCGCGAGCGGGCGCGCGGCGGCCAGCGTGTCCAGCACCAGGCGGTTGGCCCGGTCGCCGATAGCGTGAATCATCAGCGCAATGCCGCCCGCCGCTGCTTGCTGCGCGATTTCTAGCAGCTGCTCCGGTTCCAGCGTGAGCAGGCCCAGATTGTCCGGTTCGCCCTCGTGCGGCGCGAGCATGGCCCCGGTGCGCGGGCCAAGCGCGCCATCGGCGAAGAGCTTGAGGCCGCCAAAGCGTAGCCGGTCATCGCCGAAGCCGGAGCGGAGGCCCGCCGCCAGCAGTCCCGGCAGCGAGTCCTGGCGCGTGTACTTGCAGACGCGCATCCGCAGCGCGCCGCGCGCGTGGAGCATCTGGAACGCGGCGAACGCGGGCGCGCCGTCCACATCGTGGACGCCGGTGATGCCGGAGGCCAGCAGCCGCACCTGCGCTGCTTCGAGCGCAGCGGCGACTTCATCGAGCGTGGGGGCGGGAATGGCGGATTGGATGCAATCCATGGCATTCTCGAAGAACATGCCGTCGGGCGCGCCATCGGGCAAGCGGCCGATGCGCCCATGCTGGGGATCGGGCGTGGCAGCGGCGAGTCCGGCAGCGCGGATAGCGGCGGTGTTGGCGGCCAGGGCGTGCGCGCTTTTGGCGATGAGGGCCACGGGATGGTGTGGCGCGGCGCGATCCAGCTCCGCAGCGGTGAGGAAGGTGCGGTCGGGCCAGAGGTTCTGATCCCAGCCGCGCCCCAGAATCCAGGCACCGGGCGGGAGCGTGGCGGCGCGCTGCTGGATGGCTTCCAGCACTTGCGCGCGCGTGGCATCGCGCAAATCGAGCGCTTGCAGGCTCAAGCCGTACCACATCGTGTGGATGTGCGCATCGGTGAGGCCGGGGATAACCGTTGCGCCGCCCAGGTCTTCAGTGCGCGCGCCGGAATGCGCGGCCCAGGCATCGGCGGCGGCATCGAGCGCGACGATACGCTCACCGGCCAGCGCGAGCTGGGTGGCCCACGGGCGGCGCGGGTCGCCAGTGTAGATGTGGGCATTTTTGAGTAAAGTGATGTGCATAGGTAAACCTCATAGACCTGGCAGGTTTTGAAAACCTGCCAGGTCTGAGTGATTACAACCCCAGCAGATTGGCGATCCAGGCGACGCCGTGGCTGCCGGCCCAGGCGACGACGATGGCTTTGATGGTTTTGCCCAACCAGGTCGCCAGGTAGAATTTCCACACCGGCATCCGGGAGGCCCCGGCGGCCATGCCGGCCATATCAAACAACGGCATGGGCACGACCCCCATCAAGAAGATGACAATAGGGCCGTACTTGGTGACCCACCCCGCGATCATCGGGTAAACCTTCCATTTATCCACCAGGTCTTCCACGGCATACCCGGCTACGAAGCCCCACAGCTCGCCCAGCGAATCGCCAAACCCCGCGCACAGGCCCACCAGCACGGGAGTGAGCACCGCGCCCATGGTGAAGGTGAACGCCAGGTGCGGAATCGGCAACAGCACCGTGGTACTGCCAATCAGCGCCATCAAGAAGACGCCCAGATAGCCGAAGTCCCGAAAAAACTCAAATCTGATCTGCTCGCGATTGATGGCGACCAGCGTGGTGACAGTGATAAAGAAGACCACCAGGCCGACGCGCAACAGCTTGATGCGCGTGGATTTGGTCATGCAGGCCGGGGCGCACCCAGGCGCAGGATAAGGGCGTGGCCATCCAGTCCGTAGGTGGCGTTGCAGCTATCAATCACTAACGCGGCATGGTTCACGACCTGTTGATAATCCACGTTATGATGACCGCTGATGATGACGATAGCATCCACAGCGGTCAGCCCTTCGGGCGTGAGCTCCATCGAGTTCAAGGTGAGCGGCTCGCGCAGGAAGACATTGCCGCCGATGTGGTATTGGGGGACGTAAGGGTCGTGGTAGCGCACCTTGGCCCCGCGCGCGATGAGCAGCTCGATGATGCGCTCGGCGGGGGAATTGCGCGGATCGCCAATGTCGGGCTTGAAAGCCACGCCCAGCGCCAACACGCGCGCGCCGTTGAGGGCCTTGCCCTGCACGCTCAGCCCATGCGTGACCAGTTCCACCACATGGTAGGGCATGGTTTCATTGGTCTCGGCGGCCAACGCGATGAAACGGGTGTAGAAATCATACTCGCGGGCTTTCCAGAGCAGGTAGTAGGGATCAATAGGAATGCAATGCCCGCCGACGCCCGGCCCAGGGTTGAAGGGCATGAAACCGAAGGGCTTAGTCTTGGCAGCGGCGATGACCTCCCAAATATCAATGCCCATGCGCTCGGCCAGTAGCGCCATCTCATTGACCAGGGCGATGTTGACCGCGCGGAAGGTGTTCTCCAGCAGTTTGGTCATCTCGGCGGTGGCAGGGGAGCTTACCTCGTGGACGGGCGCGCCCATCTGCCGCAGGAAATCGGCGGCCAGCGCGGTACATTCGGGCGTGATGCCGCCGATGACTTTGGGCGTATTGTACGCGCTCCATTGCTGATTGCCGGGATCAATGCGCTCCGGCGAAAAGGCCAGGTAGAAATCCACGCCCGCCTTGAGGCCGCTGGCCTCTTCGAGGATGGGCTGAACGACTTCGACGGTGGTGCCGGGGTAGGTGGTGGATTGCAGCACAATGAGCTGACCCGCGTGCAGGTAAGGGGCGATGCTGCGGGTGGCGTTCAGGATGTCGCTCAGATCGGGCGCGCGCTGCACGGTGTAGGGCGTGGGGACGCAGATAAAGACGATGTCGCACCGCTGCACCACCTCGAAATCGGTGGTGGCCCGCAAGCGGCCCGCGGTGACGTGGGGGGCAATCTCGTCATCACTGATGTCTTCAATGTAGCTCTGGCCCTGGTTGATGGCCTGCACTTTGCTATCACTGATTTCGATGCCGAGGGTGGTGAAACCGGCCTTGGCGCAGGCCAAGGCCAACGGCAGGCCCACATAGCCCAGCCCGATGATAGCGACTTGCGCTTTGCACTGCGCGATTTTCTCAGAAAGTTGATTGTCCATGAGTCCTCCAAAGTAAGATGGGATTCGCCACAAAAAGCACGGAGATTTTTTGTTTTTAGTACCTAACCCAAGTTGCCACCTGGGCGGATTCAGAGATTTAGGGCACGGATTTACACAGATTTTACGCCATCGCGCAACAGTCGCTCTGTCAAAGCCATGGTTTGAGCCTACGACAGGGTTAGGTTTTTGCGATACTGCCTTTGACGAGCGCAGAGGCCTTCGACAGGCTCAGGCACCGGAAGCAGCCCGGTGGCTGAGCCTGCCGAAGCCTCTCCCGGTGGCCCTCCGGCATTGCCTTGAACGGCAATCGCGCAACAGTCGCTCTGTCAAAGCCGTCAATAGGCGTGTTTTGAGCATCCTACCGGGTTAGGTTTGCGGTACTACGATTTTACGGATAAAAAACCGAAAAAAAATCCTTGTGCCCTCTGTGGTGAGCTCAAGATTTTGCGATACGTTGGGCCAGGAGCGCGAGTTTGGGTTCGACCTCGTACCAACTGATATCCGAAAGCCCCAGCTTCTCGCGCAGAGCGTCCCGCTCCACACCCTCGATATAATCGTGCACGGCACAGGTCCAGCGCAGCTGCTCGAAGGTGAAGCGCGGCACTTCGGCCTGCGCCGCCACGCCGGTGAGCACATACTCCAGGTTGCGCCCCGTCCAGGGGAAGAGGTGCTGCTTGGGCTTGTACTGCTCCCGATACTCACGCAGCACCGTAGGCCACCAGGCGGGCAACGCGATGCGCCGCTCCTTGTGGCGGCGATCGGGCTTGCTGTAGCGAATCCACAGCATAGGGCCGGCGGGTGCATCCACATCCAGATGGTTCAGCGCGATGTTGACGCACTCGCCCTTTTTGATGCCGGTGTGCAAAATCAGCGTGAACAACAGGTGCGGGCGGGCGTCGGGCTGATGCTCGCTATCACCCTGGCGCAACTGTTGCGTGACGGTAAGCACGGCGGCGATGTGAGCATCGCGCAGCAGCTCCGGCAGCGGCGCGCTCGCGCTCTGGTGGATGAGGGGGGCAGCAGGGTCTTTCGGCAGCACGTCGGCCTCGACGAGCCAGCCGAAGAAAACCTTGAGCGTGGTGATGCGGCGTTCCAGTGTCTTGGGGCTGCACGGCACCCCGCGCGGGCCATCCATCCACTTGAGGAAGGCGTTGAGATTGGCGACGCTGATCTGGTTGAGCGGCGTTTCCAGGGAAAGATAATCGGCCAATAGTTCCATATCCAGCCGGAACGCCTGCCGGGTGTTCTCCGTGAAGTTGCGCGCGCGCATATAGGTCTCGAAGCTGCCCAGGGCCACGCTCAGCGGAGAGCCGGGCGTGAGATCGCGCGCTTCAGGCGCACGCGCCGATGACGGGTTCTGTGTAGCATTCATGGTGCGTATTATAGCGCAATTATACGGGGCTTCAAATACGCGCCGTTTGTGCTATACTGTGAGGTAAGGATAAATGGCGAATGGCGAATGGCGAATGACAGACAGAAAACCTTGCCCGCATCAGATGAAACGTGAGGCGTGAGGCGTGAGGCGTGAGGCGTGAGGCGTGAGGCGTGAGGCGTGAAGAAAATTCTGTCCCTGTGGGTTCTCTGAAACTCAAGAATCATAGGCAACAAAACACACGGCCAACAACCTGGGTATCAGCCGTAGAAAAGTTAGCCATAGCCTTAAGAAAGCACACAGTGGGGAATTATGCAGCGACTCCCTTATGTTTGGGATTATGACATTGATGAAGCGCAATTTCGCGCTCTGTTAGCCGGCGAGCTGTGTCTGGGGCGACTGGATCAGGATTGGGCGGCTGCAAGGTTGCTCGATTACGCGCCTTATCCGGAAATTGTGCGCTTGTTGGGATTCCGCGCCCTGATCGCTGGTTGGCCACGTTGGCGGGATGCCATTCGCTCGGAAAGCCGCCGTCGCGGGTTAGATTTTCTGGTTGCATGGTTGCCGCGTGAACACCCGGAGTTGGTGTAGGGTCAATGCCATTAAGTTAAGGTTTGCAAGCCGTCCACAAATGCTTCCACGAATACACGAATGTCTACAAAACAGAGGGAATTCGTGTATTCGTGACCTAATTCGAGGACGGCAACTGGAATCAATGTTCTTAACTTAATGGCATTGGGTGTAAGGTAAATCCGTTTTCCCATCCTGGCGAAGGTTCAGAAACCTTCGCCAGGATCAGGCCAAGTTTAGCAACATAGGGTAACTGATGATAGAATCGAACACTATCGAAACGCCGGTGATTCGTATCGCGCCGCAGCGGGGGCTGGCCTCGCTGGGCCTGGGCGCGGTGTGGGAGTACCGGGAACTGTTGTATTTCCTCGCGTGGCGCGATGTGAAGGTGCGCTACAAGCAAACCTTTCTGGGCGTGCTCTGGGTGATCCTCCAACCGCTGGTGAGCATGGCGATCTTCACGGTACTCTTCGGCGTGCTGCTCCAGGTGGATTCGGGCGCTGTGCCCTACCCGGTGTTCGCGTTCGCCGGGCTGCTGCCGTGGAACTATTTCTCGCAGGCGCTCAATCGCTCCTCGACAAGCGTGGTCAACAGCGCGCATCTCATCACCAAAATCTACTTCCCCCGGCTGGTGATCCCGCTTTCGGGCGTGCTCTCCAGTCTGGTGGATTTCGCCATTGCGTTTGGCGTGCTGGCCGTGCTGATGGTGGTCTATGGGATTGTGCCCACCGCGCGTGTGCTGATCCTGCCGGGCCTCATCCTGTTGGCAATGGCGACAGCGCTGGGCTTCGGCCTGTGGCTTGCGGCATTGAATGTGAAGTATCGGGACATCAACTACCTGCTGCCGTTTTTGATCCAGATCTGGATGTATCTGACGCCGGTGGTCTACGGCTCGAATCTGATCCCGGAGCGGTTCCGCTTCCTGCTGAGCCTGAACCCGATGACAGGCGTGGTGGAAGGCTTCCGCTGGGCACTGTTGGGCGGGGACATGGAGCGCTACCTTTCCGGGCCGTTGCTGGCGCTTTCGGTGGGGATTGCACTGGTGGTGCTGGTGAGCGGGGCGTTCTTCTTCCGGGGGACGGAGCGCAGCTTCGCGGATGTGGTGTGATGAAAATTCTGGTAACGGGCGCGGCGGGGTTTATCGGCTCGCATCTGGCGGAACGGCTGGTGGACTTGGGCCATGCGGTGACGGGGCTGGATTGTCTGACGGATTATTACGATCGGGCGCAAAAAGAGCGCAATGCCGCTGACATCCGAGCCAGGGGTGTACCTTTGGTGCGGCTCGATCTGGCGACGGATGATCTCCGAGAGGCCGTGCAGGATGTTGAGATCATCTACCACCTGGCGGCACAACCGGGGATTTCGGCTACCACGCCGTTTGAGGCGTACCTGCGCAACAACGTCATCGCCACACACCGGCTGCTGGAAGCGGTCGGCCCGACGCTGCGGATGTTTATCAACATTGGCACGTCTTCGGTCTATGGGGCGGATGCTACCGGCGACGAGACGACTGAGCCGCGTCCCACATCCTACTACGGCGTGACCAAGCTCGCCGCCGAGCAGCTGGTGCTGGCACGGCAGCGAGATTGCGGGCTGCCGGCTTGCTCGCTGCGGCTGTTTTCGGTCTACGGGCCACGCGAACGCCCGGAGAAGCTCTATCCGCAGCTCATCCGCGCCATTTTGGAAGGGCGTACCGTTCCACTGTACGAGGGCAGCGAGGCGCATGTGCGCAGTTACACGTATGTGGCCGATGCGGTGGCTGGGTTGGCAGCGGTCTTGGAACACCTGGAAGCCTGCACCGGCGAGATTTTCAACATCGGCACGGATCAGACGCTCACTACGGGCGAGGGCATGCGCATTGTCGAGCGCTTGATGGGCAAGCCCGCGCAGGTTGTCCACAAGCCGCGCCGGCCTGGGGATCAGCTCAAGACGCACGCGGAGATCGCCAAAGCGCGGCGGATGCTAGGGTACGCGCCGCACACGACTGCGGAAGCGGGCCTGGCCCAGGAAGTGGCGTGGGTCAAACAGTTGATGGGGTGTTAATCACGAAGAGCATTTATGGTAACTACTCAGCTAAGAGGTGGGACGCACTTGTTTTACAGGCAAGACCGTGAGTTTTGTGCTTCCCGCCGCCATTTCAGGCGCAAAAGTGCGTCCCACCTGAGTAGTTACCATTTATGAACGATATTGCCATCCGCGTAGAAAATCCAGGCCGATTTTAGATTGGGGATTTTGGTCGGAAGGTACGAGTGACGCAATGCCATCGGCGGCAATTTAGTTGCAACCAGTTTATCACCTTTCGTCGCTGTAGAGGAGTTTGACCATGGATACCTGGCACAAATTGGAAGTGCTCAAAGAGACGTATGCTAACGAAGCCGAATTTGATCTGATTCTGGGAAAACTGCTGGACGTTTCCCTTAGTCAACATCAGTTGCGCCTGGCGCGGTATGAACGCGATCTCCGCAAGTTCGAGCAACGCTATCAAATGGATTCAGCCGTATTCCACCAGCGTTTCGAAGCCGGAGAATTGGGCGATGCCACGGATTTCTTCGAGTGGGCCGGTTTGTATGAGCTCCGCGAGGATATTGCTGAGAAGATTCAGCGGTTGGAGCAGGCCGCGTGAAAAACGCCACCCATCATCCGGAGATAGTCACCCATCCACACCATATCCATGAGAGCACGGAGATGCAAGTCTTACCGCATCAACCTGTCACTGCCGAGGAAGTGTTGTCCATCATTGCGAGAGAGTTAGAATGTTATGAGTGACATCGCCATCCGCGTAGAAAATCCTTGTCCTGAGCGGGGTCGAAGGATGAGCAAATTGTACCGCATCGGTGTGGAGCGACACGATACGCTGGCGGATTTTAGATTGGGGATTTTGGATTTTGGCCGGAAGCATCTGAATTGGAGATAAAATGCCAACCTCAATCTCAGCCTTAGTTCCAGTTTACAACAGCGAAGGTACACTAACTCTGTTGGTTGAACGCCTGCAAGTCGTATTTGAATCATTGGGCCACGATGGCGAGATTATTCTGGTAAACGATGGCAGTCGGGATAATAGCTGGCAAGTGATTGAAAGTATAGCCGCGCAGTATACGAACGTGCATGGTATAAATCTTATGCGCAACTATGGGCAACACAACGCATTGTTGGCGGGGATTCGTCAGGCGCGGGGCGAGCTGATCGTGACGTTGGATGATGATCTCCAAAACCCGCCGGAGGAAATCCCCAATCTGTTGCAAAAACTGGCGGAAGGCTACGATGTGGTGTACGGAACACCGCAGCATGAGCAGCATGGTTTCTGGCGAGATAAAGCCTCACAGATTACCAAACTGGCTCTGCAAAGTGCAATGGGCGCAGAGACAGCGCGCAAAGTAAGCGCGTTTCGTGCCTTTAGAACACAGGTGCGTGAGGCATTTTTGAATTACAGTGGCCCATTTGTCTCGATAGACGTGCTATTGACATGGGGGACAACCCGTTTTGCATCTGTTCCGGTGCGGCATGATACCCGGCAGGTGGGCGTTTCTAATTACACCTTTCGCAAGCTCGTGGTTCATGCGCTGAACATGATGACCGGCTTCAGTGTGTTGCCGCTACAAGTTGCCAGCTATATGGGGTTTACATTCACGGTTTTTGGGTTGTTAGTGTTATTGTATGTGATAGGGCGGTTCGCTCTTGAGGGGGGGAGCGTGCCGGGTTTCCCATTCCTGGCTTCCATCATTGCGCTGTTTTCTGGAGCGCAACTATTCGCTTTAGGTATCTTTGGAGAGTATTTGGCGCGGATGTATTTTCGCACCATGGATAAACCCGCTTATGTGGTGCGTGAGGGCGTGGAACAAGAGAAATGACTGCGCACGAATGTTGTGAGTTTCTTCCATGGGATACTGAGTTCTTCGGTCAGCAGATTGCTCGCGTAGTAGGGCAAAAGCTCGACCTGGAACTTGTGACCGGTATTACGCGCTGGTGCGAGGATAATGCAATTGCGTGCCTTTATTTTTTGGCAGATTCAGCAGATGTTCATACGGTTCGATTGGCAGAGCAACATGGTTTTCACCTGGTAGATGTGCGAATGACTTTTGAGCGGCGATTGTTACAGAACCCGACAGAGGCGGTGCATTCGGTAGAAAAGGATGGCGTAACAATACGGATGGTCTTGCCGGAGGATGTTGCATCGCTTCAGAATCTGGCAAAGGACAGTTATCGTGATTCCCGTTTTTATTTCGATCCTTGCTTCCCAAAGGCGCGTTGCAATGCGCTATACGAAACGTGGATCCGCCGTAGCTGTGAGGGCTATGCCGATGTAGTTTTAGTGGCTGAATTGGAATCCCAACCGGTGGGCTATATCACGGGCCATCTTGTAAACGAGTGCGCCGAAGGCCAAATTGGGCTGGTGGGTGTTGGCCCAGAAGGACGCGGGCGCGGGATCGGGACACGCCTGGTTTCAGCGGCATTGGATTGGTTTGCTACTCAGGGCATGGAGACAGCAGTGGTGGTGACGCAAGGACGCAACATTCCCGCGCAGCGCTTATATCAACGCTGTGGATTTGTGACCCGCGACGTGAAACTATGGTATCATAAGTGGTTTATTGCGTGCGAACAGGAGTTGGCAAGATGAGTGATTATCGCATTCCCTTCAACAAAGCCGCGCTCTGCGGCAATGAGATGGCCTATATGACCCAGGCGGTGGAGGGTGGGCATATCTCCGGTGATGGCGCGTTTACCAAGAAGTGTCATCAATTGCTTGAACGCACTTTGGATGTACCCAAGGTGTTGTTGACCTCCTCCTGCACCCACGCGCTGGAAATGACAGCCCTGCTCTTGAATATCCAGCCCGGCGACGAGGTCATCCTCCCCTCCTTCACCTTTGTTTCGACCGTGAATGCTTTTGTGCTGCGTGGGGCGCGCCCGGTCTTCATTGATGTTCGCCCCGATACGCTGAACCTGGATGAGACTCAATTGGAGCGTCTGATAACGTCTCGCACCCGCGCCATTGTGCCGGTGCATTACGCTGGCGTGGGATGCGAGATGGATGCCATCATGGAGATTGCCGAACGATATGGCATTCCGGTGGTGGAGGATAACGCCCACGGACTCTTCGGCAAATACAAAGGGAAATGTTTGGGTACCTTCGGTTGTCTGGCAACGCAGAGCTTCCATGAGACCAAGAACTTCACCTGTGGCGAGGGGGGCGCGTTGCTGATCAATGATCCCCAATACATCGAGCGGGCCGAGATATTGCGCGAGAAGGGCACCAACCGCAGCCGCTTTTTCCGTGGGCAAGTGGACAAGTACACTTGGGTGGATGTGGGCTCGAGTTACCTGCCTTCCGATATGCTGGCGGCTTTCCTGTACGCGCAATTGGAAGCGCGAGAGCAAGTACAGGCGCGCCGCAAAAAAATTTGGGAAACCTATGCCGAACATTTGCAGGATTGGGCAGCGGAACATGGCGTGCGCTTGCCGGTAGTCCCGGCACACTGTGAACAGGCGTATCACATGTTCTATCTGCTGATGCCATCGTTGGAAACGCGCCAGGCGCTCATCGCCCATCTTAAGGCGCAGGGCATTCTGAGCGTCTTCCATTACTTGCCCTTGCATCTTTCCGATATGGGGCGGCAGTTTGGCGGCAAGCCAGGCGATTGTGCTGTGACGGAAAATGTGAGCGACCGGCTGCTCAGGTTGCCGTTTTACAATGATTTATCCGAAATAGAACAATCCTTAGTTGTTTCGGCGCTGCGGCTTTTTAGGAGCATTTATGATGAAGACCCCACGTATCTCAAATTATAAAATAATACTATTTTGTATTCTTGTTATTGTTGTTTTTGCTCCGCTGATCTATCAGATGATTTGGGTGAGAAGCTCTGGTACAGATTATCCAACCCACATAATTCTATCGACTAATTTTACTCATATGAGAATTCCTACGCCACATTTTTTATTCCAGTTATTGGTTATATTGGCGAGTAGATTGAGGTATGTTGTGCCAGGAGTGGATTATTTTGTGTCTGGTTTCTTGATTTCTCTGTTTCTTTACCTGTTCCTTTTCCTCGCTCTATGTTACTGTTTTTCTGTACTGGTGTTCAAAGCACCGCAAGACAGACCTCTTGACATATGTTTTGTTGCATTTTCTTTGATGATAATAGCTCCAATCAATGTTTTTACACTTTACCAACAGAATTTATATCATGGATATATTGTGCCCAATGCCTATCATAACCCTACTATGGTTTTGCTAAAGCCGATCGCTTTACTGCACTTTTTTCTTTCGTTAAGGCTTATTTCTCAAAAAAAAGATCATCTGTTGGATATATTAATCCTCGCTCTTCTTACTGTGTTTTCTGCCCTCGCTAAGCCTAATTACTTGATTGTATGGCTTCCGGTAGTTGTTTTTTTCGAGGGAAAACGTTGACTCCCCTGAAAAAAGGTGGCGCTAGGCATGAAATATGGTATAATATACCAA
>CAZDDI010000091.1:0-12079 GCA_964504195.1 uncultured Anaerolineales bacterium
GCTGTAGTAGGCTCAAAACACGCATATTACCGGCTTTGACTGGGCAACTTTTGCGTGATCTATAATTTGCCTGAAATGTGAACCGTGCTGCGTGACAAATATCACGTAGCACGGTTCAAGTCCCACAACCCTCAAAGAGCGTATGACACGCCATCCCGTACTAACCCTTTTACAACCCAAAGGGTTACACAGGATTGACAAATTCCCCGCTTGCCTTAGAATAAGCCCCATGCCCGCAGCAAGACAGGGATCACAGACGCCTGTGCGCGACCGGCTCAGCATCCTCCTCGCCATTGTGCTGGTCAGCGCGGCCTTATTCCACTTCGTGGAGCTTCCCACGTTTTCGTGGAGCGTCCGCCGTATCTTTGGCTCGCCTCTCGGCTTTACTATCACCGGCGATTGGATTCTCCCCCTACTGCTCATGGGGCTGGTCGCTACCGGCACGCGCTACCTGTTACACGTCCACCCCTACCAGGAAACCCTGGAACGCCCGCGCGGACTTTCAATTATTACCCCCACCCTGGGTAGTCTGTTGGCAGGACTGTTACTTGTGCGTACTCAAACTTGGCCGCTCTGGCTTGGCGCCCTACTCTTCACCGGGCTGCTCATCGGCCTGCTGGAAAACCTCACCTACCGTGTCTTCTCCCCAGATGCCCCTAGCTATGCCAGTTCCCGTACCCTGCTCAACATCAGTGACTATCTGTTGGGTTTTGCCCTCTTCAGCCTCATCCTCAGCGGGCAAGGACGCGCATTGCTCACCGGGCCGGCGGTACTACTTATCAGCGGGTTACTAGCAATTGACCTACTCAGCGCTAGTGGGGGAAACTTTCATGCCGAGCTGCTCTTCGCCGGCATCAGCGGGCTGCTCTGCGGGCAATTGGCCTGGTTGCTGGGCTACTGGCCCGTATCATTCTGGATGGCCGCCACGCTGTTAACATTAAGCCTCTACATGCTCGTGGGACTGAGCTACCAATACCTACTGGGGCGGCTCACCCGCCGAGTACTCATTGAATTTGGATTTGTCGGCATCATCGTTTTTGTGATGTTGTTATGGATCAAGCCGTAGAAGAAATTATTTTTCACAAGGGCTTATAGCTCAGAGGAGAAACATGGAAACAAAGTTGTCCGAAACGCAATTGAAAATTCGGCAAAGGCTCCCGGAAAGGTTAGCCCGGCTCGAAGAGTTGGCCTTCAACTTCTGGTGGTCATGGCATCGCAATTCCCGCGATTTGTTCAAGATAGTAGATCGCACACTCTGGACTACCACACGCCACAATCCGATCCGCATCCTCCAGGAAATATCAGAGGCACAACTCGCCGCGCTCGCCAAAGACCCCAACTTCCTACGCGCTTACGATAGTGTGCTGATGGAGTTGGATCGCGAACAACGTAACGGCTATCTGTGGTATTCCACCACCTACCCGGAATACACCCAATACCCTATCACCTACTTCTCGGCGGAATTCGGCATCCACGCCTCGTTGCCCATCTATTCCGGCGGCCTGGGGATCCTATCTGGGGATCATACCAAAGAAGCCAGCGACCTGGGCCTGCCATTCGTCGCCATCGGCTTCCTTTACGAGCAGGGCTATTTCATCCAGCGGCTCGATCCACACGGATGGCAGGAAGCCATTTATCCCCCACTTGAACCCAAGAACGTCGCCTTGCGCCCTTACTTGTGTGCGGATGATGACAGCTGCGTTAAAATCGCTCTGGATGTAGGGGATCGCCAACTCCACCTGCAAGTCTGGCAAGTGCGCACAGGCAACGGGCAGCTCTATCTGCTAGATGCCAACATGGAGCAGAACGCTCCCTGGGATCGAGAACTGACCGCCCGGCTGTACGGCGGTGATCAAGAGATGCGCATCCAACAGGAAGTTCTCTTGGGTATCGGCGGGGTCAAAATTCTGCGTGCGCTAGGAGTTGAACCGCGCGTTTGGCATATCAACGAAGGCCACGCGGCCTTCATGGTGCTGGAACGGCTACGCGAATACATCGCTCAAGGCTTCACGCTAGAGCAGGCCACTGCACGGGTACGCGCAGGAACGATTTTTACCACCCATACACCGGTCCCCGCAGGCCACGATGCGTTCTCTTTCAGCATGATGGAAAAATACTTCCACAAACTCTGGCCACAACTAGGACTAAACCGCGACGAGTTCATGGCGTTGGGGAGCCACGATTCCGGCAACGGGCCGGCCTTCAATCTGACAGCGCTGGCGTTGCGCTTGGCGGGCCGCTCCAATGGCGTGAGCCAGCTGCACGGCGAAGTCTCGCGCCAGATGTGGTACAGCCTGTGGCCCGATACCCCCCCGGAGAAAACTCCCATCGGCCATGTTACCAACGGCGTACACATCAGTTCATGGGTAGGCGAAGCCATGCACCGCATCTACCGCACGTACCTCTCACCGGACTGGTTGGAACGCCAGGATGATCCCGCTATCTGGGAACGCATCGAAGATGTACCTGATGCCGAATTGTGGGAAGCACACAACTACCTCAAACGCAAGATGTTCTCCACCATCCGCGAGCGTGCGCGTCAGGATCGCATCACGCGCGTCATGCCGCCCGATCAGTTGTTAGCTTCGGGCATCTTCCTCGACCCGGAAGCGCTAGTCATCGGCTTTGCGCGGCGCTTTGCCACTTACAAACGTGCCTATCTCATCTTCCGCGATATCGAACGCCTGCTCAAGCTGACCCACGATCGTTATCGCCCAGTGCAATTCATCTTTGCCGGTAAGGCCCATCCCGCCGATGACCCTGGCAAACGCTTGCTTCAGGAAGTTTACAATTGGGCGCGTAGTCCGGAGATGGGGGGGCGGATTGCCTTTGTGGAAGATTACGACATGCACGTCGCGCGCTATCTGGTGCAAGGCGTGGACGTATGGCTCAATACCCCGCGCCGCCCGATGGAAGCCAGCGGAACCAGCGGGATGAAAGCAGCCCTGAACGGCAATCCCAACCTGAGTATTCTGGATGGCTGGTGGGCGGAAGCGTATAACGGGCTAAATGGCTGGGCAATTCCCTCAGCAGAACACCTCGACAATCCCGAAGCCCAGCACGATGCGGATGCCAACGCGCTCTACACCCTGCTTGAGGAAGAGGTTACCCCACTCTATTATCAGCGCGACCGCGACGGCGTACCACGAGGCTGGGTTGCCGTAATGAAAGAGGCCATTCGCACGATGGGGCCAAAATTCAGTATGCGGCGCATGGTGAAGGATTACACCCGCGAGTACTACATCCCCGCGTTAAAAGAGGTCTTGGCATTGGAGAAAAAAAAGAAGTGATTGTATGTGAACTGGGGGGCATTTAAGGCGCCACAGTTCACACTGCCCATCAATACGCGCCGATTTCGCGTAATCGCGCATCACTGATCCCAAAGTGATGCGCGATTTCGTGTAACACAACATGCTGCACGGTCTGTCGCACCTCGTCCCAAGTATGGCAACGCAGCAAAATCGGTTCACGATAAATGCTGATTTTATCGGGGAGCATAAAGGTATAACGATGGGTGCGGCGTGTCTGAGGAATGCCATGGTATAAACCCAGGAGTTGTGTAGGGTGAGTCACACCGGCACGGTGCAATGCGTCTGCATCAGGCCAGGGTTCCACAACCACCTCAACGTTATCCAACCGCTCGCGGAACTCGGCAGGCAATTGGTCCAACGCCTCAGCTACCAGCGACTCAAAAGTATCCAAAGATTCCACTCTGCACACCCTCAAGCGCGCTTGAAAACCTCAACCGTAATCGTTCCTCGTCCATCGGCGCGCTGCACCTCAAATGTCAACAGGTCTTCTTCAATGATGAACGCAAACGACAGCCTGTCGGCCAGACGTACCACCACTGGCACACCATCGGTCTCCTGGCGATAGATAAATCCCACCGGCAACGGATAGAAACGTGCTAAATCGCCAAACACGCGCACATCAGCATCCACAATGATGTTCCGACCCGGCGTGAATTTGACCGGTTTTTGTGGCGGTTGTGCCTGTTTATCTGCGGGATGTTTTCCAAAGCTCATAGCGGCACCTCCTTTGCAAGCCTATCTGGATTGTATGGGCGACAGGCCGAATGTCAACTCGCGCGGTGGTTTCGACAGGCTTGACCGCCGGCGGGTCTCGACAGGCTTGACCGCGGCGGAATTTTCGGAAAATACTAAGCTAATTTCTACGCCTTGCCGAATAACAAGAGCATGGTACACTCAGGGTAACGCACCCATCAAGGAGAAAGTCTTATGCGCAAAGCAATCGCTATTCCCGTCACCCTGTTGATTGTCGCGGTACTCATCGCGGGACTGTTCTGGTTGCTCAACACGGGTGAGCAATCACCAGCAACAACACCAGCGGCTCCGACATCCGTCGCTCCTACCCCGACCGCGCAACAACAAAACCCAAACCCAACTGGAGGAACTATGATTACAACAGCATCTGGATTGCAATACGAAGACCTCGTGGTAGGCACCGGCGCAAGTCCTACGCGCGGCGATACGGTGATTGTGCATTACACCGGCTGGCTGGAAGATGGCACAAAGTTTGACAGCTCCGTGGATCGCGGGCAGCCGTTCAGCTTCGTCATCGGTGTGGGGCAGGTCATCCCCGGCTGGGATGAAGGAGTAGCCACAATGCAGATAGGCGGGCAACGGCGGCTCACCATCCCGGCAGAGTTAGGTTACGGAACACAAGGCGCAGGGGGTGTCATCCCCCCCAACGCCACACTCATCTTCGAGGTAGAGCTGCTGGGGATACAGTAAAAACCACAAAAAAGTGGGGGTATTTTTAAGCGTGCTATACGCTTATGAATACCCCCACTTAGCCATAAAGCCTTCAATCCTTCTCAACCACGTCCATCGCCAGGATGATAACACACAACAAAATACTCAGCACCAACACAAAACCAGCAACGGCCCAGAAACGGAACAGTCCCAACACTACCCCTAAGACCGCAAACCCAGCCAGGGTCACATAACGCCACCGGTTATGCTCAGACAGCATAACCAACCACAATTTACTCCCTACCCCTAAACAGACCAATCCCGCTATCACCCAAGCCACAACAATGTGAGCGCCCCGCAATCCCGAAACCGGAAAAACCATGATACCGCAAGTGTTTGTCCGGGAGGGCAGCGGAGAACTCCGCTGCGCATAAACGCGCACCAGCACAAAGCGCTTCCAGGCAGCATCTCGACCCGCCACCTGCCACTCTACACGCTGCGCATCGCCCGGCGCGAGCGTCAACGGGACCCGCTCCTCGCGCATCAAGGTGATATAGCGTTCAGTAACCCGCGCATAAACGATACGCCGGACCTCGCGTTCGGAGGGATTGGTAAACACAGCGCTAACCACACCCCCCTCATCAGTAGTGAGCAACAAGGGGCAGCGCAACGTAGCCAACCGAGCATCAGCAACAAGCGCAGAATCAAACAAAGAAGCCTCGAAACCTGCCCAGAACACACCGCCGTAAAATACCGTGTTGAGCAGAATTCCGATCCAAAAAATGACATAGCCTATACGGCGCATAACAGCCTCCATAAATCTGATGGCGCAATTTTAATAACCCTAGTGTAGCGGAGCACGCTTGCTTGTCAAGCACGCAAGTCATTGTATAAAACAAGGATAAACACAGTATCCAAACGTGATGTTTCACGGCTCACATTTCACCAACATTGTGCTATACTTACCATAGAGTCTATAAAGGTGCATCATCCATCGTAACTACTCAGCCATGTCATTGTGAGCCGTCTGCAGCGAAGCTATCCCGTTCGTAGTTTAGATTACTTCGCCGTGCAGACGCGGCTTGCAACGACAAACAAAGTTTAAGCTTGAGTAGTTACCATCCATCAATGATTATCAGCAAACTCTGTCGCTGTTGCGATTTACTGATTTTTAGATTTTTGAAGAGGAGTGAATAGCGTGAAACGTGGTACAACCCTAAAAACCCGAACCGACACCTTGATGAGTATCGAACGCAAGATGGTTACACACCATGATGTACTGACTTGGGAGCTCGACCGCTGTGTAGGTTGTCAGATCTGCCCGCTCACTTGCCCCAAGGACGCGCTCAGCCATGTCCCGGCAGAGCTGCAAGACGGACGCCTGCGCCAGAAAGCCTCAGTAGATGTAGACCCCACCAAGTGTGTCTTCTGTGGCATGTGCGTCCCCATGTGTCCCACCAACGCCATCCATCTCAGCCTCAACGGCAAAGAAATCGTGCCCGTGCAAGATTACGAAGCCTTCCCCCAGATCATCGAATCCAACAAATTTGACCGCGAAACCTTTGATTGGAGCCGTAAGGACTTCGTCATCCAAAACTGCCCCACGGATGTCATCAGCTACAAGGCCGAGGAGGACACGCTCAAGGTCAACCATCGCTACTGCATCCGCTGCCGTCAATGCGAGGTAGCGAGCGACGGCGCATTCACAGTCATCCAACCTTGGGAAGGTACGGTCGAACTGCGCCGCGAACTCTGCGTAGAAGGGTGTTTAGCTTGCGCCGACATCTGTCCCACCCGCGCCTTACACATTGATGACGCTGGCAATCTGGTACTGGCCGATTACTACTGCATCAAGTGCGGTGCGTGTATGCAGGTATGCCCCATCAAAGCGGAATATGAAACCTACGAAGTCACCTTCGAATCCCAAGGGATGACCTTCACTCGCGAGGGCCAGCGGCTCACCAACGCCACCGATTTGCCCATCCGCGTGGAGCGTTGGCGCATCAAACACCAGCCAGTGCAGAGCGCTGCCTGGATACGCGCCCTCATCCACCTGGCCGACGATAAGGCCGGCATGGTCGAAGTAGACCGCAAACGCGCGCTCAAACGCCGCGATTTACTCTCCGCGCTCAAAGACGGGCGCCGCTTCGCCAAAGACAAAGCGGAATGAGACATGATGCGTAAAACGTGATTGCTTCTTCACGTTTTACGTTTCACATTCACCCCCAAGAAACATACAATGCACATCCTATCTCACGCACAGACCCATGGCACGCCGCTCATCGAAGGTGAACAAGTCACATTTGTGTGGGCCGGCCCGGTTGCGCCCCGCCTCATCGCCGATTTCAACGATTGGGAAGACGGCGAACCATGCTATCTCACCGCTGCCGGGCCGGAGCTGTGGACGTACACACTCACGCTGCCCCACGCGGCTTACATCGAGTATGCCTACCTGCTCGATGAGAAACGCCAGCCCGATCCCTGGAACCGGCGCATCACCTCCAATGGTATGGGCAAAACCAACCACTACTTCTACATGCCGGGCGGCGCACCCACACCTTTGATCAAAAAACAGCGCACACTGCCCGCCGGCACAGTCAATCGCCACAGCATCACCGCACCAGATATGGTTGCCGACAACAAGCGTCTGGTCTACCTCTACCATCCCCCTACTGCCACGCCTACCCCCCTGCTAGTCGTCTTCGATGGCTGGGACTACTATCGCCGGGCCAAACTTCCCACCATCGTGGACAATCTGATCACCGAGGAACGCATCCGCCCCCTGTCACTGGCGCTGGTGCAAAACGGCGGACAGGCACGCTTCATCGAATACGCTTGCAGCGAGAGTGTGTTGGGTTTTTTAGTGCATTATGTCCTCCCGTTGGCGCAACAAGAGTTAAACTTACTCGATCTCAAAGCGCACCCAGGCACTTACGGCGTACTAGGCGCTTCGATGGGCGGCCTGCTCGCGCTGTATACCGCCTTGCGGATGCCCAACATCTTCGGGCATAGCCTCAGCCAATCGGGCGCGTTTCGGTTAGGCGACTACCCGACCGTCGTCCACAATCTCGTGAGCGATGGCCCAACACACCCCCTCAATATCTGGATGGATGTGGGGTTGTTCGAATGGCTGCTGGAACCGAACCGCGAGATGGCGGCGTTGCTCCGCAAACGGGGCTATTCGGTACAGTATCATGAATATCCCAGTGGGCACAATTACCCTGCCTGGCGCAACGCTGTGGGCACAGGTCTGGAAACCTTGTTCCCGCCCCAGATCTAATCCATGCCAGAACGCCGGATGCTCCTGGGGCTATGCCTGTTCACGCTCCTGGCAGCGTGTGTTGCACCTCCACCGCCGTCGGCGCTGCCCCTGGCAGCTACCGTCTCAATCCAGCCCACTGCCACACCGCACCTTACCATAGCCCCTGCCGCAACCGCGACAGCGACACCCGCGCCCACCATCAGCCTGAACTTCCTGACGCCCACCGCCCCTATCACCAGCACGCCCCCGCTCAGCCCGACCCCCACCCCGCGCCCCAGCGTATGGAGCCTACCAGCGCAGACAATCCCCGAACCGTTCGGGGTCAACATCCACTTCACCGCGCCCGTTCCCGGCGAGATGTCGCGGTTAGAAGCCGTCGGCGTGCGCTGGGTACGAATGGATTTCTTTTGGAGCAACATCGAACGGGAGCGCGGGCGCTACGATTTCACCGCCTACGATGGACTAGTCACCACAATGGAACGCCGCAACATCCGCATCCTCTTCATCCTCAATTATGGTAACGATCTCTACGGCGGCGGGCCGGCAGTTCTCCACGACGAGGGTCGCCGCGCCTTTGCTCGCTTTACCAGCGCGGCAGCAGCCCGCTATCGCGGACGCGGTATCATCTGGGAAATCTGGAACGAGCCGAACCTGGAAAAGTATTGGCACGCACCGCCCGATCCCGTCGCCTACGCCCGACTGGTCAACGCTGTCGTACCTGCCATTCGCAGCGTGGACCCCACAGCTCTGATTATCGGCCCGGCCACCGTTGGATTCCCATGGGAATACTTCGACACATTACACGCTACCGGTGCGCTAGCGCGGCTCGATGCCGTGAGCGTACACCCGTACCGGGGCGAAGCGCCCGAAAGTGCTCTGGAGCAATACCTTCAATTGCGCGCCCGTCTCGACCGGCTCAGCCCGCACCGGCGTATGCCCATCCTCGCCTCCGAGTGGGGTTATTCAACAGCCGGAGGCTGGTACACCGAATCCGTGCAGGCACAATATCTGATCCGCCAGTGGCTCTTCCACCTCACCGCCGACGTAGAATTGAGTATCTGGTACGACTGGCGCAACAACGGCACCGATCCTGCCGACGAACAGCACAACTTCGGCATTGTCACCTACGAGCTCGCCCCTAAAACGGCGTACCGCGCGGCCCAAACGCTCGCACAAACTCTCGCGGGCTATACGTACCAGCGACGGCTGCCACTGGACGATCTCAACGACTATGTGCTGCTGTTCCAGCGCGATGATCAACTAGCGTTGGCCGCCTGGACTATGGCAACCACAACGCACGCCATCACCCTACCGCTGCCTTGTCCTGCCATCACACTGACCCAGGTCACAGGCAACGTACAAACCTTGCTCCCACTAGCCGAGCAGTTCACGTTGGAACTAGACAGCGCACCGCGCTACGTGCAATTGTGTACCACCGAAATCACCCAACGTTGGGGGTATTGGAAACCGGAGCACAACATCTGGCCCATAAACAACGAGACGACAAATCGCGTACTGATTGCATTCGACAATCCTTTCTGGTCTCCACTGCATGGCGATGTGCGGGTCGTACTGCACGGGCAAGTAATAGGGGAAGCCCCACTCGCACTACCGCCAGGGGAACAGGCCCGCGTGAGCATCCCGCTTACGCTAACCCAGCCGCTCACCACAGCCACACCCGCCGAGGTGTATTTCGTCACTCTGGATGCACTCCCCCTACAAACCGCCCGCATCTGGCTCAATCCAATACAACCATAAATTGACAGTAGTTACGCAGTTTGTTTCATCAAACGATCTTTAATCTCAAAAAGTGATTTTTAAGAGTGTTTTTAGCGGCTTTAGCCGCCAAGTTCGCTTTGAGCCGGTGGCCCAAACAACAACTGCGTAACTACTGAATTGATAGAGACGACCACTTCAAGTACATCACCCCTCGCAAGGGACAAATCGCGTTTCACGCCTCCCTACAGCTGTTTTGACTTTTTAACTAAAACATAGCATAATTAGACCAGAGCAACGGACTTAGCTTCCCACGCAGAATCACCGTTTCCATATTTAAGGAGGGGATAGTGTCCGAAATAACTTTGCGTGCGTATGAGACAGAAATTGACGAGTTTATCGAAGAGGCGCGCTATCTTGAGGCCCTCGCGCATCTCCGTCACATCCTGAGCCAATACCCACGCTATATCAACGCTTACTACCTGTTGGCGAAAACGCTGCTGGAGGCCGAACTCCCAGAGCTGGCGATTGACATCTTCCGGCGAGTGCTGTCTAGCGATCCGGAGCACCTGATGGCGCGTATTGGCCTGGGATTAGCCCACCAGCAACGCAATGATCTCCAATCTGCCCTCTGGAATCTGGAGCGTGCCTACGAGCTTAACCCCAACAATCCCGACTTGGCTGCCGAGCTGCGTAACCTCTATGGACGTCGCGACGGCGTTGAGCCTAGCCACATCCCGCTCTCCCGCGCCAGTCTTGCCCGGCTCTACTTGCGCGGCAACCTATACGGACGCGCGGTCGAAGAGCTGCGTACCCTCTTGCAAGAAGAGCCTTATCGCATTGACCTGCACCTGCTCCTGGCCGAGGGTTACTGGCGCGATGATCAAATCGTCCAGGCATCCGATGCTTGCCAGAAAACGCTTGAAAACATCCGCTACTGCCTCAAAGCCAACCTGATTCTAGGCACACTCTGGCTTAAGAGCGGACAGGAAGAAGGTGAAAAATACCTCAAGCGCGCCCAAGAGCTCGACCCGCACAATGTCCTTGCCAATGAACTCTTCAAGTCAGAATCACCGCTCCCCGCGCAAGACGTAACGTTAGAGCGCCTGCGCTACCAGCCCGAAGCTCTACCGGTAGACCGCGAGTCCAAGTGGTTCAAACACCTGGAATCGGCCTCTGTCTCTATTGGTATCTCTGAAGCCCTGCCTGATATGACCGATAGTGAAATGCGGTTGGTTGATATCACTGCCGGCCTGGAAGCACAAATCGAAATTCCCGATTGGCTACAAGGTTTTGGCTTGGAGGGCGAAGAAGAAAGCACTGCACCGAGCTGGATGACTGACTTGGAAACTGCCGAAACCGCAGCCCAAACCGCGACCACAGGGGCTTCCTGGCTCGAACAACTCACTGGCACCCCAACGGAACAAGATGAAGATGTACCTACCTGGATGCGTGATCTCGATCCAGGTACACCGGCGGAAGAAGAAACCGGCATACCCGATTGGATGAAAGACATGGCACCCACTTTTGAAGTGGAAGATGATACTTCCGAAGCCATGCCCGATTGGATGCGCGATATGCAACCACCGGCGGCGGAAGCCAGCACTGAAGCCGCAGAAGAAACGGGCCTACCCGATTGGATGCGTGACATGCAACCTCCGGCAGCGGAAGCCAGCGCCGAGGCCGCAGAAGAGGGGCTGCCCGACTGGATGCGCGATATGCAACCGCCGGCGGCGGAAGCCAGCGCCGAGGCCGAGGGCTTCGGCTGGGACGCCTTCGCAGGCGAAGATGCCACGGGCATTGAAGCCGCAGAAGAAGAAGGGCTGCCCGATTGGATGCGCGACATGCAACCTCCGGCTGCAGAAGCCAGCGCCGAGGCCGCAGAAGAAGAGGGGCTACCCGACTGGCTCAGCGAAATCCACCCCCCCGCCGCAGCCACGACCGAGGCCGAGGGCTTCGGCTGGGACGCCTTCGCAGGTGAAGACGCCGCGGGCATTGAAGCCGCAGAAGAAACGGGGCTGCCCGATTGGATGCACGACATGCAACCTCCGGCTGCAGAAGCCAGCGCCGAGGCCGCAGAAGAGGGGCTGCCCGACTGGCTCAGCGAAATCCACCCCCCCGCCGCAGCCACGACCGAGGCCGAGGGCTTCGGCTGGGACGCTTTCGCAAGCGAGGAAACCGCTGGCGCTGAAACCGAAGAAGAACCGGGCCTACCCGACTGGATGCACGACATACAACCGCCGGCCGCAGAAGCCAGCGCCAAGGCCGAAGAAGATGGGCTGCCCGACTGGCTCAGCGAAATTCAACCGCCCGCCGCAGCGACCACCGAGGCCGAGGGCTTCGGCTGGGACGCCTTCGCAGGTGAAGACGCCGCGGGCATTGAAGC
>CAZDDI010000092.1:0-11838 GCA_964504195.1 uncultured Anaerolineales bacterium
TGCCCCCCGCCCCCCTTCCCCCCCCATGGGGGGTATGGGGGTTTTTTTTGGGGGTTTTTGGGGGCGGCGCAACCCCCCCCGCCCCAAAAACCCATTATGCTTCTCCCCCTCCCCGCGCCGCTACGCGGCGTGGGGAGAGGGCCAGGGGGAGGGGTAAAATTCTCACATTTGAGAGAACGGTTCTTGCAAACGTTTTTATCTCCGGATTATTTTCTTAATTTTCATGAAAGTACCGTGAAATTGTTTCGCCTTTTGGACGCTTTTTGGACGCCCCCTGATTATACTAAAAGTCATGTATGAACTACCTGCATCTCTAAACCAACTCTTTGTCGTGCGTTTCTGGGCTGAAGCTGCCCCGCAACCCCAATGGCGTGGTTCAGTAGAGCACATTCCCACCGGGCAAAAGCTCTACTTTGTGTCCATGCGTGACTTAACTGATTTCATCGCGTTGCAATTGGGTGCTGTTGGTCAGACGGTGTTGAATGATCTCCATACTCAGTAACACCAGTTAGTCAGTATCAGGAGGGTACTTATACAGCAATAGACCTTGTTTTTTTGGTGGTTAATTCACTCAATCTATCTCTAAAACTCAGGAGGACTTCCATGAAAAAGCGTTTGATTCTTGCAAGTGTTTTGGCGTTGATGCTGTTGTTGGGTGGGGTTGGCCCCAGTCAGGCTCAGGGGCCAGTTGATCCGGAAGGTAATGCGGTATTCACTGTACAGTCAGCTGGCGGCGATGTACTGGGTAATCTGAGCACCGGATTTACCTATCAAGGACAACTCAAGAAAAACGGTACGCCCGTCAATGGTACCTGTGATTTTCAGTTCAGTTTGTACGACCGTTCCAGTACCACGACGCCGGTGCAGTTAGGGACCACTGAAACTCAAACTGGCGTCGCTGTGAACAATGGTCTGTTTACCGTGATCTTGAACTTCAGCAATCAGTTCGGCGCGGATGCGTTCAATGGACAGGGGCGGGCATTGGGAATCCAAGTGCGTTGCCCGGCGGGCAGTGGCTCTTATACGAATCTCACTTCCATCAGCCGGCAACCTTTATGGGCTGCGCCGTTTGCTCAGACGCTGCGGCCCGGTAGCAAAATAGTTGGCAGTATCGCTACTGGCGGTGAGATGTTAAGAATTGACAATACCGGGACCGGTGGCGGGTTGACGATTATATCTCACGCTGGTACAGCGTTATGGGCTAACGCTGGGGCCGGTATCGGCGCGGATGTGCGCAGTACGAGTGGCACTGCGCTTTCTGTCGGCGGCACGGGTCGAATCTACAGTACGGCGGATTCCAAACTCTATCTCAGCCCGCACACACTGGTGGTGCGTAACAGCCCTAACGTGGAAGTGACGGCGTTGGATGGGGGGGGGGTGAAGATTGTTTTACCGGCCAGCACTACGTCTTATGTTTCAATTCCTATGTCTACCTTTGGCACGCTGTTCGGTTCTCAGGTATATGTCAAATCCCTTAGAATATGTTATAAGACCGCCGGCACAACAATTGATGCGCTGACGATCAGTAAAAATACTGGCACAGAGGGCGGTGCGGCATATTACATTTTCAATGATACGGATCGTTCTTCCGGCACCTACCTGTGTGAGACATTTATTGCTGATACGCCGCGACTACCTGTTGATAACTCCAGTTG
Organism: uncultured Anaerolineales bacterium; assembly: GCA_964504195.1. Classification (GTDB taxonomy): domain Bacteria; phylum Chloroflexota; class Anaerolineae; order B4-G1; family SLSP01; genus CAZDDI01. The sequence continues at coordinate 1,656 of CAZDDI010000092.1, forward strand.
GGTGCAGCTCAACTTACGGACTTTGTCTGGCGGCCCGCGTGAAGTCTACATCTACACAGTAGAAGTCACCTTGACTGAGCATTCCACCAACTGAGGTTGCTAGATTCTATATTTGGGAGCAGGAGGCATCGAGATGAAATTACGACGAATGCTGTTAAGCACCAGCATTGCGCTATGGTTGTTGGCAACCCTTGTGGGGGGCGCTTTGGCTCAAAGTGGCGGGGATTATGATTTAACCTGGAACACGGCAGACAGTGGCAGTTATGCTCTTTCCGGCGGCGGCTATACGCTGGAAAATACCGTAGGGCAGGCCGAGGCCGGTGCGTTGAGCGCCAGTAGCTATGCCCTCAGTAGTGGTTTCCGTTTGGGCGGCGAGCATCGCGTTTATTTACCGCTGGTCTTGCGTGGATTATAGTCTGACACGGTAGAAAGGACTGTGTCGGCGGGGCTGTAGCCCGCCGACACAGTCTCACTTCCACACGGGATGCAAACCGACAACGAATACTTTGCATGAACGCATGGGGAGAAAACAGGCAAAATTCGTTTTCGGAAGAGTTTCTATATGGCTATGCCACACCACGAGGATGAAAATGTAGCGCGAACTTGCAGCGCATGATGGAAATAGGACTTACGCAGTGCGAAATTTTTAACCGCCAAGAACGCCAAGAAAACCTTAAAAAACCTCTGCGATCTTAGCGTTCTCTGCGGTGAAATCTCTGTTCTGCCTACAAAGTGCGTAAGTCCTGGGAAATTAAGAAAATAACCTGGAAATAAAAGCGTTTGCAATAACCGCTCTTTCAAATGCGATAATTTTACCTCTCCCCCTTGCCCTCTCCCCGCGCCGCTGCGCGGCGTGAGGAGGGGGAGAAAAACTTCTCAAAAATATCCCCCCTTTCCCCCGCAAGCGGGGGAAAGGGGGCAGGGGGATAGGGGGTGACTGAAAGCGCAAACCCTTGCTTTATTTCCGGATTAATTTTTTAAAATTCATAATGCGCCGTGCGTAAATGCGCCGTGCGCGCACCACGCCAGTCTTGATTTGCGATTTGTTGATTTTAGATTTGCAAAGGAGGGGTGAATCATGCAACGGATGCAACATCGCTTGTGGGTATGTTTGGGGGTGTGCGCCCTGATACTGGGCGCAGTGTTCTTTGTGCAATGGCGCGCGCAGGTCGCAGCGGCAGAATTGCCGATAGCAGAGTTGCCGCCGGAGGATTTAGCAGCAGCAAATTTGCCACAGCATGGCGAGCTGCTGAACCAACCCTGGAATGCGAACATCCGGGTCAATGATACGGCGCGATCTCCAATCACCACGCCGCGCGATGAACCGGTGTTGGCCGGGTCACTCAGTAGCACGGAACTGTTCGCGGTATGGGTGGATGGGCGCAATGGCGACGGGACGGCCCGGGCGGACACCGATCTTTTATTGCGCCGTTCCGCCGATGGCGGCAGCACTTGGGGCGACCCGCTGATGGTAGGCCGCAGCGCGCCGGGTCGCGCACAAAGCGCGCCGGACGCCGTGTTGTCCGCTGCCGGGCGGCTCCATGGCGTGTGGGTCGAGAAATGGGCCGATGAACCCATCGCTGGCGCGATCTTCTATGCCTATTCCGATAACGACGGCATGACCTGGAGCATTGCGGAGCATCTCAACGATGTCGCGGACAGCCTCGCCGTTGAACCGGCTATCGCCGTGGACGGCAGCACCGTCTGCGTCGCCTGGAGCGACGATCGCACCAATGAATTCTTCGAAATTTATGTGGATTGTTCAACAAATACGGGCATGACCTGGGGAAAGGATGTGCGCATCAGTTCAGATATACCAGGGACGGCGCACCATCGCAATCCTGATATTGCTTTTGCTGATAGCCGCGTGCATGTGGTATGGGAAGATTATCGCGCTGGCAATGCCGATATTTACTATGCTTACCGCAGCGGCGCGAACTGGAGCGCCAATGTACGCATCAGTCACGGGAGCCTTGGGGACGCGCAGGAATTCCCCGCATTGGCGGCCTATAATCGGGCGCTGTATGTTGTTTGGCGCGATAGCGCGCGGCTTGGCAGCGCAATCAATGGGAATATTTCAACCGATGCGGGCGATACCTGGTTGGCAGTGGATCAGGAAGTAAGCGATATGGGCGGGGTGTCGGATCGGCCCGCGTTGACGCTGGACAGCAGTGGCACGCCAGTGGCGGCGTGGCGCGTTGTTTCCGGCACCCAGACGCTGCTCTACGCCGATCGGCGCGTATTGACGACCTGGGGTACAGATGAGCTGGTGGTGGACACCACCAGCACGAAGCAGCATCTGGCGCTGGCTGCCGGTAGCAGCCGCGTAAATCTGGCCTGGTCAACCGGCGCAGCGATTGTTTCCGCTTATCGCACCACGACCTGGTCGGCGCAAGTGGCCGTGAGCGATGAGGGCGAGGCGCGGCAGCAAGCCCCGGCGCTGGCGGCCGGAACGGTCAATTACTACGCCGCCTGGCTGGATTATCGCAGCGACCTGAGCGTGCCGGGCGTGCGTGTAGCACGTTCGACCGATGGCGGCGCGACCTGGAGCAGTAACATCCTGGTAAATGATGCCGGGCACACCGCCGTGGCGCCGCCCGCGCTGGCGGCGACCGGCGCGGTGACGGTTCACGCTGCCTGGCGGGGCAGCGCCAGCACCATCTATTACGACCGCTCTACCACCAGCGGCGCGACTTGGGGCACCGACGTCAACCTCGGCGGCGGCACGGGCAACATAGCCATCGCTGCGGATGCCAGCAATGGCGTTTACGTCGTCTGGCCCGGTATCTTTATGGCCCGCTCACTGGATAGCGGAACAACCTGGGGGGCTGCGGTACGCATCATCAGCCAGGCTTTCCCGTTGGTTGATCCCGCGTTGGCGGTAGGGAATGCCGGGTCGTTGCATTTGGCCTGGGCAGAGGAGGATACCGATCAGGATGTGTGTCACGGACGGTCTACCGACCGGGGTGTCACCTGGACGGACATCCGCTGCTTTAGCGCACCCTATGGCACAGCCCAAACCCAACCGGATATTGCCGTAGACCCCATCAGCGGGCGTGTCCATGCCACATGGCAGGATGCACGCGACGGCGTGGCGGCTATCTACCATGCTTATTCCAGCGATAATGGCGTGACCTGGAGCACACCCGCCCGCGTCAATGACACCCTCGGCCCGGCGCAAGCGCCGCGCCTGGTTGTGGGTCGCAATCCGCTGGATAGCTCCCGGGTGGTCTACATCGTGTGGCAAGATACACGCGATACCGGCCATGATGATATTTTCTACGCGCGTTCCACCAATCAAGGCGTGACCTGGGGCGCTGCCGGGCGTGTCAACGATGATAGCTTTGCCGAACGTTGGCCGCAACGTGCCCCGGACATCACAGCCAATGCCAACGGCGATGTGCTGATTGGGTGGGAAGACCTGCGGCGGAGCACCTGGGATATCTTCGCTGCGACCATAGCCCCAACTTGCCCCGTGCCACTGTATCGCGTGGGCATGATCGGCGATTGGGAGGTTGATCCGGGCGCGACCGCCGTGCTTACCGGCTTGATTGACCCGCTCACCTCTACCATACCGCTGGACTACATCTGGGAGCCGTCGCCGCATCGCGGGCAGGGGACAACCGCAACCCAATATACCTGGCCCGATCCCGGCGTCCACGAGATTACATTCCGCGCCGCCAATTGTGGCGGGACGCTGGCTGCGACGCACGTCCTGACCGTTACCTGCCCTGCAGCGATTACAGATGTCTCCATAACCGAGGTAAGCACAGCGGAGATTCACTCCCTGGTACGGCTTGAGGCGCGCCTTACCCCCATCGCTCCCTATCAACCCATCACCTACACCTGGTCGCCGGAGCCTGATACCGGGCAGAATACAAGCCACGCGCACTACACCTGGCACACGTTGGGAAGCCGAACCATCACGCTCACCGTGAGCAACTGTAGCGGCATTTGGGGCGTCTTCAGCACTACACAAACCATCCATGTCGTGGATACGCAGTTGCCTGTCTGGAACGATTTCCAGCCGACCGGCTGGGTGACGCAAACCACCGGCCCGCAGCTGCACGCCATCACCGCCGAGGAATACGTCACCATGAGCGTGCGCGTGCAGGATGTGGGCAGCGGCCTGGATGTTTCCACGGCGCAGGCGATGTTCACGACCAATGGCGGTAGCAGCTGGACGGCCTACGAGGATGTCTACTGCCCCGGCGGCGATGGGACGCTCACCCTGCAAAAAATCAACCATACCCACGACTTCGGCCAGGACTCGACCTATATGCACCTCAACCGCGTTCGCTTCCGTATCGCGGATATGGCCGGAAACTATAGCTACAGCCCCGTGTACAATGTAGACATTGACACCACGCCGCCGCTCAATCCTACAACCATCACGGGGGATCGGGCCACGAGCGCCTGGAGCAACGATGACACGGCTACCATGAGTTGGAGCTACGCGAGCGACGCCTCCAGCGGAGTGTACGGCTATTCGTACCAGTGGTCCATGTCAAGCACGACACTTCCCGATGCGCTTACAGACACGGTCGGGACAAGCGCCAATACTACCATCCCCAGCAACGGCAATGCCTGGTATTTCCATGTGCGCACGGTGGATAATGTGGGACACTGGGCCGAAAGCGCCACGCACAAAGGCCCTTACTGGCTGGATACGAACGCGCCACAACTCCCCACGATCACCAGCGTGGATCCGCCCACCGGCACGGTGAGCAGCGATAACACCATCACGGTGGTCTACAACAGCCTGGATGTAGGGCCTAGTGGCATCGCGGGCTACTCGCGCAGCTGGACGCAGAGCGCAACCGACATCCCCGACGATACACTCGATACCGGCAATACCAGCCCCATTTTGAGCAATGGCACATGGTATTTCCACGTCAAAGCGCAAGATCGCGCCGGCAACTGGTCGGCCACCCGGCATGTCGGGCCGTTCATCATTGACTTCGTGATGCCCGCGGTGATTCTCCTCGACCATGGCAGCGGCAGCCCCGGCAGCGACGTCTACGTCATCGGGGCGGGCTACGAACCGAACATCACGGTCACGTTGAGCTTCCGGCGGCAACCCGATCCCATTGTGGTGCCTTTTACGCCCTTGGGTGACTTCCTCACTTCACCCGATGGGACCTTCCAGGTTCTGGCCACCGTGCCTCTGGATGCGCTGACCGTACTATCAGAATTCCGCGCCGCGAGCATTGGCAAATCCGCCCAGGCCGAGTTCGATGTAACTGATAATATGACCCTTGTTTTGCAGCCGAATCGCGTGCGGCCTGGGCAGAATTTCACCGTGCAGGCCAGCGGAATGAATCCCAACGGCAGTCTCTATATCGAAACAGATTTGGGACATGCCCTGGGCGCGTTCCCGCTCAACGGTGCGACGAGCAAGACGCAACAGATTCATATCTCGTCAGCAGAGAATTATTCTGCTACGCATATACTCACGGCGACGGTGCGCGTGGGTGGCACGGTCGTCATGCGTAAAACGGCCACGTTTGCTGTGTATCAGACAGCACTGGGCACGCCACCGCCTTCCTGGATTACCACCGCCATCACGCATGGCATCCGCGGCGACGCTATTGGCGTGACCGGCTATCACAACTGGGCCGATCTGGGGAGCTGTGTCATTGACCCGGAATACTGGCATGGGCAGACCGATGTCACGGGCAAGCACATTTTCGTCCCGAGTGCAAGCGGCAGCGGCGGCGAATACTGGTGCGGTATGCCGTCTTATGGGGTGACGCTCCGCGCAACAGGCGGCGCCAATTACGGCGCCTGGTTGTATACGCTCGACAATCCCGGCGCGATCAACGTCACCGCCACAGTCCCGGATGATTACATTGACGCTTCTGTTGACTCCGATCCTCCCGTTGCCTTGTGGCCCGTTGCCGAGGAATTGCCCTACGGTCAATACGAAATCTGTTTGACAGGCAAGCTCCAGGTGACGGAACCGTATGAGGAAATTAAGTGTTCTTGGGATTCCTATGGCCAGCAGCACTGCTCAACGACAACGAAATACCATGTAAATACGCTCCACCGGGAGGTGTTGGCCTGCACGCCGTTCCGGCTTGATCCTGCGCCACGCTTCACCGGCCAGCTCACCCTGAACGATCCCTTCACCATCCAACCAGACGATCTGCCGCAGATCATTGTCAGTGGCAAGACCATCGGTACGCTTGGCGGCCAACATCCGGTGACGGTGAGTCAGACTTTTATTGCTGTAGACAATCCCAACATCCGTTTCGACTTGCCCGAAGGCGCGTATACTTTCACCGCTTTTGCCTGTAATCATAAGCCGGTGCAAAAGGTGCGTATGGTGGGCCGTGGGACGAATATAGATATGGGAACGTTGTATCTAGCGCCGACCGACAAATCTGGCCCGGCCATTCTGGGTGTGGAGGCGCAAATCGAATCGTATCTCGATGACTTCGGCAAGGTCGGGCCGTTCCTGTCGTTGCAGGGCGTGCCGCACTCGCTGCCCCCGCTACCGATCACCTTCCGCATTCGCTTCGATACCAGCTTCGAGACGATCGAAAGTGTCAAGGCAGAGCTGGCTGGACAAGATACGGTGTGGGCTACGCAAGATCCTGCCGACACCAACTACTGGAACTTGACCTTGCCCAATCTGCACACGCTCCCGGCCGGCGAACTCAACATGCGCTTCATCGCGTATGGGCATTACAAAGGCGGGTGCGGAGAGCAACTCCCCGCTTATGGGCCAGAATTCATTGTCCCGATTGTGATGGCCGAAGCACCACCGTGGTTGAAAGCACCCAGCTGGGGTGCTTCCTTTGCCCATGGAGCGACGATTACATATAACGCAGGTGAGTATGTGATGGCTGGCACTTTGGGAATTGCCGATCGGGATGCACCCATCCCCCTGGGCTTCCTCGGCAGCATCGAGAACAGCGTCGGCGCAGCAGTCTCTGTCAATGAGACCTTCAGCACGCGCACCGGCATCTGGTCGGCCACGGCAGAGGTGCATGGCGGGGCGGAAGTGCTCTGCTACTCCGCCATGCCTGCATCCCTGCGCGAAAAGTGTGCCAGAAATTACACGATGCACTTTACGGCCGTGCCTGCAGGGGGCGCGGTGCAAGTCGCGGGACAACCTTCGTATCCGGCGCGCTACACGGGCAATATCTTCCCAATTATGAACGAAACCTTCGGCCCATTCGAGGTCTACAACGGCATGGTTGCCTCTTACTGGGGGGTGGTCAACGTCAACCTGAGCATCAGTTTCGGCGCACGGGCGTTCCTCAATCTCACACCGGAGATGGAGGCTGATCTGTCCCCGGCGCTCACCTTCACGCCCGGCGCAGAATTCACGGGGAGCATTTCCCTGTGGGTTGATATCTTGATGGGCGTCGCGTCGGCAGGCGTCACCGCCGAGCCGAGTCTGGGACTGGCTTTCCCCATCACGCTCAGTCCTTCCGGGTTCGCCCTCTCCGGGCCGGATGCCTGTCTGCGGCTACGCGGTAGCGTGTGGTTCAAAGCGCTCTGGTGGAAGGAAGAGTTCGGCCCGGCGACGATTCTTGAGGTGGAGTCGAGCGATGGCGCCTGCGGCATCATCCCCATGGCGCAGGCCACGGGCTTCTGCTACGCCAACAGCACCCCGCCGCCTGCCACGATGCCCGCGCCCGCGCTGGCAGTGGATGGTTACGGGCATGTCATGGCGACCTGGGTTCACGACGCCAGTAACGACCCGGCCAAATCCGAAGGGGTGCTGTACGCCGTCTACTTCGATGGGGCCAGCTGGAGCGAAGCCATGCCGGTTGCAGGGCCAGGCGACGACCCGACCCTGCTGGTGAGCGATCCCGCCATTGACTTTGCGGGGGATGGCGTCGCCGTCGCCATCTACGCGGTCAACGCGCGCAATGCCACCAATCCTGGCGATTGGGATGCGGCGCAGGCGCAGCTCGCCAACCAAACCCTCTATGCCAGCGTATGGCAAGGGACGGCCTGGCAGCCTCGCGTGCTCGTCGCTTCCGGCGGCGGGCCGCATGGCCGCGTGAGCCTGGCCGGCGACCCGGCCAACAATCGCGCGCTGGCACTGTGGATCCACGATGTCAGCACGACGGCGACGAAAAAATGGCGGGTGGAATACAGCGTCTTCAATGCCGCCACCGGTGCGTGGACAGCGCGCGCGCCTATCGTTAGCGCCGCGCCCAATCAAAGCCCGCCGCCCACCGGTAGCATTGATGCTGAGGTAGCGCTGGCTTTCGACAGCGCCGGTCGGGCTATGGCGACGTGGATTCGGCAGAGCGGCATTCTGCCCAGCGATGACAACGAGCCAGAGGAGTACAGCGCGTTCAACCGCAACGACCAACGCCGGCTGGTGGTGGCTACCTGGGAGCCGAGCACCGATGTCTGGACAGTCAGCGTCGGCCCAATGGGGTTGCCTCTGGGCGCGCTCATGCCCGATGTGGCCTTCGATGACCAGGATCAACCCGTGCTCGCTTACGCGCTCTACCTGCAAGACCGGGATGGGGTGACGCCCACCGGGTTGGGCAACAACAACCACCTGGGCTATGCCGTCGGCTCGGCGCTCGGCCTGAACCGGCTGGCAAACGCGCAGAGCATCGCCTGGGAATCTCGCGTCGCGCCCAACCTGCGCGGTATCGAGCGCCCGCGCGTCATCATCTTGCCGGAAGAGCAAGCAACGGTGGTCTATCGCGGTTTCGATGCCCAAAACACCAATGGCGCGCTCAGCGCAATCACGGTTGACCTGCGGTTGACCTCTAATTTCTCTTGCACATTGCCCGGTCATCTCACGTACGGCTCAGCCTGGATGCTTGACGCGGTAGCGTACAGAAATCGGGGCAGCGGCCTGACCACGTTGTTGGCGATGGGCGCGTTCAACCTGGGCGGGCAAAGAGCATCCGCCGCACTGCCGGGCGTCAGCATCCAAAACGTCAGCCTGCCCGGCGATGAGGTCATGGCGATCCATCTACCTGTGTTACCCGATCTCTCGATCTCAACGGAAGACCTGCGCCTGACCGAGACGTTGCCGCTCTCCGGCACGCTCGTGCCCGTCAGCGTGAACGCGCGCAACCTGGGTCTGGCGCGCACCCATCAGCCGGTCACGGTGCAGCTGCTCGCGCAGCACGTCGCTACCGGTAAGGAAACGCTGATCGTGAGCGATACCATCCCCAGCGAGCTCATGTTCAATGAGACCTTCACGCTCTCCGGCGCATGGCCGGCGCGCGCCGGGCTGCATCGTATCATTGCGCGGGTCAGCCCGCCGCTGGAAGATGATGTGGACGGCAGCAACAATGAAGTTCACGTCCTGGTCGGCGCACCGGCGCAACCTACCGGTTTGACCGGTTCGCGCAACACGGCAGATGCCAGCATCACGCTAACGTGGCGGCCTGAAGCGGGCGCAGCGCTGGGACATTACCGCATCTACCGCGCCGCAGCGGAGGGCGAGCTGCTCTGGCTGGCAGACAGCACCGCCGCATGGTTCCGCGATACGAGTGTAGAATCCAGCACCACCTACACCTACACCGTCAGCGCCGTGAGCGATGCGGAGGTCGAATCACCGCAGAGCGCAGAACTCAGCATCGGCCCGGCGTTGCGTTACATTTATCTGCCGCTGGTTATGAAACCATAGTTTTGTAACACAGTGATTGATAACGTATGCGCCTCCCTGACGAAAGCTAGGGGGGCGCATATTGTTTTCACGCCTCCTTTTTCAGTAGAATTCCTCATTAACCGGCAATGTCATTAAGTGTTCGTAAAAGAATAACTCCCCTCATTTTGCTCTAAGCCCCCGTCCCGGGGACGTGGGCGCGGGAGGTTATTCTTTTACAGACCCTAAGGTTAGGACATAGACCTGACAGGTTTCAAGGCCTTGAATCTACAAAACGTCGTTACTCACCGGTAAAAACCTACCCAATCTAATTTGGGTGTGTTTCATTTCAGTTATGGAACGAAGACTGGCACGGTCGGAGACCGGCCAGAGCAGGCTAGGGCCGGTCTCTGACCGCGCCCCTCTTAACTCAGATGAAACACACCCATCTAATTTTAGCGAAACCTGCCAGATCTTAACTTAATGACATTGCATTAACCGGGGGTTCACCAGCGGTTGGATGAAAATGTAGCGCGAACTGGCGGCGCATTATGAATTTTAAGAAATTAATCCGTAAATAAGGTTTTGTGTCAAGTTGGTCGT
>CAZDDI010000093.1:0-11430 GCA_964504195.1 uncultured Anaerolineales bacterium
CTCGGCGCTGGCGACGAATTGACCAAAGTCAAAACCATTTCAGCGAATGGTCAGTACTCAGGCTCAAACTTTATCTGTCATTGCGAGCCACGTCTCCGTGACAGCCGTTCGTCTCCGAACGGCGCAATCTCAACTATGTATGAGATTGCACCGCCGCAGACGGCTCGCAATGACAAGTCTGAGTAGTTACATAATTTCAATGGCTTAGCGAAAAGGAGGACGTTGTAATGGTGAAGGGGAAAGGATTGCGTTGGGGCGGGATGCTAATGGCAATCGGGCTGATGATAGGAGCGATCGGGGGTTTGAGCGCACCTAAGGGGATAGGGCAAGCGGCTCCAGCGGTCCAATTTGTGTTACATGGACCAATAGGGTTACGACCTGACCCCCACGGAGAAAGTCACCGCGTCGCGCCACCAGTGGAGTTTTTAGAAGAAGGTAAAAGTAATACTATCATTACAGTACAATACTTGCCCGATGGCGAGTATGATGTTTGGGGAACACGCTGTTATAATTGGCCTAACGCAGCGCAAATGGCGTTTAATTATGCAGCCCGTATTTGGGCTTCACAAATCACCTCCTCTGTTCCTATTACCATTCAGGCTTGTTGGGGTGATATTCCCGGCTATCTGGGTTGGGGCGGCTTTACTAGCGCACAAAATTTTCAAGGTGCGCCAATACCCAACACCAATTATCCTATGTCCCTGGCAAACGCACTTGCGGATATTGATTTGAACGGCGAAACACCTGAGATTTTCACCACCTATAGTAATAATCTGGATTACTGGTATTTTGGCACAGATGGCAAAACTCCGACTAACCGGTATGATTTTGTTTCTGTTGTATTACATGAAGTTACACACGGCCTGGGTTTTGGCGGTTCGATGAATGTAAATGGCACAGAGGGTAGCTGGGGTTCTTGGAACGGCTATGCAGACATCTATGATCACTTTACACAAGACGCCGAGGGCCATGCGCTTCTCAATACCACTATTTACCCCAATCCCTCAGTGGAATTGGGAACAGCGTTGAGAAGCAACAATATCTGGTTCGATGGCCCATTTGCCAATGCTGCCAACGGCGGAACGCGCGTAAAATTGTATGCCCCAAGCTCCTGGCTGCCAGCTTCCAGTTATTCACATCTGGATTACGCCACGTATGCCGGCACAATCAACGCCTTGATGGTATATGCGATTTCGCCCGGTACATCTATTCACTCACCTGGGCCAGTCACCAGCGGTCTATTAAAAGACCTCGGCTGGGTACAAACCTTAACCCCCACCCCAACACCTAGTAGTACGCCCACGGCTATCCCTACCAATACGCCGACAGCCACACCCACCAATACGCCCACAGCTACACCCACCAATACGCCCACGGCTACACCCACCAATACGCCCACGGCTACACCCACTAATCACCCTACGACCACACCTACCTATACTCCCGTACCTACGTCCATCTCCCCCACAACCACACCGCCAACCGATTTCAACCATCATGTCTATCTACCTTTAATCATCAATACTACCGATGCGGCCTTACCCGATACGATACCCTGGTACAACAGATTAGGCGAAATCATTCCACTGCTTTCCTGGCTTACTCCCTAAAGCAGCTCAAAGGGCGCAGCTCCTTCGAAAATGGCGAATGACGAATGGCGCGAATAGCAAATCAGAACTAGCGTAGCACGAACGGCGACTTCTCTCCCTGTACCACAAGGCTTATGAAAATTAAGAAAATTAACCGGAAATAAAACCATTTGCAAGAATCACTTCTTAAAAATTTACAAATTGAGAATTTTACCCCACCCCCTTGCCCCCTCCCCACGCTGCTGCGCGGCGTGGGGAGGGGGCAAAGGGATAGGGGGTATCATTTTATTTTTAGAACGACCAACTTGACACAAAACCTTATTTACGGATTAATATCTTAAAATTCATCAGCCTGTACGTCTGCTCCGCGTGGCTGTGAACGGCGCATCTATACACTGACAATTCGCGCCCACATTTTCGTGCAGGGATGGTGTGCATCAGCACCAACGTCTCATGGCAAACTCAGGACTTACGCAAGTAGTGTACCTTGAGCCTGTCGAAGAGTCCGCACTACCCAAAACTCATTGCCTTCGACAGGCTCAGGTAGCGGAATTGCGTAAGCCCTAAAACTAAAAGACTTTTTGTATAGGCTTAAATCATTAACCTGGAGGAAAAACCCATGACCGAAACCAAATTACGCTGGATTGAAGATGAGCTGACCGCCCTCAAGGAGCAAAGCCTGTTTATCAACCTACGCACCATCGAATCGCCCGCCGGGGCGTGGATGATGGTAGATGGCAAGCGCGTGCTCAATATGTGTACGAACAACTACCTGGGCCTCGCCAACGACCCCCGTCTGGTACAGGCCGCAAAGGATGCGCTGGATCGTTTCGGCGCAGGGCCGACGGCGGTGCGTTCCATCGCCGGGACGCTCAGCCTCCACCGCGAGCTGGAGCAGGCGATGGCGGCCTTCAAGAACGTTGAGGATGCCCTCTACGTCCAGGCTGGCTTCCTTGCCAATCAGGCCGCGCTCGCCCCCCTGGTTGGCCCAGAGGATGTGATCTTCTCCGACCGCCTCAACCATGCCAGCATCATTGATGGCGCGCGCCTCAGTCGCGCCAAGATCATCGTCTACGAGCACAACGATCCCGCTGACCTGGAAGCCAAGATCAAGGAGCACCTGCCGCAGTACCGGCGCGGTCTCATGGTAACGGATGGCGTCTTCTCGATGGATGGTGACCTCGCGCCGCTGGACGCGCTCTACGAGGTGTGCGCGCGCTACGAGGTGCTGACGATGGTAGATGACGCGCACGGTGAAGGGGTTGTGGGGCGCGGCGGGCGCGGCATCGTGGATCACTTCGGGCTGCACGGTAAGTTTGATGTGGAAATCGGCACGTTCTCCAAAGCCTTTGGCGTAGTGGGCGGTATCATCGCGGGGAAGAAGCTCATTGTAGATTACATCCGACAGAAGGCGCGGCCCTTCCTGTTCTCCAGCGCCGTTACCCCGGCGGATACCGCCGCGTGTCTGGCGGCGGTGCGTGCGCTCAGCGAATCCACGGAGCTGGTGGATCGCCTGTGGGAGAACACGCGCTACTTCAAGAGCGAAATGCAGACGTTGGGCTTCGATACGGGCCAGAGCGTCACCCCCATCACGCCGGTGATGCTAGGAGATGTGAAACTCGCCAAAGAGTTCAGCCGCCAGCTCTTCGAGCGCGGCGTCTTTGCGATGGCGTTAGGCTTCCCCACCGTCCCCAAAGGCCTCGCACGCATTCGCGTGATGGTTTCCGCCGCGCTCTCGCGGGAAGACCTGGACTTCGGCCTGGAACAGTTCGCAACCGTGGGCCGGGAGCTCGGCGTCATCAACTAACAATCAAAGACAAAACACGGAGATAAACCGCTCCGCCTTGTCATTGCGAGCCGCGTCTCTGCGCATCTGTTCGAAGACGGCTCGCAATGACAAATATAGTTTGAGCCTGAGTAGTTCCTTACGTTACCTGTTGCGCCGCTAAAGCGGCGTTTTAAGGGGATTTTTGGCGGGGCTTCGCCCCGCAAAAAATCCCCTTTATTCCTGGCCTTTAGGTCGCATTTCTGTGACCATGCGATCGAAAGCATTTGTTTCAATTGTGCGCACCTGTGAAATTTCAAAGTTTTTCGGCGGACTCCTCAATTTTTACCCCCTGACATACCGGGCAGAAGTAGGTGCTGCGTTGCCCCTGCACCAGCCGCTCGATGGCGTAGCCGCAGCGGGAACAAGTTGCGCCGGCCCGGTCATAGACCATCAACCGCTCCTGCTGACGGCCCAGCCCCCCGTCAGGATAGACGTATTGGCGATCGCCCAGACTTGTGCCCCCATTAGTGATACCTTCTTGCAGGGCGGCAATGATGGCCGTGTGCAGGCGCGTGGCTTCTGTAGGCGTTAGCGTCCCTGCGCTACGCTGCGGATGGATGCCCGCCTGCCATAAAGCCTCGCTCACATAGATGTTGCCCAACCCGGCAATAAAGGTCTGGTCAAGCAGCAGCCGTTTGATTTCGCCGCGCCGTCCGTGCAACGCCTCAGTCAACCACGCGACGGTGAAGGCTACCTCCAGCGGTTCAGGGCCTAAATGTCCTACCACTTCAACAGGGTCGCGCGCCAGATAAAAGCGTCCGAATTTGCGCTGATCATCATAATGGAAGTGTAAACCGTTATCTAGTGTGAAGCGCGCGCGCGTGTGTGTGGACACAGGGGGTGTGTCCCCAGCAGCATAAACGAAGAACTTGCCAGTCATCCGCAGATGGACCAACCAGGTATCGCCGCTGCTTAGTGCAAAGAGCAGGTACTTGCCGCGCCGCGTGACGCTGTGAACAGTGCAACCTACCAGTGCCCGGCAAAAAGCGGCAGCCGTGGGCCGGTCAACCGTGCGCTCCCATAGCACCTCGGCTCGCGCAAAAGTGCGCCCGACGAGATGCGGGCGCACTTTGCGAACAATAGTTTCAACTTCGGGTAGTTCAGGCATGGAGACTTCCCGGCAACTACCGGGGATAGGGATAGAGCGTTTCGTAGCGTTGCAGCAGGATAGTGAAGTGTGTGGTTTCCGCGCTCACTAGCTGCAAGAAGAGCTGTTGCGCTTCAGCATGATCGGCGCGGGCTGCACCGTCTTTATAAAGCTTGATACTGGCATCCTCTGCGTTGAGCGCGAACAGCAGTGCATCTTCCAGCGAGGCTTGCGTGGAGATTTCGGTCACGCGACGCAGATCCGCCGGGAAAATTGGGGCGTTTACATCCGCTGGAGTAACTTTTCCCAGTTCGGGGATGGAGCACCAATCCTCGCCGCACTCTAGCGCAGCATACTGTCGCTCAATATAGCTCAGATGCGCCTTCTCGTCCTGCGCTAGCTGCTCAAACATCGCGCGTGTTTCTGCATCGCTACTCAAGCCGGCTGCTTTAAGGTAAAAATCTGCACCGTCTTTTTCCAATTGCATCGCCTGGGTCAAAATTTCGCTCAGAGAACTCATCATTTGCCTCCTCAATGAAATAGTGATGGGTGAAGGGTAATGGGTGATGAGAACACCCATCACCCATTACCTAAAACTACGCATAAAACAGCCACAAAAACTGTACAATTACCAACACACCTAAACCAAATACAGCTGCTTCCCAGAGCCACTTTGGTTGTATCCATTTTACACGATAGATCAACATTTGAAAACCCAAGATCGCATGGATGTAAAACAATACCGCCGTGATGGGTGGCAGCCAAACCGCGTGTTGTTTCCCGGCTTGCGCAGGATCAATCAACCCTAGCGTCAATTGCCGCACCAGGTCGCCCTTAAACACTGCCGGGCCGGTCATGAACATATACCACATCAACACAAAGAGAATGGGCGCGGTGATGCGGGTAATCCGGGCATAGATGGCGACCCGTTTCATAGGGCCTCTTAATCGTCCAGTGTGATTTGCCCACGCCCCACGGTGGGGTGATAGGCATTAAAATCGTCGCTGCGACCCATAGCAACGATGATGTTGTAGGTTCCGCCGGGGACGAGCACCTTATCGTACACATCGCCAGAGTTGAGCGGAATCTGGAACTCGAAGCGGGTGATGCCATTCTCCTCCACCCCGGCAAACGCGATGATGTCGTTCGTACCACCAAGCTCCTCATCCGGGGGATGATTTGCACCGGTAGGCGCAGTGCCAAAAGCGTCCCATATCAACGCTTCGCCGTCTTTGACATAGCCAAGAATATAATCCGCATCCTTCATGCCCTGAGACGGCTCGATGCCAATGGCAATCCAGCCACTGGTCGCGCCCTCCATTGCCATGTAGAGATATTCAGCATCATTGCGCCACCACAAGCGTATCCCACGGATTTCTGCCTCGCGGGAGTATTCCCCCGGAGTAACAACACCATCCGCTATCCAGGGAACATCAGCTATAACGGGAACCTCGGTGGGCTGTATCTCATCTGGCGTATCTACAGATGGCGGAGACTGCGTAGGGTCTGTTTGCGGCAGCGGGGTAGCAGACAAGACGGTGCTGGTGGGTGACTCTGTAGGTGTTATTTTCGGCTGGCAGCCAACGAGTAGAACTAGCAAGCACATTCCCGTAATCCAGAGTAAACGTTTCATGTGAACCTCCAAGTATGTATGTTTTTCAATAAATTTATCATATTTATTGTATCACAATCATTGTATACAGTCAATGCTCACGGACTCATAGAGTTTCTGTCACTTTTTCGTAGAATGCTATTTGCAGAGGTATTTTGCCCCCCTCCCTCGCACCCTGTGCCGCATAGCAGCAGGGGGGAGAGAAGCGGAGTAAGTTCTCAACTTGCAATTGCGGTTATTGCAAGGGCGTTTTTAACGCCCTCCAAAGGCTCTCCCAAACTGGCTGCTTGCCCGCGCACAAAACTTTGACGCACACCCGTAATAGAAATACGACTTGACAGTTACCGCAAAAGTTGTAAACTATTCCCATGAGTATCCGCTCTATCTGTAGTCTAAATTATATTCTATGAGGAGGGCTGTGATGGAATTCGAAGGTTACTGCGTCAAGTGTCGTAAAAAGCAGGCTGTTAAAGAAGGCGATGTACAGGTAAAGGAAAACGGGCGTAAGATGGTGCAGGGCATTTGCCCTGAGTGTGGGACCAAAGTGACCCGCTTCTTGCCCAGCGACAAAAAGCAAACCGAGGAATAATTACCTTCTGGATGCTAAAAACCCCCGATGTCTTATGGACATCGGGGGTTTTCGGTTGTTACAAATTCTCAATCGTTACAGGTTCAATCGTATCAGCGGGCATGAAGCCGAAGATACACCCGTAAAAGTACAATTCCGCTTCCAGCGCGCGCCGGATGTTTGCCGCCTGCCGGAAACCGTGCGCTTCCCCCTCGAATTCCAGATACGCCACCGGAATCCCCTTGCCCTGTAGCGCCGCCACCATGGCCTGTGCCTGATTCGGCAGCACGACAGGATCTTCAGCCCCCTGGAAAAAAATTACCGGGCAGGAAAGCTGCTCTGTATGATACAGCGGCGAACGGGCTTGATATAGCGCGGCCTGCGCGGGATATGAACCGATCAACCCATCCAGATAGCGCGACTCGAACTTGTGCGTATCACGGGCCAGGGCCTCAAGGTCACCGATCCCATAATGACTGGCCCCGGCATGGAAAACATCGTGAAATGTAAGCGCCGCCAATGTAGTGTAGCCTCCCGCGCTGCCGCCGCGAATCGCCAGCCGCGCCCCATCCACACGGCCTTGCTCGACCAGATAGCGCGCCCC
This sequence comes from uncultured Anaerolineales bacterium, assembly GCA_964504195.1. Classification (GTDB taxonomy): domain Bacteria; phylum Chloroflexota; class Anaerolineae; order B4-G1; family SLSP01; genus CAZDDI01. The sequence goes on from CAZDDI010000093.1 coordinate 7,289, forward strand.
GTGGATACAATCCTCCACATCCACGATGCCCCACTGCCCATTGAGCCGCTCGCGGTAGGGCCGCCCGTAGCCGGTGCTGCCGCCGTAGTTCACATCGAACACGGCAAACCCCCGGCTCGTCCAATACTGGATGCTCAACGACAGCGCGCTGCTGGTCGCGCCCGTCGGCCCACCGTGGCTGATGACCAGGAGTGGCGGCTTTTCCCCCTCCGGCGCAGCAAAATCGGGGTTGTGCGGCGGGTAGAAGATACCGTAAGCCATGCTCCCATCGAACGTGGGGAAGGCCAGGGCCTCCGGCGTGGAGAAGTAGGCCGCATCCACGTCTATATCGCCAGTCTCCTTGATGCTGTCCAGCGCGCTACTCCCCAGGGACAGCCGCAGCAACGCAGCTTGCCGGTCGGGGGCAACGCCCAGAAAGAAGACTTGTCCCTGCTCCACCGCATACAGCGTGATGGCGGTAAACGGGGTTGGCACCGTAATCAAGTCACCGGTGTGCAGATCGAGACGCGCCAAATAATCATCGCCGTTTTGTATGTAGGCACAAACAATCTCATGCTCGGAGGCGAACGCATAGGTGCGCATCCCGAACACCCACTGGGGCTGGCCGAACTCGGCCTCCATCGGAGATAGCGCCTGGAGTTGCCCCTCACGTAGCTGATAGAGATTCCACCAACCTGAGCGATCCGAGACAAAGGTGAGCACGCCCTCCGGTGACCATTCCGGCTGGAAGATAGATTCCGCCGGGCCGCCGGCGACGCACGCCACATCGCCTAGCGTACCATCTGGCCCAATGTGCGCTACCCACAGCTCCGTCCCGTCCCAGGGCATCCGCGGATGCTCCCAGGTGAGCCAGGCGAGCCGGGCCCCGTCAGGGCTGAGGCACGGGGAGGCGAAGAAGTCATGGTTAAGGCAGAGCGTCTGCACCTTACCGGTCTCTAAATCAATACTTGCCAGGGAATTGAGGGGCTCTTCGTTGGGCGTAGCGTGATCCTCGCAGACGCAAATCAGCCGGTGGCGTGCGCGATCCATGACACAATCAGCGTAGCGCAGCGGCAACTCTGCCGTGAGTGGCTGCGGTTCCGCACCGGACCGCACACGATAAAGCCGCTGATCGCTAAAGTTAGAGAAGTAAACCTCGCCGCCATCTACCAAATACGAACCACCGCCGTACTCGTGGACGCGCGTGCGGACGTTGAAGGGCGGCGGGGTCACGTCCTGCGTTTCCCCGTCCACCGTCCGCCGCACCAGCACTGTGCGGCCCTTCTCCGCCGGGCGGCTTTCCAGCCAGTACAGAGCATCGCCATCAAGGCTCAATCCGCCCAGCCGCACCGTCTTGGAAACAATGAGCTCGGCAGTAATAGGCGAAGTCCAGGTTCCATAAGGCATTGTCTGCGACATAGTTTCCTCCTGTGATGAACAAACCAACGGTATTGTACTCCGAGATAAAATTTTCACCAACCGGCTACCCTGAATGTGGTGCGGAGCTTGCCGTTTTGAACGCTTGCTTCTTTGCTGTTTTGTGTTACAATTTCTCGTTGTTGCGTTGTACCGGGTTGTTCACAAGACGCCTCGGGCCACCAAGCTCGAGGTTTTTTGCTGCCAGAAGTCTGGAAGCTGGTTACTAGAAGCTAGTTGCTGGAAGCTGGTTATTAATTGGACTACCAGCAACCAGTAACGAGTAAGCAGTAAGCCATAAGGGGGGGGGAATGAGTAAGAAACAGGAAGCACCACTTGAAAAGGTACGCATCATTGGGATTTTTGCCCATGTAGATGCGGGAAAAACAACGACGACCGAGTCTATTTTATACTACACCGGGCGGATTCACCGCGCCGGTAGTATTGACGATGGCAATACGCAAATGGATTTCATGCAACAGGAGCGCGAGCGCGGCATCACGATTATGTCAGCGGCAACCGCCTGTCACTGGCAGGGCCATCGCATCAACATCATTGACACGCCCGGTCACATTGACTTCACCGCCGAGGTAGTACGCTCCATCCGCGTCATTGATGGAGCAGTAATGATTCTCTGTGGCGTGGGGGGCGTCGAACCGCAAACCGAAGCCGTTTGGCTACATGCCAATCAAGAGCGGCTGCCCCGACTCATCTTCATTAATAAGCTTGACCGTATCGGCTCAGACTTCGAACGTGTGCTAGGTGAGATCCGTGAACGCTTGACGCCGAAGGCATTACCCCTGGAGCTGCCCATCGGCAGCGAAAGTGATTTCCAAGGCGTGGTAGATCTGCTCACCGAGCGCGCGCTAATTTGGCGCCAGGGCGAAGACGACCCGGAAATCGGCCCTGTCCCTACGGAGATGATAGACGCCGTGGCGCAAGCCCGCGAACAGCTCATTGATAGCATCGCCGAAACCAACGAAGAACTGCTCATGCTCCGGCTAGAGGGGCAAGCGATTGACCCGGAGACGCTACAAGCTGCACTGCGACAGGCGACGATTGCCGGCGATCTGGTCCCTGTGCTATGCGGTACGACCCGTAACCGTATGGGCGTCCAGCCGTTGCTGGATGCTGTACTCGCATATCTCCCCGCCCCAGTGGACATGCCGCCCGTACTGGGCCACAATCCGCTGAACGAAGAGGAAATTATCGAACGGCCCGACGATGCCAGCGCGCCCTTCTGCGCTTCCGCCTTCAAAATCGTGAATGATCCGCATGTGGGGCACCTCACTTGGGTGCGGGTTTTCTCCGGGCAGCTCAACGCAGGCGAGCCAGTCTACAATCCCCGCACTGGTGAGACAGAGCGCGTAGGCCGCATCTACCGGATGCACGCCGGACGCCGCGAACAGGTGGAATCCATGTCTGCCAGCGATGTAGTGGCCCTGGTGGGCGTCAAAGAGGCGCTCACGGGCGATACGCTCTGCGATCCGCAGCGTCCCATCCTGCTGGAGCGCTTCAAGTTCCCGGAACCGGTCATCGCGGTAGCCCTCGCACCGAAGACGACCAAAGAGCGGGAAAAGTTACATCAGGCAGTCATGCGCCTCTGCGATGAGGACCCAACGCTGCACTACAAGATGGAAGCGGAGACGGGCGAGCTAACGTTGGCGGGCATGGGGGAGCTACACCTCGACGTAACCATTGACCGTTTGCGGACAGAGTTCAATATCACGCCATTGGTTAGCCCGCCGCAGGTTTCTTACCGCGAAACGGTACGTCAGGTGACTGAGATCACTACGACCTACAAGAAACAATCGGGCGGCCACGGACACTTTGCTGAAGTCGTCATGCGCATCGAACCGTTACCGGAAGAGGAAGCGGAGGAGGCCGTAAATGGCGTCCTCTTCGTGAGCGCCGCCCCACCGGCAGAGCTCCCGCGCGATTTCTGGCGCCCCACCGAGCTGGGCCTGAAACGTGCGCTGGAGCAGGGCGTCATCGCCGGATTCCCTGTGCAACATGTGAAGATCACACTCACCGGCGGTCGCTACCACGAAGTAGACTCGGCCAGCATGGACTTCGAGATCTGCGGCGGAATGGCGGCCCGGCAACTGGTGCGCGCGGCGCATCCGGCTTTGCTGGAACCGATCATGAAAATTGATATCAACGCACCGGAGGAATATGTGGGCGGCGTGGTCGCCGACATTGGCCGACGGCGCGGGCAGGTCAATGCGATGCGCGTGCGCGGCCAGCTGCGCAACGTAGATGGTGTCGTGCCACTCGCCGAGGCGCGTGGCTACGCTACCGAGCTGCGCAGCATGACCCAAGGGCGCGGCACGTTCACGTTGGAATTCAAGCGTTACGATGTAACACCAGAAAACATCACCGAGACAGTTATCAAAGACCGTAAGGCCGCCGGAAAAATCCCGGAGCGGTAAACCCGCAAAGGTGTAATGCAAATGGCGTGGATGGTAGCATCCACGCCATTTGTTATTGAGCCTTGCGCTATCCGCCGCTAGGGGTACAATAGGGTTGGAAATGGGTTGTACTCATAATGCGCTGGTCACGCGCGGAGCAGGCGCTCTGTGCTATGTCAGTTTTGATTTGCCGATTTGTCAAAAAATTCCCGCATGGCTATAGGAATAGCGATATGAAACCGAACTGATGAAAATTAAGAAAATAAACCGTAAATAAAACTATTTGCAAGAATCACTCTTTAAAAATTTACAAATTGAGAATTTTACCCCACCCCC
>CAZDDI010000094.1:0-10725 GCA_964504195.1 uncultured Anaerolineales bacterium
GCGCATTAAATTGCACAAGCTCTATCCGACAATTGATGTTTGCTGAACTACTAGCGCCCCTCTACGGAAAGTCCTTCACGGCAATTACCAGCGCATCCTGACCGTCGGAAAGCAACAAACGCGGGCCATCCGGGAGATACAGTCCCACGCGCAGGGTGTATGCGCCGCCCCCCTCGGTCTCCCCTACCAGGGGGAAAGGTAACAGGCGCGTCTCTGTCACGACCTCGCCCACTGCCCAGCCGGTGGTAGGGCGCGTCCAGGCTGCCGGTTCACCATCGCTCTGGGCCACCACGCGCCCGTCGCTATCCACGAGATGCGCGAACACCCGGTACGATTCGGTCATCTCCACGACGGCTTGCCACGCCAGCGTGACCCGCAATTCATCGCCCCACTCTATGGCATAGCCCGCCAACCGCGCCTGCCCGCCGAAGACCGCATCCAGCGGTGTCAAACCGGGGGGGAGCTCCCACGCTCGCTCCGGCGCGACGATGGTCAACGGGACGCGCGCCAACGCTGCGCAGCCGGGAATCCCTTCGACAAGCTCAGGGGCCAGTGGGTGAGCCTGCCGAACCCCTCCCCCTGCGACAAGCGCAGGGCGCAGCGCAAGTTCTAGCATATACTCGCCGCTCTCCAGGCCGCCCGGCAGCCGCAGCACGGGGCGGCTTACCCAGCGGTCGCCCGTTTGCCATTGATCGGTGAGCCACCAAACGGCAGCCGGGGGCAAGTCCCACGTCCGTCCCCCCTCAGTCCCCCCTATGAGGGGGGACGCAGCATATAGCGAGAGCGTGACAGTGAGCGCCTCTCCCGGATCATCCAATGCCTCCCACACCCAACGTAATCCCACGATTTCGCCGGGGGCAGCCTGGACGCGGTCGGCAGTGAAGTCCCACAGTTGGAGCGCGCCGCAAGTGACCGGCTCAGCATTGTCCGGCACGCCCAGCGCAGCCAGCGTGGACGGCGACGTGGGCCGGGTCACGGTGAACGTCCCCAGCGCAAATACCGGAGCGAGCGGGTTGCCATCGGGTCCCAGCAGCGAGGCCGGTTCGAGCGTGTCCTGGTCGAACAGCGAGAGTTCCAGCTGATATGTTCCCGGCGGCGTGCCGGGCAACACATCCAGATGATGCGCCCAGAGAGCGTAGCGGTCGGCGGGCCAGGCCGGCACCGGCGGCGGCGCGCGCTCGACGCGCACCGTCCGCAAGCCGTCGGGTAGCCAGCGCGAGCCATCGGGTCCGCGCAAGCTCAAGCCGGGCAGCCAACGCCGTCCGCCAGTATCGAGCGCGCGCGCGTAGAGGCGGATCTCCGGCGCGGCATCCGCCGGGAACTGCGCGGGCGGCAGTTCCGCGCCGATAAAGGCCACGCGATTGCCGAAGTTCGCCGCCAACGGTGTGGCAACGCCACGCAATGTGCCATCGGGCTGCAACCGCGTCCGGCGGAAAGGCAATCCTAGCGGCTCGGCAAACCAAACCAGTAGCAATAACAGGATCGAAAGAATAAGAATAGAAAATTGTTCACTATTCGCCATGCGCCATGCGCCATTCACTTTTCGCCAGTCGCCAGTTGTGCGATAGAAAAAGCATAGCAAAAGCAACGCCACCAGCGCCCCCAGAGAAACCGCATTGAGCACGCGGCGCAGCGGAGTCTCGCCAAACCACACTTCGATCCGATGTTGCCCGGCGGGGAAGGGGAAGGTCACGAGGCCGGTTTCCGGCTCCGGCGCGACGGCGACGGGCTTGCCATCCACGCGCACCTGCCAGCCGGGATAGTAAAACGCCAGCCAGCGCGCCGTGAAGGGCTGGGGCGAATCCACGGTGAGCGCGGCGCGCAAGGGGCGATACTCCGCCGCCAATAGCGTTCCACCGGGCGGGAGCGTAGCCGCATCGAAGCGCGCCGGCTCCTCGCCGCGCGCGAGGGCATCGCGCAAGGGATTGTCCCACGTCGGCGCATCCAGCACCCAGACGGGCAGCAGCTCGCGGGTGGCGGTCGTGCCGATGGTGTCGCTCAGCTGCTCCCAAGCCAGCATCCCGGCGACGTTGGCCGGGCCGGGAAGCGGCGTGCGCGGCGGGTAGAGCCAACCGGCGTGTGCCAGAATCAGCGCGGCGACGAGCGCCAGTGCGCCCCAGGCGTGTTTGGTTTTTTGCGCCAGAGCAGCGATAAAGCCGCCGCAAAGCAGCGTCAACGCCAGCGAGGCCGGGGAGAGGAAACGCCAGGGGAATTGAAAGGAAGCCAGAAAGGGCAAGCGTTCCCAAAGCAACAAGGAGGCGGGCAGCGTGAGGAAGAGGCAGGCCGCACAGGCCACCCCCAACGCCAGCCAGCGCGCCCGTTCAGCGCGCCGGGCGCGCCAGGCCCACACCAGCCCCGCACATCCGGTCAACAAGAACAGCGCCCCCAACCCCAGCGCAGGCCAATCGTTGAGCAGGCGCGGATCGGCGTTACGCGGCCAGGGGAGCAGTTGATCGAGCGTAAGAAAGTTGTGGCGGTAATCGAAGACCCAAATATTGGTGGAGCGTTCCAACTGGACATAGGCGCGTTCTGCCAGCCCCGGTGCCCAGGCGAACGCGCCCAACGCCAGCCCCAGTGTCAGCAGCGATGCCAGCCGCAGGGCGATCGGGCGACGCTGTGCGGGCGTTGCGTGCACGATTTCGGCAAGCGTCCACACGCCGAACAGGGGCAGGAAGAGATAGAGGGAGACGGGATGGGCCAGCGGCAGGGCCGCCAGAGCCGCCGCGCCGATGAGCAAGCCGCGCCGGCAACCCTCGCCCCACCGGATCAGCCCCCACAGCACCAGTGGCGGGAAGACCCAGGCGAGCGTTTCGGCAAGGCTGGCGCGGTAGAGGAGGACGAAGAGGTGAAAGGGGATGAAGAGGAAGCAGGCCGCGCTGCCCCAGCCGCCCACCTCGCCCCACAAAGCGCGGGCCAGCAGGTAGAGCGTCCAGGCGGAAGCGAGGAGCGCGAGGAGATACGCGCCGTAATAGGCCGCCGTCCACGGGAGGCCCACGATGTGCAGGGCGGCTGCCAACTGTGCGGAAAGCGCGCCCTGGAAGGTGAACAGCGGGTAGCCGTAACCCCAGGCCATATCGGGTGCCCAGCGCGGCAAGAGGATGCCTGCTCGCAGTAGCCGCTCGGCCTGTACCGCGCGCCAAAAGTGAAAGGCGATGTCGTAGCCATCCGGCCCATGCGCAGAGAGCAGCGCCATGCCCGCAACGCACGTCAGCAGGTTGAGGCTAAGATAGGGGATGAGACGAATGGCGAATGGCGAATAGCGAATGGCGAATGGTGAATGGCGAATGGTGAATAGCGAATGGCGAATTCTGAGTTTCATAGTAGTGCATTGTACCACAGCGGTGGGGGTGGGCGGTAGCCGGTAGACAGGTTTCCGGCTACTGTCTACTGTCTAATGAAATCTTTATTGCGTCGGCCCCATCGGGCAGGGTGAGACGTGGGCCGTCGGGGAGATACAGGCCCACGCGCAGGGTGTATGCGCCAGGAGCGGAAATGGGCAAGAAGCGTGTCTCTGTCACTACCTCCCCCACAGCCCAGCCGGTGGTAGGACGCGTCCACGCGACCGGTTCGCCGTCGCTTTGCGCCACCACGCGCCCTTCGCTATCCACCAAATGGGCGAATACCCGGTACGAGCCCGTCATCTCTGCAACGGCCTGCCACGCCAGCGTGACCCGGAGTTCATCGCCCCACTCTAGCGCGTAGCCCGCTAGCCGTGCCTGCTCGCCGAAGATGGCATCCTCCAACAGCGTTAGCCCGGCGGGAAGCTCCCATACGCGCTCCGGCGCGATGATGGTCAACGGAACACGCGCCAGCGCTGCGCAGCCGGGAATCCCTTCGACAAGCTCAGGGGCCGGTGGGTGAGCCTGCCGAACCCATACCCCTTCAACAGTCTCAGGGGGCAGCGCAAGTTCCAAAGTGTAATCGCCGCTCTCCAGGCCGCCCGGCAAGCGTAGCACGGGGCGGCCTATCCAGCGGTCGCCCGCTTGCCACTGTTCTGTGGGCCACCAAACGGCAGCCGGGGGCAAGTCCCACGTCCGTCCCCCCTCAGTCCCCCCTATGAGGGGGGACGCAGCATATAGCGAGAGCGTGACAGTGAGCGCCTCTCCTGGATCATCCAATGCCTCCCACACCCAACGTAATCCCACGATTTCGCCGGGGGCGGCTTGCGTGCGGTCGGTGGTGAAAGCCCACAACTGGAGCGCGCCGCAAGCGACCGGCGTAGTATCCTCCGGCACGCCCAGCGCGGCGAGCGTGGACGGCGATGTGGGGCGGGTCACGGTGAGCGTGCCCAGCGTGAGCGTTGGGCCGAGCAGGTTGCCGTCCGCGCCGAGCGCCGAGGCCGGGTTAAGCGTATCGCGCTCGAAGAGTGAGACGACGACGCGGTATTTTCCCGGCGGCGTTCCCGGCAGGGGGGCGACCAGATGTGGGTCGTAGACCAGGCTGCCGGGCGGCCAATGCGGTGTGGCGGGAGGCGGCTCGTAGCCGCGCGGGCGATGTGTGCCGGCCCCACTCCACGATTGGCCGTCTGCTCCCACGAGCTGCACGGTGGTGCGATACTCGCTCGAAGGCGGCGTCTCGACGCGCCACCAGAGATCTGTGCCAATCTCGGCATCGGCGGGAAGGGTCGCGGCGTAGAGCGTGTAGCCGGTAAGCATCAACCCGGCATCGAAGCGTTGCGCCAGCGGCGTAGGGGCGACAGGCAAGCCTGTATCAATCCGTGCAAGGTGAGGCATTCCCGCCGGGGCAGGGAGCCGATCGTAAAGCAAAGTTTTAGCGGGCAGCAAAAGCAACGCAAGGAGCAAAACCGTCAGATTTTGGATTTTGGATTTTGGATTTTGGATTTCTTCGAGTTCGCCATTCGCCATTCGCCATTCGCTTTTCGCCATTCGCCATTTGCCGCGCACAAGGAATACAGCAACCGTCAGGCAGACTCCAACCCACGAAATCCCATTGGCCGCACGGCGCAGGGGCGTTTCGCCATAGGTAACGGTGATGGTATGTCTCCCGGCGGGAACGGAAAAGGTAAGGAAACCAGTAGCGGGTTCGGGCGCGGGGTTGACTTGCGCGCCATCCACCTGCACGCGCCAGCCGGGATAGTACAGCACCAACCAACGCGCAGTGAAGGCCTCCGGCGTCTCTAACGTAAGCGCGGCGCGGAGGGGGCGATAGTCTGCTGTGCTCACATGCGCGCCCGGCGGTAGCGAAGCGCTATCGAGGCGTTCGGGTTGCGTGCCAGCGATAAATGTTTGTGCCAGCGTTAAACTTGTGGGGCGTTGCTGCACCCAGACCGGCGTAAAGCTCCCCTCGTTATCCACGCAGAACCAGCCTGCTTGCTCGAAGGCGTAGAGCTGCTCCAACGTGGGGCGGCTCGCCTGTGGACAAAAGCCTTTGGATGGGGTCATCTCCGGCCAGGCGAAAAGGGCGAGAAGGGCGAGAAGGAGGAGAATGAGCGAATGGCGAATGGCGAATGGTGAATGGCGAATGGTGAATGGCGCATGGCGAATGGCGAATGGTGAATGGCGAATGGCAGATGGTGAGGGGAAGGCGACGCCGGCGAGGAGGGCCAGGGGGAGGAGCGCGCGGCCAGCCAGCCGCCAGGGGAACTGGACGAAAGCGAGTTGGGGGACGGTTTCCCATACGCCGCGTGAGGCCGGGGTCGCCAGCCACAGGTAAAGCAGTGCGCACCCAGCCAGGTAGATGAGGGTGGCGCGGCGTTCGCCGTCATGTCGTAGCCGCCGGAGGCCCAGGATCAGCCCCAGCAGTGCCAGGAGCGTCTGCGGCAAGCCAGCGGTGATGCGCATGGGTGGATTGAGCAGGTCGGGGCGGGGACTCGCGGGGAGTGATAGCAATTCAGCCCAGGCGACGAAGTTGTAGCGAAAGTCGTTGTTGCGGGTGGTGTGCGCGAGGTGCAATTGGACGAAGTCTTGCTCGGCGAGCGCGGGCAGCCAGAACCAGGCGGTGAGCATGAGGGCGAGCGCGACAGCGACGAAGGCCCAGAGCCAGGTACGCCGCTCGCGGTGGATCCAGGCGAGCAGCAGGACGTAGCCGCCGAGGAAGGGCGCGAACAGCAGCGTGGTGATGTTGTGGGTGAGGAACAGGGCCGTGAGCAGGGCTACGGTCAACGCGAAGCGGCGGTGGCCTCCGGCGAGGATCAGCCGTCGGAAAGCCCATAGGAGCCAGGGCAGCAGGGCCAGTGCCAGGGATTCCGGCAAGCTGCCCCGCCGCAGCGCGTTGAGCAACAGGAACGGGCCGAGCGCGTAAGCCATGCCCGTCACCCACGCACCCGGTTCACCCCACAGATCGCGCGCCAGCGTGTAAGCGCCCCAGCCCGCCGCCAGGAAGCCGATCCAGTAGAGCAATCCCAGCACCAGCGGCAGCGAAAGGCCAATCCCGTGAAACAGCGCGCCCAGCAGATAGGGCAAGGGTTGCGCGAATTGCAGGAGCGGGCAGCCGTACCCCAACGCGAGGTTGGGCAGCCAACGGGAGAAGAGCCAGCCATTCTTCCAGGCATCGAGCAGGGCCACGATGCGGTAGGCGTGCGCGGCGTTGTCGTGCGTGCAAGGGAGGCCGTCACCGCGCAGCAGGAAGTGCAGCACAGGCCAAAGAAAGAGCGTGAGGGCGAGCGGGAAGAGAGGGGGATTTTGGATTTTGGATTTTAGATTTTGGAGCATGATTCAAGCCTCACGACAGCGTCATTCTTCAACCTGTATCTGACCAATGATGACCCCATCGGCGCCGGTTTCGGCTACGGGCAGGCGAATGTAGGTGCGGGCATCGTACAGGCCCACTTTGAGCGTGTAATCGCCAGGCGGGAGATCAGGCGGCAAGGTGAAGGTGTAGGTATCGCGAATGAGCTCGTTGGTGAGCCAGCTGGTAGTGGAGCGCGCACCGCCTGCCGGGGGCGCGTCACGTTGCGCGATGATACGCCCGCTCGCATCCGTGAGATGCACAAATACGATGTAGCTCTGCGCGGCGGAGGCTTCCGCGCGCCAGAGCAGGGTGAGGTCGAAGGCGTCACCCGGCGCAAGGGTTGTGGGAGGCGACGTTGTTTCCAGCAAGGCAGCAAACTCGCCGATATGGGCGAGCGGCAGGCGAGGCGTTGGATCGAAAATCCGCTCCGGGGCAACCACTTGCAGCATTCCCAGCGTCACCGTCGGGCCGAGGGGCTGTCCGGCGGCGTCCACCAACGCCACGCGCAGCTCGTACCTGCCGCTGGCGAGGGCTTGCTCCGGCGCATCGAAGCGCGCCGCCGGGATGAGCAAAGCGCGCTCCTCGCGGAGCACTTCGCCGGGCAGCCATGCGGAGGTGGGATGCGCTGCACGTCCGGGTGGGGCGTCGGATTGCGCGACAATCGCGCCCAGGGCGTCTACGAGCAACAGGCGATTTTGGATTTCGGATTTTGGATTTTGGAGAGTCATCAAATCATCCGCAGAAGAGACCGATTCTGCTAACCAATAAAGTGTAAGTGGGAGCTCCGCCCCCACGTCTACATCCTCCGGCAGCAGCCCTGTGCCAAGTAAGCGCATCCCCGCGCCGAGTGGTACATCCACCGGCAACGCGATGGGTAAAGTGGCCGGGTCGGGAAAAGTCGCTGGGCGTATCACGCGCCCTTCCGTGAGCGCGTAGCTGTTACCCAGCCACGCGCCGGAGCTATCCCAGGCGTCTAGTAGGTGTCCGGCGGAATCGTATACTTTGACGAGCAGCCGGTAGCCCGCGCCCGGCGGCGTCCCGACGAAGGGCGCGAGCGTGTACCGGTCGCGGATGAACTCCCCTTCTCGGAACATCGTCGTCGTGTATCCGCCGGGATGCTGGTGATCCTCCTGCGCGTAGCGAAAGCCCGCGCCATCCAGCAGATGCAGGGCCACGCTGTAATCATCGCTAACCGGCAACAATGCGCGCCAGTAGAGTGTCACTGTTGCCGGTTGATCGGATGCCCACACGTCGCCCGCCAAGTCATAGCCCATCAGCAGCAGGTCATCGCCGAAGCGCACCTGGAGCGAGACATCCACACCGCGCACCTGCTGCCCATCGAAGTCCCAGGGGTGGAAGGGATTGTCGTGGCGGTCGAGGTAGAAGGTTTTGAGGGAGAAAATTGCTACGCCAATAAAAAACAACGGCAAGTGATTTTCGATTTTAGATTTTGGATTTTGGAGGGAGTCATTAGTCCTTAGTCCAGAGTCCGTTTTCTCGCCTTTTCGCTTTCTCGACTTTTCGCTTTTCCGCTCATTTGCCATGCGCCATGCGCCATTCATCCTTAACCCAACGACCATGAGACACAGTGTTGCCAGAGAGATAACATTCGCCGCGCGACGTAGAGGGGTATCTCTGAAGGCAACTTGTACGGTATGGCGACCGGCGGGGATGTCCGCCGCAAGCAGCCCGTGTGGGCCATCGGGCATGACCGGGACGGGATTGCCATCCACCAACACCTGCCAGCCGGGGTAGTAGTACCAGCGGAAGCGCGCGCGGAAGGCGATGGGCGCGTCGAGCGTGAGTTGGGCGCGGGTGAGCCGGTATGTCTGCTCCACAACGCTCGCCCCGGCGGGCAGGCTGTCTGGGTCGAGCCGGGGGATGAGGTAGTCGCTATCGGCGGCGGCTTCGTACACCGGCAACAACTGCGCGGCGGCGGGGCGCTGCGCCACCCAGCGGGGCAGATAATCGCCCGCAGCGGTCGCGCCGAGCCAGTTGGTTTGCTGCTCGATGCGGATGAGCGCGGACGGCGTCAGCTCCGGCTGCTCCAGGCCGGGCGCGGGGAAGAGCCAGGGTAGCGCGAGGCATCCGGCGACGAGCAGCACGGTGGGCGACCAGAACCGCTCCGGGATGGGGAGCTGACTCAGGGCAAGACCGCCCAGCACCGCGAATCCCAGACTCGCCGGGCCGAGGAAGCGCCAGGGGAACTGCACGAAGTCCACGAGCGGTAAGTGCTCCCATAGCGGCAAGGAAAGGGGTAGGGTCATCAGAAGCAAACCAAACGTGACAACTACGAGCACTACTTGAATGGCAAAATGCGGCGAGTTCGGCAGGTTCACCCACCGTACCCTGAGCTTGCCGAAGGGCATCCATGCTATGAACGGCAAGAGTAGCCCAATGCCCAGCGGCATAACTGGGTTGAGTTCGCCCTTTGCGGCGGGCGCGGGTAAAGCAAACAGCTCGCGCCAGGAGAGGAAGTGATCGCGGTAATCGTAAATGCGGAGTTGGGCAATCTGCACATACCCCTGCTCGCCCAGCGCCGGGAGCCAGAAAAAGGCAGAAAGCCCCAATCCCAACGCCAGCGCGAGGAAGGGCGCCCAGGCAGCGCGCCCGCGTAAAGGCTGCGTCAAGGTCAACAGCAGCGCGTAACCGCAGAGCAAAGGGAAGCCTATCAGCGCGCTGATGTTGTGGCTCAGCATCAACGCTGCGACGCAACCTGCCGCCAGAGCTAGCGAGATCTTATCGCTGCGTTGCGCCAGCCGGTGGATGGCCCACAGCGTCCACGCCAGACACGCCAGCCCCCACAGCTCCGCATACGCCTCGCGGTGATAGGTGTTGAACAGGGTGTAAGGCGCATAGCTGATAAGCACCAGCGCAGGGAGGGCAGCTTTTGAGCCGAATGCTGCGCGCGTCCAGAGGTAAGTCCCCAACGCCAACAGCAGTTGCGCCAGCAAAAAGCCCGCTGCCAGCGCGGTTTCGAGCGGGAGGCCCAATAAGCGCAAGATGACGGGCGGATAGTAGCTCAGTGGTGCGTAGTAGTTGAAGAGCGGGAAGCCAAAGCCCAGTCCCAAATCGGCGAGCCAGCGGGGGAAAAGATCGCCATAGCGCAAGTGACGCTCCAACTGCGCCAGGCGATAGAGATGCAGCAAGCCATCAGAGCGCCAGCCGCTCCCCACGAGCAACGGCTGCATGGCGGGCAGCAAGCTGGCGACCATCAAGGCCGCAAATGCCAGCCATTTGCGGGCAAGCAACGTCAACACAGAATGCGAACGGCTTTTAGCATCCAGCATCCAGCTTCTAGCTTCCAGCAACTAGCAACCAGCTATGGCGTGCGACGGGATTCTTTGTAGACATAGAGCATCCGCTGGAGCACTGTCACCCAGGTCAACACGACAAGGATCCAGAGGGTGGGCGTGGGCCAACCCAGTAACAGGCCGACGCTGAGCAGCAGGACGCGCTCGACACGGGTGAACAGCCCCACCTTACAGGTGTACCCCACCCCCTCAGCGCGGGCGCGGGTGTAGCTGACCATCACCGAGCCAAGTAACGCAGCAAAGAGCAGGTAGATCTCGACGGCGGCGCCCTGCCCGACGAACCACACGAACAAGCCCGCCAGCAACGCGCCCTCAGAGAGCCGGTCGAGCGTGGAATCGAGGAAGGCCCCGAACCGACTTTTCTTGTTTGAGAAGCGCGCCAAGGCACCATCAAAAGCATCAAGCGACGAGACGAGCGCCAGCAGCGCGCCGCCGATGCGGAGCTGACCGAAAGCCAGCACCACGCCCACCGCCACAGCCAACCCGAACCCAAGCAGGGTGATGGTATTCGGATGCACGCCCAAATGTGCCAACCACCGGGCTACCGGCTCGGTAATGACCCGCGCCTGCACGCGCGCCCAATCGGTCCAGGTTTCATAGCTGCCCACACGCGCCTCGTTCATTGTATACTCCCTTAAAAATGGCAAATGGCGAATAGCGAATCAAAACTAGTAGTTCAGCAAACATCAATTGTCGGATAGAGCTTGTGCAATTTAATGCG
>CAZDDI010000095.1:0-10470 GCA_964504195.1 uncultured Anaerolineales bacterium
GTTTTTGCCCCCCCGCCCCCCCCCCCCCCCCCCCCCGCTGGGGGGGCGCGTGGGCGTTTTTTTGGGGGGGTTGGGGGGGGGGGGGCCCCCCCCCCCCCCCAAAACCCCTTTATTTCTCTCCCCCCTCCCCGCGTCGCCTAGCGGCGTGGGGAGGGGGCAAGGGGGAGGGGCAATGGAGCTATTACCGAATCAATGTGTTAATCTTCGAACAACCTTCACAAGAATCCACTTACGCTTCCAACGTCACCGTGCCGAGCTCCACGCCGGAGCGGAGCTCCTTGTGATAGGTCATAGACTCGCGGATTTTGTGCATCCCGGCCCGCTCGTAAAGGCGCAGCGCGCCGGTGAGACTATCCCCATCCACATCCAGGCTGACCTTGCGCTTACCGCGCCGGTAGTATTCGCCGAAGGCGTGATGCAACATCGCCAGGCCCAGGCCCTTTTTGCGCCACGCCGGCCGCACCGAAAGCGAGTTGACGTAGCCCATCTCTGGGTCCTCGGTGGTCTTGGGCCGGCACAGACACGCGCCCACAATCTCCTCCCCCGCGATCTCGTCGCCCGCGATCTCGTCGCGCGCGCACGGCAGGAACCACAGGGTCGAGTCGTGCTCCGGGTCGTTATCAATCCACTGCGCCCAATCTGCCAGCTCCGATTCCAACGGGCGTTCCACAAAGCCCCAGTGATCCCGGAACCCCTCGCGGCACGCCTCGACCAGCGAACGCAAATCGCGCTGCCGGTCGAAAGTGCGCACCGTAATCCCCGGCGCCCAGACCGGCTCCGGCGGCGGCGCTTGCATCTCCAGAAACATGCGGAAGAAGTAGCGGACGCAAGCGTAACCCTGCGCTTCCAGCAATCCCTGGCTCACCGCATCCACGCCGGGCGCGCCTTGCTGGATGACTACCCGCGCTCCCTCCGGCGCTTTATCGAGTGCCTGTCGCGCGCGCGCCTCGACCCATCCGGCCAGGTACGTCCCGATGCCGCGCCCCTGATGCTCCGGATGGACTGAGCCATTCCCGTAGATATGCACATACGGCGCATCGGCCCACACCTCAGCACAGCCTACCACGTCCCCGTCACCTGTGCTGACCAGCAGCGCATCGGTGGCAAGATTGAACGAAGGCGATTGCCAATCGTTGTAGAACTGATGCGCTTGCACGCGCGGCGAGCCATAGATGGAAATGTAATAGGCGTTGAGCAAATTGGCAACGGCTTCCGCATCATCCAGCGTTACCTGGCGGGTGTGCAGGCCGTCCGGCAAGGTATAAGTTATGTCTCCGATTTTGAACAGGGTATCCATAGTGATTCCTCCGTAAAAATTAGCGAATGGCGAATGGTGAATGGCGAATACAAATCAGAATTGATAAACTTTTTTGTGATTTTAACAACATCTTTTTCTCCGTGCGCTCTGCGTCTCTGTGGTGAATCTACCTGACAACAAAAAAAGACCGGGAGCTCTGGGGCCCACGGTCTGCGTTTGAGACAAAGAAAAAGACCGTGAGCGTCGTTTGCGCTCACGGTCTTTTGGGTGTTCAGGTTATATCAACCTTCGTGGAGGCGCAATACGACAAGGCAAAACAGCGGTGCTATTGGGCACGCTGGTGCGCATGGTGACGAAGAACTGCTTGCTTGTCATAGCTATACCTCCATAAAAGTTAACTAAGCTTATTATATTCAAAGGCTAAAAATTGTCAATCCTGAAGTTGGCACTTTAGCGGCTCGTGCTATACTTCAAGTGAAAGCAAGGAGCTCTTATATGGTCTTGTCACACCGGCAATCACGAAAATTCGCGGAACTGGCGTTCCCCTCAGAGCCGAGGTGCTCGGAGCGGATCGCCCGATTCACGAATTAGACCTGTCAGGTTTCAAAAACCTGACAGGTCTGAGAAGTAGCTGCCATTTTCAAAGGAATCCCTCATTAACTGGCGTTCATCAGCGATTGGATGAAAATGTAGCGCGAACTGTCTAGTTCGTACGCGCGAAGCCGACGCTTCGCGTTATGTTGGTTTTGATTTGCGATTTGCTGATTTGCCGATTTTTTAAGGAGGCCCGTATGGAACTGCGCTATGAATCGGGGCAAAGTTTCCCCCTCGGCGCGACGGTGTTGCCGGGCGGCGTGAATTTCTGCGTGTTCTCCAAAAATTGTACGGCGCTGGAGCTGCTGCTCTTCGATGCTCCCGACGCGGCGCGTCCTTCGCACGTCCTCCGGCTCGATCCACAACGCAACCGCACATTCTACTACTGGCACGCCTTCGTGCCGGGGCTGAAGCCGGGGCAGCTCTACGGGTATCGCGTGCATGGGCCTTATGTGCCGCATGAGGGCCTGCGTTTTGATGGCGAGAAGGTGCTGCTCGATCCGTACACGCGCGAGGTGTCCGGGCTGGGGACCTACGAGCGGGCGGCAGCGATGCGCCCCGGCGACAATTGCGCTCACGCGCTCAAAAGCGTTGTAGTGGGTAACGATTACGACTGGAAGGGTGATCACTTTCTGGTCGAGCCCTATGCCAGCTCGGTCATCTACGAGATGCACGTTGGTGGTTTCACGCGCCACCCTAGCGCGGGCGTGCCGTCGGAGAAGCGCGGCACTTACGCTGGTCTTATCGGAACAATCCCCTACCTGCAATCCCTGGGCATCACCGCCGTGGAGCTGCTCCCCGTGCAACATTTCGATGAGCAGGACGCGCCCGCTGGCCTCGCCAACTATTGGGGCTATATGCCGGTCGCGTTCTTCGCGCCGCACCAGGGCTACAGCTCCAACCGCGCGCCCTTAGGCGCGGTCAATGAGTTCCGCGATATGGTAAAAGCTCTGCACCGTGCCGGTATTGAGGTGATCCTCGATATCGTTTTTAACCATACCGCCGAGCGTGACCATACCGGGCCGCTGCTCTCGCTGCGCGGATTTGAAAATCGCGCCTACTACATCCTCCAGGAAAACCAGGCTCGCTACGCCGATTTCACCGGCTGCGGCAACACCATCAACGCCAACCAATCTATTGTGCGGCGGATGATTTTGGACTGCTTGCGCTACTGGGTCTCGGAGATGCACGTGGATGGCTTCCGTTTTGATCTGGCCTCGGTACTCTCCCGCGATGAATCGGGCCGTCCCCTCAAGAACCCGCCGATTCTGTGGGAGATCGAATCGGACCCGGTGCTGGCCGGTACGAAAATCATCGCGGAGGCGTGGGACGCAGCGGGACTGTACCAGGTCGGTTCGTTCGTGGGGCATCGCTGGGCGGAGTGGAATGGCCCGTTCCGCGACGATACGCGCCGCTTCGTGAAGGGCGATGCGGGGATGGTGGAGCAGCTCGCCGCCCGTATTACCGGCAGTCCTGACCTGTATCCACAGGCCGACCGCGAGCCGAACCGCACCATCAACTTCGTCACCTGCCACGATGGGTTCACGCTGAACGATCTGGTTTCCTACAATATCAAGCACAATGAGCACAACGGCGAGCAAAACCGCGACGGGGCCGAGGTCAACTTTAGCTGGAACTGCGGCGTGGAAGGCCCTACCGATGATCCTGACATCAGCGCGCTGCGCCTGCGGCAGATGAAGAACCTGCTGGTGTTGCTGTTCGTGTCGCAGGGCACGCCGATGCTGCTGATGGGGGACGAGGTGCGGCGCACACAGGCGGGCAACAACAACGCCTACGGTCAGGACAATGCGCTGAGCTGGTTCGATTGGGACGCTGCGAATCGGGAGATGGATTTCCTGCGTTTTGTACGTGGGCTGATTGCGTTCACACAGGCGCGGGAGATTTTCCGCGAGGAGCGCTACTGGGTGACGGATGGTGATAGCGACCCGCATCTGATCTGGCATGGGGTGCAGTTGCGCGCACCGGATTGGAGCCAGCACTCGCACTGTCTGGCCTTCGAGCTGAATCACCCGCAGCCGGATAATCACTTGCATATCATGGTCAATGCTTACTGGGAGCCGCTCACGTTTGCGCTGCCGCCGTTGGCGGGGGGCGAGAGCTGGCATCGCATCGTGGATACCGCCCTGCCCGCCCCGGAGGATTTCTGCGAGCCAGACATCGCCCCGGCGGTAACAGCCACGCATTACCGGTTGACGCCACGCTCAGTTGTGGTATTGTTGGCGAGGGGGATGTGATGTGTGAAACGTGATGTGTGATCTCTCTTCACGTTTCACGCATCACGTTTCACGTCAAGATTTTCTTCAAGGAGGTTCTATGGACACACAAACTTCAGGTGAGAAATTGGAATTCAAGGCCGAGGTGCAGCAGTTGTTGCACATTCTGGCCCACTCGCTCTACACGGAGCGGGAGATTTTCCTGCGCGAGCTGCTCTCCAATGCTTCGGATGCGCTCAACCGGCTACAGTTCGAGATGCTCACGAACGCTGAAGTGCGCGATTCCGATACGGCGCTGGCGATTCACATTGATTTCAATGAGGACGCCAAGACGCTGACCATCTCCGATACCGGTATCGGTATGACGCGCGAGGAGCTCATCGAGAACCTGGGCACGATTGCGCATTCCGGCGCGCTGGCGTTCCTCAAGAACCTGGAAGCCGGGCAGCGGCCCTCGGACATCATCGGGCAGTTCGGTGTGGGCTTTTATGCCGTCTTCATGGTGGCGGATGAGGTGCGCGTGACCTCGCGCTCGTACCGGCCCGATGCCGAGGTGTGGACGTGGATTTCGCGCGGCGAGAGCTCGTACACGCTCACGCCCGGCGAGCGGGAACAGCGCGGCACCACCGTGGAAATCCAGCTCAAGGAGGATGCGACAGAGTTTGCTTCGGCCTGGCGGCTGGAGCAAATCATCAAGCGGCACTCCGATTACATCGCGTTCCCCATCCAGGTGCGCGATAAGGTCGCCAATCGCCAGACCGCGCTGTGGCGGCAATCGCCCACCGAGGTGCAGGATGAGGATTACAACGACTTCTACCGCCAGATCACACTGGATTTCGAACCGCCCCTGTTGCACCGGCACATCGTTACCGATGCGCCCGTCAGCCTGCGCAGCGTTCTTTATGTGCCGCGCACCCGCGAGCGGGGCATGTTCCGGATGCGCACCGATGAGGGCTTGCGCCTTTACTCGCGCAAAGTACTCATTCTGGAGCGCACCAAAGACCTACTGCCGGAGTATTTCCGCTTCGTCGAGGGGGTGGTGGATTCGGAGGATTTACCGCTCAACATCTCCCGCGAGAGCGTGCAGAGCAACCGCACGATGGGGCACATCCGCAAGGCGCTCACCGGGCGAGTCGTCAAGGCGCTCAAGGATTTGGCCGATGAGAAACCGGAGGACTACCGTATCTTCTGGGAGCAATTCGGCCCGTACTTGAAAGAGGGCGTCGCTACGGATTTCTCCGGGCGCGAGGACTTGCTGCCGTTGTTGCGTTTCCATTCCTCGCGTTCCGGCGACGGGCTGATCTCGTTGGCCGAGTATGTGGCGCGGATGGGCGAAGACCAGCCGGCGATCTACTACATCCTGAGTGAGGCGTTGACTTCGGCGGCGCACAGCCCGCACCTGGATTACTTCAAGGGGCGCGATCTGGAGGTGCTGTACCTGGTGGATCCGCTCGATGGGTTTATGATGCAGGCATTGCGCGAGTTCGAGGGCAAGCCATTGCAGAACGTGGACGACGCCGGGCTGGACTTGCCCGCCGCCGCTACCGAGGAACCCGCGGAAGCAGCGGATGACGGGGACGCCTTCGCGGCGCTCACGGCGCGCTTCAAGGATATTCTGGGCGAGCGCGTGACCGAAGTGCGTGCCTCGAAGGTACTCACGGATAGCCCGGCGCGGCTTGTCTCGCCGGAGGGCACACCGGATCGAGACATGCAGCGGGTGCGGCGGATGTTGGAGCAGGACTACCAGGTCGCGCCCAAAATTCTGGAGCTGAACCGTAATCACCGGTTGGTGCTGAACCTCGTGGGGCTGCTAGAGCGCGCCCCAGAGGATCCGCGCCTGGAGCTTGCCATCGAGCAGGTCTTCGCCAACTTGCTGCTGCTGGAAGGTCTGCATCCCAACCCGGCGGAGATGGCCCCGCGCCTGCAAGCCCTGCTCGAAGCGGCGACGGTGGGGTAGCCGTCTGAGGTGCTTACCCGCGCGTGACCAGGCATACACCGGGAAAGCCTGACCCGCATATCGCCCGTACCGTGTAAAACGTAATGTGTAAAGAAGATGGGGAACCGGCGTTCCCCTCAGATATGGAATGCTCGGAGCGGATCGCCAGATCCGCGACGGGTTAGCTTTTGAGATTTGAGATTTTTTGAGGAGGGATACGATGGTCAACAAATTAGCAGTCGCAGGCAAGAATTCGCGGTTCAAGCAACCGGAAGCCGAACCGGCAGGATTTTGGGCAGGGTTCTGGCATGGCAACATCGCGCCTCTCACGTTTGTGACAAGTTTGTTCAACAAAGACGTGAGTATTTACGAAACCCACAACAATGGCGCGTGGTACAATTTCGGATTCCTTTTGGGCATATCATCCGTGTTGGGGCCAAAAGTCAGTTTTAGAGTTGAAACTGACTCCAAAAAATCCGCGGATAATCCCGAAGAATGTTGTAAAGGCTGACCAACACACAGCGGATCGAGTCATTCGATCCGCTGTATTGTTATGGCCAGAACTTACGCAAGTAGCGTACCCTGAGCCTGCCGAAGGGTACGCGCTAACCAAGACTCGCTGCCTTCGACAGTCTCAGTCACCGGGATTGCCTACGCCCTAATGTCGTAAAACGTGAAACGTGATGCGTGACCAGAAAATTCTTCACGCATCATGTTTCACGTCCCTTTGCTCCCATCCCACCCCGCATCATCGAAACGCTGGATTTCCAGCAGGTAGCCGTTGGGATCGCGGAAGAAGCAGTGGTAGATGCCGTAGGTGGGATTATGCGCGGGCGCTTTCTCCAGCGGCACTTCGCAAGCGCGGAGATGCGCCGCCCAGCCATCTACATCCTCGGTGACAAAGGTGACGATCAACCCCTCCGGTTTGGCCCCAGTGCGCTCGCAGAAGCCAATGTAAGCATCGCTACCTACGCGATAGAGGCGGCAGCCACCCTGATCCAGCGCCAGGGGCAGCTCCAGCACGCCCTCGTAGAAGCGCGCCGTCGCGGCGAGGTCAGGGGTATACAGAAACGTGATTTGTTCGGTCAAAGGTGTGCGGGTCATATATCCTCCCTTAATTGTGGATTGAGGACGCGCTCTAGCGCGTAGCTAATCAACGCAAAGCCGAGGCTCGTTATCAACAGAGCGCCAGCAGGTACCAGCACGAGATGGTATGGCCCGACGAACACCCCGGTCGCAAAGGCCGAGTGTGCGAGTTTGCCCCAGGTAGGCAGCACCGGATCGCTCAGGCCTAAAAAGGCCAGGGCGGATTCCAGGAACACATAACTGGGGACAAGAACAATCAGCTGGGGAATCAATACGGGCGCAACACGGGGAATCAGGTAATTAAAGATGATGCGCCAATCACTTGCGCCATACGCGCGGGCGGCTTCAATATAGGGAGCCAGTTTCGTTTGTAAAAAGATAGCCCGGTAGTTCTTGAGCGCGCTCCCGAAGATGCTTAGCAGGACGATGACGCCGAGCAGCACCCAGAAGCTCTTGGAGTAGAGCGTGAAAATCATCAGACTGACCGGCAGGAATGGCAGTACCATGTTGACCTCGGTGATGCGTTGCAGGAGCTCGTCGAGCCAGCCGCCGAACCATGCGCCAGTGGCCGCGAGCAGCATGGTAGTGAGCGTGGTGCCGACAGCTGCCAATAGCCCGAAGGCAAGCGCGACCGCTGTACCCCACAACACCGCCACCATCAGATCGCGGCGGCGGCTATCGGTGCCGGCCAGCCCGTAGACCTGCCCGTAGATGATGAACTCCGCATCTAGCTCTACCGACTCCTCAAAGAACAGCCCGTTGACGTGCAACTCGTAGTGGCCTTTGAGCGGTGTGGGTGTTTCCGCCGCTGGGTCGGCGAATAGGGCTTCTTCCGGTGTGCTGCCGCCGAGCCGTCGGAGCAAGCGCTCATCGTGCGCAAAGCGGTATGCCGCTTCGCTTTGCACTGTCATTTCGCCTAGGCGGATTTCGCGCCCATCGGGGGTATGCCAGCTCAGCGAGATGTGCGGCGCGCGGGCCACGCGTGGCGAATACAGATATACGCTCAACTCTTGCGGGAAACGATCGTATGTGTAATCAAAAGGAAAAATGAGCGTTACATCTGTGATTTCTGGTGAGATGGGCGTAATTTGCCGCTCGATAAAGTCTGTGCGGCTATCAAATATCAATGTAGCTGGTA
The DNA here is from genome assembly GCA_964504195.1 of uncultured Anaerolineales bacterium. Lineage (GTDB taxonomy): Bacteria > Chloroflexota > Anaerolineae > B4-G1 > SLSP01 > CAZDDI01. The sequence continues at coordinate 8,247 of CAZDDI010000095.1, forward strand.
GGCTCTCACGGGTAAATTTATCAACCCAGGCGGGCAGCGCATTGCGAGGCGTCTGATACCAGGCGCGTTGATTGCCGCGCCACAGCACGACAGCCTCGTCATAGGGAATAGCAATCACAGCGTAGAGGGCGACGCCAATTAGGAAGGTGATGATGCTCAGGCCGGCCACAGCCGAGGGGAAGCGCACAAGCTCGCGCCCTATCTGTGCCAAGGAACCCCCAAGTTCGCGCGCTTTGCCCGACCACGCTTTGAAGTTGGGCGGCTGCCAGGAGAGACGTGGGAGCGTGAACCGGCGTAACTTGCGCCGGGGTAGTTTAGCTTTGAGCTGTGCCTCGCCGCCTATACGTATCCGGGGATCAACCAGCGCACAGGCAATATCCAATATGAAAACCGTCGCCGCCAGCAGATAGGCAAATGTGACCACAATCGCCAGAATCATAGGAATATCATGGATAGCGAGGGCGTGGACGAAGAGTTTGCCGATACCTGCAAAGCTAAAGAAGTGCTCCAGAATAATCACCTCTTGCCACAAGCTGGTCAGGAGCAACGCGAAACTGGTGAGCACGCTGGGCAAGGTGGGGCGCAGGATGTAGCGGCGTTCCAACATCCGCAGCGGCAGCCCCTTAGCTTTGGCAAGGTCAACATAGTCTTCGTTGTAATGCAGTAGAAAAAATGTACGCCAGACAAAAATGCTTTGGAAGAACTTACTCAAGAAGATAGACAGTGCAGGTAATAGCATGTGCCGTAGTATGAGGGGGACATACGCCCACTCGAATTCTCTGGGCCAGGTATCAAAGCGTGCAGTAATAAAGCGCAATCTTGGTATCTGAAAGGCTAGTACGGTCAGGATAATGCCATAGACCCACGGTGGTGCAGACGAGAAGAGCGACAGGATGATGACGAGCCGATCTATCCAGCTTCCCTGAGTATGGGTCAACGCCAGTGCGATCGTGATGCTGACGCCGAACAGGAATAGATTTGCCAGGCCAAAGAGCAGTAACGTGCGTGGTAAGTGATCCATGATATAGGCACCCACGTCACGGGTATAGCTCCCGGCAAAGTAGATGCGCCCCATCTTGGATTCCCCCCAGTCGAGCGTAAGCGCGCGCGTGACCCAACGCGCAGTACGTAGCATGAAAGGCTGGTTCATGCCTTGTGCGTCCAGGATTGCTTCTACCTGCGCTTCCAGATATTGCACGCGCTGTTCGGGGGTGAGCGTGCGTGCGTATTCATCCTCACGCATTGCCATCCCAACGGCAAACGTAACATTGCCCCTGACGATTTCATCCACAAAGCCGCCCATGTTGGCAATGATAGTGGTTAAGAAGACGCTGATGACCACCATGCAGGCCAGGGTGAATAAGCGGACGGTGGTGTACTTGCTTAACCGTACAAGGGTTTTGAACCTGCCGTGGCTGGTTTCTGGTGCTGTAGCCGGGGGAGTAGAAATAGTTTGTGATATGCTCACGATGTGCCTCAAGCGTGTAATTCTGGATCGCGCTAAAACTACGGGACTTATGATACCATCGAATTGTACTTGCGCCAAGCATTCAACCATTCTTATACATTTCTAATACTACGCTTATCAATTTCTTACATTTTGTAGATACAATAAGGTTGCAAGACTCATGTAGTCTTAACCTATTAGCAAAGGAGGTACAGTATGTCCATGTTACGTTTTGAACCCTGGAGCGAGATGGTCTCGCTCCGCGATGCGATGGATCGCCTGTTGTCCGAGAGCCTGGTGCGGCCCTTTGGTGCGTTGGTGGCTGGCGGTGTTGGTGTGCCTGAGATTGACATACTCGAAACCGATGTTGCTATCGTAGTGAAGGCCACGGTGCCGGGCGTGAGGCCGGAAGACCTGGAAATCACCACGGTCGGCGATACCGTCACCATCAAGGGCAAGGTTGAGGAGGAGAAGGAATCGAAGGAAGAAGGCAAGGTCATTTACCGTGAACGGCGTCATGGCTCTTTCTGCCGTTCATTCACCCTGCCGACCCTGATTCAATCCGATAAGGCCGAGGCCGAGTTCGAGCACGGGGTGTTGACGCTGACCCTGCCGAAAGCCGAAGAGGTCAAGCCCAAGTCTATTACGATCAAGCGAAAGTAAAATCAGTTGGCGTTCGTGCGAGGTCAAGCGCGCCAACGCCTTCCAAACAAGAAACATTAATGACTCCCCTGAAAAAAGGTGGCGCTAGGCATGAAATATGGTATAATATACCAA
>CAZDDI010000096.1:0-10285 GCA_964504195.1 uncultured Anaerolineales bacterium
CTGATGTGATGTACAGTATACCTAATTTGCTGTAAACGTATTTCAGGACGGGTCACTAATACGTTGATTCGCCATTCGCCATTTGAAATTCGCCATTTGAAATTCGCCATTTGAAATTTGAAATCCACTATCAAGGAGCTGCAACGATGCCTATCCAAACCCCTGAATGGGTCAAAGATGCAATTTTTTACCAGATTTTCCCGGATCGCTTCGCCCAGAGTGAGAAGGTTGCCAAGCCCGGCAACCTCGAACCCTGGGACGCGCCCCCCACTACGTACGGCTTCAAAGGCGGCGACTTCATCGGCATGACCGAGCACTTGGAATATCTGGTTGACCTGGGCATTACGGCCATTTACTTCAATCCGGTCTTTGTTTCGGCGGCCAACCACCGCTACCACACCCACGACTATTACCACATTGACCCCATCCTCGGCGGCGATGCGACCTTCCGCACCTTCCTGGATGCTGCGCACGCTGCCGGAATCCGCGTGATGCTCGATGGCGTCTTCAACCACGCCAGTCGCGGCTTCTTGCAATTCAACCACATTCTGGAGAACGGCCCGGCCTCGCCGTATCTCGATTGGTTCATCGTCCACAAGTTCCCGCTCCATGCTTACGAGGGTCACAAGCACAACTACGAGGCCTGGTTCAACTTGCGCGAGCTCCCCAAACTCAATACCGATAATCCTCGGGTGCGCCACTTTTTGCTGGATGTGGCCGAGTATTGGCTCAACTTTGGCATTGATGGTTGGCGGCTCGATGTGCCGCTGGAAATCAAGACCCCCGGCTTCTGGGAGGAGTTCCGTCGCCACGTCAAGCGCATCAACCCTGAGGCGTACATCCTGGCGGAAATCTGGGAGGAGAGCCAGCCCTGGTTACAGGGCGAGCATTTCGATGCGACGATGAATTATCTCTTCAACCGCGCCTGCCTGGGGTTCTTCGGCGGCGAGGCGCTGGACACTTCCGAGCGGCCCGGCGGGTTCAAACTCAAGCGGTTCAATGCCAAGAGCTTCGCGCGGGAAATTGAGCGGCAGTTGGGGCTTTACGATTGGAACGTGACGCTGGTGCAGTACAATCTGCTCAGCAGCCACGACGAGCCGCGTTTCCGCACGCTGGTGGGCGGCGATACGCGCCGTTTCCGTCTGGCAACGCTGTTCCAAATGGTGTTCCCCGGCCCACCTGGCATCTATTATGGCGATGAAATCGGCATGGAGGGCGGCAACGACCCGGACTGCCGCCGGGCCTTCCCCTGGGACGACCGGCTGTGGGACAAGCCCTTGTTGGAAGACGTGCGCAAGTTCATCGCGCTGCGCAAAGCCCATTCCGCGCTGCGCCGTGGCGACTTCTCGACACTGCACGCTAAAGGCGATGTCTACGCTATTGCCCGCCACGATGAGGGTGAAACGCTGGTGATCGCCTTCAACGTGGGTAGCGAACCGCAGGAAGTCACGCTGGATGTGCGCAAGGTCGCGCCGGCAACGGCTGTGCCCGTGGATGTGTGGAGCGGCGAACCGGCGACGACCAGCGAGGGGCGGCTCACGCTCACCATCCCGCCGCTCGATGCGCGGGTGGTGGTGTATGCCTAATAGCTTTCAGTCCTGGCAGCTGTGCGAAACTTGCCAGGGCTTGTGGGGCACAGATGGCTGATCGGGTCATTCTAGGGCTGAGTGGCGGGGTGGATAGCGCCGTCGCGGCGCTGCTGCTGCGTCAGGCCGGGTTCGCGGTGGAGGGCGTGGCGCTGCGCTTGTGGCGCGCGGTCGCGGGCGATGATAGCCTGGACGCCGCGCGTGCTGTGGCGCAAGCGGTGGATATTCCGTTCCGCGTGCTCGATCTGGAGGTCCGCTTCTACCGGGATGTGGTGCAGCCGTTCGTGGCACACTATGCGCAGGGGCGCACGCCCAACCCCTGTGTGGCCTGCAACCCTACCTTCAAGTTTGCCGCACTGTGGGAAGAAGCCCAGCGCGTAGGGGCAGCCTGGGTTGCTACCGGGCATTACGCCCGGGTGGAGCATCAACCCGGCGCACCGAGCCGCCTGCTGCGCGCGCGCGGTCTGCGCCACGATCAGTCTTACGCGCTACACCGACTACCACAAGTCTTGTTGCAGCGCGTACTGTTTCCGTTGGGCGCGCTGGCCGATAAGGCCGAGGTGCGGACGCTGGCCCGCGAGCATGGCTTACCCAGCGCGGCGCGGCCCGATAGCCAGGACTTGTGCTTTATGCTGGGTGGCGATTACCGGGACTTGCTGGCAAAAATACACCCGGACGCGCTGCGTCCCGGCCCGATTCTCGATGAGACCGGTGTCGTGCGGGGTGAGCATCACGGGCTGGCGGGCTACACCGTAGGGCAACGGCACGGCTTGGGGATCGCCGCGCCCGCGCCGCTCTATGTGCTGCGGCTGGATCCGGTCAACAATGCCCTGGTGGTAGGCCCGGTGGCAAGCCTGGAGCAGCGCGAGTGCGACCTGGAGGAGGTTACTTTCATTGCGGGTGCGCCGCCCGCTGCCGCGTTTGCGGCTGAAGCGCGTATTCGCTATCGCGCGCCGCTGGTGCCGGTGGATGTGACCATCGCCGGGCCGCGCGCCCGCGTGACCTTTGCCCAAGCGCAGCGGGGTGTGGCGCCGGGGCAATCTCTGGTTTTCTATGCGGGCGCTGTGGTGTTGGGCGGCGGCGTGATTGTGGCCTGAAACGTGAGAGGAGGCGGTATGCCAATCTTTTTCGACATCGAAACGCAAAATACTTTTCAAGAGGTGGGCGGACGTTACCCAGAACGGCTGAAGCTGTCGGTCGCAGTGACGTTCGATACGGCGGATGGGGCTTTTCACCGGTACACGGAGGCTAATGTCGCGGAGCTCGTGGCGGCGTTGCAGGCCACTGACCTGGTAGTGGGCTACAACCTGTTCGGCTTCGACTATCCGGTGATGCAACAGTACACATCTGTACCGCTGGCGCAATTGCCTACCGTGGATATGCTGGCGGAAATCCACCGGCAGCTGGGCTTCCGCGTCGCGCTGGATTCTGTGGCGACGGCGACGTTGCAAATCGGCAAGAGCGCCGATGGCTTGCAGGCCGTGAGTTGGTGGCGCGAGGGGCGTGTGGAAGAGGTCTTCCAGTATTGCGAGCAGGACGTGGATGTAACTCGCCGCGTTTATGAGTTCGGCAAGCAGTACCGGTATGTGCAGTTTTACGATAAGCAGTATCGCTTGCGCAAAGTGCCGGTAGCGTGGTAGTTGCTTCTTAGACCTGGCAGGTTTTCTGAAACCTGCCAGGTCTTTTTTATTGTGTCACCATCGCCGCGCCCACCTGCTGTGCTTTCTCCGCGCCATAGAGCTGCGCTACCAGCTCCAGTGCGAACTCCACCGCTGTTCCCGGCCCTCGGCTGGTGATACACGGGCCATCCACCACGACGCGCTCTTCCACGGATTGTGGATCATGCAATTGCAGCGCAAAGCTCGGATGGCAAGTAGCGCGGCGGCCCGCGAGCAGGCCGTGATGTTGCAACACCACCACTGGCGCGGCGCAAATCGCGGCATAGCGCCGTCCGGCGGCGGACTGCGCCCGGAGCAGCGCGGCCAGCACAGGGCAATCGCGCAGATGCTCCGCGCCGGGCATCCCACCCGGCACCGCGATGAGATCGTAAATCTCGTCAGTGCATCCGGCAATCAGCGTATCCGCCACGAGTTTCACTCCCCGCGAGGCCGTCACCTGCAAGCCATCCACCGAGGCCACCGTGACCTCCGCCCCGGCCCGCCGCAGAATATCAATGATGCAGACGGCTTCCATTTCCTCGGTGCCGTCGGCGATGGGAACCAGTACTCGTTTCATATTCATCGTTTTATCCTTCCATGCTTTGGTAGACGGGCTGTAAGCTGCGTTAGCGTCGCTTCGATAGATGCCAGCCCGTGGAAACAGTCTGTGATGATAGCAAGATTTTCTTCGTCACTCTCGTCGCCCCCGTCCCCGCGCAGGATGTGGATCATGCACTCGGTTATATCCTCGCCGGCGCGGCGGTAGTAGTAGAAGCCGAAGACGCCCGCGTTGAGCCAGGCCGGGCCGGTGACACGTTCATACTTTGGCAAGAAGTGCTCCCAGAAGTCAGGCTCGCTGGCAAAGAAGAACAGGTCATGCTCCGGTGGGGCGAGGATGGCGTTCTCCCAATCCAGCAGGTAGAGCGTTCTGTTGGCATCCAGCATCATGTTCCAGCCGTGCAGGTCGGTGTGGCAGATCACGCGCGGCTTGTCGAGGGCTTCCGCGTGGGTCTGGAGCGCGTGGGCGCGCTGCACAAAATCCAGGAATTGCGCTCGGCGCGGGAGAGCAAAGTCGCGGAGTTGCCGTTGCCCTTGTGTGTCGGTGGCGCTGGCGAGGCGTGCGTCCAGTATATCCATGAGCAGCGGCGCGAAGGCCAGCGCGTACTGCTCCACCAGCGGGTTAGGGATGTTCAGCCGGGAAGTGCTGGCGTGGAGTGTTCCCACCAACTGGGCGACGCGTTGCGTGAATTCTGCTGTCTCAAGGCGCGCCTGTCCCAACACCTCCCCTTCGATAAAATGGACGAGGATCAACTGATACGCGCCAAAATCCGCCGTTAAACTACCTGTTTGCGCTTCCAGAGGATATGGCACATGGGGTAGAATCTTCTGCTTGTGCAGTGTGTGGACTAGTGGGAGGTAGAATTCCACGGAGCTGGCCGCTGACGCGGTAGTATCCAGTTGATGCGGGTGGAGCTTGAGAAAATAGCGGCTGCCATCGGCGCATTCGATCACATAGCAATAATCCGCCCACTCTGTGGGGAAGTAGCGCACGTTTTGCGCCGGGACGTTGTAGCTGGTTTGCAGTGCGGCAATCAATGCAGTATAGTCAATTTGGGGTTCGGGTCTCATAGGCAGTTCCTTATTGAAAAATTTTGTGAATCCTGTTAAATAAAAGACTCACCCTGTCCGGCGGCTCATCATCCCTCCGCTGCGCCGGTGCCGCACAGCCACCGCCTCCGCCAGGATGGAGAGCGCAATCAGTGCCGGGTCGCGCCCGCCGATGTTCAGCCCTACCGGCCCGTGGATGCGCGCCAGCTGCTCCTCCGTGAACCCGGCTTGCAGCAGCTCGGCGCGGCGGTCGCTTTGGGTCTTCTTGCTGCCCAGGAAGCCGATGTAGTGTGCCTCGCTGTGCAGCGCGAGCGTGAGCGCGGGGATGTCGAACTTAGGGTCATGGAACAGTACGACGATGGCCCAGCCAGGGCCGAAGTCCGCCGCTGTGAATACGTCCTGCGGCCAACCGAAGCGCGTCTCGACGCCGGGGAAGCGCTCCTCGCGCAAAAACGCGCGCCGCGCATCGCTCACGATGACCTCGTAGCCCGCGAGTTTACCCATCTGCGCCAGCGGCGCGGCAATATCCGTCGCGCCGAAGATAAGCAGGGTGGGGGGCTGGGGGAACACTTCCACGAAGACCTCGCCCTGTGGATAGGTGTGCTTTTGCGCGTAAGGGCCGGGCCACGCGGCGACGAGATCGTCTAATACGGCAGCATCGAGCGCAGGATCGCCCAGCGTCCCCCGCACGCTCCCATCGCTCTTGTGCAGTAGATGCCGGGGCGTATCGGTGCGGGTGGCAAAACCCACCGGGCGCTTGGCCTCAAGTTCTGCGATGATGACATCGTAGAGCGGATCATAGCGCTCCACCAGCACATCAATCGCGCCGCCGCAGGCCAGGCCCGCGCCCCACGCCTGCTCGTCGCTGATGCCAAAGAACGGGCGGCGGATGTCCGCTTCGCCGCTGAGGACAAACTCCATCTCGGCTACGGCGTCGCCATCCACGCAGCCGCTGCTCACCGACCCGGCGATGTCGCCCTCGGTGTTGAGCAGCATCCGCGTCCCTGCTGGGCGCAGCGACGAGCCGCGCGTCTCGATGATGGTGGCGATGGCAAACTCGGTTTTCCCCTCCGCTTGCCAGCGTTTGAGATCGGATAGGATGTCTTTCATGTTACCTCCAAAGAGTTGGTAGTGGAATGGGCGACGGGGACAACTACTTCATCACCCGTTACCCGGCACTGAACTTATCAAAATCTACCGGATCATGGGCGCTGATGAAGGTGATCTCGTCGCTGTAGGCTCGATAGAGCGCCTTGAGCCGGTCGGTGTTGCCGCCCAAGAACCAGGTATCCAGGCCGAGCGGCGGATTGCTGAAGAGTCGGTTGGTCAGGCCCACATTATAAAACGGATACGCGCCGTCGCCGTAGTGGAGCACCCAGCCGTCCTCGCCGCCGATGGCAACGCCACAATGGCCGGGTGTGTGGCCGGTGAGCGGGATCAGCAGGATGCGCGGACGCAGGCCTGGCAGCACCTCGATGGCATCGAAGCCGTACCACGTTTGGCCTTTTAGCCGATGAATGGCCCAATCCGGGCCGTGTACCCAATGCTGTGGTTGGTACGTCCACGCGGCAAACTTGCCGATCCGGTGCGTGGCCTCGTACTCCGCCGCAAAGACGTGGACACGCGCCTGCGGGAAGTCCGGCAATCCGCCGGCGTGATCCAGATGCAGGTGTGTCAGAACGATGTGCCGTACCTCGGCGGGATCGTAGCCCCGGCGGGCGATCTGGCGGACGGCGGTATCCGCCACATTGCGGGACATCCGCAGCGTCGCCGTGAACAGGCGCATCGAGCGCGTCGGGTGCATCACATCGCCGACGCCGTAGCCGGAATCCACCAGCAGCAGGCCCGCGTCCGTTTCCACGAGCAAGCAGTGGGTTACGGCGCGCGTCCGGGGCCAGTAGGGCCGCAGCGGCCCACAATCAAGATGGTGGATGGTCATCTATTCCCCTCAAGACCGTCAGGTTTCTGAAACCTGGCAGGTCTTTACGGCTCCCCGGTTGGATCCCAGGTGCAGTGATACCGCTCGTCGAAGGCGTCCAGGCGGCACATATCCTCAGTGGCAATCTCGAAGTCGTACACAGCCGCGTTCTCGCGGATGCGCTGCGCGTTGGCGGATTTGGGGATCACGCCGATGCCGTGTTGCAGCACCCAGCGGATGAGGATTTGCGCCGGGGTTTTATCATACTTGCGGGCGATTTTCAATAGGTGCGGATCGCGCAGCCGCTCGCCTTTGGTGAGCGGGCTGTAGGCCACCAGCGCGATACCGTGTGCGGTGCAGAAATTGAGCAGCTCCCGTTGGTACAGCCAGGGGTGAAACTCCACCTGATTGACGGCGGGGACAATCTTCGCGTAGTCAAGCAGCTCTTCCAGATGCCGCACCGTGTAATTGCTCACGCCGATAGCACGCACCGCGCCCTCCGTGTAGAGCGTTTCCAGCGCGCGCCAGCTTTCGCGCCGCTGTTCTGAGACGGGCCAGTGGATGAGATACAGATCCACGACGCCCAAAGCGAGCCGTTCCTGGCTCGCGTGGAACGCGGCGCGCGCCCGGTCATAGCCGTGATCGCTGTTCCACAGCTTGGTGGTGACAAAGACCGCCTCGCGGGGGAGGCCGCTGGCGCGCATTGCCTGGCCCACCTCGTGCTCGTTGCCGTAGAACGTGGCTGTGTCAATGTGGCGATAGCCTGCCTCTAGCGCCCACGTCACCGCATTGACGCACGTTTCCCCGTGCGCCTGATACACCCCCAGCCCCAACATCGGCATCGTCACGTCGCTGTTGAGCGTGAGTGTGGTGTTCAGTGCAAGCGTTTCCATAGCAATCTCCTTCATTTACTGCGTAATGCGTACTGCGTAAATTTTCTTGTTACGCATTACGCATTACGCAGTACGCAGTACGCAGTACGTTTCACTTTCCCCACTCATGTCGCCGGATCGTCCCGTCCTCGTACACCCGCACGGTCTCGAAGCGCACACGCCCGGCGGCGACGGCCTCCGCGATGCGCCGCTGGCCGGTGGTGAGCATACTCTTGCCCTGTTTGATATCCAACAGCACGATCTCCAACGCCTCGCCATTGCCGCCGTTATCTTTCACCTCAGTATAGCCATCGAAAACTACATAATCAATCGGATCGCCCAGGAAGCGGGCATCGGCGGGGAGATACGCGAATCCCGGCAGCAGCGGCGCGAGCTGCTCCGCCAGCTTGCCCTTGAGCACGGCGCGGCTCTGTGCCGTGCTCTCCCGCCGCGCCAGCGTGATCTCTTCCTGCTGCCCCGCCTTGAGCGCGCTGAGCTGATGCTCATACGCCTGGATCAACCGCTCCCGGTCAGTGCGCGCGCGGATTTCCAGCGCTTCCAGCAGATCCGCGCGGAGCGTTTGCTTCTCCGCCTCCCACCGGCTGCGCAAGACGATGGTCGCCAGCACCGCGCCCAGCAATAGCCCTACAATCAGCAAAAGATAATCCATAGTCCTCAGTCACGCAGTCGCGTAGTCATGGCGCGCAAGCAACCAGCAACCAGCAACCAGCATCCAGTTTCATTCCCAGTACACCGGCTCGCGCGCGATGTAACTGCCGCGGCCCTTTTTGCCCACGAATTTGCCATCGCGCACCAGGAACTCACCCCGGCGCAGCACGCTGACCACGCGCCCCTTGACGGGCATCCCTTCGTAGGGTGTATACCCGGCGAGGGTGTGCAGCGCCTTGGCGGTGATTGTGCCGTCTGCGTTCGGATCGTACAACACGATGTCCGCATCCGCGCCGGGCAGGAGCGCGCCCTTGCGCGGCCACAGCCCGTAGATTTGCGCTGGGTTCTGTGCCAGCATCCGTGCCACATCCGGCCAATCTATGTATCCACGCTCGACGCCATACGTCGCCACGAGCGGCAACAGCGTCTCCATACCGGGCAAGCCGCCGGGCGTCTGGGTGAAATCATCAGCCGCGAGCTTCTGCTGCCTGGTGTAATCGCAATGATCGGTGATGATCATATCCACCAGCCCCCGGCTCACCCGCTGCCACAGTTCCGCCGGTTCGCCCGGTTCACGCAGCGGCGGTTGGAGGATGTAGCGCCAGGGTTCGCTGCCCTCATAGACGCGGTTATCGAGTAGCAGGTATTGCGGCGTGGTCTCGCTGTAGGCGATCTGTCCCCGCGCGCGGGCCTCGGCGATGAGATCCACCGTGCGCGCGCTGGAATTGTGCGCGATGACTACTGGGGCGTGTACCTCGCCCGCCAGGAAGAGCACGCGCGCGGTCGCCTCATGCTCGGCCAGGACGGGCCGCGCCGCGCCGTGATAGCGCCAGCCGGTCTGCCCGGCGGCAATGAGCGTCTGCGTTTGCGCCGTCACGATGGCGTCGTTCTCGCAGTGGACGAGCGTCATCAGCCCGTAGCGCCCGGCGGCTTCGAGCAGGCGTAGCAGCGTGGCGTCATCGGCGTAGTAGTTGGGGCGGTAGGTGGTGTAGAGCTTAATGCTCGTCGCGCCCAGCTCCGCCAACACCCCTAACTCGTCCTCCTCACCCAGCGCGATGTCGGTGAGCATGACATGGTAGGCGTAATCAATCACCGAGGTCTCCGATTCCGCCAGCCGCGCCTCGATGGCCGCGTGCAGGCTTTGTCCCTGGTACTGCGTGGCGAAATCAATCACCGTTGTTACGCCGCCGCAGGCTGCCGCGCGGCTCTCCGTGAACCAATCGTCGGGCGTCTTGTAGATGCCGGTATCGAGCTGGATGTGGGCGTGCGCGTCAATCACGCCAGGGAGCACCAGCAGCCCGGTCGCGTCGAGCTGTTCGATGCCCGGCAGCGTTTCCAGCCCGTAGCCAATCGCGCGGATCGTTTCCCCTTCAAGCAAAAGATCGGCTTCCAGCAGCCCGTCGGGGGTCACGAGCGTGCCGTTGTGGATGAGCAAGGGTTTTGTGTCCATGTAAGTCACCTCCGTTGCAATTATGGCTTAACTTGCGCGTTTGTCCAGCGCGGTGCTATCGAGACCTGGCGTTGGTTTCCGTAAGTTTAACCGATGCCTTCAAGTGTTGCTGTGCTTTTGATGCTCTTTGCGATAAAATCTACCGTCACGTTTGCACCCTCACGAGAGCACCCAGGGGAAATCATGTTATAATTTGCTGAGTGCCTGTCCGAAAATTGCGCTGTCGGGCGAGCTTAATTGAAACTCGGCGCTGGATTTGATGTAATGTAATTCAAGTTGCCACCTGGGCTGATTCTGAGATTTAGGACACGGATTTTACGGATCACACGGATTTTTTCTGGTTCTTATCCGTAAAATCTGTGCGAATCCGTGTCCTATAAAGGTTCTGGCGAGCAGGGAGCACTGGGTTAATATAGACTCAGTAGATCACGAATCTCTTTGTAGTGACCGCTTTAGCGGTTCTCCCGACGGCTGATGAAAATTAAGAAAATAAACCGGAAATAAAACCATTTGCAAGAATCACT
>CAZDDI010000097.1:0-6286 GCA_964504195.1 uncultured Anaerolineales bacterium
CCTCACCGGTGACGCCGGGCGAGGTAATGACCTACAGCCTGACCGTCACCAACGATGGGCCATCGGACGCAGAGAACGTGGTGGTGACGGATACGTTACCTGTCGAAGTGACTTTCGGCAGTGCCAGCCCCGCGCCAGACAGCAGCCCCAATCCGCTGGTGTGGCAGCTGGGCACGCTCACGCCGGGCGAGAGCCGGACGCTCCTCATCACCGTGACGGTCAATGCGGACGTGACAACAGGCTTCACCAACACGGTCATCATCACCACCACCACACCGGGTGACAATCCCGGCAACAACGAGGACGATTGGCCCGTGGACGTGCTGCCTGACGTGGAAATCTGGGTGCTCAAGACAGGCAGCGCCTCACCGGTGACGCCGGGCGAGGTAATGACCTACAGCCTGACCGTCACCAACGACGGCCCTTCGGATGCGGAGAACGTGGTCGTGACCGACACGTTGCCTGCCGAAGTGACTTTCGGCAGTGCCACCCCCGCGCCGGACAGCAGCCCCAATCCGCTGGTGTGGCAGCTGGGCACGCTCACGCCGGGCGAGAGCCGGACGCTCCTCATCACCGTGACGGTCAATGCGGACGTGACGGCCGGCTTCACTAATACGGTCATCATTACCACGACCACGCCGGGCGACGATCCGGGCAACAACGAGGATGACTGGCCGGTAGACGTGCAGCCCGATGTGGAAATCTGGGTGCTCAAGACAGGCAGCGCCTCGCCGGTGACGCCGGGTGAGGTGATGACCTACAGCCTGACCGTCACCAACGATGGGCCATCGGACGCAGAGAACGTGGTGGTGACGGATACGTTACCTGTCGAAGTGACTTTCGGCAGTGCCAGCCCCGCGCCGGACAGCAGCCCGAATCCGCTAGTCTGGAACCTGGGCACGCTCACGCCGGGCGAGAGCCGGACGCTCCTCATCACCGTGACGGTCAATGCGGACGTGACGGCCGGCTTCACTAATACGGTCATCATTACCACGACCACGCCGGGCGACGATCCGGGCAACAACGAGGATGACTGGCCGGTAGACGTGCAGCCCGATGTGGAAATCTGGGTGCTCAAGACAGGCAGCGCCTCGCCGGTGACGCCGGGCGAGGTGATGACCTACAGCCTGACCATCACCAATGATGGGCCATCGAATGCGGAGAACGTGGTCGTGACCGACACGTTGCCTGCCGAAGTGACTTTCGGCAGTGCCAGCCCCGCGCCGGACAGCAGCCCCAATCCGCTCGTGTGGCAGCTGGGCACGCTCACGCCGGGCGAGAGCCGGACGCTCCTCATCACCGTGACGGTCAATGCGGACGTGACAACAGGCTTCACCAACACGGTCATCATCACCACCACCACACCGGGCGACGATCCCGGCAACAATCAGGACGATTGGCCCGTGGATGTGCTGCCCGACGTGGAAATCTGGGTACTCAAGACAGGTAGCGCCTCACCGGTAACGCCGGGCGCGGTGATGACCTACAGCCTGACCGTCACCAACGATGGCCCTTCCGCTGCGGAAAACGTAGTCGTGACCGATACGCTGCCCGTGCAAGTAACCTTCGTGGCAGCTAACCCGCCACAGAACAGCGGCCCGAACCCGTTGGTGTGGCTGCTAGGCACGCTCGGTGCAGGCGAAAGCCGGACGCTCCTCATCACCGTGACGGTGAACGCGGACGTGATGGTGGGCTTCACCAACACGGTCATCATCACCACCACCACGCCCGGCGACAATCCCGGCAACAATCAGGACGATTGGCCCGTGGACGTGACGCCGCGTGCGGATCTGGGCATCGTCAAGACCGATAGCCATGATCCGGTCATCCCGGGGACGCTGCTCACCTACACGTTGCGCGTGACCAACTACGGGCCAAGTGTGGCGGAAAACGTCATTGTAACCGATACGCTACCGGCAGAGGTAATTTACATCAGCGCGGCCCCAGCGCACACCTACACCGCACCGGACACAGTGATCTGGGGGGTGGGCACACTGCTGCCCGGCGAGGAGCGCGTGCTGACGCTCACCGTGCAGGTGCAGCTGTGGGCGACCCAGACCTTTACCAACGGAGTCGTGGTCGGCTCGGATACGCCCGATGACAACCCCGGCAACAATCAGGACGATGAGCCAACTACACCGCTAGTCCCTGGCCTAACTATCCTGAAGACCGTACTGCCGGGCGCATCGGTGCCCAATATGCCCTTCACCTACGTCATCGTCATCACCAACACCGGGCAAGTGGTGTTCGATCCGATCATGTTGACCGATACGTTGCCTACGCTCGACTTCCACTATGTTGTGGGCAGCGCGACGCCGAGCGAGCCAACCAGCATAACCCCACCGCAGCTTGTGTGGGCAAATCTGGGCGCGCTCAACCCTGGTGAGACGCTCACCGTGACGTTCGCTGTCACCGTGTCGCCGGGCATCACCATCGGCACATACTGGAACGTGGCGCTGATCGAAGGCGAGCATCCGGGCGGCGTCATCACTGATACGGATGATGTCCCAATCTCAATCCAGGACCCGGCAATCAATCTCTCCAAACACCTGGTAGACTTCGACACGAACATCTTGGCGCCCAACTACGTCACGTTCACGATCTTCATCACCAACGTGGGCATCAGTACCATAGACATCCTACCAGTCTACGATCTCTACAACGCCGACTACATCCACTTCGCCTATGCGTTCCCGGCGATACCGAACACGGTGGATAACGTCAATGGGCAGGTGCTCTGGCTCGACCTGACCGCGCCGGCGCCATACGGCTTTGGGCGCAACCTGCTACCGGGTGAGGTCTTCAGCCTCACGACAGTCTTCACGGTGGTGCAAACTATCAACACCCCCATTACCAACACGGCGATTGTCAGCGATGCCACAGATATTTTCGACAATCCGCCGCCGCCGGCAGATGATAGCGAAACCATCGTGGATGTACCTACGGCTATCACGTTGCGCTACTTCCGCGCGACGGGGCTGACGCAAGGGGTGCTGTTGGAATGGGCGACCGCAGTGGAAATTGATAACTTCGGCTTCAACTTGTACCGGGCGACCGAACCGGACTTCACGCGCGCGAGCCTGGTGAATTTCACACCGAGCGCGTGCCGGGGCAATCTATGTGGGGCGGAGTATGCCTACACCGATGAAACCAGCGTGCCGGAGGTGAGCTATTGGTACTGGCTGGCCGATGTGGATATGAGCGGGGTCGAAACCCGCCATGGCCCAGTCAACGCGCGCATGGAGGTGGCTGTGGATAGACCCTACAAGCTGTTCCTGCCGCTACTGTTGCGCACGTACACACAACCGTAAGCTGATAACGCTGTATAAACTACCGGGCGGGGAGTTGACTCCCCGCCCGGTGTGCGTTGAGCGAAGTTGCAAAAGCAAGGCTGGCTCAAAGGCAACAAACACCCTGGTGGCCCATTCCCGAGCGAAAGTTGCCATCAAAAAAGATTGGCATCCCGCGAATCTTACCATCTGCCAGCGTGGGGAATGGCACAATCGCATGATTATGGAAACGGTGCCAGCCATGTTGACTGTGATCAGTCATTTTAAGAAAGTTATGCATCGGCAATGGGCCGACTTCAAGAGTCATGGGGCTTATACAATGGCGATGTTCAAACAGCATCGCCCGCATAATATACGTTTTTGCATTTATGGGGTAAAATGCTTTTTTCAGGAGCGTGAAACACAAGAGATTGATGTTTCGCGTTGGAAGGGGTCACTGTGGCATTACTAAGTTTACGCGATGTGAGTATCAGTTTCGGCGGGCCGCCGTTATTGGAGCGCGCCAGATTGCAGATCGAAAGCGGCGAGCGGATTTGTCTGCTGGGGCGCAACAGCGCGGGCAAGTCCACGCTGCTCAAGCTGCTCAGCGGCGATCTCAAGCCCGACACGGGCGAGGTGGCGCGCGGGCAAGAGGTGCGCGTGGCGCGACTGCCCCAGGCTGTGCCGCCGGAGATGGCCGGATCGGTCTACGAATTTGTGGCGCAGGGCATGGGGCCACGCGGCGAGCGCTTGCGCGAGTACCAGCAGCTCAGCGTAGCGCTGGCACAGCACGAGACATCTGCTTTGCTCCGGCGTTTCAACCAGTTGCAGCAAGAACTCGATGCCAGCGACGGCTGGAGCGCCCAGCGGCAGGTAGAGCTGGTGCTGTCGCGCCTGTCTCTGGAGGCGCGGGCAGAAGTTCAGACGCTTTCGGGCGGCCTCAAACGACGCGTGCTGCTGGCCCGCACGCTGGCAAGCGCACCCGATGTGTTGCTGCTCGACGAGCCGACCAATCACCTCGACATTGATGCCATCCAATGGCTTGAGGAGTTCTTGCTGCGCTACATCAAGACACTGGTGTTTGTGACCCATGACCGCATGTTCCTGCAACAGCTGGCGACCCGCATCCTCGATCTCGACCGAGGGCGGCTGACCAGCTGGGACTGCACTTATCCCCTGTATCTGGAACGCAAGCAGGCCGCGCTGGAAATCGAAGCGACGCAACGGGCGGAATTCGACAAGAAGCTGGCGCAAGAAGAGACCTGGATCCGCCAGGGGACGCAGGCGCGCACGACGCGCAATGAGGGCCGCGCGCGCGCGTTGCTGCGTATGCGCGATGCGGGCCGAGCGCGGCAAGAAATATCCGGCACCGCGCGCATCCAGATGAACAACGCCGAACGCTCTGGGCAGCGGGTGATCGAGACGGAAGCGGTGACATTCGGCTACGGGCCTACGCCCGTTATAAACGACCTTTCAACGATCATTATGCGCGGCGACCGGGTGGGCATCATCGGCCCGAACGGCTCCGGCAAAACCACTCTGCTGCGCCTGTTGCTCGGCGAATTGCGCCCCATGACGGGCGTCGTGCGGCATGGCGTGAATCTCGAAATCGCCTATTTCGACCAGCTCCGCGCGCAGCTCGACCCGGCGCAGACGGTGTGGGAGAATGTGAGTGACGGCAATGACCTGCTCACGTTCAATGGCAAAACGCGCCACATCGTATCGTATCTGGAGGATTTTCTGTTCTCCCGCGAGCGCGCGCAGACCAAAATCAGCGCATGCTCAGGCGGTGAGCGCAACCGCGTCTTGCTAGCGCGCTTGTTCGCACGCCCCTCCAACCTCCTGGTGCTCGATGAGCCGACCAACGATCTCGATATTGAAACGTTGGAACTGCTAGAAGCGCTGCTGGCAGACTATCCCGGTACAGTGCTGGTGGTGAGCCATGACCGCGCGCTACTTAATCAGGTAGTGACCAACACACTGGTGTTGGAAGGCGCGGGGCGCGTGTGTGAATACGCCGGCGGTTACGATGATTGGCTGGCGCAGCGTGCGCCGGTCGCGGCGGCAACCGGCACTGCTACCGTTGCCACGCCCGCCCGCGCCCCTCAACGCGAGCGCCCGCCAAAACTGACCTTCAGAGAAGAGCGAGAACTCGAAGCCCTGCCCGGCCAAATCGAAGCGCTAGAGAGTGAACAGGCGGCGCGCTATGCGCAGTTTAACGATCCGGCCTTCTACCAGCAAAGCGACGGCGCGGCGGTGGTGCAGGTAAACGCACAGATTGAGGCGCTGAAGCAGGCATTAGAAACGGCCTACGCCCGGTGGGAGGCATTGGAAGCCAAGCGCGAAACGCAACAAGCTGAGGCGTGAATGGCGCACAAGATTGAAGTGGTTGTTACTAACCAACGTCCCGGTGCATGCCTTTGAAGCCGCAGTTGCGCGGGTGCGGGGGTAGCGCTGCCGGTGACAGATTGAAGTCTACTTCAAGGTGCTCAAATCCGGGAGGCGCTTCGAAGCCTGGCGACTGCGGAACGCCTTACACGCTTCAGCACCTTGATGAGCATCAACGCCTGGCGCGGGTACTCGATGACCCATATCAATCGGCAAATGCCAGAGGCTTCATGCCTGCTAGTGCTGGCCGAACACGAATGGCACGCCCCACCTCCCCAATCAAAACTGCCCACCATTCTGGCTTATTATAAACAAAGAAAGATAGTAACTACTCAGCCAAGAGGTAGGACGCACTTGTTTTACAGGCAAGACCGTGAGTTTTGTGCTTCCCACCGCCATTTCAGGCGCAAAAGTGCGTCCCACCTGAGTAGTTACGAAAGATATAGGTAATAGTAAGCACGGGCATGGGGACGGCCCCGTACCCTGAGCCTGCCGAAGGGTCTGAGCAGTTCACCCCCCACGGGCATGGGGACGGCCCCGTACCCTGAGCCTGCCGAAGGGTCTGAGCAATTCACCCCCACGGGCGTGGGGACGGCCCCGTACCCTGAGCCTGCCGAAGGGTCTGAGCA
>CAZDDI010000097.1:6386-10221 GCA_964504195.1 uncultured Anaerolineales bacterium
CGTGGGGACGGCCCCGTACCCTGAGCCTGCCGAAGGGTCTGAGCAATTCACCCCCCACGGGCATGGGGACGGCCCCGTACCCTGAGCCTGCCGAAGGGTCTGAGCAATTCACCCCCACGGGCGTGGGGACGGCTTGTCGTTTTGTTTTCTGTTGTGTTGCTTTTTGCGGTTCACCCCCACGGGCGTGGGGACGGCGCCAGTGCCCTTGGGGCCGGCAATGTACGCACCGGTTCACCCCCACGGGCGTGGGGACGGCTCTGTTTCCAGTCGGGTGGGTAGAGGCTGTAATCGGTTCACCCCCACGGGCGTGGGGACGGCTATGGAGAGGGGGAATCCAAGCCAGACAAAATTAGGTTCACCCCCACGGGCGTGGGGACGGCTGTTACCATCGGCGTCGGTCAACTGCGTGATGAAGGTTCACCCCCACGGGCGTGGGGACGGCCGCGTAGTTGTAGGATACGTTCGGCCCCCCAGTAGGTTCACCCCCACGGGCGTGGGGACGGCGTCAATAGCAAAACACCCCCAAAATGTCATAACGGTTCACCCCCACGGGCGTGGGGACGGCACGCTACCCGCGTTGCTCAAAGCCACGTTTGACGGTTCACCCCCACGGGCGTGGGGACGGCACGCGGTATGATGGCCTACAATCGCAAGCGCAACCGGTTCACCCCCACGGGCGTGGGGACGGCTTGTTTTCTTCGTTTCTCGCTGGGTGATATGAATCGGTTCACCCCCACGGGCGTGGGGACGGCAACATTTGTTGAATAGGGGGTATTATGCCTACACGGTTCACCCCCACGGGCGTGGGGACGGCCGTGCCCCCCACGCCTGCCGCAATCGCCGCCTCGGTTCACCCCCACGGGCGTGGGGACGGCGCACCTGCCGGTGCGACTGGCGCAGCAACGCTCGGTTCACCCCCACGGGCGTGGGGACGGCTACGCTGCCAGACGTAATCAAACCACGGCGGTTCGGTTCACCCCCACGGGCGTGGGGACGGCCAGGTGCGCGGCGTAGATTTGCGTCCACCCACACGGTTCACCCCCACGGGCGTGGGGACGGCTTGCAAGGTGCGGGTTACGCGCCCGCAAGTGCGACGGTTCACCCCCACGGGCGTGGGGACGGCTATGCCCGCCTGGGCTTTCTAGTGGGTGCGGGACGGTTCACCCCCACGGGCGTGGGGACGGCAAGCTATGATGAGCTCACCGAAGCGATCCAGGACGGTTCACCCCCACGGGCGTGGGGACGGCTGTCGTATTTGCTGATTGTCATCTTTCGGGCTATACTGGGCCAGGGTCTTTCACCCAAGGCGGGCCAGGTGTTTTCGCCCAAACTGGGCCAGGCGTTTGCGGCCAAAGTGGGCCAGTGGCGTAACTCCTATATCTCGGGCATACTCCTGTGTGGAAACTTACACCAGGAGGCTCGCAGATGCCCGAAAACAGGAAGGAGACTATGGATATTCGAGAGATGTTGCGCCGCTTGCAAAAGGGGCAGAGCGACCGGGCCATTGCCACGGCCATGCAGGTGGATCGCAAAACGGTCGGTAAGTATCGGAATTGGGCCACGGAACAGGAACTCCTAGCGGGCGCGTTGCCGGCTTTGGACGCTTTGCAAACCCTGCTGGAGGAGACCCTGAACCCGCCGCCGCCGCCACAGAACACCTCGACGGTGGAACCATATCGGAAGTTGGTGGTCGAATGGCGGCAAGCTCAGGTGGAAATCGCGGCAATTCACCAGCGCTTGCAGGAACGGGGCTACCAGGGCAGCTATGCTGCGGTACACCGCTTTGTGCGGGCGCTGGAGCCCCGCGTGCCGGAGGCGACGGTGCGCGTAGAGACGCCGCCTGGCGCGGAGGCGCAGGTGGATTTCGGATACGTCGGGCTGATGCTGGACCCGGAAACCGGCGCGCCGCGCAAGACCTGGGTGTTCGTGATGACGCTCGCGTGGAGTCGCCACCAGTATGCCGAGTTTGTTTTCGACCAGCAGATCGCGACCTGGTTGGAGTTGCACTGCCATGCGTTTGAGTTCTTCGGGGGGGTGCCGGAACGGATCGTGCCCGACAACCTGAAAGCGGCCATCGTCCAGGCGTGTTGGCACGAGCCGGAAGCCCAGCAAGCCTACCGCGAGTGCGCCGAGCACTACGGGTTTCTGATCAGCCCGTGCCGCCCCCGGACGCCGCAGCACAAAGGCAAAGTCGAACAGGGCGGCGTCCACTACGTCAAGCGCAACTTCTGCGGGGGCCGCGAGCCCACGCCAGTGCCGGAACTTAATCAGCAGGTGCGGCAGTGGTGCCACACCACCGCTGGGCAGCGGCTCCACGGGACGACCAAACAGCGGCCGCTGGAGCGGTTTGAGACGGAGCAGCCGCTGCTGCGGCCGCTGCCGGGCACGCCTTACGATCTGGCCGTGTGGAAGACGGCCACGGTGGCGCGGGATTGCTACGTCACCTTCGAGCGGGCCTACTACTCGGTGCCCTTCCGCCTGGTCGGCCAGCAGGTATGGGTGCGCGGGGGTATACGTGCGGTGCAGCTCTACACTACCGACTACCACCTCGTCGCCACGCACGACCGGGCGGCACTGCCCGGCCAGCGAATGACGCACCTGGATCATCTGCCGCCCCACAAAGTGCCCGGTTTGCTGCTCACGCGGGAGGCCTGTCGCCTGCAAGCTGCGGAGATCGGACCCGCCACCCAGCAAGTCGTGGCCGTGCTGCTCAACCATCGTCCGGAGGATCGCCTGCGCACAGCGGGGCGGCTACTCCGGTTGGCCGAGCGCTTCTCCCCGCAGCGGCTGGAAGCGGCTTGTGTCCGGGCACTCGGCTTTGACGACCTCGCGTACAACACCATTAAACGGATCTTGGAAGGGGAATTGGATGTCGCGGAGGCGCCCGGGGTCACCCCGGCCCCGCCCGCGCGGGCCTTTGTCAGATCAGCAGCGGAACTGGTGGGCCATCTGCTCGGCGGTGTAACGTGGAAATAACCCAGCATCTGCACCCCTTTCTCAAACGGTTGCGCTTGTCGGGCATCCTGGAGACCCTGGAGGTGCGCACCCAGCAGGCCATTGCGGGCCACTGGACTTACGACGAGTTCCTCGTGCGGCTCCTGGAGGACGAGGTCGAACGGCGTGCGCAGAAGCAACTCGCGCTGCGTATCCGCCGCGCAGCTATCAACACCACCAAAACCTTGGAGGGCTTCGACTTCACCTTCAATCCCACCCTCAACCGGCAGCAGGTGCTCGATCTGGCTGCCTGCACCTACATCCGGCAGAAGCGTAATGTGCTCCTCTGCGGCCCCACCGGGGTGGGCAAGACGCATCTAGCTCAAGCCCTCACCCACGAGGCCTGTCGGCGGGGCTATACCGCCCTCTTCGTCAACACCTACCGGATGCTCCAGCACCTCCACGGCGGGCGCGCCGACGGCACCTTCGCGCGCCGCATCCAGACCTATCTCCGCCCCGACCTGCTGGTGCTGGACGACTTTGGCCTCAAAGCCCTGCGCCCTCCGGCACCGGAGGACTTCTACGACCTCATCAACGAACGCTACGAACGCGGGAGCATCCTCCTCACCAGCAACCGGCCACCAGAGGAGTGGCCCGACTTGTTCGGCGATCCCTTGCTGGCCTCGGCGGGCCTGGATCGGCTGACCCACAACGCTACGCTCGTCGTCATCACCGGGGTCAGCTTCCGCGCACATAGGGGCCAGCCGGGAGAGGAGGTGCCTAGCAAACCAGCCTCATAGCGGCAGCCGGTTTATCCCCTGGAGTTACGCTGCTGCCTGCTCTGCAAGTGGCCCATCTTGGCCGAAAACCGGTGGCCCATTCCCGGGCGAAAGTTGACACT
>CAZDDI010000098.1:0-9649 GCA_964504195.1 uncultured Anaerolineales bacterium
AAGTTAATAAGGCGATAGAACTTACGTTCTGTAAACGTATTTCAGGACTTGACAAAATCTCGACGAACTTTGCGCACGCTACGGTGAAATCTCTTAATCTGCGGCATCAAAAAACCCACGTTCCGAGCAGAAGCAGTGCTGCTGAAAGGGCCATGAGCGGGAAAGCCCACGCGCTCAGGAACGGAATGCCGATGACAGCGCCTATCATGCTCAAAATGAACAACAATAAGGCCACTTGCCACACACCTTGTTTGGGACGATGTAGTTTGAACTTCATTAGTTCTCTCCTTTCGATCAAATCACGAATATAACTCGTCACCCATTACCCATCACCCTTCCCTTTCTTCATCAGCCGCAAGGTCTCGATGATGCGTTGCTCGTAGCCGTGCCCTTTCGGTTTGAACCACCCGCCCGCGACGCCTTCCGGGAGATACCGCTGGTCGGCCCAGCCGGTGGGGAACTCGTGGGGATACTTGTACTTCTCGCGCTCGCCGGTGGTACGCTCGTAGTGATCGCGCAAGCCGCCCTTGAACACATCGGTCTTATCGCGCAGGTAGATGGGCGGCGCGCTGTAACCGTGCTGCTCCAGATGCTCCACGGCCTTCCAGTATGCGCCCACACTGTTGGATTTGGGGCAAGTAGCGAGGTAGAGCGTGGCTTCGGCGAGGTGATACTGGCCTTCGGGCAGGCCCACCCATTCCAGGGCTTGCGCGCACCCGGCCACCACCGAGATCGCCATCGGTGAGGCCAGTCCGATGTCTTCCGCCGCGAGGATGAGCAGCCGCCGCATGATGAAGCGCGGGTCTTCGCCTGCCAGCACCATTTTTGCCAGGTAGTAGAGAGCCGCGTCGGGATCGGAGCCGCGAATGGACTTGATGAACGCGCTGATGGTGTCGTAGTGCTCGTCGCCGGACTTGTCGTAGCCCATCGCGCGCTGTTGGATGGATTCCTCTGCCACGTCCAGCGTGATGTGGCGCGCGCCGTCGGCATCGGGCGCGGTGGATTCCACCGCCAGCTCCAGTGCATTGAGCGCCGAGCGCACATCGCCGCCCGATACATCCGCCAGATGGCGCAGCGCGTCTTCATCCACCACAATCGGTTGGCCGCCATAGCCACGCTCCGGGTCGGCCAGAGCACGGCGCAGCAGGGCGATAATGTCCGCCTCCTGCAACATCTGGAAGCGGAAGATGCGCGAGCGGCTCACCAGCGGCGCGATGATGGAAAAATACGGGTTCTCGGTCGTGGCGCCGATGAGGATGAGCGTGCCATCCTCCACCACCGGCAGCAGACCGTCTTGCTGCGCCTTGTTCCAGCGATGGATCTCATCCACCAGCAGAATCGTCCGCTGGCCGTGCATCCCCAGCCGCTCGCCAGCCTCTTTGACGATGCGCCGCAGCTCCCCCACCCCTTCCAGCACGGCGTTGAGCGTCTCGAAGCGGGCGCGAGTGATATTGGCGATAATCATCGCCAACGTGGTCTTGCCCGTGCCGGGCGGCCCCCAGAAGATGAGCGATGAGAACAGCCGATCGGCTTCGATGGCACGGCGGAGCAGGCGACCTTCGCCCACGATAGGCTCCTGGCCCACGAACTCATCGAGCGTGCGCGGACGCATCCGCGCCGCCAGCGGGGCTTCTTGTTTGAGTTGTTCCTTGCGGCGATGTTCGAAGAGATCCATAGTCACCTCAACGGTAAGTATAGCCGGGGAAGGGAAAAAGTAAAAGCATACTGGGAAGCAATGCTTCCCAGTGTTAAAACGCTACAAAACCCAACCGTCAGGCAGAAGTGTGACGGATTTCATACAGTAACAATATGCCGGCCAGTGCATAAAGCACGGCGGCGATCACCAACGTAGCGCGAAAACCTATCTGAATCGCCAACGCGGTAGCCAGCGCCGATCCCAACATTGACATCACACCATTGATGCTCCAAATCCACGGAACTGCACCCCGGCGTTGTGCGCTCATCCACCGGATGCCGGAAGGAAATGGGATGCCCATCAAAAAGCTGGGAGGCGCTAACAGCAGTAGCGTCACGAGCAAGCGCGCTGCCAGGGGTAAATTTTGCGTTTGAGGTAGCGGCCAGAGTGCAGTAGCAGCGTGAAGCAGGATACAGAATGCCAGTAGAGGGAAAACCCAGCGTAGATTGCGGGTCAGGGAGGTTGCGGCCCATCGGCTGCTCCATAAACTCCCCAAACTGCTGAATAATAATATCGAGAAGAGCGCGACGGCCAATGAATAGACCGGTCGTCCCAGATACACAGTGAATTTCTGAATGGTGGGGATTTCCATCAACATGAAAGCGATCCCTAACAGGGCAAAGTATCCCAACAACGAAAAAGAAGGCCGGGTTAATTGGGCATTCCGGCGATTGCTCAACAGGAGTGGCAAGATGACGAACAAGACGCCAAAAAATAGCGCCACGCCGATGACTGCACTCAGCATGTATACGGCCTCTAAACTCATGCGATAGACTCCGCTGCGGTTGAGACTTGCATCCAGCAAATCGCCCAAACGGATGAGGTTAAAGAAAAAAGGACGGTCATCGGTTGCAGGGGAGACATCAAGTGGATAGGCGGCCACAAAAGCGGCATGATCCGGCGCGGTGATAAATTCACCCACTTCTTCAGTGATTGGAGAACCGGGCAGGTAAAGTACGGTAAAGCCCAGGGTTTCTGCTTGCTCCCGGATGTGTAACAGCTCGTTGGACGTAAAAGGTGCGCGCTTGAAGAGAGCTGTTGCCAGCCCTTCCGTGGCAGCTCCGGAGGTGGTGCGAGCGACTACCACCACATGTTGGCGTGGGTCGGATACTCCGGCGCGCTCCCAACCGGCCATCCCGGTAGAGACCAGCCGCATTGTTTCTGCCGGGTGCTCCGGTTGATACCAGCGCGAGACAGTCATGATGCCCCGATCCGTCAGGTGTTCGTAGTAAGTTTGGAATGCTTCTGTAGTGTAGAGACTGTTTTCGCTGAGTGCGAACGCACCCGAGCCGCCCGCCGCCCAGGTATCAATGAGTGAGGCTTGAATGACATCGTACCGGTTGGGGCTACGTGCGATGTAACCGCGCGCATCGGCTACTGCCACCGTGACCTCCGGTAAATCATACAAGTGGCCTGAGAACTCGCCAAATGGCCCGCGCACGGCTTCGATAACTGCCGGGTTCACTTCAACCGCTGTAACGTGCGGTGCGCCTGATGTGAGGGCCGCGAGCACGTCGCGCCCTCCGCCGGAACCAATGACCAACGTGTTGGGAGCTTCGATGACATGATACACAAACGCTGTCAAATCGTAACGTAGGAAATTGACTTGGTTCAATGCGCCATCGTATCCCTGGATGGGCGTACCGGCGACTGCATCAATCAACAGCAGTGCGTGGCGAAAGGTACCGCCTTCCGCTATGGCACGTTCCCAATATTGTTCATCTACAGACCAGTAAAACGGGTAATTGACTGGCTCGTAAACCGAAACGCGCGAATGAGCATTCCAACGTTCGTACACACGCGGCGGTTCAGCCCCTCCGCCTTTGGTACTGGTGATGGGAAACCAGCCCCCCGAGGCTGCTCCTAGGGACAAGCCTATCATTCCCATAAAAACAATGAACGGGAAGGCCTTGCTTAACCGTTTTCGCCCGGGCAGCCATTCCACATTCCAGGTGAAGACGATTCCCGCCAATGCGACCAATCCACCGGCGGCCAATAGCGCCCCGGCGCCTCCCAGCCATTCCAGAGCCACAATGCTGAACAGGCAGCCTACTGAAGCACCGATGAGATCGGCCCAATACATACGCCCCGCGCGCCCGGCCCAGGCCGTCAACGCTAAAGACAGCATCGCGCCAGATAGGAAAAAGGGAATCGCCAAATCTACATAAATCACCAACAGCCAGAGCAATTGTCGCCAGGTAAAACTCTGTCCCGTATTTAGCACAACTGCGAAGGGTACTTGCCGGTAGATGATGAAAGTGATGGGGATGCTAAGCGCCATGCCTATGCTCAACCATCCGATCCACCGATGTACATTTTCCGGGCGTCCCAAACCAGGGAAGAAATACAGCGCCACGCCCGCGCTAGCACTAGACATCAACGAAAGCGAGATGGCGAGGAAAGCGAAGTGGTACCATAGTGTTACTGAAAAAATCCGCGTAAGCGCGATTTCCAGAGTCAATACTCCCATGCTGACAAAGAAAACCCCTAGCAGCTGTCGATTTTCTAGTTTATTGAACATACTTCTACCTCATCGTTGCCGATTTTTTATATGCTGTCTGCACAATTCGAGCTGCACTATATCAAATTAATCCTTTACGTCAAGCGTTTTTTTGTAAGTTCCAGGTATGGTTCTCGATCCGCGAAAGCGTCTCCCAGTAGCTTGATATCGTCCATCATAGGGCTTACACCAACGCGCAACCTGGGTGAGTCGCCCTGTGGATTTGGCTCATCGATATTTCCTGTGGAAAGGATGAATCTTTTTCTGGCCGGTCTCCGTCCGCGCGGGGTAGTGTAAACAGTAGTTACGCGGTTGGCATAGGTGGGGCGCACTTTTAGCCCTAAAACATCCTGTTTGCTATGTAAATGATGTCGTTCTAGTTGGCTTTAAGTGCGTCCCACCTTAACTGCGTAACTCCTGTAAACACACAACCGTAATGCTTTCAAAAGCTTGACAAAAGTGTTTTTCATTGTAACCTTCAGGATTGTAGATTCGCAGCCGAGCCTGCCTGCATCCGGTAGTACGCGCCGCCGACCGCCCCAGATTAGCTTAAGGAAATAGTATGGATTCAACAAAACCGCCGTCTGGCACAGGCAAGCTCGCCATCCTACGTGCCTGGAGCGTCCACCTCTACACGTCGCTGGGACTTGTAGCCGGCTTCTTCGCCCTGCGCGCCATGCTCGCCGGAGAAGCCCATACCGCCTTCATCTTCCTGGGCATCGCCCTCTGGCTCGATGCCACCGACGGCCCCTTTGCCCGGCGCTGGGAGGTCAAACGCTGGCTACCGCACTTCGACGGGCGCAAGCTCGATGACATTACCGATTACCTCAACTACACGTTCCTCCCGGTCTTTTTCGCGTACCGCTTCGGGCTGGTGGAAGGGCCGATGGGTCTGGGTATCCTGGCTGCCGTCCTTATCTCATCGGCCTACGGCTTTTGCAGCGCAGGAGCCAAAACCAGCGATCACTACTTTACCGGCTTTCCTTCCTATTGGAATGTCGTGATTTTCTACCTCTACCTGCTGAACGGGAGCGCGTGGATCAACACGCTGATGCTGGCCCTCTTTGCCGCCCTGGTGTGGGTGCCGGTCAAGTATATCACCTGGCAAACGCGCCACCTCCGTAAACTAACACTCGTCGGATCGTTTCTCTGGGGCGGCAGCCTGCTACTCCTGCTGATTACCTTCCACGCGGCGCCAATCTGGTTGTTATGGGGTTCGCTGCTCTACCCGCTCTATCATTTTGGGCTATCTTTCTACCTCTACATCTCAGGGGAAAGCCGTTCTGAGCGTGAAACGTGAAGAAGATTCTACAGTTTTTGTAAAAATATAGTAAAGGCAACAGTTTGGCAGTGGCGTAACAAGTCATAAATTCGCCATTCGCAATTCGCAATTCACCATTTTCGCAGGAGATCCTAACCATGAATCAAATACCATCAGGAAAAGAGCGCCAGGTGCGTGCGCTTGGCGGGGTTGCCATAGATGGCGCGCCCATCGCCTACATGGTCACGCTGGCGGCGGTGGTTACGGTACTTGCCAGCGTGCCTCTATCCGTCATCATCGGTTCAGGGAAAAGCTTCCCCATGAGCCAGGCCATCTATCCGCTGGTCGGATGGATTCTAGGCCCTATCGCGGGCGCAATTGCCGCCGGCATCGGCGCGCTCTTCGGCGTGTTCCTGTTCCCGCACACGACTCTAGTCCCCGCTGCGACCTTAGCCGGCGCAGTGACCGGGGGCTTTACCGCCGGCATCCTGAGCGCCCAGGGATACCGTAAAATGTGGCGTTCCTGGATCAGTATATTTTTCGTGCTGATTTATGCCGCCTACATAGGCCGGGCTGTACTAGTCAATGGCGCAAATCTATGGATAATGCTGCTGGCTTCATTCGTCAACTGGTCGGCGCTACTGCTCTTCATCCTGCCGACCCGAAAGCTGTGCCAGACCTGGCTGGAAAGCCCCGACCTCAAACGCACCGCGCTGGGGCTGTTTTTGGGAACATGGATCATCGCCGGGTTCGCCCATCTGACCGCCTCCACTATCGCTTACTTCGTCACCAACTGGCCCAACGAGGTCTGGCTGGGCATGGCCCCCGTCGCCCCCTGGGAACACCTGACCCGCACCATCGTCGGGACGGCTATCGGCACGGGCGTGATTGCGGGCTTGCGTGCGATTGGCCTGGTCAAGCCGCGCCACGCGGCTTACTGAGCACCCATGATGCCCGCGCTGGTCAGGCTGGAGCAGCTCTCGTACCAGTACCCCAACGCCGAGCGGCTGGCGCTGCATGATATTGATCTGGACATCTACGCGGGCGAGTTCCTCGGTCTGATTGGCCCAACCGGCGCGGGCAAGACGACGCTGTGCCTGGCGCTCAACGGCATTGTGCCGCAGTTTTACGGGGGGCGCTTCTTCGGCAGCGCGCGCGTCGCCGGGCTGGATACGCTAGAGCATCCCGTGAGCACGCTCGCCGCGCAGGTGGGCCTGGTCTTCGATGATCCAGAGACCCAGCTCACGGCCACCTCGGTAGAGAACGAAATCGCTTTTGCGCTAGAGAACCTCAAAGTGCCGCGCGAGGAGATCCGGGCGCGCATCCCCCGCGCGCTGGCTGCGGTGCGGCTCAGCGGAATGGAAAAGCGGCACCCCCACGAGCTCTCCGGCGGACAGAAGCAACGGCTGGCGATTGCCGCCGCGCTCGCGCTGCAACCCGCGCTGCTGGTGCTGGATGAGCCAACCTCGCAGCTCGACCCGGTGGGCGCGGAGGAAGTGTTCGCTACCGTGCGTGAGCTCAACCGGACGTTGGGCGTCACCATTGTGATGGCGAGCCACGCCGCCGAGGAGCTGGCCGAATACGCTGACCGGCTGGCGCTGCTCGATGCGGGCGCGCTGGTGAAAATCGGCACGCCGGATGAAATGTACGCCGACCTGCCCCTATTGCACGCCCACGCACTGCGCCCGCCCCAGGTCGCTGAGACATTTGCGCTGTTGCAAGCGCGGGGCGCGCCCCTGCCGCACATCCCGGTACGCCTGCAAGATGGACTAGACCGGCTGGTGCCGCTGCGCGCCGAGCTCCCGATCGCCCAACCCCAAGAACCTACCGCCCGTCATACGCCCCAGAGCGCACCCTTGATTTCCATCCAAGACCTCCACCATCGCTATAGCGATGGGACGCCAGCGCTCCGGGGCGTCTCGCTGGACATCCACGCGGGCGAGTATGTGCTGATTGTGGGGCAGAATGGCGCAGGGAAGACGACGCTGGTGAAGCACTGCCTCAAACTGCTCGAACCGAGCGCGGGCGCGGTGCGGGTGGGCGGGGTGGATACGCGCGCGCTGAGTGTGAGCGCGTTGGCGCAGCGCATCGGCTATGTGGCGCAGAATCCCGCCAACCAGATTTTTACCGCCAGCGTGTGGGATGAAGTGACCTTCGCGCTTAAGAATCTGGGCTATCCCGCGGCGGAGGTAACGGCGCGGGCGACGGCGAGCCTGCAAGCGTTGGGACTGCTGGCGGAGCGCGCGCGTCACCCACTCGCGCTGCCCCGGGGCGACCGGGCGCGCGTCATCATCGCGGCGATTCTGGCGATGCAACCGGAGGTCATCATCCTGGATGAGCCGACCACCGGGCAGGATGATCGCGGGGCCAGGCGCATCCTCGACATCAGCCGCGCGCTGCACGCGCAGGGCAAAACCATCATCGTCATCACCCATCACCTGTACTTGATGCCGGACTATGCGGAGCGGGTCATCGTGCTGGGGCAGGGCGTCAAACTGCTGGATGCGCCCATCCGCGAAGCGTACCACGCCACCGCGCTGCTGCGCTCCACCTACCTGACGCCGCCGCAAGCCGTGCTGCTCGGGCAGGCGCTCGATCCGGCGGCGCAGCTGCTCACCCCCCAAGAGGTCGCGGCACACGCGCTCCCCGCCCGATGAAAATGGCCTATTTGCAAAGCGTCGGGCGCGCTTCCTGGTTCACCCGGCTGGATTTCCGCCCCAAGCTGCTGCTGATGGCCGTGGTGACGGGGCTGGCCTTCCTGTGGGAAAGCCCGGCGCTGGGCTGGCTGCTGGCGGCGAGCGTCATCGCGGCGTGCCTGGCGGCGGGGGTCAAGGCCGACTATCTCCGTAGGGTCGTCACACTGATGTTCCCGTTCTACCTCTTCATCATCGTGACGCAGGGCTTCTTCGCCGGGCCGCTGATTGCGGCGCGCACGGGCAAAACGGCGGCGGAGCTCACCCTGCTGTTCCGCTTCCCGGCCACCTGGGGCTGGCTCGGCGGCGCGGGCATGTCGTGGGAGGGCGTGCTGTACGCGCTCAACATCATCGCCAAAACGCTCACCATGACCCTGGTGATCCCGCTGGCCGTCTTCACCACCGATGTCAACACGCTGATTGTAGGGCTGGTCAAAGCCGGGCTGCCCTACAAGCTGGCCTTCATCTTCTCCTCCACGCTGCGCTTCTTCCCGCTGCTCTTCGAGGAAATCCACACCATCATCGAGGCGCAACGCCTGCGCGGGCTGGCCTTCGAGCGAATGAACCCGCTTAAGCGCGCGCGCGTCTACGCCACGATTGTGGTGCCGCTCATCCTGGGCGCGCTGGTGAAATCGCAAACGCTGGAAATCGTGCTGCAATCCAAAGCCTTCTCCGGCAGCGCCGACCGCACCTATCTCCACGAGACCCGGCTGGGCGCGGGGGACTATGTGCTTGTGGTGTTCCTCATCCTTTTATTGATCGGGGCACTTGTGGCGTACTTCGGCTGGGGCGTGGGGCGGTTCGGTGGGCCACTGTGAGGCAGTAGCACAACGTAGCACAGGATTTATCCTGTGTATGTGCCGCAGGATAAATCCTGCGCTACAATGGCGTACTTCGGCTGGGGTGTGGGCCGGTTCGGCGGGCCGCTGTGAGGCGGTAGCACAACGTAGCACAGGATTTATCCTGTGTATGTGCCGCAGGATAAATCCTGCGCTACAAGTGCTTAGCTGAACTTCAACCAGGCGATTCTTGCGAAAATAGTTCTGGACTTCGCTAAATTCTTCTGGACTTCTGTAAATCTTTCTGGACGTCCGTAAATACTTCTGGACGTCGCTAAATCCTTCTGAACGTCCGTAAATAGTTCTGGACTTTGCTAAATCTTTCTGGACGCTCGTAAATACATCTGGACTTTTTTACATTTATTTTTTATCACATAAAATTGCATTTTCGCCAAAGCGATGATTTTCGCCACAGAAACACCGGGCTTTTTCAGCGTTTTCGGTGGACAGTTGCGCGCTTGGGTGTAAAATTAACCACAATCCAACCGAATATAACGCGAACTGGCAGCGCATGATGAAAATTAAGAAAATGAACCGGAAATAAAACCATTTGCAAGAATCGCTTCTTAAAAATTTACAAATTGAGAATTTTGCCCCACCCCCTGGCCCCCTCCCCACGCCGCGCAGCGGCGTGGGGAGGGGGCGAAGAATAACGGGGTT
>CAZDDI010000099.1:0-9548 GCA_964504195.1 uncultured Anaerolineales bacterium
GACCGATTTCACACAAAACCTTATTTACGGATTAATTTCTTAAAATTCATAAGCCGACTCTGAAATAGCCTGCTTGAGCAGGCTTGCTGTGGCAGCCTGACGATTCATCGTCAGGCCCAGCATATACGCGCACCTGAATCCAGGGTCAAGCGCGCCATCGCTTTGGCGCGGGGAGGGGCAAAGGCCGTCCTCGAATTGGGCCACGAAACCACGAATTTGCCTTGTCTGGTAAATATTCGTGCATTCGTGTATACATTCGTGGACGGCCTCGCAAACTAACGCACAGACCATGCTCTTTTTCTGATTATACGCGCACCTGAATCCAGGATCAAACGCGCCATCGTTTTGGCGCGGGGACGACCTGCAACCTATCCACGCGCAACCCCCATCAACAGACAACGTAGCCGCATCACCAATTACGTTCTCACATGCACGCATTTCCACGCGCGCATAATTCTTTACCAGTAAGGAACCGAAGCGGTTCCTTACTGGAACCGAAGCGGTTCCTTACTGGAACCGAGGCGGTTCCTTACTGGTAATTTTCTGCTTCTAACGGATTCTGTGGAAGGATAAGATTACTCCTACAGGACGCTGGTCATTCCCGCGTGATAGCGCGTGCAAACATTGCGGAAAACAAGGGGGGTGCGGCGTGAGTAACGCTGCGTAACCAGAATAGCGGGAATCCATCCGGTGAGCAAAACCGGTTATACTGGCTATATCAGATGGGTGTGTTTCATTTCAGTTATGGAACGAAGACTGGCACGGTCGGAGACCGACCAGAGCAATCTGGGGCCGGTCTCTGACCGTGCCCCTCTTAACTCAGATGAAACTCACCCATATCAGATAGATTCCCGCTGTATACGCGCCCTCGAATCCAGGGGCAAGCACGCCATCGCTTTGGATTTTCAGGATTGAAAGCCTTTTTCATCCTGTTAATCTTGTGAATCCTGTCCAAAGAAAACAAAACTGCTGTAGTTGCCCCATCCAGATGTTATTGCCCCACCATTTGTGATACAATAGAACCGTAATCCGTTACACAAGGAGTTCCCATGCCCGAACCCGATCCCTACCTGTCCCCCTTCGCCTGGCGCTACGGCTCGCCGGAGATGCGCGCGCTGTGGAGCGAGGTGGAAGTCCGCCGCCTCTACCGTCACATCTGGGTCGCCCTCGCCCGCGTGCAAGCCCGCTACGGCCTGGTCACGCCGGAGCAGCTGGCCGATCTCGCAGCCCACGCGGACGCCGTAGACCTGGCCCGCTCTCTGGAGATCGAGCAAGAAATCCGCCACGATGTCATGTCCGAGGTGCATGCCTACGCCGAACAGTGCCCCATCGGCGGCGGCATCATCCACCTGGGCGCTACCTCGATGGACGTGCGCGATAACGCCACCGCGCTGCAAGTGCGCGCCGCGCTCGACCTGCTCCTGCACCGGCTGCGCGCCCTGCTTCTGGCTTTTGCTGACCAGATTGAAACGTGGGCCGCCACCCCCTGCATGGCCTTCACCCACCTCCAGCCCGCCGAGCCGACCACCATCGGCTACCGGCTGGCGGCTTATGCCCAAGATTTGCTGTGCGATTGGGATGAGCTCGTCCGCGTGCGTGCGGCGTGGCGCGGCAAAGGCTTCAAGGGCGCGGTGGGCACGTCGGCCTCCTACGCGCTGCTACTGGAAGGCAAAACCACCGCCGCCGCCTTCGAGGCGGAAATCATGGCCGAGCTCGACCTGCCCGCCTGGCCGGTGGCGAACCAGACCTATCCCCGGCGGCAGGAAATCGCCGTGCTCAACGCCCTGGCGATGCTGGGCAGCACGCTCTACCGCTTCGCCTTCGACCTGCGCATCCTGCAAAGCCCGCCCATCGGCGAGTGGGCCGAGCCGTTCGGCAAGCAGCAGGTCGGCTCATCGGCGATGCCGTTCAAGCGCAACCCCATCCGCGCGGAGAACATAGACAGTCTGGCGCGTTACCTGGCGCAGTTGCCCCGCGTCGCCTGGGACAACGCCGCCCACTCGCTGCTAGAGCGCACGCTCGACGATTCCGCCAACCGGCGCATCATCCTGCCGGAGGGCTTCCTCACGGCGGATCAGCTGCTGCAAACCGCCGAGGGCCTCGTGCGCGGCTTGCGCATCAACGAGCGCGCCGTCGCGCGCACCCTGGCGACCTACGGGCCGTTCGCCGGCAGCGAGCCGCTCCTCATGCGGCTGGCGCAGGCCGGGGCGGATCGCCAGCGCATGCACGAGCGCCTGCGCGAGCTCTCCATGCGCGCCTGGGCTGAGGTCGAAGCGGGGTGCGAGAATCCACTGGTGGAACTGCTGGCAAACGATGCGGGCTTGCAGGGGTATCTCAGCCCGGAGGCCATCCGCGCCGCGCTGGAGAGCGAAGCGCATACCGGCGATGCACCGGAACGCGCGCTGGCGTTAGCCGGTCGGCTCCGGCAAGCCATGCGCCAGTAGCAACCCCCATGCCCGAACGTACCTGGTGGCAGCGATTATACCTGTGGGCGACGGAGCGCTTGTATGCCGAATTCGCCTGGGCCTACGATGCAGTCAGCTGGCTGGTGAGCCTGGGGCATTGGAATGGCTGGCGGCGCGCGGTGTTGCCGCACATTCAAGGCGAGCGGGTGCTGGAACTGGCCTTCGGCACGGGCGAACTGCTCATGGCCCTCTCCGAGCGCGACGGGTTCGTCTGCGGCCTGGAACTCTCGCCGGCCATGCACCGCATCACCGCGCGCAAATTGCGCCGCCGAGGGCTAACCGTACCGCGCATCCGCGCGCGCGCGCAAGGATTGCCCTTCCCGGCGAACAGCTTCGACACCATTGTGGCGACCTTCCCGGCAAGCTATGGCATTGATCCGGCAACGCTCGCCGAGGTGCAGCGGGTGCTGCGTCCGGGTGGGCGCTGGGTCATCGGCGGGCTGTGCTTCGAGGCCGATTCCCGCCGCCTGGGCGGATTGTTGGCGCTGGTTTTTGGCGGCGGAGGCGCAGCAGCGTTGGCTCACTACTGCACGTGGGTCGAGGCGGCAGGCTTTACAGTGGAAGTTGACCGCGGCACACGCGCCGCCGTGTACGTGCCCGTGTTAATTCTCAGGGAGAAAAGGCTATGATTCCAACGCTCGCATCACGCACGACGCCCGGTGCAACAGTAGCCGCGCTTGCGCCGGGAGCCTGGCGGCTGAGCATCCCCGCCGGGCCGGAGCGCGTCTATCGCTGGGCGCAGCTCGATGATTACCTGGAATTGCCACGCCCGGCGTTTGGCTGGCGCCCACCGGTGACGCTATCGCTACAAGCGCGGGTTTCAGCAGCAGATCTACCGGGCACTTGGGGCTTCGGCTGGTGGAACGACCCTTTCAACGTGAACCTGGGGCTAGGCGGAACCGCGCGTCGGCTGCCCGCGCTCCCGGATACGGCCTGGTTCTTCTATGCCGCGCCGCCCAATCATCTGGCGCTGTGGGATACCCATCCCGCGCAGGGCTTCCTCGCCGCTACGTTTGCTTCCACGCCCCCGCCCGCACCCCTGCTGGCGCTGGCAACACCAGTGTTGCCGCTATTGAGCTGGCCGTGGGTGGCATCCCGCCTGCGCCAGCTAGCCCGGCGTTTTGTGCGTGAGGATGCCGCCTGCTTAACAGTGGATGTGACCGCGTGGCACACCTACGCCCTAGAGTGGCGCGCGGACGTGGTGCGTTTCCTGGTAGATGGGGAACAGTGCTTCGCAACCACCATAGCGCCGGGTGGCCCGTTGGGGCTGGTGTTGTGGATTGATAACCAGTACGCGGCCTTCCCGCCTTCGGGCATAGTGCGATTGGGAACCGTTGCCAATCCTGCCGCCTGGCTGGAGCTGGCCGATGTGGACATCCAGGGCTTGTAAGCCTTTTAGGGCCTTCGTCAAACTCAAGAAACGCCCAACTCCAAAACAAAGCCGACGGGTCGCGGCGGGCGGTGGGTGAGCCTGCCGAACCCCACCACCAGGCCTTGAAAACCTGCCAGGTCTATGCCCTTTCACGCCACGCGGCGATAGAACAGCGGCAGCGGGTCTACCGGCGCATCCGAGAAGGTGAACGTCGCCAACGCGCGGGCGCGGGCTGCCGCCTGCTTCTCCGCATCGTTCGCATGGATGGTGAACAATGGCGTGCCGGCCTCAACCCACTCGCCCACCTTGTAATGCACCAGCAGCCCTACCGCGTGATCCACCGGGTCTTCTTTCTTCTCGCGCCCGCCGCCCAGCGCCACCACCGTCATGCCGATCTCATCGGTCTGCACGGCAGCGAGGTAGCCGCTGCACGGCGCGGGCACGGCCTCAATAAGCGCGGCCTGCGGCAGGCGATCCGGCTCATCAATGAAGGATACGTCGCCGCCCTGCGCGCTAATCATCTGGCGCAGCTTGCTCCAGGCCGCGCCGGAGCGAATCGCTTCCGCCGCCATTTCGATGCCGGCCTCGGCGGTGGGAGCCTGCCCGCCCAGGTAGAGCATCTCGCCCGCCGCCGCGAGACAATGCTCGCGCAAATCGAGCGGGCCGCCCTCGTGCAGCGCGGCGACCGCCTCGCGCACCTCGATGGCATTGCCCACCGCCCAGCCCAACGGCTGGTTCATGTCCGAGATGAGCGCCGTCACCTTGCGCCCCACCTCGTGACCGATGCGCACCATCCCCTCAGCCAACGCCTCAGCCTCCGGGAGCGTCTTCATAAACGCGCCGCTGCCCACTTTGACATCCAACACAATCGCATCCGCGCCCGCCGCGATTTTCTTGCTCATGATGGAGGCCACAATCAACGGCAGGCTAGGCACCGTGCCGCTCACATCGCGCAGCGCGTAGAGCTTGCCATCAGCAGGCGCGAGGTTGGCCGATTGCCCGGTCAGCACCAGGCCAATATCCCGCAATTGCGCCTTGAACTCAGGCACGGTCAAGTCGCAACGGAAGCCGGGGATGGATTCGAGCTTGTCGAGCGTGCCGCCGGAGAAGCCCAGGCCGCGCCCCGACATCTTGCCCACCGGCAGGCCGCACGCGGCGACCGTGGGCGCAATGATGAGGCTGACTTTATCGCCCACCCCGCCGGTAGAGTGCTTATCCACCACTGGCGATGCCACGTCCTTCAAATCGAGCACCTCGCCGGAATAGGCCATCGCCAGCGTGAGCGCGCGGGCTTCAGCGTCGGACATCCCACGCAACATAATCGCCATCAGGAATGCCGAAGCCTGATAATCGGGGATTTCGCCCGCCGTGTACCCATGCACGAAGAACTCGATCTCCTCGGCGGTCAAAGGGTGCGCGTCGCGCTTCTTTTCGATGATTTCTACCATGCGCATGGGAAATACCTCCTGGAAAATTTGCGAGTCAGCGAGTCGTGGGTGAGTTTAGGACTATGCTCTTAACGATTTAGCCCACTTTTCTTATCCAACAGTTTCAAATTGCAACACCCGCAATTTCTCTGGTTGAGTACGCAAACTAAGCGTCAACATTTCCATTCCTACAACACGTCCATTTGCGTCATAGTCCAAAATTATACCCGGTTGGACTTCTTCAGATTCTACAATTGCGGACTCATCCAATCGAAAATACAGTGTGTCATTTTCTTTATCAACCTTTATTCTCATTTTGCCCTCGCTACTTTTTGCCTAAACGGCGATCAAAGAACACCGTTACAATACGATTAGGTTGCACATCCGCATTAACCACCACGCGCAACACTCGCCCTTCGCATTCCCGAATAGTTTTTGTGTAGTGCATATTGCCATCTGCACCACGCCGCTTTTTATCGGGCATATTCAGCGTGCGCCAAAGCCATTCTTCCATTATATTACGTTCTCTGAGCATATCTTTGGTGTGGGCAGACAATTCGAAATCAGACATAACATCCTCGGATACAATCACGTAGATCAGCAACCCTGAATCATTCTACCGATATTATACCGCAAAAACCAGACCTGACAGGTTTTCTCAAACCTGTCAGGTCTTTTCACACAGCGCCGCCGCGTAGACCTCGCGCAGGGGGACGCCATGCTGTTCCGCCAATCGGCGGCAATCCTCATACTCTGGCGCGGATTTGGTGCGGCCATCGCCCAGCTCGGCGATTTTGACCCGTACCGGGCCGAAGCGCGTCTCCACCGTCTCGCTACGCCGGGGCAGCGCGTAGCGCGCGACGGTATGCTCACGGATGCCCAGGGTGGAGGTCTCCGCAAAGAGCAACCCGCGCAAGCTCTCCGCCTGCTCCGGCTCGCACAAAACGCTCAACAGCGTGCCGGGCCGGTTCTTCTTCATCTGAATCGGCGTGAAGAACACATCCAACGCGCCGGCGGCAAAGAGCTTATCCATGATATAGCCGTAAAATTCTGGGTTGAGGTCGTCGAGGTTGGTTTCGAGGAGTCGGTAGTCGGTAGTCGGTAGTCGGTAGTCAGTAGTCAGGAGTCGGGAGTCGGGAGTCGGGAGGTGGTAGTCGGTAATCAATAGTCGGGAGTCGGAAGTCGGGAGTTCATAGTGCGTAGAATGGGGCGCATGGGGATGTTCGTGCGTATGTGAATGAGAATGGGCATGATCGTGTTCGTGCGCGTGAGGATGCGAATGCCCATGTCCGCCATCTACTGTCTGCTGTCTACCGTCTCCCGTCTGCCGTCTACCGTCTACCGTCCCAATCAACACCCGCAACACGTTGGGGATGGGCAAGTCCTTGCTGCCTGCGCCGTAGCCTACGGCTTCCAG
Organism: uncultured Anaerolineales bacterium; assembly: GCA_964504195.1. Taxonomy (GTDB): domain Bacteria; phylum Chloroflexota; class Anaerolineae; order B4-G1; family SLSP01; genus CAZDDI01. Next base: position 6,682 of record CAZDDI010000099.1, read on the forward strand.
CGTCATCGCGGGGATCGGGCCAAACTCCGCCGCGAGGCTGGAGAGCAGCGCGGCACCGGTCGGTGTGACGGTTTCCATCTGCAAGGGGCTACCCACCACCGGCACGCCCTTGAGCAGCGCCACGGTCGCGGGCGCGGGGAGGGGAATCTGCCCGTGCGCGCCGTGGACGAAGCCCCGCCCCAGCGGCACGGGCGATACGACCACGCGCTCGATGCCCAGCGCGTCCAGCCCCACCAGCGCGCCCACCACATCCACAATCGTATCCACCCCACCCAGCTCGTGCAAGTGAACGTGCTCCACGCTGGCGTTGTGGATGGCGGCCTCCGCCGTTCCAATCCGCCGGAAGATGGCGCAGGCGCGCGCTTTGATGTCTGGCGCGAGGTCGCTCTCCTGCACGATGCGCTCGATCTCGCCCAGGTGACGCTCCGGCGCATCGTCGCGCACCAGCACATCCACTTTGGTCGCCGCGAAGGCGTGTTTGGCAACGCGCGTGACGCGCAGCTCGAAATCCGCCAGATGCAAGGCGGCGAGGCGTTCGCGCAACACATCGGGGGATAGCCCCGCATCCACCAGCGCGCCCAGCATCATATCGCCGCTGGCCCCAGCGATGCAATCGAAATAAGCAATTTTCATGCAAGCTCCTTTACGTATTACGTAGTACGCAGTATACATTGCTTTTTACTGCGTAATGCGTACTGCGTAATGGGATTTCTCTTAGCGTGTGATACTCCGCAAAACAGCGTGCGCGAAGATCGCCGCGCCGAAGCCGTTATCAATGTTGACCACGGCAACGCCGGCAGCGCAGCTGTTGAGCATGGTGAGCAGGGCGCTGAGGCCGTGGAAGCTGGCCCCGTAGCCTACGCTAGTCGGCACGGCGACCAGCGGCGCGGCAACCAGCCCGCCGACAACGCTCGCCAGCGCGCCCTCCATGCCCGCAACGGTGATGACCACCGTCGCGGCTTGCAGCCGGGGCAGCTCGCCCAGCAGCCGGTGCAGCCCGGCGACGCCCACATCATAAGCGCGTTCGACCCGCTGTCCGGCGAAGGCCAGCGTTTGCGCGGCTTCTTCGGCTACCGGCAAATCTGCCGTGCCGGCGCACACCACCATCGCGTAGGGCGCATCGGCGGGGAGCGCCGGGCGCGCGCCACGTTCGAGCGTGAGCAGCCGCGAGGTGGCATCGTAGCGCGCCTCCGGCAGCCGCGCACGCACGAAGTCGGCCATCTCCGGCACGACCCGCGTCCCCATGACCCGCTCGTGGGCGCTCCACAGCCGCTCCATGATGGCTGCAACCTGTTCCGGCGTCTTCCCCTGGCAGAAGACGGTTTCCGGCAGGCCGTTCCGCAGCGCGCGATGCGTATCCAGCCGGGCAAAATCGCCCACATCCGTGTAGGGCAATGCGCGCAGCTGCTCCAGCGCGGTATCTACATCGGTTTCGCCGCGTTGGACGGTTTCCAGCAACGCGCGGATTTTGTATGGATCCATTGTATTTCCTCAATCTCCTCGCCGTTTGTAGCAACAGCCTGGCTAAGGGTCTGTAAAAGAATAGTTTCCCGCTACAACCGCCCCCGGGACGGGGGCTGAGAGCAAAAAAAAACGGGAAGTTATATTTTTACAAGCCCTAAGTATGACTCCCCTGCAAAAAGGTAAAAATCCGATTTTTTCCACACATGACCTACTACATATAGGGAATCCTAACGCAAAAAGCCTACATCTAGTATCAGATTTCTAAAAAATCGGATTTTTAGGAGTTATTTCAGCAGAGTCAAGTATCTATGCAAAAATCCCGCCGGTGGTGGGGTTCGGCAGGCGGTGGGTGAGCCTGCCGAACCCCACCACCGCCAGCCGAGACCCGGCACTGGTTTCGACAAGCTCAACCACCGCCTTTATGAATTTCCGGACAGATTCTAAGGTGAAGTTTTATTCGGCACGCCGCTTTCCGGCAATACCTGCCGGTTCTCAGCAGCGCGTGAGGCTCGCTTGGCGGTAAAGGGCAACACATGGGGCGCAAAGAGCTGCGAAGAAGGAATGCTATGCTCAACGGTGTGCGTTTCAGGATGCAACTTGTTGTAGCGGACAGGGAACGTATATCCAGGCTCGCACCAGGGCGCGGCATCCGCTAGTTTAACATCGGTCTGGAACACATAGCGCCGCTTGCCTGCAAATATCACCGGCGCTTCGTAACCATAGATCAGGATATGGGACGCAGCGTCCCAGTAAAGTGCGGTTGCTTTTGTCATGGGGGCGCGGATCAACCACAAGAGGGCTTTCAAGAAGATCGTCCCAGCCAAAACAGGGACAATCCATTTAAGCACCAGCGCGGCGGATTCCGGCGCATATTGGCGCGTAAGCCACACCACAGCCACCGCGACCAGTCCCAATCGCGCGATGGAATCCCACCATAACCACCTCAAGATTTTCCAAACGAGATAGATCAATACCACAGGCCCCCCTACCAGACAACCCGTGAGCGTGTCCATAAAACCGGGCTTAGGTTTGGATTTAGTCGGATTCTCAAAATCTACAGCTTGTGTCATGGTTTGTCTCCTTCGAAAATGGCGAATTGCGAATGGGGAATGGGGAATCAAAACTAGCGTAGCGCGAAGCGTCTGCTTCGCGGAGCTGCGAACGGCGCACGCTCTCCCTGTACCACAGGCTTCAGCCTGTACGTCTGCTTCGCGGAGCTGCGAACGGCGCATCCATGCGCTGACAGTATGAACGAGATTGCTTCGCCGCAGACGGCTCGCAATGACAAGACTCAGTAGATTACAAGTTTAAGCTCGTAGTGACCTTATGAATTTTAAGAAATTAATCCGTAAATAAGGTTTTGTGTGAAATCGGTCGCTCTAAAAATAAAATGATCCCCCCTT
>CAZDDI010000100.1:0-9357 GCA_964504195.1 uncultured Anaerolineales bacterium
ACTCGGCGCTGGCGACGAATTGACCAAAGTCAAAACCATTTCAGCGAATGGTCAGGACTATATCGCTGAAAGTTGCGTGCTGGCAGAAGCAGTGAAAGCGCAGGTACAGGACTTCCAACTTAAGTCAGAGTCAGCCAGTGAAGTAAACAATCCACCTTTGCGTTGTCGCTGGTGGAAATGCTTGTTTGGTGGATCAAAGTGAGCATATGGGTAAACAAAACCACGCTCACTTTAAGTGAGCGTGGTTGAAAAAAGGTCATGCACTTAGGGCTGGGTCCCGACCAAGGCAATCTCCCCAAGGAGAACGACTATATCAAGAATGAAGCGTAATCTTTTCATAAGCTTTTCTCCTTTAGTACTAGCAAGATTGTGGGGATTCGAACGGGAGCGTCGACGGACACTCCCTGCCAGCAGTTTTTCCAACAGCAACGCTATGACTAGCATAACCTTGGGAAGACCGCCTAGCACCCAGACCGCTGCCTCAGCCCTAAATGCACGAACGCTATTCACATGTTAAAGTTATGGTATTATACATTTTTATTGATTTTTGTCAAGGTTATTTGGGCGCAATTTGTTTGATAGCCAGCTTTTAGGAGAGTGTTGATGCTGATTCAATCACTGACCGAGCACTTCCACCAGCACTTCGCCCAGTATTCTCACCACGACATCGTGCTGTGGTTCGATCCGCAGCGCGAGTACGAGCCGCTGCTGGATCACCTCACGGCTTATCCCGTGTGGCGCTACGCGGGCAGTCTGTTGCGCTTGCACTACCAGTTGCTCCAGCGTGAAGCCGGGCAGCGCGTCATCCTCTACCTGCCGCTCAAAGAGACCGAGGTTGAGCCTTTGCGCCCGTTCTTCCCCGCCAGTTACCGCTTCTCCGAGAGCCTGTACCGCTTCCTGCGGCAGCAGGGCTTCGATTTCCCCGATGATCCCGACGTGGCGCACGAGCTGCGGCGGTTGCTGCCGCGCCTGGCGGCGCGCTCGCTGGGCAAGGGGCGCGTTTTTTGGACGTACAATCTGGCGAATTTGGAGCGCGCCCGCGAGACACTGCTGGGCAACTTCGATCACACGCTCCTGCGCTTCCTGGCGCAACCGGCGGAGGTGCTGGACGGCCTGCGGGCGGAGCAGTTGGAGGGGCTGTTCTTCGCGCAGTTGGAAAGCGCCTTTGGCCTTGCCGCTGGGGCAGCGGGCGCCGGCGCGGAGGACGACGCTGCTTCCATTGCTGCGCGGCTGACCGCGCAGCTGCTCCTCACGCAGGCGTATAGCGACGCCGGGCAGCCCGCCGATTTCCCCTATCTTGCGCGCCTGCCGGAGCCGCTCTACTACGAGCGCAACCGCGCTTTTCTGGCGCTCTGGCAGCGGGATACGCGCTATGGGCCAGTCTTCGTCCAGTGCGCGGCGGCACAGGCGCGCGCCTACGATTTGACCAGGTGGGCGCGCGCGCTGCCGTTGGCGCAGGGTTTGCAGCTCGGCGCGACGTTTGCCGAAGTCGAGCAGGTCTTGTGGGAGCAGGCGCAGGCGGAGCTGCGCGCGGCATTAGATGAACCGGCGGCCCGCGTCTGGCTGGCGGAGCACCGCGCCGCGTTCGCCGCCCGCGCCGAGGGCTTCTGGGCCGGGCAGGGGCGCGCGCCCTGGTGGGCTATCCTCGTCCGCGCCGCCGATTTGCTCGCAACGGCGCACACTATCCGCGCCGCGCTGGATGATGTGAGCACCCCCGGCGCGCTGCTGGCGCGTTACACCGCTGAGTGGTGGCGGGTGGATCACGATTACCGCGTCTTGCGCGAGCAGGCAGACGCCCAGGCGACGGATTATGAGCTGCTGCGCCAGCATTGCGATCACGCCTACCGCGACGGGCTGCGCCGGCTGAACGCGCGCTTCTCGACGCTGCTGGAAGGCAGCGCCTGGCCGCCAGATTCGGAGCTCCCGCCGCAAGCGGGCTTCTGGGCCGCCGTCGCAGGTGCGCGGCGCGATCAGCAGCGGATTGCCGTGCTGTTCGTAGACGCGCTGCGCTACGAGTTGGGGCAGGCATTGCTCGCGGCGCTCGAGGCGGAGCAGGCCGGGCAGCGACGGACGCTCACCGCGCGGCTGGCCGCCATCCCCACCATCACGCCCATCGGCATGAGCGCCGTGCTACCCCAGGGCGATCAATGCCGGATAGCCTACAGCGATGACTGGCAGATTACGATAGCGGATTCGCAGAACCTCAAGGACAAGGCGGCGCGCAAGCGATGGCTGGCGCAGCAGTTGCCCGATGTGGCCTTTTACAACCTCGATGAACTGCTCAACGCGCGCGCCGGCGAGATCGCAGCCGCGCCGGTTACAGTGATCTTCGATACCACGCTGGACTATGTAGGCGGGGCCGCCCAACGCCTGAGCTGGGGCATCTTCGGCGGGCTGCTGCACACGGTCAAGAAGGGCGTCCACAAGCTGTTGGGGCTGGGCATCCGCCAGATTCACATCATCGCCGATCACGGCTTTTTGCTGCTCGATGAACTGGCCGAGCACGAGAAGGCGAGCGTGCAAGAAGCGGCGGTGCGCGCCCGGAGCGACCGTTACGCGCTCAGCGCCTACGCCGCGCACACCGATCAACTCGCGTTCACCATTCCCGGCAGCGCGGGCTTGCGCGCCTGGTTCCCACGCGGCATCGGCTGCTTCCGCACGCCGGGGGCCTACAATTTCGTCCACGGCGGCCTGTCTTTGCAGGAGCTCGTCATCCCACATCTGGTCATCGAACAAGGCGCGCAAGGTAAACCCGTCATGGTGGCCGTGGAATTCCCCGAAGTCATCCACAACGCCCAACCCCGCGTCACCTTGCGCCCCGTAACGGCGGATATGTTCGATCAGCCGCGCCAGGTGACGATTGTATTGGAAAAGGACGGTGCGCCGGTTGCCCCGCCGTTGAGCCAGGTGGTGCGTCCCACCGAACCGGCCATCGTGGATTTCTTCTTGCTCTTTGGCTGCGGCCTGGAGCCGGGCGATAGCGTGCGCTGGGTGCTGCGCGACGCGCACACCGATGAAGTGCTGGCCGAACAGAGTGCCGTCAATCAAGCGAATCTGTGGTAAACTTCAAAGTCCTGGCTTATCTTACGCCGGTGCAAGGAGCTGAAAAAGAACTCCAGATCTCACGCCAAGGCGCAAAGCCGCTAACGTAATCAATCGCGCTGCTTCGATTTGAAAATAGGTGTATAATAAGACTATAGCATACACTTATGATGGGTGGATAAAAATGATTGAAGATACACGCAGAATCAATGTGATGTTTCCTGAGCATTTGCTACAGGAGTTGGACACCCTGGTGCCTGCCGGCAAGCGGAGCGAGGTCATCGTCGAAGCAACGGCGACATACCTGGCGCGGCTCAAAGTGCTGGCCGCGCTCAAAGCAAGCGCCGGCGCCTGGACTGCCGATGCACACCCCGAATTAGCCACGCCTGAGGATGTCAATCACTGGCTGGCGGAGTTGCGCTCTTCCTGGCGGCGCGTCCCGCTCTTTGCGGAGGGCCTGGATGGCTAATTATCTGTTAGATTCCAATGTGCTCATCCAGCATTTGCGCGGACACATTCCAACCACCACGCTACTCACCCGGTTGGCCTTTGAGGGGCAATTGGGACTCGCCGCCATCTCGCGTACCGAAGTGCTGGCCGGGATGCGTCCCCACGAACACGAGAGCACTTTGCGGTTTCTTAACGCCCTGGCTTGCTATACTTTGGATGCTACTACGGCTGATCTAGCAGGAAATCTTATTTACCGTTACCGTCGGCAAGGCGTGACGGTGGATGTGCCCGATGCGCTGATTGCAGCCACAGCGCTCGGTCAGGGCCTGGTGCTGTTGACCTACAACCCTCGCCATTTTTCCATGCCGGAACTGCACCTTTACGCGCACATGCCGTCTTTGACGTGATGACGTAAGATAACAGGTAGACCCTATAAAATGGCTGAAAACACAATACAACTAGACCCGCTGGATCAAAAACTGGCTGCGGCGTTTCCTGGCCGCGTGGTGCGCAAAGACCTGGTGCAGCAGATCAAAGCGGGCTTCAATGTGCCCGTCTATGTGTTGGAGTATTTGCTGGGACAGTATTGTTCCTCCACCGATCCTGAGATCGTCGCTAAGGGCCTGGACTATGTGCGCCAGACCTTGAGCCGCAACTACGTCCGCGCCGAGGAGAGCGAAAAAATCAAGGCGCTCACCCGCCAGAAAGGGCGTCATCGCATCATTGATAAGGTCCGCGTGCGGCTGGATACCCAATCCAACCGGTTTTGGGCTGAACTGGTCAACATGGGTGTGCATGATGCCGTGATCGAGGATGAGATCGTCCACGAATACGATAAGCTGCTCATGGGTGGCATCTGGGCGCTGGTGGATTTGATCTACGACCCGGAATTCCACGCCGCCGGCGCGACACGCCCGTTCATCATCGAGCGTCTCAAGCCCATCCAACAGCCCTCAACCCAGATGGACGCCTATCTCGCTGCCCGCGCAGCCTTCAGCCGCGATGAATGGTTGGACGTGCTGTTGCGCACGATTGGCATGGAGCCGGCGCACCCCGATTTTACCCTGCGCCAGAAGTTGTTGTTCCTGGTGCGCATGATTCCGATGGTCGAGAGCAATTACAATTTGCTCGAATTGGGGCCGCGCGGCACGGGCAAGAGTTACCTCTTTCGTGAGATTTCGCCCTTCGCCATTCTAATCTCCGGCGGCCAGACCACTGTGGCCCAGCTCTTCATGCACCTGGGCACGGGCAAAATCGGCCTCGTGGGGCTGTGGGATGTGGTGGCCTTCGATGAAGTGGCCGGGGTGCGCTTCAAGGACGCCGCCGGGGTTCAGATCCTCAAGGACTACATGGAATCGGGCAGCTTCTCGCGCGGCAAAGAAGAAGTGCCGGCGGAAGCATCCATTGTCTTCAATGGCAACATTGATGGCGACGTGCAGCAGCTGGTCAAAACCTCGCACCTGCTTCAGCCGCTCTCGGAGCAAATGCAGGATTTGGCGCTCATTGATCGCATCCACTACTATCTGCCCGGCTGGGAGATGGAAAAGATGCACACGGCTTATCTGACCCGGCATTACGGCCTGGTGGTGGATTACGCCACCGAAATCTGGCGCGGCTTGCGCAAGACCTCGTATGCTGACGTGGTGGAGCGTTACTTCCACTTGGGCAGTCATCTGAACCACCGGGATGCGCGCGCGGCGCGGAAGACCGTCTCCGGTCTGCTCAAACTCCTGCACCCAGATGGGCAATTCACCAAGCCTGAAGTGCAGGAATACCTGGAACTGGCATTGGAGGGGCGGCGGCGGGTCAAAGAGCAGCTGCGCCGGATGGGCGGGCTGGAATTTTGGGCCGTGAACTTCTCTTACATTGACCTGGACTCGCGCCAGGAGACTTTTGTATCTGTGCCAGAACAGGGGCACGGCGGATTGATTCCATCCGGCGCACCCGAGCCCGGCGTCGTGTACACGGTGGGCAGCGATCAGAGCGATGGCCGCCTGGCGATCTTTCGCCTGGAGGCGCAGGCCGCCAAGGGCAACGGCAAGCTCGATGTCACGGGGGTGCCCTCGCGCGCCATTCGCGCCGCGCTCAAGACGGTGCATACCTATCTACAGGCCAATGCCGCGCAGCTGGGCATCGGCAAGAATCCTGCCGATTATGACTTGCACGTTCAGGCCGTCAATCTCATGGGTGTCAAGGAAGGCAGCGAGGTAGGCATGGCGGCCTTTGTGTCAATGGTTAGCGCTTTGTTGGGCAAGCCCGCGCTTGAATCCCTGGTCGTTTTGGGTGAGATGAGTCTGCGCGGCGGATTGCAATCCGTGGGCAGCCTCACCGAGCGGCTCCAGCTGGCGATGGATAACGGCGCCCGGCGCGTCCTGCTACCCACCGAAAGCAAGCGCGCCCTCTTCGATGCCCCCTCGGATGTGCTGGATAAGCTCCAGATTATCTTCTATTCTGATCCGGTCAATGCCACTTTCAGGGCGTTGGGATTGGATTGAGGATGGCGTCTGTGTAGGGGTATAACTATAGTTATGTGTTGACTTTACACGAAAAACCCCCGTAAAAGTGGCTAAATCAGCCCTTTTACGGGGGTTTTTCGTGTTGAAACTTGTCGTATAAATTACAGACGAGCTTAGACTGTGCGCTACCTGAAATCATCACGGTTTGGGAAGATACCTTTAGGATTTCACAGTTTTTGAGACTGGGAAATTCTACAATACCACCACATTCTTATCCGAGATTCTGAATATCTTTTCCATGCAACAGGCCAGACTGTACCAGTCTGGCCTGTTGTGGTCAACATGTGAAACGCGCTCTCTGCCTTTTATAATTTATTGAGTAGCCATGACCACAAGCATTGATGCGGTATATTTCGCAAAAGCCGTGGATGCAATAGACTACATTGCTTTAATGTGTTTCGCAGTGCTGTTACACAATGTTGAGTTTTGAGATTTAACACTGAGCCTCGACAATTGAGAAGATTGCGATTTAACTATCTTATAAATACATCCTCCTTTTGGGGTGTTAGTGGTGCAATCTGTAACGCCAATTGAACCGGATCGCTTTGATTATCTTGCAAATACTTCCTCCTTTGGGGGTGTTAGTGACGCCAGCCGCAACGCCAAGTGCGACATATCTTCGTGGTGTGAGTATGGTTCGGATAAATCTGATTTGACAACCATCACTTGTGGTACACTATTGGAGACGTGCATGAGAGCTTCCATTGTACCAATGCCTAATGCCTGGGTGTAGCTATCAAGTGCGGCTAATTTCTGTCGCGTGTTCATGCTATCTTCAATGTTCTTAACAATGGTTTTCTGTAATGCTTCGGGAAGCCTGATCTTGCTTATATAGCACTGGGTAATTTCCAATCCACTGGACACCACATGATCCGATAGTGAGCCACAAAAATGCCGCTCCAAGCGTTGTTGGATACTTTGACGGGCCAAATCTTCCCAGGAGTATTCGGAGACAATTTTGCGAAGCACGGTTTTGGCTCTGTTGTACAGAATAGTTTCCCATCCCCCTGCTTTCAAATCACAAACTTGACGTAAGAACGGCTTTAGCAAGCTCGGGACTATTTTGTAGGTTACGTTCACTGTGATTTCAACAGGGACTCTTTCCCGTGTTTGTACTGCAGCAACATGGATGGATTGCTCTTTCGGGTAAGTGTTAAGAATGGTTGTGATATGCTCTCCGGGAAGGGTCAACACCCAGCCCGGGCCAACGATCTTGTTATACCAAAGTCCTTCAATGACAGCCGTCTCATCTTGGTGAACAATGTGTAATTTCATTTGACACCTCCATGCACTAAATCTAACGCATTGAATTTAATATGCAACTCAAGCCGCTTGAAAAGATTGCGTAGAATCTTTCTGTGTTACGCCGCCCAAAGGGTAATATACATTGGCAGATTTCTGTAGCTGCTTGCTGGTTCGAGAATGGTTTGCTGCTACAATCACGCGCTTACATTGACTCTTCAACATCTTGACCACTTCAGCAAAGTATCTATCACCGCTAACAATGATAAACATCACGATGTCTGATTGCTCTTGCAAGGCTTGTTCAATACCTTCCGCCATGTAATGGTCGGCTTTATCTTTCTCAGAGCCAAGAAAGCTGCCGCTGGAGAAGTGATACATCTTGAACCCCTGGGTTTCTAAATCGCCAGCGAGACGGTTCAGGCGACGATTTCGCCAGTCAGCGTAAGCATATTTGATGATGATCTCGCAGGGTAGCCGCTCGAGGAGTTCAGCCAGGTTCAAATCTGGTTGGTTTTCAGAGTCAATAAAAATAGCCCCCTTTGGTAATTGCTGCTCGCTGGTAACCATCGTATCCCCTCCTACAATCTACTGAAGAAGATCCCTTTCAAATTCTGATGCTTTGAGGTACTGCTCACTATCTTGCCTATACTATATCAATTCTGACACAATAAATCTATACCTAAAAAGAGCACCCTTGTGGTAGTGTATGTGACAATAGGAAAGCGATATACGCGGGGGCGAGGATTATGTGAATTGAATATGACAAAAAAAGGGCAGGTAGTTGCTACCTGCCCTTTGAAAGTCAACTTGATATTACCTGGCGGGAATCAACATTCCCCGTTCCCACAATTCCCCCAGAAGATCTAGCGCTGGCTGCCCAAACAATTCCCCTATTTGGGCAAAAGAAGCCGTACCATCACAAGCTTCCAAAACTGGCAAGGCTGCGGCAGCTACAGGCACAACTTGCCCGACGCCTAGTAAGGCATAGCCAAACGACTCCTGGCGAATGCGAAAGTGTCTTTGGGGCTTAGCATTGGCTGGCAGTTGTCTGTTTCTGGGAGGTGCTATATATTCGCTAAGCGGTTCTCCACGCAGTGGATCGCGGCGCTCCGGTCGTAGCTCGATCATGGCGCGGCAACCGCCGTGACAGAGCGCATAAGCGGCGCAAGAAATACATTCTACTGGCATCAAATCCCGCCAGGCATCCATAGCCACGCTGTGCCAGAGATCGTGCAGGGAATGTTCAAACAATGAGCCGATGACGGTGGGCGAGAATGTGCATGGCCGAAGGTTGCCCTGTGGGTCAACGGCGACATAAGCTACGCCAGCATGGCAACCTTCGGAATCATTAGGGGCGAGGCATTGAGGAAGACAGGTGCTATGTTGTACCAAAGTATTGTTGGCAATCAAAGCTTCAATACGTTGGGTAACTTCACGCAATTGGGTGGGTGTCAGTTCCACTTCCGGCAAGGGCTTACCCATATAGCGCGGAAAGGTTACTAGATCTGCGCCCAAATCCGTGGTTAAAGCTGCTACTTGTTCAATTTCCTGCCAGTTGTACCGGGTAACGACACAACTGAGTGTAACACGAAGCCCATGTTGCACTGCCAGGCGGATATTGGCTACGATCTCGGCAAAGGTACCTGGCGCGCGTGTGAACGCCCCGTGACTTTCAGGGCGTGCGCCATGCAATGACACGAGCAGGCTCGCATTATCATGGCGTTTAACACGACGCACAAAGTCTAGTGGCGCAGCCCACCGGCCATTCGTGAACACAGCGACCAGGGCATCGCTATCAGCAGCGTAGTCGAGAATTTCGAAGAATTCTGGATGCAGCGTAGGCTCGCCGCCGGTCAAACGGATTTGGACTGCACCGGGAATGATGTGCGATAACAAGGACTGCCATTGGCACGCATCCAAGACGCGGACATCGCGCATGGGGAACACATTGCTGCATCCGATGCAGCGATGGTGACACGCGGAAGTCAACTCAAGGGCAAAGATGGCGGGGTGTGAAAGGATTAGCATGGAATGGGTTTCTGAGTTTGGTTTCACTACCATACACTATGTGATTGTTAACCTTTGTAGATTAGGCACTTTAAAA
>CAZDDI010000101.1:0-8987 GCA_964504195.1 uncultured Anaerolineales bacterium
CCCCACAAAAAAAGCCCCCCTTTCCCCCGCTTGCGGGGGAAAGGGGGCAGGGGGAAAGGGGGCAAAACACTCATTGCACACAAGTATCCTTACCGAATGGAAGTCGTAAAATTCATAAGGCCTTCGCAAGGATCAAAAACAATTTGCTTTTGAAACATCAAGGAATACAATCATGGCACAAAACACTCTGAGATTGGAAAGTATGACACATAAGCGAGAACAACACGCGCAACGGTTGACCTTCGATCTGAAGAAGGCGCTGGCGAAGAACCGCCTGGTGGGGATCTGGCGCATGATGGCCGGGTATCGCCTGCTGTACCTGGGCGCACTCGTCAGCATCACCATTGGCGCGCTGGCGCGCACCGCCACCTATATGCTCATCCGCTACATCGTGGATGAAGTCTTCACGACGGGCTTGCAGCTGGGGCGGTTGCCGCTCTTCGCGGCGGCTTTCGTGGGGATGGCGGCGGTCGAAGGGCTGTTCGCCTACCTGCGCGGCGACTGGGCCGCGCGCACGGCGGAGGGGATCACGCTGCGCCTGCGCAACTATCTCTACGATCACATCCAGCGGCTCTCCTTCAACTATCACGACCATGTGAAGACCGGCGAGCTCATCCAGCGGGCTACCTCGGATGTGGATGCGCTGCGCCGCTTCTATGCGGATCAGGCGCTCGGCATCGGGCGCATCGTGGCGCTGTTCAGCGTCAACTTTATCACGCTGCTGAACATGAACGCGCGCCTGGGCTGGCTGGCGATCGTCGTGATGCCTATCGTCATCGTCATGTCTTACTTCTTCTTCGGGCGCGTCTCCAAAGCCTACGAGGCGTATCAGGAGCAGGAGGCCACGCTCTCCACGACGTTGCAGGAGAACCTGAGCGGCGTGCGGGTGGTGAAGGCATTTGCCCGGCAGCAGTACGAGATGGACAAGTTCGAGCGCGAGAACTGGGAGAAGTACCGGCGCGGTAAGAAACTGCTCATCATGCACTCGCTCTACTGGCCGATTTCCGACATCCTCTGCTCCGCGCAGACGCTCATCGTGCTGGTGACGGGCGGGCTGATGGCGATTCGGGGCGAGATCACGGTGGGGACGTACCTGGCCGTGAGCGGGATGATCGTCTGGATCGTTTGGCCGCTGCGCAACCTGGGCCGCTTGATCGTGGATGTCTCCACCGGGCTGGTGTCTTACCGCCGCGTGGCGGATGTGATCACCCAAGACCGCGAGGACATCACCAGCGGGACGGCGGTGCTCGACCAGCCTTTGCGCGGGGAGGTGAGCTTCCAGAACGTGGACTTCGCCTACGAGCCGGCCCCGCTGTGGGACTCGGAGGAAATCAAGAAGCTCAAAGAAAAGAAAGAACCGTTGCCCGAATCCAAGCCGCAGGCGGTGCTGCACAACATCACCTTCCGCGCCGAGCCGGGGCAGATTGTGGCCCTGTTGGGTTCGACCGGATCGGGCAAGACGAGTATCATCAACCTGCTGTGCCGCTTCTACGATTACAGCGGCGGCAACATCAAACTGGACGGGCTGGAGTTGCGCGAGTACGCGCGCGGCCCGCTACGGCAGCAGATCGGCATCGTGGAGCAGGAGCCATTCCTGTTCTCCCGCACCATCCGCGAGAATATCGCTTACGGCGCGGGACGCCCGGTGACGCAGGACGAGATCGAAGCGGCGGCCCAGGCGGCCCAGGCGCACGACTTCATCCTCACGTTCCCGGAAGGCTACGATACGCTGGTGGGCGAGAAGGGTGTGACGCTTTCGGGCGGGCAACGCCAGCGCATCGCCGTCGCGCGCACGCTGCTGCGCGACCCGCGCATCCTGATTCTCGACGACGCCACCTCATCGGTGGACACGGAAACGGAGATGCTGATTCAGGCCGCGCTCGATAACCTGATGCTGGGACGCACCACGTTCATCATCGCGCACCGCATCCAGAGCGTGATGCGCGCCAACGTGATTCTGGTGCTCGACAAGGGCCGCATCATCCAACAAGGCACGCACGCGGAGCTGGTGGAGCAAGACGGGCTGTACCGCGAAATCTACGACCTACAAGCGCGCGTCGAGGAAGATGTGGCGCAAGAGGTGGCAGGGGCAGCGTAAGCAGCGTAATTCGTACTGCGTACTGCGTACTGCGTAATTCGTAATACGTACTGCGTAATCCAGAAAAACCCTTTACAGTGTCATTGCGAGGCGCGTCTCCGCGCCGAAGCAATCTCGTTGATGGTTGAGATTGCTTCGCCGCAGACGGCTCGCAATGACACTAGAAAACATTACGCAGTACGCATTACGCAGTATTTTTCGATTTTGACGATAACTATGGAGTTCTACCATGTCTGACTACGAAACTTTTGAAGAAGAAGAATTTACAACACAGTTCAACGGGCAAGTTGTGAAACGGATTGCCGGGTTTGTGAAACCCTACTGGCATTGGGTGCTGGGCTTCGTCGTGATGATCGCCCTGACCTCCGTGCTGGATGCGTATTTCACCTACCTGGGCAAGCGGATCATTGACGAGGCGCTCGCTATCGGCGACATCCCGCACCTCTACGCGCTGCTGACGCAATACGGCGGCATCGCCATCGTGCAGGCCATCACCGTTTTCGGCTTCATCTACCTGGCGGGCGTACTGGGCGAGCGGGTGCAATACGACATCCGCCGCCTGCTCTTCAATCACCTGCAGGCGCTCTCCTTCTCCTACTTCGACAAAACGCCGGTGGGCTGGATCATGTCGCGCGTCACCTCCGATTCGGAGCGCATCGCGCAGCTGGTAACGTGGGGCCTGGTGGATATGACCTGGTGTGTGCTCAACATCACCACCTCGTTCATCTTCATGGCGATTATCAACTGGCGGCTGGCGCTGCTGGTGCTCGTGTTGATTCCGATCATGTTCGCCGTGGCGCTGTGGTTCAAAGTGCGCATCCTGGCGGAGTTCCGGCAGGTGCGCAAGCTCAACTCGGAGCTGACCGGCGCGTACAACGAGAACATCACCGGCGTGCGCGTGGTGAAGGCCCTGGTGCGCGAGCGCCAAAACCTGGAAGAGTTCGGCCACAAATCGCACGACCTCTACAAAGCCTCCTACCGGGCGGCGTGGCTCTCCGCGCTCTTCCTGCCGGCGGTGCAGCTGCTCGGCTCGCTGGGCGTAGGCGCGGTTGTGTGGTACGGCGGCTGGCAGACGCAAATCGGCGGGCTGACCATCGGCGGCATCCAGGCATTCCTGAGCTACCTCACCTTTATGATGTGGCCGGTGCAAGACCTGGCCCGCGTCTACGCGGAGATGCAACGCTCGGTGGCCTCGGCGGAGCGCGTGTTCTCGCTGATAGATGCCACCCCCGACGTGGTAGATCACGCGGGAGCAGGCGATCCGGGCACCTTGCGCCGCGACATCGTCTTCGAGAACGTGGGCTTTCACTACGAGGAAGGCAAGGACGTGCTGCGCGACTTCAACCTGCGCGTCCGTCCCGGCGAGCGCATCGCGCTGGTTGGGCCGACGGGCGGCGGCAAGTCCACCATCGTCAACCTGATCTGCCGCTTCTACGAGCCGACAAGCGGGCGCATCCTCATCGGTGGGCAGGACTACACCGAGATGACGCAGCACGCCATCCAATCGCGCATCGGCATGGTGCTGCAAACGCCGCACCTCTTCTCCGGCACCGTGCGCGATAACATCCGCTACGGGCGGCTCGCCGCGACGGATGCGGAGGTGGAGCAGGCGGCGGAGATGGCCCGCGCACATGGCTTCATCACCGAGCTGGAGCACGGCTACGATGAGGAAGTGGGCGAGGGCGGCAACCTGCTCTCGGTAGGGCAGAAGCAGCTGGTGAGCCTAGCGCGCGCCGTGCTGGCCGATCCCGACCTGTTCATCATGGACGAGGCGACGAGCTCGGTGGATACGCTGACCGAGGCGCGCATCCAGCAGGGGATGGAAGTGATGATGCAGGGGCGCACCAGCTTCATCATCGCCCACCGCCTCTCCACCATCAAGCGCGCCGACCGGATCATCGTGATCGAGGGCGGGCAGATCGCGGAGATGGGCAGCCACGCGGAGCTCATCCGCGCGCGCGGGCACTACTACGATCTGTATACCCGCCAGTTCCGCCGCGAGCGCGAGCTGGAGTACGGGCTGCACGCGAAGGTCGGTGTGGCGGCATAGCAAACTGTAAATCCTGCCAGGTCTCTCAGACCTGGCAGGATTTACAAGGAGCAGCTTGTGTCCAATACAAAATCCATCATCACCATCCACGAGCTCAGCGCCGAGACGTTGAGCGCTGTTCACCGTTGCAATGGCGCGTTCACCATTGACAGCCGGCTGGTGCTCCACGCCGAAGATGGCGTCATCCGCTACACAATTGAGCCGGTCGCCCCGCCCCGGCAAAAACGCTATCCGCCGGAAAGCGATGATTACGCCGCCTACCTTACCAGCCCTGATAAAACTATCTTTTTCGCCTATTGCGCAGGCGAGCTGGCCGGGCAAATCATCTTATGCAAATACTGGAACGGCTATGCCTACATCCAAGATATTGCCGTAGATGCGGCCTTTCGGGGGCGCGGTGTTGGGCAAGCGTTAATGGATCGTGCGGTAGCATGGGCCAAAGAGCGCGCGCTCCCCGGTCTGATGCTGGAAACGCAAGACATCAACGTGCCCGCCTGCCGCTTCTACGCGCGTTACGGCTTTATCCTCGGCGGCTTCGATATTTATCTCTATCGCGGCCTCGATCCCGCCACCGATGAGATCGCGCTTTACTGGTATCTGCTGCTGTAATACTTGCGTATCCCGGAGCGTTAGCGATGACTGGCTTGACCAAGATGCGTTTGGCGACAATCCCATTTTCCTAGTGAAGCGGGGGCGGTGTGTGTTGAGGATGAGGAGACAGGTGGACAAACGTGGCTCTGTTTAAGCGCAAAATTCAGCTGAGTTAGGAGAATGCTGAGGATAATCACAAAATTCTCAGCGTCAAAAGTGTGTTATATCAGGTATTTCTTATCTGGAAACAAAAAATAAAATAGCAGCGATAGCGAATGTAATCATTATTACCATACCAACTTTTACCTTCTTAGGGCGTGGCAAATATCGCCAATCATATCGGATTGAGTTCCCTTCACGAAATATCCACCCTGCTTCGGCTCCCAGCAATCCACCAAAGATAGCGATTAAAATATTAACAAAGACTCCGGTTATAGCATTTAGCTCTATTGTTGCCCTATGTCCAGCATTGTAAAAAATCGTTGCAATAATTGCTCCAATCATTGCCCCGAAAAGAATTGCTGGCGGGTTTGCTGTTTCTTCTCGAAATAAATTTTTTAATTGCTGTAATGTTACTCCATCACGAACTGAAGCAGGAACTGTGTGTTCATCTTGTCTCATAAATACAGTGAATTTACTAAATTTTCCTTTTGCATTTAGTTCGCGAATTGTTTCGTGCAACTCAAAGGTTGGAGGAATTGTAATGACATACAACCTTTTATCTTCTAAAGTTACAAAATCACATTCAATTCCAACAACAGATGGGCTACAAGCAGCATTTACCCATTTTGTTATGTTACTTTGAGATGGAACTCGATAATCAACGTCATATATTACCCGCATTCCGCTTTCGTCAAATTTTTTATCATCAGCGCCTATAACAATGTATTTGGTTTTTCTGACGGTTCCACTATTCCCATTGGCTAATCCTAGTACATCTTTAATCAACTCATCCCGCTCTGCGATATTAAGCTCATTTTCCGAACTATATAATTTCCACTTGCTTTTGAAGTCAAGCCAGTCTACTTCCTCTTTTTTCTTGAGGAAGCTTCTCAGTAATGATTCGTCCATAGTTTTTGCTTTTATTTTAAGAAATCAGTCAATGCTTGGTTAAGCAGTATGGAGGATGCGATGCGCCATCTTCAAGTGCAGCCCTGTTTGTGCGCGTTTCCCTTCCGCTGTGTGCAGCGCAGCCGTATCGCCTTCAACCCATGTTGGACGGATGTGTTATTTTTTAACTTTACTATGGAAAATGTGAGTGTGAAGTTTCTTTCCGCTTTCGGCGTCAAGTGCAAACATTGTACTCATAAAGCGGTAATCTACACCTGTTACTTCTTTGATTTCTGCCGCCTGCAGAGGGCTATCCAGCATCGTAAAAGGTCTCAAAGACATCCAATACTCATCTTCAGAGAATAGTGGATCGTCATGAGCGCGTTTTTCAAGAACACCACTTGCTTTACCAACAGCTACTATACCAACACCAGATTGGTACAAGAAAACAGTATCCCCTTTCGCCAATCGCTCGATTTTATACTTCCACGGATTACCATACGCAGCAGCTTTTCTATTTGTAAGCATGTCCTCATGGTGTTTGGGGTTACTTCGATAGTCAGTATTTACGATGTAATAACCTTGCCCTGTTATATCCTCGAAAGGGTTATCTCTAACTGCAAAAGGCGATATTTCCAACAGTATTTCATCACCATTTGTTTGATAGACACGATAGACCCAGGGCCTTACATCAAGATTAAGGCTCCGCCAATATTGTATAGCTTGGCGGGTTTTGTAATCCAGACCATTTGTCATTACGATGAAAACCTGGCCAGTATTGAATCTATCCTCATCAATACTGACTCCAAAAGTATCTCTATGAGCTTCTTTTAGATCTCGCCCTGTATCATCAAACTTGGTAAAAAAACCGTTCAATTCTTCGTACTTTGAATTACCATACATTTGCCCATAGCGAAGTACCTGCAATATGTTTACTGAGCGTGATTCCCATGCCTTCAATTCAAAAATGTATAGCCGTCCATCTTTATCAACAGCCATTAAGTCGGGTTCTTCTTGCCAATTACGAGATTGCATGATTAAGAGCAATTCTTCATCGTACAAAAGACGGTCAAGAGTACGAAAGAGAATATTTTGCAAATCTCTCTCAGTAATGTTGAAACTCTGTAGTTTTTCTCCGTGAATACGCTCAGCCACTTGCGTTTTTGGGTCAACTTTTAGTAACATTTTTCACCTCTACACATTCACGCCGTCCATTATGTATTAGGCCAAATCCCTCGGCCCATCGGGGCGGCGGGGAAGCCATCATCGTCATCAAGCACCGGGTTGCGCCTTTACTCATCGCAATTGCAATCTCAGTATAGACTGCCCCCATTGCAAAGTCAAGCATTTTGCGCGGGGCCACCGGCAGCGCGTTGCAACGTCCCGCTGCTATGCAAAACCGGCTCGCAGCCGGTTCGGGAGAGGGTCACAGGGCGTTGTGGGCAAAGAAATGTGCTTGCCGTCCACGAATTCAGTCACGAATACACGAATTCCTCTTGTCTGGCAACCATTCGTGCATTCGTGGAAGCATTCGAGGACGGCTTGCAAACCTTACACCGCGAATAACAAGCACGCCTGGATATCTTCCTCAACCAGCCCTTTGTACTCTTGTACAATCTCCGTGGTGCTCGCGCCGTGAGCTAATAAGTTGAGGATGTATTCAACCGTTAGCCGTGTCCCTCTGATGATCGGCTTACCTGTCATCACTTTGGGGTTGAGGGTGATGCGTTCAAGCAGGTGTTGGTCTGTCATATCTCTTACCTCCCAAGCACCTCATTCCTGCTCGCTACCGAACCGGGTTGTGCCTTTGCTCATCGCGATTGCAATATCAGTATAGACTGCCCCGTTGCAAAGTCAAGTATTTTGCGCGGAGTGAATTAGGGCTTTCCAAGAATCAAAACCATTCACCCCCCGCTCGGCGTGGATTGCCAAATCCACGCCTTTGGCCTACCAAGTGTTTAGTAGACCGCTGGATTTGGCAATCCAGCGGGAGCAAGTGGAAGGATTATTTTCTTGGAATCGCCTTAGAGACGAACATAGATCTCATCTCGGCGCAACGGCTCAAAATCAGGGATTTGGAGCGGCTGCGCTAACAACGCATCAATGAACGTCTCCGTGGCTGATGGCGCGTCAATTAGCACAATGACGCGCACCATTTCTTTGCAGCGTTCCTGATACAGCTGGGGAATCTGAATCACCCCATCCTTCACGCGGGTTTGAAACTCAATAGCGTACATCTTCGCCAACTGTCTTTCTGATAATTGATGAAGCTACGCTACACCTACGTTAAGCGTCTCGCGCGCCAAAGGCGTGATTTCCCGTATCACTTGTTCTTCAATGACATCCCGGGTCGTTTCCAGGTCATATAAGGTTTGTAAATTCAGCCACAACTCAGCCGTCGTTCCTAAATAGCGACTCAGCCGTAAAGCAGTGTCTGCCGTGATGCTCCTTTTCCCATGCACAATTTCATTGATTTTGCGCGGATAGACTTTCATGCCTTTGGCTAGTTGATACTGGCTGATCCCCATAGGCTTGAGGAAATCTTCCAGCAACACTTCCCCTGGGTGAACCGGTGGTATTTTCATCTCTTTCATAGTACACCTTCCTGGTGATAATCAACTATTTCGACATCATAAGCATCATTGCCTAGCCGGGCAAAACAGAGTCGCCATTGGGCATTGATCCGAATACTGGATTGACCTTCGCGGTCTCCGTGGAGCATTTCCAGGCAATTTGCTGGCGGCAGTAACAAGTCGCGGAGTTCTTTGGCAGAGTGTAACAAGGCCAGTTTACGATAAGCGGTCTTTTGGATCGTTTGCGGAAGTTTACGCGAAAAACTCCGCTGAAATATCTTTTCAGTTTCTTTGCATCTGAAAGACTTGATCATACTTCCATATTACCGCGAAACGGTAATACTGTCAAGCGGTATGCTTTGTTGGTAAAATAACGCAATACACGTGTTAGCACAAGGGAGTAACTCTATTCACGCATCCCGCTTCCCGCCAGTTGACACCTTGCCTCTTTCCGTTAAAATTCCAAGTATCAAGCACCTGAGAGCGAACTAATGAAAATTAAGAAAATAAACCGGAAATAAAACTATTTGCAAGAATCACTATTTAAAAATTTACAAATTGATAATTTTACCCCACCCCCTTGCCCCCTCCCCACGCCGCTGTGCGGCGCGGGGAGGGGGAGAAA
>CAZDDI010000102.1:0-8810 GCA_964504195.1 uncultured Anaerolineales bacterium
GGCGTGGGGAGGGGGCAAGGGGGTGGGGTAAAATTCTCAATTTGTAAATTTTTAAGAAGTGATTCTTGCAAATGGTTTTATTTTCGGTTCATTTTCTTAATTTTCATCAGCGGCATTTTTAGAAGGGATGTGTGTGGCGGGCTTCGCCTCGCCACACACATCCCTTTGCATCCCCGGCCTTTAGGCCGCATTCCTGCAACAAGTGGGCACTGCAATGACCTTAACTACACGGCCCTGGCAAAGGTGTTCAAGCCAGCAACGCTCGCAACTGACGTTGGTGGTCAAACAAACCAGATAACGCCAACGAAGAGCCTGCGGCAGGGAAGAGCTCGCTTATCTCCGGTACCCCGGAGGCAGCAAAGCGAAAAATCCCAAACCGCAAGAAAATACGCTGCCAACGTGGCTGCACCGGCTGCTGCAACTGCGCCAAGACCCGCTGCCAACCGTCATCTGGAGCTTGCGCCCCAACATAAGGTTGCAAAGCCTGCCGAAATAGCGTATCCACATAATTAGGAGAATATCTACGTGAATTCATAAGCTAGCTCCGGAATCAAGCGCTGACCTTGCGCCAGCCGCTCACGCAACCGCTCGCGCGCATAATAAAGGCGCGATTTTACCGTCCCTAAGGGCAATTCCAACGTCTGCGCGATCTCATCCAACGCGAGATTCTCCATATAAAACATAACGACTACCACGCGATGGGTCTCTGGCAACGCGGTAATAATTTCCTGCACCAGGTAGACGAGCTCATTTCGCTCAGCGTGACTATCCGGCGCAGGAAAAGCTGCTGGCATCCCCGATAACCACTCCAACAAATCCTCCACCGGCTGAATCCAACGGCGCTTGCGCAACCAATCATACGCAAGGTTCACCGCAACCCGATATAACCAGGGTTTGAGGGGGCGCGAGCCATCCACACTTGCAGCATAAGTGTGCAATCGGACAAAAGCTTCTTGCAAGATGTCTTCAGCAGCACGCTCGTCGTGCGTCACCACTAACGCGGTGCGGTATACCAAGTCTTTATACTGCTGGTAAAGCTCGCCTAGCGCGTTCAGGTCGCCAGACTGAAGCCGCTCAATGAGTTGAGAGTCCATAGTTTAATACACCTTAGCTACTTATACTTCATTACACCACGATAGGTTCATTTGAATAGGTAGGAAATTCAATGTTATTCAGTTAAGACCTGAAAGGTTTTGCACCCATTGGATTAGGTAGTATTTTACCGATGAATAACGACGTTTTGTAGGCTTAAGGCCTTGAAACCTGCCAGGTCTATGCCCTAAACTTAATAACTTGGGAAGAGATTTAGTAGCTAACTCAAGTTTGCCACCTAGACTCAGTATATCATAGATTTGTTGGGAGTGTTCACTTCAGCCGTTCTTTCAAAACGGCTGACCTACTTAAAAAAACTATCCGTGTCTTGTCTACCGTACATTTTCCAAGCACATTCAGTTTTAGCCACGAATTAGCACGAATTTCTTATTGTTTTCGTGTGAATTCAAGTGAATCCGTGGCAAAAATCTACAAGTGTACGGTAGCAAATCCGTGTCTACTGCTGCGGGTCAAAGAAAAAGGCTTTCTCGCCAAAGGCCGGTTGCAAGTCATTCAACCAAAGCGCAGTAGGATTGTAGGCAGCATAGAAGGGGCGTAATACCCAATCAGGATTGCGCCCCTGGAGAAACTGCAAATTGAATACCTGCGTGCCATTAACCTCACTAACCCCCAAAACCTGGATTTTACCAGGATGTGCGGACATAATAGGGCCACGCACCGAACGTGCCAGGCCGCTCACCTCCCGATAAGCCGTTCGGAATATCTCCCAGGCTTGCACCAGTGGCACGCCGAAATAGTGTTGCGCACCAGTATCCCGCGCGACGAACATATAGTAGGGCATACAGCCTAAGCGCACTTGTTCGCGCCACAGCTCCATCCAGAGGTGTGGCGCGGTATTGATATGATTGAGCAGCGGGGTCTGGGTATGAACGTGTGCGCCAGTCTCATGGATACGCGCCAACGCTATTTGCACTACTGGCGGATATAGCTCGCGGGGATGGTTGATATGAGCCATAATTGCCAACCGTTTACCCGCAGCCGTGACTCTACGGAAAAGCGCCAAGAGCGCTTCAGTATCGGGATCATTCACAAACCGGTACGGCCAATAGCTCAAGGATTTTGTGCCAATGCGGAAGGTGGTAATTTGCGGCAAATCAGCAAGCAAGAGTGGTTCCAAATAAGCAGCCATGACACGGGCACTCATCACTAACGGATCCCCGCCAGTGAACAGAATATCGTTCACAGTGGGATGTTGTTGCAGATAAGCGATGAGTTGTTCAACATCGCGCGATTCAAACTTCAAATCGTTCACCCCAACAAACTGGGGCCATCGGAAGCAAAATGTACAATAGGCGTGACAGGTTTGCCCATGTTTAGGGAAAAACAGCACCGTCTCTTTATACTTATGCTGCACGCCTTGAACCGCCGCGCCATCTAACATCGGGACGTTATGCTGTAATTGCCCGGCGGGATGAGGATTAAGGTCATAACGAACCGCATTAGCTACGTTGAGCAGTTCTTTGGGGCCTACACCCTGCTTGAGGGCGTCCGCAACGGCTGTAAAATGATGTG
Source organism: uncultured Anaerolineales bacterium (assembly GCA_964504195.1). Lineage (GTDB taxonomy): Bacteria > Chloroflexota > Anaerolineae > B4-G1 > SLSP01 > CAZDDI01. The sequence goes on from CAZDDI010000102.1 coordinate 2,626, forward strand.
GCTTCAGCATCTCCGCTTGCGGGAAATTAAGGATAAAAAAAGGATCCTCTGGAATATTGTCCCAATCAATCAATTCTTCCACAACATAACTATTGGTTTTGAAAGGAAGAACTTGCGAGACCACTTCAATTGCAAACCGTTGTTCTTCCGATAATGCCGCAATTTGCGGTATCTGACGGAAGTTACGTCCGGTGTAGGTCTTATATTTACGTAGTGGAATGGCATCCATTAGTGTATCCAGGCATTTCTCGTTTTATTCAGATTGCCGAGCTGCATCCAGGTGCTTACGCAAGCTCAAGGGACGCATATCGGTCCAAACTTCTTCGATGTAAGCCAGACACTCAGATTTAGGGCCACGTTTATCAACCGCACGCCACCCCAATGGCAATTCACGGTCAGCATGCCAAATAGAATACTGTTCCTCATGGTTAACCACGACAACATAGCTAATTTGATCAGATTCTGTGCTCATCACTAAAAACCTCCCGGTTAGCAAACTATTGAAACCACTAAAGAGCTGTCCGAAAATTCATACAGGCGTTACTTCTTAGCAACTGGCAACTGCTGTTGATCAATCAGGGCTTGCAGGGCGTCCTTATCCGTGATAACGACGGCATCTGGAATTGCATCAGGCAGGATTTCTTCCATAAAACGTAGGGGGCGATAGCGCAACGCCAGCAAAGATAGCAACGTAATCAATAGACCAGCGACCAAAGCTAACAAGCCCATATCGCGCCCTGGGCCAGCGCCAATCACTGTATGCAGCGACGCACCCAACGGCCCAGCCAGCAACGGATTAAAGACATGGGTGACAATGGGTGTAACCGTGAGGAAACCCAAGGGCATCATCGCCCACCCTAGCATTTGATTCATCGCCATGACCCGGCCCTGCAATTCCAAACCCACTTTGTTTTGGATGAGGGCCAGCCAGTGCGCGTTCAAAAGCGATATGGTCATCCCCGTCGTAAAAAGCCCAATGAGGAAGAAAATCGGTTCCGGACGCAATCCGACTAACATGGTTCCCAAACCGTAAACTGCGGCAAAGCCCAACATGCCATCCACGCGCCGCCGCGTGCCGCCCCAGACCCCCATCACAAAGCCCCCTAGCAACGAGCCGACAGCATTCATAGTCATAGCCAATCCCACAAACGCTTCAGAAGCTAAAGTAAGCGCAATCGGGGTACGCAAAACAATGATGAGACTCACCAGGTAATTGAAAACAGTAAAAAAGAGTACCATCGCCATAAAACTAGGGCGACGAACGATAAAACGCCACCCGCCGGTAAGCGCCTGGAACAAAGGTTCTTCTTCGCGAAAGAAAAGCGTGTCGGGAATTTTAATCAACAGTAAGCCCCCCACGGCAAGCAGACAGGTGAGCAAATCAATGCCGATAATAGGAGGCAAACCAATCAAAACGACTAACGCTGCCCCCAGCATCGGGGCAAGGATATTAGACGCCGCGCCCGTAAACTGAATCAGGCCATTGGCACGCCCCAGATATTGTTTCGGGACCAGTTGGGTAATGGCTGCTAAGTAGGCCGGTATCTGGAATGCGCCAGCAATCGAACTAACACAGCCGATAACATAAAGATGCCAGATTAGCAACTGATCAGAAGCAACTAAAATAATGAGCGCAAGCGTGCTAGCGGCAGCTACTAAATCGCTGATAATCATCACTTTGCGTTTGTCCCAACGATCCGCCACCGCTCCGGCAACGGGCAACATGAGAATTCCTGGTAAAAAGGCAAAGAACTGCATATTAGCCAGGATTGCCAAATCCCCAGTTTGCTGGAAGATCCAAATACTCAAAGCAAACGTGGTTAAGCCAGACCCAAGCATAGAAACGAACTGCCCTAGCGTCACGACAAAGAAACTCAGTAAGTTCGGAGCGACACGCGGGCGTGGTGCCACAGAGGTAGTATCGCGCACCGTGGAGCGTTCACCCTGCCAAACCGCACGCTGTTCAGCCACGATCTCGGCCAGCTCAGTGGCTTGATGTTTGAGGAAATAGTGCCCGGCTTTAGGTATTACTGCCAGTTCTACTTGCTGGCTATAAGTCTCCCAGTTGCGATACCGCTCTTGGTACAAGTCGGTCGCCCGGTCGGCTTCCCCCACGACACAGAGGATGGGGGCTTTAATCTGGGCCATCTCCGGAGATTGATCAGATGCGGTGTAAAAATCCTCGGCCTCACGCATGTCGTGACGCATACTATTGACCGCAAATTCAACCTCTTCCGGTGCCATCTCTTCAGAAAAGCCGCCCAAAACCCGCAAGCCTTCATAAAGCCGCCGATTGGATTGACGACGTTCAGCCGGAAAAATTCTGTTCCACAACTCAAAAAACTTACCCGGCATGCGGGGCGTGGGAAACGCCCCAGCCAAATAAACGCCCTTGAGCGGCACCCCCACTTCTTCCAAGCGGCGGGCAATTGCCAGCGCCAAGGCAGCGCCAACACAGTGCCCGTAAACGGCGACAGGGCCGCTCAGGTCGCGCTGGATTTCAGCTACACATTCCTGGGCAACCTCTTCAATGGGGCGAGCTGGTTCATCAGGGCGTGAAAAATCGTGCCCCGGAATTTGAAGGGCATACAGGGCTATACCAGGAGGTAAAGCCTCAGCCAATGGACGATATACGATGGCGCTGCCACCACCATAAGGCACGCACACTAAAGAAAGTTTCTTCTGTGCAGCGGACAACGGCTTAGTCAATTCATAAAGAAGTCCGGTTGATTGATTCCCCTCATCACTTAGCTGCTCCGCTAATTCAGCGATAGTAGGATATTTGAAGAGATCCATCACGCTGACCCCGCTGCCAATTTTGCGGACAACGCGAATGGCTTTGAAGGATTCGCCACCTACATCGAAGAAATTATCGTAGATGCTGAGTTTCTCGACCCCCAATATCTCGCGCCAGGCTGCGGCGATCTGTTCCTCCAGAGGGGTGCGTGGCTCTACCATTTCCACCCCAGATTCTACACGGGTATATTCTGGCGCAGGCAACTTGAAGCGATCCACTTTACCATTCGGATTCAGCGGAACGGCTTCGAGCGTCACAAAAGCTGTCGGTACCATATAATCCGGCAAGCGCCGACGCAACACCTCGCGTAACGCGCCGATATTCAAATCGTCACCCGATTGCGGCTGCGGCACGACATAAGCCACCAGGCGCTTGTCGCCGGGCGTATCCTCACGCGCCAGCACCACGGCATCCTGTACCGCAGGCTGTTCACATAACAAGGTTTCGATTTCGCCCGCTTCGATGCGATAGCCGCGAATTTTAATCTGAAAGTCCATCCGGCCCAACAGTTTGAGCGAACCATCACTACGGAAAAAAGCCAGGTCGCCAGTGCGATACATGCGCGCGCCGGGGTCTGAGCTAAAGGGATCTGGTACAAAACGCTCCGCCGTGAGCGCCGGGCGCATGAAATATCCGCGGGTCACCCCCAACCCACCGATACACAGCTCACCGGGGACGCCCGGCGGCGTTGGTTGCAAATGCTCGTCGAGCGTATACACGCGCACATTGCCGATAGGGTAGCCCAATGGCAATGTTGCCGCACGGTCCGCCGGTATCTCGTCGGGCACTACTTTGACCAATGTGGCGCACGTGGTCTCGGTGACACCGTAGTGATCCTGCACCATACAGGCCGGGTTGAGTTGCTTGACCCGCGCCACAGTCTCCCAATGGCTTGGCTCGCCGGTAAAGATAACCAAATGCCGCGGCACAATAGCATCCGCATCGGGGATACTTTGCAGGGCCTCGTAATGGCTGGGAACCAGCTTCAGCACATCAATACGGTGCTGGCGGAAGTATGCGACCAAAGCCTCCGGATCAGTCGCGCGCTCATAGGCTACGATATGCGTCACACCGCCAGTGGTCAACGGTGCCCAAAACTGAATCGTGCCAAGGTCGGTAGAGAAGGTAGAGACCATCGCGAAGTGCATCCCCGGCGCAATCTCCAGGCGCGGCAGGATGCTTTGGAAATAGTTAAGATAATTGCTATGTTGAACAGCGACGCCCTTGGGTCGCCCGGTAGAGCCAGACGTAAAAAGCACATAGATCAAGTTTTGCGCCGTTACCTGTAGCGGCAAATTGGCAGGGCTGAAACCGGCCACGCGCTCCATGTCTGTGTCCACACAGAAAGTTTGCACGGAAGCCCTATCCGGCAACACCGCGGCCAGAGCCGTATCGGTCACCAACACCTGCACGCCAAGGTCTTCCATCATCAGGCGGATGCGTTCTGGAGGATATAGCGGATCAAGCGGCACATATGCCCCACCCGCTTTGAGGATCCCCAACAGCGCCACCAGAATATCGAGCGACTTTTCCATATACAAGCCGACACAGACATCTGGCCCAACGCCCACGGTTTGCAAATAACGCGCCACCTGATTGGCGCGCTCGTTAAGCTGCCGATAAGTGTATTGGCCTTCCTCAAAGACTACCGCCAACGCTTCAGGGGTACGTGCCACCTGCTCCTCAAACAGCTGGTGCATACAATGCACCTGGCGATGGTCTGTACGTGTATCGGTCCATTGCGCCACCCAGGCTTGCTGCGCGTCCGGTGTCAACAGCGGGAGTTCAGAAATGCGCATTTCGGGTGTAGCTGTAAAGGCGGCCAACAGCGTAGCAAACTGCGTCGTCATCTGAGCGATAGTCGCAGCGTCAAAAAGATCTGTGTTATAGCTCAATAGCCCAGACAACTTTCCGGAGTGCTCTTCAAGCGACAGCTTAAGATCGAATTTAGCGGCACTAGCATCCACACCCAAAAAATCCACCTGCAAGCCAGGGATTTGTAACCTGTCCGCTGGCTCATTGTGATAAATAAACATCACCTGAAAAAGGGGATTATGGCTAAGATTACGCTCGGGATGCAACTCTTCAACCAACTTCTCAAAAGGCAAATCCTGATGATCATACGCCGCGAGGGTCGTATCACGCACCTGATCAAGCAATTCCAAACCAGTAGGATCGCCGGTGAGCCGCGCGCGCAGCACTAGCGTATTAACAAAAAAGCCTATCAGCGGCTCGATTTCCACGCGGTTACGACCAGCGATGGGGGTACCCACTAGAATATCATCGGTGTTGGCATACCGCCCCAAAAGTGTTTGGAAAGCCGCCAACAACACCATAAACGGCGAGGCATTGACCCGTTGCGACAAGACCTGAACAGCGCGCGTTGTCTCTGGAGAAATGGTAAACCGCTGCACAGCCCCCTTGCTCGTCTGTATCGGGGGGCGTGGACGCGCTACTGGAAGCTCCAACACTGGGGGGGCATCAGACAATTGCTCACGCCAATATGTAACTTGGCGTTCCAAAACAGCGCCTTGGAGCCAGTTACGTTGCCAACAGGCAAAATCCTCATATTGGATAGATAGTTCGGGAAGAGGGGAGGCCAACCCCTGGCTAAAAGCCGTATACAGCTGGCTAAATTCGTTGAAGAAGAGGCCCATGGACCAGCCATCAGTAGCGATGTGATGCAAGTTAAGCAACAACACATGCTCCTGCTCAGCCAAACGCAACAAGGCCGCACAAATGGGCAATTCCGTTGCCAGATCGAAAGGGCGCGCTGAAGCCGCTGCCGCTTCACGCACGAGAACAGCTTCACGCTCTTCAAAAGAAAGTGAAGTAAGATCACTCTGTGACAAAGAGATAGCGGCTTCCGCTTGAAGCTGCACAAACGGTTCATCATTATACTCAGCATAAGTAGTCCGCAAAATACTGTGACGTCGCAAAATCTCGTTAAGCGCGCGCTGCAAAACCGCTACGTCCAGCACGCCGGTCAGCCGTAAAGCATAATTGAGGTTATAAGCCGGACTTTCTGGCTCCCATTGTGAAAGAAACCAGAGTCGTCGTTGCGCAAATGAAAGCAGCGGCGGGGCATCATTCGGGCGCGGTTCAATACCCACAGTAGTCCCGCTTTTTTTGCTCCGAATCTCCTGAAGTTTTTTTTGTAATAAGGCCCGCTTTGCCTCGGACAAATTCTCATTCACAGTTATATGTCCCCCAACTCTCAAGATTAATATCGCTAATTAATGAATCACAGCCAAACTTTGTAAGCGCTTCCTTTATGATTCCGCTAGTAAGACAGTTACTTCTTCATCATCCAGCGCGGCGAAGGTCGCTTCAAAGCGTTGCGCTACCACGACCGCCAATCCGGCAATGGTGGGCGCTTCAAAGAGCG
>CAZDDI010000103.1:0-8496 GCA_964504195.1 uncultured Anaerolineales bacterium
CTGTCGAACCCCGGCGGTGGCTGAGCCTGCCGAAGCCGAGCCTGTCGAACCCCGGTGGGTGAGCCTGTCGAACCCCACCACCGGCAGAATCTTCGGATAGACAACTCAATATTAAAAAAGGAAATACCATGAACAAACGTACCGTGTATCTATTTGTTGTTATAGGATGTTTAGTGCTCATAACCATCGCCTACAGCACACATTCCAGTGTTGCTCAGAGCCTACCACAAGGCATGCATCATGCCCCAGCGATCACAAATGTCAACGAAATCTATATCCCCGCCGGCCCTTTCGCCATGGGATGCGCCGAAGATCACACCACAATCCATTGCGACGGCGACGCAAAACCTATCCATCAGGTACACCTGGATGCTTTCTTCATTGATCAAGTACAGGTAACAAACATTCAATACTCCGCCTGCGTAGCCGCTGGCGCTTGCCCGCTGCCACTATCGGTCGCTTCAACATCACGCCCCGACTATTACACGAATCCCGCATATAACCACCACCCGGTACTCAACATCACCTGGGAATATGCTCGCGCCTATTGTCAATGGGTAGGCAAACGCCTTCCAACAGAGGCCGAGTGGGAAAAAGCCGCGCGCGGCACGGATTTGCGACCTTTCTCCTGGGGTTACGAGGAACCCACCTGCGAACATGCCAACATCGCCCGTATCTTTCCCGGCGACGTACTCCCCCGCCCCTGTGTAGGCGACACCGTCGCCGTGGGGTCTTACCCGCAAGATGTCAGTCCCTACGGCGTACTAGACATGACCGGTAATGCAAGAGATTTTGTCAATGATTTTTATTCGAGTTCCTATTACGCTAAATCGCCCTACTACAACCCGCAAGGCCCAGAAACCAACCTGGGGAAAGATTATATCGCGCGCGGCGGGGACTGGTACGCACATCCACGTCTGGCAACCAATTGGGTGCGCCACGACGAAGCCTCGGCGCTAGTCTATCACCACATCAGCTTCCGCTGCGCCCGCAATGCGCCCGCCGCACCCACGCCTACGCCCATTCCTCCCCCCACCCCCACCCCACTGCCCTCTGATGCCGCGTACATCGGCCCGGAAGGTGGGCTGTTATGGATTACCCATCCCAATCATCTGACAGCGATGCACATTCCATCTGGAAGTTTAACCTCAGAGGTTGCCCTCACAGTGACTTACACCCAACCCCGCCCTGCCGGCGAACTTCACGGCATGGATCACTTCTTTATTGTAGATGGAAATCAACCCACCACACCGCTGATGCTATTGCTGGGTTTCAAAGCCTACGGAGGTGTGATTCCTGGCACAGAAGCGCTCTATCGCCTTGATGGAAATACATGGGTGACACACAACATCACAACTACAGAACAGGGTCAAGGGCATATTTTCGCCTGGATTGAACAACCGGGAATTTATGGCATCCTGGGCCGTACCAACCGCATCTACTTACCGCTGATGTTGCGACAGAAATAAAACACAATACCGCAAAAGTCGCCCTGCTGAGAGTATCTAACATGACACAGAGTTACCCCGAGGCGATACAGAGATACACAGAGTTTTTCCTGGTGTTAGATAATACTGAGATATTCCGTGAATCTCTGTGACTTCTCTGTGTGGTTCTGTGTAACTTCCCGTTGCTCTAAAATCGTGTGCGAGGTGATTGCTTGCGCTTTACAGGGTTGGTTTTGCGCTACTGCAATAAAACAAAGCGGGGAGCAAACGCCAGGCGTCTGCTCCCCGCTTACCGATTTGTCCCCTAACCTGAGCAAGTCGGAGTCAAAAAGGCTTTGTGTATCCCGTGTTCTTGCTCGCGGGGCAAGAATCTCACCAGTTAGGCACTATCTTCCCCACACCCCCGCCCACCACAGCGCCCACCCCTGCCCCGGATTGAGCGCGCCAGGGGTGAGCAGATTCACCGCATCCAAACACACTTCATCGCCCGATTCGCACGCCGATGGATCTACAATCCAGTCGCGCGCACCGTCGTCGTTCGCGCCGAGGCCCGTGAAGACTGCGCCATCATCGCGCCCCAGGCGGCGGAATGGATTCTCGAAGACAGCGCCATCCGCCAGCACGCCGAACGAGTAGGGCGTCACCGCCGTCCCCTCGGCCACGAAGTCAATGCCAATCTCCCCCTCCGGGCCAGGCGCGAGCAGCACGAGATTATCGTTCCGCGTGCCAATACCAAAGCCGGGATCGGTGGTCACATCCAGCGTGCCATTGCCTACATACAAAATCATCCGCCCGTCGCTGTGATCCAGATCGTCGGTGGGAAAATAGGCCGCGTTATCGAGGTGCTCCGTAGCGAGGAGGAGAATCACCGTTCCACGCGGCACAGCAGCGAAGGCGTCCAGGTCAGGAAAGATCAGCGAACCTTCATCGCCGCCCGCCCGCGTGTCTTGATCGGTCAGCCGCCAACCGCGCAAGTCCACCGTCGCCGGGCGCTGCACCAGCAGCTCGATCCAATCGCCGGTGATAGGCCGATTCTCCAGGGTACGGTAGCGCGTCCCGTTGTCGTTGATCCATAACTCGTTGATAATAACATCATTGGCGAAAACACCCGGCTCATCATCCGCAATGGGCCGGAAGCGAGCTGTAATCTCGCGCCCCGCGTAATCGCGGGCCGCGTCCACCTGCCAGCGCAACATTGCTGTATCTCCAGGGACGCCCGCCCAACCCTCGAACGTGAACCCGGCGTGCGGCACGGCCATCAGCTCCACCGTCGTCGCGGGGAAGAATTCAGCACTGGCGGGCAGCACCAATCCGCCCGCAAAAACACGCCCGCCCTCCGGCGGCTCCACCCGCAGCTGCGCCGCCACCGGCGCAGAGAGGCCCAACAGCTCAGCGAGCGTTTCCCGCATCGCTGCCGGGCGCGCGGCGACGAAGTCCCGCACCTGTGCTGTGTTATCCACCCAGGCCATCGGCGAGGGCCAGCGCGCCTCCTCGTAGCGGATGTCAGCAGCGAGCGTCGCTTCCAGTTCCGTCACGCGGGCCGCCAGCGCCTCCGGCGCGAGCGCGGTGTTCAGCAGCACCACCGCCCGCTCCCGCAGTCCCCGGCGGAAGTCGCCGTTGTCCATCAGCGCGCGCAACAGCAGCGCAAAGTCCGTATCCTCCAGCCCCAGCGCCGCGAGCGGTTCGTCCGGGCGTTGGGCGAAGTGCGCCGCCCCGCCGCCGTAGACGAAGTGCCAGCGTCCACCGCGATCCCGCACCGCGTAGAGGTCATCGGCGGAGAAGCCGAAGTACAACTGTAATACCGCGAACTCGGTGAAATTCGCCACATCCAGCCGCTCGGCGACGTGAGCGTAAGCCTCCGGCTCGGCCAGATCGCGCGCCACGGCCCAATCCACCAGCGCGTCCCAATCGGCGGCGCTGCCCTCACGCGCCGTTCCCTCCTGCACCACGTCCACGTTGCGATAGCCGAAGTTGTCGCGCAGGAAGAAGCGATTCACCCGCTCGCTCAGGCGATAGAGGCCCCACGAGCGGCCATTGAGGAAGAGATGCACGGTGCGCCCCTGCGCCGTCGGCAGGTCGAGCGCGCAGGCCGTCTCCGCGACCAGTTCATCGCGGAAAAGCGTCCACCAGCCGTTGCGGTCGCCCGCCTGGAGCAGCAACCGGTCGTAGCTCTGCGCCAGCTCCGGCTGATCGGGATGGTCGGGGAACAGCGGATATTCCAGCCGCGCCGCGCCGTAGTCGTTCCGAAAGTACAGCCGCAACGATTGCTTCTCAGCATCCAATGGCTCCGGCCTACCGTGGATGCGCAGCCCCGCCGGGATGCTGAAGCCCGTATCGCCCTCGATCAGCGTCATCTGCACCGGGCGCTCCCAATCTCGGCCCCGGAATGAGGGATTCGCCAGCACGCCCGCCGCCGCGCCCCACAAATCGTCTGGCGCGGCGACCACCGAGAGCACCGGCAACTGCGAATCCAGGCCCACGACGTACACGCCGATCACATCCGGCCCGGCGACGCCGTTGAGGACTTGCACCGCGCGGATCACGGTGACGCCGGGCTGCTGCACATCCAGGCGCAGCGGGCGGCGATAGACCGTGCCGTGTTCCGGCGTGGGCAACGAGCCATCGGTCGTGTAGATGATGGTCGCGCGGCGATCATCGGGACGCAGCTCGACGCTCAGATTACGATCATAGCGTCCCGGCGGCGGATAGAAGCCCGGCTGACCCGACCCGCCAAGTTCGGTGGGCAATACGGCGAGACTTTCTACCACGCGCCGCTGCCAACCGCGCAGCACAGGCGCATCCGCCGCGACCGGGGCCAGCGGCAGGCGATCCAGCGCGTCGCCGAGCAGCAACAGCCCGCCCAGCGCCAGCGCCAGGAAAACTAGCGGCAACCACTGCCCCATTTTAGATTTTAGATTTGCAAGCATCAAGCCTCAAGTCCCAAGCCGCAAGTATCAAGCAACCAGTTCACCGCAAGCGCAGGGTGAACAACAAAACCGCATCATCTGCGAGCGGCGTCCCCTGTGCATCGCGGAGCAGGAGCCGCGTCGCCGTCTCCGTCGCCGGGTCGTACATCCCCACCAGCACGCGATAGTCGCCGCGCGGCAGTTCCGCATCCAGTGAAATGATATGCACATCCCGAATCGTCTCGCCCGGCTGCCACACCGTCGTGGGATACGTCCAGTTAACCGGGGCTGCGTCTGATTGCGCCGCGACCGTCCCATCGGGAGCGAAGATATGAACGAAAACTTTGAAATCACCGCCAACCGCGTCCCGTGTCTGCCAGTAGAGCGCCACCCGCAACGTGTCACCCGGTGCGAGACGCTCCGGCGCGTCGTAGCCCACCAGAGCGATGGCATCGCCCACGGCAATTTCCAATACATGATCAGGCATCAGCGGATCGCGGCTTACATCTGGTGGGCGAGTGAGTGTCGCTACTTTGACCGGCTCGCCGAAGGGCGCGAGATTGGGCCGCGAAAGGGCCAATTCCAGCGCATACTCTCCCGACGGCAGCGCATCCGGCGGCGCAACGATAGTGCGCTCCGTCACCGTCCCCCGCGTGGGCCAGGCGTCGGTAGACAGCGTCCGCACCTCGCGCAGCCAGACCCGCCCATCGGCCACAGCGCGCAACTGCCACTCGGCGCGCAATGGCTCGCGCACATCGCCGCTCAGGGTCAGGCTGACGTAGACCGGCTCGCTCAGCGCCAGCCGTTGCGTGCTGAGCTGTACCGCTTCCAACGTGACGTGGCCCGCTGCCGCATCTTGCAGCGTCAGACTGAGGGGCAACGTCTCGCCAACATCGAACGGCGAAGGGGTGTAGCGGTAAAGCGTCAGCGGCGCGGCAGGATCTTCCATCGTCCCGGCGACGGCAACCTGCTGGTAACGCTCGCGGAACCAGGGCGATGCCTGCACGCCCTCCCAAGCCACGCTGCGCAGCGCCACGCAAGTGTCGGGCGGCGCTTCCTGTAACCGGGCCAACAGCAGGGCCGCATCGCTCCCTGCGGGGAGCTCCACCAGCGGCAATCCGGTCAAGCGCGCCCACGCCCCCAACTCCTGCACTCCCACCGTCTCATCCGGCAGCGCGTTGATCTCCAACCAGGCAGCGAGATCAGCATAGCGCGCCTGCCGCGCCCCTGTTGGCCCGCAACCCGCCAACAGCAAGCACAGCAGCAATCCGTACAAGCACCTCTTACCCATCACTGCTCACCGTTCACCGTTCACTCACTCCCGCCACTTCTCATACAGCGCGTCCACATCCACGTCCCAGCCCCAGATACGCTGCCCGTCCAGGTCAATGTAGCTGCGAGTCTGCACCAGGGCGTGCTGCTCCGGCGGGGTGTCGCCAAAATCACACCCGTTGACAATCATCGTCGCCGGGCCGTAGGCGGGTTTCTTGGTGAAAGCCGCCAACGCAGCGATCTCGATATTCCGCAACGTCACCCGCGACACTTCCAGATGCGAGCCATCTTTGCTCGCCATGCCAAAGTCCGCCGTATCCACGAAGATGTCCTCAGCAACCATCCGGCTGGCCTCGCCCACGGAGAGGGCCTTGTCGCCCAGATTGAAGAACCGCACATCCCGCACCGTCAAATCCGAGCCGCTGATGTCAATGCCATCAGCGGCGATATTGCGGAAGACGCACCGCTCCACAACGCCGGTGGTGAAATCGCCATCGAAGGCGTCGGAGGCGGTATCGGCGAACTCGCAATCCACCAGCTCAAAGCTGGTGCGGATGATGTTGAGCGCATCCTCGGCGCGGGTGCCCAAAAAGCGGCTATGGCTCATGCGCACCGGGCTGCGGTGGAACGTGACCGCGCCCGTGAACATCCAGCCGTCGCGCGCCACAGCGTCGGTATTCTCCACGGTGACATGCTCCCAAAAAGAAGGGCTGTCCGCATCCAGCACGAGCACGCCCAGCCAGACCTCGCCCTGCGGCTGCAAGACCACCGGCGCTTCTGCCGTCCCATGAAAATCCAGTGGCCCGCTGGCGAGCAGGAAATCCTCCGCGCCGAAGCGCAACGTCGTGCCCGGCCCTAGATGCAGGCCATAGCCCGGCGGCAGCACCAGTGTCCCACTGATGTCCCACGTCCCCGGCGGGATAGTAAGCCAGCCCGCCTCGTCCGCCGGTTGCAAGTAAGGATGCAGGCGCAGCGCTTCTGCGAGCAACGGCGCAGCGGGGCGCGGCCCTTCGGTCAGCGGCAGCGCATAGGAGGGGAGCACCGGCTGGGCGATGGTCTGGGTCAGTCCCCAGACGCGGGCATGCAGCTCGATGTCGGCATCGAGGGTGACGGTGAGCGGCAAGGTGAGGCGGATGTAGGGCAACGCCGCCGCGTCGGGCGCGAGCGCGCGCAATGCCAGCAAGTCCGGCGCATCCGCCAGCGGCGGCACGGTATGGGGCAACGAAGCCGCATCCACCCAATCCGCGCTCGCCGGGATTTCGACGCCATCCACGCGCACCGCCACGAGCTCGACTGGCAAATCCAGTAGATTGCCCATCTCTAGCACCAGCGTCTCGGTCGGCAACCCCATCGCCGCTACGTCAGCGGCGCGCACGCGATAGGCGTAGGTCGTCTGGAGCGGCGTCAACCGTAGACGATTGAGCTCCTGCCGGCGGCGCAGCGCATCCCAGGGCGGGGCGAGCACCTCCGCGCCGAACTCCGGCTCCAGCGCAGCAAACAGGCGCGTGTGCTCCGCACCCCACCGCGCCTCCAATTCCTCCACATAACCGGGCTGGCTCACCTCCCACAACGCGCGGGTGTAGGCCGCTTGCAAATAGGGATCGTGGTTGAAGTGCGCGAGCGCCAGCCCCACTTTCTCAACATCGTGTACAGGGGAAAGTGGATCGTTATCGAAGGCAATCGGTTCGAGCCGCGCTGTGACCGGGTTGAAGTAATAGCGCAGGTTGTGCCAGGTCAGCCCATGCAGCGCGTTCCACAGATCGGAGAGGGCCAGGAATTTGCCCATCCGCTCCATATCAAAGACCTGCGGCGCGGGCAACTCGCCGGTCACGAAACCACGCAGCAGCCCCGCCGCCGTATCGCGCTGCGCGGAAAGCGTCGGCGAGCCATCTACACGCCCAGAGCTGAACTCATCAATAATGTAGAAGCGCCGAATCCCCGAAGGCGTGACCCGGTCGCCGCGCAGCGCCCAGGATTGCCAGAGCAAATTCTCGTCGTAGCGGATGATAACGCCCTCGCGCCGCGCCTGGAATTCCAGCAGTTCTTTGGCGAAGTTCTCTTCCAGCGCGTAGATACCCTTGTATTCGCCGTTCAGCACGACGTGCAGAAAATCGTAGTACACACCCAGAATGTCCTCATCCGCCAGATTTTTGAGGAAGACAACCTCGTTGAGATAGACCCGCGCAGAAGGATCATGAACCGAAAAGATCCGCATCCCGTGGAGATAGCCATCGTCGCGCAGCTCGATGCGGAACGACCATTTATCCGAAGCGATGTGATCGGCCCAGTCGCCCTTGAGCCGCAGACGCGCTCGGAAGGTCTGCTCGCCCAGGCGCAGCGTCGCCGGCACGAAGTCGTCGGCACTCGTCAGCAAAATCCAGCGTTCCAACGCCTCTTCACGCTTGGCTTCGAGCTGCGCAAACTCTTGCGGCGCGATTTCGATGTAGAGCGTTTCCAGCGCATCTCCTAGCTGCGGTGAGGTCGGCGTGGGCGTGGATTGCGGCAAGGGAGTAGCGGCGGCAAAGTCCGTCGCCAGTGGCTCCGGCGTACCAGCGGCATGCGGAACAGCGATTTGCCATATCTGTAGCATGAGCAACGCTACAACGGCAAGCAGCAACAAAACGATCAGCGTCAACGGCAAGCGCGCCCGCCACGCTTGCGGCGGTGAGACTACCACAGGGCGGCCTTCTGACGCAGTTTCACGGTTGATTTTCATGTTTCCGTCCCTACTCTTTACCGACATCACCAGCGAATGAATTCGCTGGCTGCTATGCAAAATCGGCTCAAGCCGATTGCAACAGCCTCAAACAGCCTGCTTATGAATTTTAAGAAATTAATCCGTAAATAAGGTTTTATGTGAAATCGGTCGC
>CAZDDI010000104.1:0-8489 GCA_964504195.1 uncultured Anaerolineales bacterium
CCTGAGTGTACCAGATAATTCGTGATTTGGTTTACGTTTTACGCGAATGGTCAGATAGTCCATTACAAAAGATTCATTTGCCAGATTGATAAGCGCCTGCACCAATAACCAGCCGCTGCCAAGAATCATTAGCAGAACAAAGTACGCGCCTAACCACGGCCAAAAACCGGTCGGATGTACAATAATTTCCAACAAATCGCCAAACCTATATACAGCAGAATCAGCCAACGAGGTATTCGCCAATAATCCCACAAATGCTAGCAATAAGGTCGTAGGCAAAAGCCGACTCTGCACCAACTCGCGCCTACACTTTGCCCACTCACCCAATGCTTGAATCTCTGTCTGACTCAGATTTAACAAAAAGAGAGCTTCTCCCGCCTTACCTGGAATAATGGGTTGAAGTAGAAAATCTGTCAACGATTCCGGTGATTCCAACGTATGAAATCGGAAGAGCCAACGCAGGCCAGAAAGAGCTTTGATAGCCAAAGACACAAATCCACCCAATCCACCTAGCAAGAAATAAATCATTGCCGGTATTGCAACCAGAAATCCAAACACTACGCCATATCCGATTGAACTCTGGATGCTCTGGAACGCCTGGTTAATTGCTGGATCGCTGAAGGTAACACCAAAGGCGCGCCAGATTTGAGAGGTGAACCACGGAACAGTAGCAGCCCCAACAATACCCAAAGCCAATACACGAATCCACCAAGAAAGACGCCGGTTCATGAGGATTTCAATGAACAGCCAATAGGCCCCTAACGCATTGAACAGAATAACCGGCGTCATGGGGATAACGAATAGACTTGTTATAATACCCGAACCTATAACCATTCCCGCCGGTAATTGCATCATCACAATGAGATAAGCAATTGCATAGAAAGCGAAGAAAGTTAGCGAAAAAGGGACGCCGCCGATAATAATCAACTCTTTTGGAATTACGCAACTGCGTTCAAAGTAAAGTCGGTGCAGTCGCTTACCGGTTGAAAAACGAATCTCATCCAACGCGAGTGTCCAACGAGGCGCTTTAAGCGCGGCAAGATTCTTATCGCGAACATAGGCACTGACTGCGGCTATCAAATCTGTCAATTTACGAAGGGTTTCTTGTTCATCCGCCATAACAGATAATGGCATAGATGGATTCATTGATTCCGAATGTTGGTGTTTTTTCTCTGTCATCTCACACCAGCTTCTTATACCGCAACAGACCCCCGGCCTGGAGCGGTTCGATATTCACCTTGACCCCATCATCCAGCACGGGATCGTAGACGCCGGCGCGATAGGGGCCGGCGGCCCACGCGGGCGTTTCGACGGCCACGTCGCCGCGGATGACGGCCTGCAAGCGCGCCTCGAACGCGGCGAGGGTTTCGAGCGCCTGCTCCGCCGCGAGGACGCGCGCATACGCTTCGGCGGCGTGGGCCGTGTCGCGCTCCGACTCGAACGCGCGCCGCTGCGCCCAGAGGTACTGCGTCTGCACTTTGCGCAGCGTGTCGCCATCCAGCGCGTGGATGTAGAGGAAGATGCCGAAGGTGTTGGCGCGCTCCCCGGTGCTGAGCTGCCAGATCACGGGGCGCTGCTTGTAGAGCTGGGTGTGCCATTTGATGAAGTCGCTTTCTAGCCAGGCGCCCAGGTCGCGGCCCAGCACTTGCTTGAGCTCACCCTCCATGCGGAAGGCGGCCTGCTCGCCGAACAGCCCGGCCAGGCCGCGCCGCACGGCTTCGAGCGCGGTCTCGTGGCCCGTCCCGGCGCTGAGGGGGAGCAGGCCATCGGGCTTCGCTTTGAGCGCCTGCAAGAGCAGTGACGAAAGCAGCCGCCGGACGTGCTCTCGGCGCTTCTCCGGGGCGGATTTGCGCTCCAGCTGCGGCCAGACGAGCTCCGGCGGGCGCGCGCCCAGCTCCCGCTCGATGAGGGCGCGGTCGGCGGGCGTGATCTCGTAGAGATCGTAGACGGCTTCGTCAATCTGCGCCTGGAGCGTCTGCAAGCGCGCGTCGGCGGCCTGCTCGATGCGTTCCAGGGCGTCGAGAAGAGGAAGTAGGGAGTAAGAAGTAGGGAGGAGGGGGGCGGCTTCGCCAAGAAGGGCTAACACGGCGGCAAG
Source organism: uncultured Anaerolineales bacterium (assembly GCA_964504195.1). GTDB lineage: Bacteria > Chloroflexota > Anaerolineae > B4-G1 > SLSP01 > CAZDDI01. The sequence goes on from CAZDDI010000104.1 coordinate 2,096, forward strand.
ACCAGACGCTTCTTGCTCAGATTCGCCGATTTGCTGATTTGCGCGATTTGCACCAGCCACGGTGCGGTGAAGCGGGTGCAGGTTTCGTTGCCGGTGTCCCAGGCGGATTTGCAATTGAAAGCGGAAGATGCCATCTGCCCTATACTTATGCGGAGCTTGTTGCTTGTATCGGCTATGGGCAATACAGTTACAAGTCCGAGAGTAAAATCGCGGCTTGTTGTTTGCATAAGTAGATAGATCTGCGCTAGCTTTGAATTGAGAAAAGCCATCGCATACCACATATCTACTTCTGAAGAAAAATATAACCCTGGGCCTTTAATGCCAATTATTGTTCCTTTGGGCAAATACCGAACATTGTATCCCTTCACCGTTGTTAGTGGATAAGTCAAACCTTCCTGAAAATAGAACTCTTCATTACGAATTACAGCTTTCTCATAATTGCGAATAGTGTATCCATTATTAGCCCATTCGACAACTAGATCTACGTCGTAGTAATACTTACAGTAATCTCCCCCTTTAGCAAGAGGGACCCATTTCTTTCCTTGTCCTAAAAGCCCTTTTGGAATTTCCCAAAAGCAACGAATAAATCTTTCGTCATCTGAAGTTTGCAATCCAGTCTTAACAACACCTAATGTTGGTTGAAGCTCTGGAAATTCCTTAAAATGCCGCAATAAACTCTCTGAGGCCCAATACGAGAAACGTGATTTTGGCAGGGCATTAAGATAGTTTTGCGAGACTGCAAATACACTATCGGCATCTACATATCCTGATCTAGCTACACTCTCGAAATCCCTAAACTTGTCCTCAGAGCTTGTTAACCGGATAAAGACACTTCTCTCTCTATCTCGTCGTGGATGATTGCGAATGACCGATGCACAAGTTTCAACTAGCGCATCGTCCAATATACCAAAACCCAAATCCAGAACTGAGACTATCGTACATGTTTTAAGAAGAATCTTCTCGCGTAAATCCTGAAAAGTTAAATGATACATAAAGGTGCGCGAAGTAATTGCGCCTGTATAACCATTTACCGCTAAATCTACCGCTCGATCAAAGAATGAAGCATATAAATCATTGTAGGTAAACGGGAAAGCCTTTCGGTAATACTTGCTGGCCGCGTCTGTACTTCTGCCATACGGCGGATTCATCACCACCACGTCGTAGTCATTGAGGAAGACATCGAGCAGATGCACGGTCTTTTCGGCCTCGTGAGCGAAAAGCTGGGCGTTGAGGTCGTGGGTGCGCAGCGCGCGCGCCGCGAAGGCGCGCAAATCGTCCAGCAGCCGCGCGAGGGTGTAATGCGCCCCCCATTCCTCCGGGGCCGCGCCGGTCGCCTCGTAAAGCCGCATCTGCGGCCCGCCGAAGCCCGGCAATGCGCGCTGCCGGTCGGGGTCGAGGCCCTCCACCGGCGCGTCAGCCTCGCGCAGCAGCGCGCGCAGGCGCTCCTCCACGCGCAGCAGGCTGCCCACCTCGGCCACATTCTCCATCTCGGCGAGCACCTGGCGCACCGCCTCTTGCACCTTGCGGTTGTCGCCATACTGGGCCAGGAACGCCGTCCGCGCGCCGTCTCTGGGCAGCACCGCATCGGCCACCACCAGGTTGAGCTGCGTGATGTGCGCCGCCCGATCCGCCGTCTTCGCCTTGATGAAGAGGCTCAGCGCCGCCAGCTGCACCGCCCGCAGGTCAATATCCACGCCGTAGAGATTGTGGCGGAGGATGAGTACAGGGATGTCAACCTCACCCCCTGGCCCCCTCTCCTTGCTGCCAGAAGAGGGGGAAAAGAGCGGCCAGGCGTGTGCCAGGGAATCCTGGTACATGGCCTGGAAGACTTCGAAGGCGTAATGGCCGAAGTGCATCGTCCCACACGCGGGGTCAATCAGGCGGATCTCGGTCACGGGCTTCGCTTCCCGCCGCGCGGGCGCATCTGCGTTGTTCACCGGCGATGCCGCATCCAAGGTAAACGCGCCCCTATCCCCTTGGCCCCCCGTCACCCCCTCACCCTGTCCCCCTGTCACCTTGTCCTCCACCACTTCCGGCACGAGATAATCGCACTTCTCCCGCACGCGGGCGCTATCCGGGTGCATCTCCAGCCAGAGACGGCCCAGGGTGTTATCCACCAGGAATTTGACGATCCACCGGGGCGTGAAGAACTGGTTGATGACAGCGACCTCGGCAGGGCGGCGGGGGCGGCCCCGCTTGCGCACGGCCTCTTTGTGCTCGGCGTTGTAGAACTGGTAGAGCCAGCCGATGATTTCATCTTCGGCCCACAGCGTCGCTTCGGCCTCAGCGCGAGCGGCGGCGGCGTCGAGGGCGTTGATGAGGTCGAGGCATTGTTTGAGCGTGGGGTAGCTGGGCCAGAGGATGGCGTCGGCGGGCGGCAGGCGATTTTCTGCCGGGTCGCCCACATCGAAGAGAAACTTGAACTCAGTGTAGACCTGGCGACAGGCGTGGCGAAGCGCATCGGGCAGGCCATCATCCGAGGCGGCGGCGGCCTGCGGGTGCGCGTTGCGGTAATCGTAATGCGCGCGGCTGCGTCCACCGTAAGCCTCGCGCGCCGTGATGATCTCCGGGATCAGGCCGCGCACTTCCAGCACTTTGAGCGCGGCCAGCCGGTTGAGGTGCGTGAAAGCCACCTCGCGCACGAACCAGTCCACCGCCTCGGCGCGCTGGGCGGGTTTGGCAGTCTCCGGCTCCGCACCGATGCGGCGGAGATGCTGCTCCAGCGCAGCCTGCAAGCGGTAATAATCGCGGGTCGCCGCATCATCCCGGTGGATGTGCGGCAGGCGCTCCACCGGCAGCCAACGCTCCCCGGCGAAGCCGTAGCGCTTGAGCTGGATGGCGAGATCATCCTCCAGCAGATGCCGGAGTTTGAGCACCAGGGATTTGATAGCGGATTTGGCTTGGGAGTTCATAATCCATTCGGCCTATAGAGGATCAGGATTTGCATAATATCTTCAGGACACTCAAACTCTAACTTCTGCTGTAGCTTACTGTATTGGATTACATGTGCTTCTATAGTGCGTCGCAGTTCGTCAATTTTGCTCTCAATTGCCTGCCGCTGCTCAGTAACATTCTCGGAAATTAGCGACATCTCGAAATCTCTCAAAAGAGAGGCATATTTTCGGATTCGACTTTCCAAATCGGCCTTGGGGTTCAAAGCTAATTGTGTATCACTAGATACCAGGGTGGTTAAGCCTAAATTGGATTCTAAACGGCTAACTTCTTTGCGTTTTTCCTCTAATTCAATTTGCAAATGAAGGGGTATACTTAACGCTCCAAATCCAGCAGCCTGTGTTTCTAACAGCACTAGAGCACGTCTGGCTATTTCTAATTGGCCCCCAGTGGCTAGCGGGCTAATTTCTGGAGAAATAGCACATTGCGTATCGGCACTCATACCTGTGCAAGCTGCTCGTAGGGCCATTTCATAGATGCGATTGCGAAACTGGCAGGTAGTATTAGGAGTGCGTCGAATTGCACCGATAAGTTCCAGGCTTACAACCTCGGGTTTTGCTCTCGTGAATGGGAGTGATTCCCCGTGGAACATACGCAAGAGCCACTGTACAAGCTTCGGGTCAGCCACTACGCGCTTGGCTAAATGATCCACATTGTCTTGAGCAACATCTAAAAGCCTGGGGATTAAAGAATCAACCAATGCGCGGTTGAGGCTTATACCTGGATCAGATTCTATACATTGTCCAATTAATAAAATTAGGTGTTGGGTTAGATATGGCTGTCCGCCAACCCAATCGTGAACTATCTGGCTCAATTCTAAGCACACTTCATCTCTAAGGGATAGCTGCTGCATCAGAGCTTTTGTCTGTTCTATTGAAAAATCGGTCAGGCGTTCGATATGACTTACATTAAACGGCGAATTTTCTCCTTCCACTAGCTTCTCTGGTTCAAAAACGCCTGCAAACACAAAATTACACCGTTTGAGATAGCGACTGACATGCGATGATTGACGTTCGCTAAAAACTACGCGAAGCACACTGTAAAACGCATTGCGTATTTTATCGGGAACAGCTGAGGCTTCGTCTAATAGAAATAACACTTGGTTACGGTTTAGCTGCCGTGACAGAGAAACGAGATAGTCTTTAAATTGGGCTGGTGTTTTTGGCGGCTTGAGTCGAAAATCTTCTTCAGCAAAACGGCGTGATTGTTTTAGTATTTCATCACATACCTCTTGAGACCAGCTTTGCCATGTAGCTTCCACTCGATTAAAGGGCGAAAGATCGAGATATATTGTGGCATATTCGAAACTTTTTTCAAATTCTGATTGAATGCGTAATAATAAACTGGTTTTTCCCATTTGGCGAGGAGCAATGATAGTTAAATATCGTTGCTGCTGCAAAACTCTAAAAGCAGTTGTATCTGAATCTCGTGAAACATATACCGGCCCATCATGCTGTACTGGACCACCTGTCACAAAAATCTCACTAGAGAACATACTATTTCTCCTGCTTTTCTTGCCACTCACTTAGAAAAGAATTGAACCACTCTTCAACTGGGAAATCGCTCAAGTATTCGGCAAAGCATTGCGGTTTGATTTCATAATGCTTTTCCACATTTATCAACAACTGACTTAGGGTAAGATAACGCAATCCACGTTCGATTTGGGCAATAGTTAAGTCAAAGCCTACTTTGCGCAATTCTTGCAATAATTCATCTATATTAGCTCTTTCGCGTTGACAGATTACCACTGACATTGCTTTCTCTTGCGGTTCGGCTTGTGACCAAAAGGTGGATCGGCAGTTCTCACGAAACTCAAATGTCCTCACAACATTTTCTAACATCTGCAAAGTAATCACTAACGAACCAGACTGTCGAGCCTGCATTAACAACATCTCGCACATATCTTGAATCAGTTTTGGATGACCAGATGTTTGCTGATAAATGCGCTGTATTATTTTTTCTGGAGATTCCAACTTTATTCCAATTAGAGACATAGGACGTCGAATCAGTTCTCGTGCAATCTTTTCATCCAATAACCCCAGCTTAATCGGTTTCGTAAAGTTGAAAAAACCTGAGTGAGGGTCAGCTAATTTATCCAGGAATGTGCGTTCACCACTAAACACAAATTGGCAACGTTGCTTCTGAGCCAATGAACGGAACATTCTAAACAAAGGTTCATCGCGCCCATCGCTTGTATCATGTCGTAGTAAACGGTCTACTTCATCGAACTGGAAAACGATGTGTTTCTCTGGATACAAAGTTCTCACATCTGCTACAAAGCGCGTAAATCCATTAATGTCGCCATACAATGAGAAGTCGAGCTTCGAAAAACGCGGGTCTGACTCCCATTCTGTACGCATCTGAGCAAAGAAACCTGCATAATCCTCGACATAGTAACCATCAAGATAAAACAAAAGATTTTCACGTTCTTCTAATGCTCTGCCTATAGCACTTAGCATGGAAGTTTTACCAATACGCCGCGCGCCTAAAATTGCTGTGCTTGTCGTATCAATAGATTCTGCTACCTGTGCAATCTCTTCTTCGCGGCCAAAAAACATGTCAGCTTTAGCAGGCATGACTGTTTGGTATGGGCTCAAGATTAACACCTTATTTTTGATCAAACAGAGGCCATTTCTATTCGAACTTAACATAACTCATTCAAACAGAGGCCGTTTCTATTCAAAAAGTGAGGTTTTCAGCCTCCGAAACGACTTGAACAGTACCTTTCCAAGCAAATAATCAGGGCTTCAGTATGCGGATGGCTGGACAGCAATTCGATGCGTTTGAGTTGGCCTGCATCAAAATGCAACCGCCCAGGGATAGCTAGCAGATCTCGCACAAGCCGCTTTGATCCCCAATTCGCGAACGGAGAATTTCCCAGGCCCCGATAACGAAAATCGGCCAGCAAATTGTGGGTCAGGTCGGTCAGCCGCACGAGCGCCTTTTGGGCGACAAACCCGCGCTTGCGGCGCGCTGATAAGTGCAAACCGTTCTTGTCCTCACGAAATTGCTCAATTTCAGCTCCACCACGGCGATGGTAGTGATCCATAAACGCATTTTTCGAGGGAAAAGTGAGCGTAGTGACGTAGTAGCTATGTTTCCATTGCGCATTATGCCAGCGTTTCCTGACCAACAGATCAATTGGCCCGCCCAAGTCGAACGTCGGTACCACGCGGCCCAACCAGGACTGGGAAGTATACGGATCCCACCGCTGCACCTGGCGCGCCAAGGCTTGGGCGCGTTTACCAGAAAAGCCTTTGGCGAGCACCTGGTAGTCCCGGGCCAGGAGCCACCGCAGGTTCTTATCGGTCCCCGCACCCCCGTCCAGGCGATAGAGCGTCCGTTTGCGCGCGTCTGGCACTAAGTCAAATGCACTTTCCACCCCTAATGTCAATTTACGCCCGACAATGTCCCACCCATTTACGGCCATGATGTACCACTT
>CAZDDI010000105.1:0-8113 GCA_964504195.1 uncultured Anaerolineales bacterium
CATGGGATACCTCCGCCTCCTATCTTACCATCTTTGCCAGATTTTGAACAGACACGTAATTCCCATACTGCTCATATTATTGTCCATCTACAATTTCGTTGGCATAAAGAGTAGCCCCGCTTTTCGAGAAGCGTATCTCGCCGCTGTCAAGAAACAAGAAGGCGATGATAACCAAGAGCATAAGCAGATTATTTACGCCATATTACCCCAAGGCTTATCAGAAAAAATCCAATGGATATTTTTATCGATAACCGCAGGGGTAACGGAAGAAATCTTGTTTCGAGGGTTTTTGGTTTTCTTTATACATTACCTTTTTCCAGGTGTGCCTGTGCCGCTCCTGTATTTATTGCAGGCAATCCCATTTTCTCTTATGCACCTGTATCAAGGCATACAAGGAGTCAAGACAAGTTTGCTGATGGGGGCCATTTTTGGCTTATATGTGATTGTATCCGGCTCAATCATCCCTGGAATAATCGTTCACGCGCTGGTGGATTTGACAGCAAGCCTGGTAGAACGCGAGCAAGCCCAGACAGGTAACACAGCGTGTTGACGCTCTTGTTCACCGACCAGAATTGCCGCGCCCAATGCCAGGAATATCACCCCGACCAGGGCGTAATTAAGCAGGTCGAAAAAGGCCAGCAGGGATAACCCGACGAAGGGATTGCTTTGCAGGAGCGCATACCAGTCCGCGATGGTGGTCGGGATGGCTTCGACGCCGGTAAAGAGCGACACTTCCGCGCGGATATTGCGGCGGAAAAGCAGAGCAGCCAGGATGGCGGCGATTGCGCCAGTGCGATAAAGTGGTTTCCAGCTTTCGGTTTGGTTCATGGGATATGCTGAGTGTTATTCTGGATGTCGGCGGCAAACCCGCTGACGAAAGTGAGCAGGTACAGCCCCAGCCCGCCGCCAAAGATAAACGCCCAACACACTGCCAGAATGCTTTCATCATTCGTTACACCCGGCACGTAGCCAGTGATAGCGACGAACAGGCCAATCAGAAACGAGAGCGAGCCGAGCGCCAACGTGAACGGCCACAGTTTCTCCCGTGCGGGCCGGATGCCTTCAGGCAAGATTTTGCGCCACGAGTCCAGCGGACGGTTTATCTGCCGCGCCGCCGAACAGGAACAGGCCGACGAAGAGCAGCCCAAGCACGGTTGCGCCGCGCCGGGTGTGCAGGAATCCCAGCGACCAGACCATCATCGTCAGGCTGATTGCGATGGCAACCAGGCCGGTCGAGAGATAAGTGGGCAGCAGCGTAAAGGCTTCCTCTGTTCCCCACAAATTCATCTCTGGGCCGATGGCCTGGATAATCAGCCCTTCAGTGGGTGCGTTACCCTGTAAGACCTCCGGGATGCCATGCGCAAGACCGGCAACCGCCAGAATGATGCCAACGGCGGCGACGATGATATGGTAGCGCGATTCATCTCTTTCTCATCCAGATGGCATAAACGATAATTCCACCAAGCAACAGGCCGATTTCTAACACAATGCTGGCGATAAGGCCAGGGCGAGACATCCACAGGCCCAGACCCACTTTGCGGGTATTGTCGAAAAACAGCGGCAAACCAGGGTGGACGAAGAAATCCAACAACCAATGACTGAAAACTACCAGGCTTACAATCACGCTCGATTTGCGATCCCGAGAAAATAGATAGGCGATAAACCCAACAATCAATGACCAGACCACTGACATGGTCAGCCCATGCGACCAGGGCACGAATGCTGGTTTTTGAATGATCACGCCGTGTTCCCAACTTGTCTCGCTGACAGCATTTACTTCGATCCCCAGGGGCATGAAGATAAAACTCAACAGGTCAAGTGTCTCACTCGCCACCAGCAGCGCCCACAGTGGGACTTTTGGCGCAAGCGGCTTGATGGCAAAGGCAACGCCCAAATGTGCAGGCCCCATCACTTCACTCCTTTTCCAAGCGGAAGAAACCCCGCCCCAGCAGAACAAACCATAGTGTTCCAACTACCGTGGCTCCAAGCCCACAGATTGCCTGGATCACAAACACCGGGATAATAATCCCCAGGGCAAATATGGAGTTGACAATTCCGATGTAAGCCGTTGCTTTCCCAAAACTCTTGCTTCGTAACATCAGCACGGAACTGAGCAGAAAGGAAATATTACTGAACAGGCTGAAATTGATCCAAGCGGTTCCGCCAGCCAGGGTAAGCAATGCCTCACCGGCAGCCAGATACTGGCTTCTTGCTGTCTCCGTTGTTGCTGCGGCGTATTTTTCGCTGAGAAAGATCAGTTCGGCGAGGGGTTTGGTGGGGATGAGCAGCGCTATCGCCATCAACCCCAAAACGAGAGCGATCAGCGCAAAGGACTCGTTAACCCGTTTGAGCGCAACGTATAAGGCAGTGAAAAGGAATATGTCAATCGGCGCCGTGACCAGCATCATCACATCCAGGGAAAAGAGCGCGCCCAGCCTGTCGGTATGCAAGGCTGCGAAAATGTCCTCTGTAGAGGCGAAGCCGGGGGTATAAGGCCAGATGAAATAGGCGATGACCGCAAAGGCGACCAAGCCCGCAAGCAAGAGGCCCGAAACACCGCCGATGCGGTAAAGGTCTTTCCAGCGTGGGTCTGGAAGATTGTATTCCGTGTTCTGGTTGTGGTTGGTTTCAACCATTTTTCTCCTCCTGATATTGACGAACGACGCATTTTGCCCACATTACAGCGCGTTCAAGTTCACCCTCCAGCAGTGGGCCTCTGGTGCCCAAAACAAAGAAACCTTCCGGGGGCACCAGCAGATAAGCGCCATTCTTTTGGATGCTTTTTGCCATTTTGGTGGCTGCGTAGCCAAAGATGGTTATCTTTGTGCGGGTATCGAAGACAGCAACCCTGGCATCCTTGAAAACAAGCGGAGGTTTTAGCAGATTGTGAATCCCCTCGGTTGGGAATCCGCCGTGGGTAGGGGAACCAACAATTACGAGATTGTAAGCGCTCAGTTCGGCGAGTTTCACGTCGCCTACCACAAATGCACGCCCATCAATGGTATCGCCTATCGCCTGTGCGATCATTTGCGTGTTCCCATGCGTCGAGTCGTAGATGATGAGAGTTTTCATTGGGTCACCTGCCCTTTTGCCCGCCGGAAAAAGTCCCGCGCCAGCAGGGGAAACCAAACCAGGTAGAGCGGCCCGGCCACTATCATCAGCGCCACGCCCGCTGCCGGAGCGAAAAAGCCGGCCACAATATGCAGCAAATCCAACCCGTGCATGACCACCCCCACCCAGGCGGTGACTTTGCCGAAGTCCGCGCTGCGCAGCATCACCACTGAAAGAATCAGGGTGGCAGTTTGCAGCAACAGGCCGCCCATCAGCGCGCCGGAGCCGTGCCACAGGTCGGAGGCCAGCATAGCTTCGCCCGCTGCCAGGAGCAGGGTGCGCTGTGCTACGTCGGTCGCGGCGGCGAATTTGTCGCTCAACGTCAGGAAGGAAAAAGCCGAAGGGGTTGCCAGTACCAGGGTCACACCCGCCAGTCCCAAAACGAGCGACAACAACGATTTTGCGCCATCTACGCCCAGCAGTGCACCGTACAGCCCCAGCAGCAGGGGGTAATAGAGTGGCACAAGCAAGATGGTCAGCACGTCCAGGCGCAACAGGCCTACCAGGCGGTTTTCGGCCAGCAGGTCGAAGCCTTTCTGGGCAGTCTCGGGCATTCCGCCGACGGAAACTAACAGCACCATCGTGACCAGGGAGTAGAGCAGCAAGAGAATGGCAGAAATCCAGGCGATTTTGTAAAGGCTGTCCCAGTGTGTATTCGATACAGACATTGCAATTCCTTTAGTTATGAGCGAAACTTTCGTCATCTTAATCATAACCGCGTTGGAAAAAATTATCTATGACCTTTCCTGCACAAAATATGACCGTTGGCGCAAAATCAAACGTTCGAATAGACGTTGACAGCGGCCTCGAATCCAGTATGATTATACTATGCAGACTATTCCTGAACCCATCACCGTTTCGGCCACCGTGCTGGCGCAACTGTTCCTGTATCTCGAGTCGCTCCGGGTAGATATTGACGCCTTCCTACGCTCGCTGGACATCGAACCGGAGACGGTGCGCTCACCCGATGCCTACCTGCCGGTCGAGACCTACCTGCGCATCCAGGATGAAGCCGCCGAGACCATCCACGACCCGTATCTTGGGCTGCACATGGGCGAATTTGTCCAACCCGGCAGTTGGTCCATCCTCGGCTACCTGATGATGAACTGCAAGACGCTCAACGAGGCGTTCGAGAAAGCCGGGCGTTATCAGCGCATTATCGGCAATATGATAGAGACCCGTACACACTTCGGCCTGGGCAAGGTGCGCGTGGTATTTTGCACACCACCACATACGCCGCAGATGTCGCGACATTGTTTCGAGGCAGCCTTCTCCAGCAGTGTGCGCCTGGCGCGGACGCTCTCCGGCCTGCTAATCAGCCCGCTCGAAGTGACTTTTATCTATCCTGAGCCGGACTCACGCGCTGAGTACGAGCGTATCTTCAATTGTTCAGTGCGCTTCGCGCAGCGAGACAATTCGATGACCCTCGATATGCGCATGGGCAGCCTGCCGGTGCGCATGGCGAACCCGTCCCTGTTGGAGCATTTCGAGCACTATGCCCGTGACTTCCTGGCTCAAATGGAACGCAAAGACGAAACCTCCCAGGCCGTGACCAAAATCATCCTGGCGCATCTGGATGATGAATCGCTCTCCATCAAGAAGGTTGCCCACGAGATGGCCATCAGCGTGCGCACCCTGCAAAAACGCCTGGAAGCCGAGGGCGTGGTTTTCAGCGACCTACTACGCGACATCCGTCAGCGGTTGGCGCAGAAATACCTGTGTGAGAACTATTCAGTGGAGCAAATCACTTACCTGCTAGGGTTTTCCGAGCCGAGCGTCTTTCGCAAAGCATTCAAAAAATGGTCAGGAGTAACGCCGCGCCAGTACCGTCAGGGGGATTCGCGCATGACTACAGGGTAATCAATGATATTTTTTTGCTTGCGAGTGAACGCCATTCATAAAGAGACACACAGAAAACTCATCCCCCTCGCGATGCCTATTGCACCGCTAAAACGGTGTTTTTAGAAGGGGTTTTTGTAGCGGGGTGCGCCCGGCCCAAAAATCCCCTTTTATCCCCAGCCTTTAGGCCCAATACCTGTGAATGAATTTAGGGCTGTCCATTCCGTCAATTGACCTCCAGAATTTGCAGTTGGGCGGCCATATCACGCGTTTGCCCCACATAACTGGGCCGTTTCCGGGCAAATTTGGACATTTTGACTTTGACCACCCGCGGGTTCAAGCGGAGCCGCCGCGGGCGGGCGAGCTGACAGTCGGCTAATAGCTGCAATAGGGGCGCCCGGCGGCGCTCGCGGTCCGCCGGGGTCGCGGCGGTCAATAACGGGGCCGCTTCCAAAATATGCTGGAGCGCGTCCAAGAAACTCAAGTGCGTGGTTAGAGATATTAGAGCGCAGCATCCCCCAAGCCACGGTCGAAGCTATCGTGCAAGATTTAGGGGTCCAAGAACAACGCCTACGTAAACTGCCGGCCGCGTTAGTTTTACTGTTTTGTGTGGCCCTGGGGCTCTTTACCAATACGGCCACGGCCCAGGTCTTGCGCAAATTGGTCAAAGGTGTCCGCTAATCTGGCCGAATGACACCGACTATCAAAGTGCCAACCGGAGTGCGCTTTGTCAGGCGCGGGCCCGGTTGGGGGCCAAACCGGTGATTGTGTTATTCCATCGCGTGTGTAAACCACTCGCGACGGAGGCGACGCCGCGCTTGATGGCGGTGGATGGCGATGTGGAAGATGTTTACGATACCCCCGCCAATGCCGCCTTTTTTGGGCGGGCCCATGGGAGCCGCGGGGATGGGGCCTTTCCGCAAACCCGGGCCGTCTATCTGTGCGAATGTGGCACGCACACCATTTGTGATGCCGGGTTGTGGCCCTGTGTGCCGAGTGAGCGCGGCGGGGCCTTGCGGTTATTGCGCTCAGTGCATGCCGGGATGTTGTTAATGTGGGATTGCGGCTTTCACAGTTTCGAGATGGCTAGCCAAACCCTGAACCGGCAAGCGCAATTCCTGGGGCGCATCCCTGCGCACGTCAAACCCAAGTTTGTCCGCCGCTTGGCCGATGGCTCCTATCTGGCCTACATCTATCCCTCCGCCCCGCAGCGCAAAAAGGCCGGGGAGCAACCTATTGGTCCGCATCATTGCATATACCGTGGACAATCCGCACCGGCTGGGACATGCGGAGACCCATAGGTTGATGACCTCCTTATTGGACACCGCCCAGTATTCGGCGCTGACGTTAGCCCGCGAATATCATCAACGTTGGGAAATTGAAATCACCATTGATGAACTCAACACCCACCAGCGGCTCCCCAATTTGCCGTTGCGCAGTCAAACTCCGGCGGGCGTGCTGCAAGAAGCCTATGGCTTGCTCCTGGCTCACTACGCCGTGCGTGCCATCATGCATGAAGCCGCGCTAGAACACGCGGTAGACCCGGACCGGTTGAGTTTCACCGCCGCTGTGACCATTATTTGCGACGCGCTCGCGAAGTTTCAGATGACCACGCCGGAGCAACTCCCCCAGCTGTATCGCCGCTTGCTCAACGATATTGTCCAGCAACTGTTACCCGAACGGGATCAGCGCAGCAATCCGCGCGTGGTCAAGCGGAAAATGTCCAAATTTAACTTAAAACGCGCCAAGCATCAGCAGTGGCCACAACCTACCAAAACGTTTCAAGCAGCGCTCGTGCTCCTTAACTGAACCGTATTGGCCTTAACCCAACTATGGCAAAATCGGCTTGTGGCTACCTGCGTGGCGCTTGCCACGCCACTACCAGGAATAGATTTCCAGCAGCGCATCGCTCCCTAACAAGGGCACATAGCGCGCGGCCAGCTCCGGGATTTCCGCCGCCGGGCCGATAGGAATCCAATCATCCACACTGCCCAAATAGCACATCCGCTCAGTTTGGAACACTTGCTGCTCCGCATCCACCAGGTTGAAGCGCAATACCGCGGTGAATTGACCATACCGCTCTTGTTCGGCTTTCAAACGCGCCGCCAGATCTAAGCGAGAAAACCCGCTATACGCTCCAAGTTTCGTGAGCAGCGTCTCCGCATCCAGGCCCAGCAGCTCGTAGATTTCGATCCGGTCAGGGCGCACGTTGAGGCGATAGTTGCGCGCTTTGGGGTGGCGGTCGAGTTCGGCTTCCACAGCGACGACGGCATCGGGAGATACCAGCTGCGGACGGCTGCGCGCCAGGGACACAATCCCATTGACGCTTTCGGTGATCTCGAATCCCGGCGGGATTTCCGTAACCGGTGCATCGCGCGGCTCGCGCGCAAAGTAGTAGCGTGGCTTGCCCGTTTTGGTCTGCCCACAGCAGAGATAGTAGGTAACGCCTTTACGATTGGTGTACGTCAGCGGCTCATTCACCGGTCACCTCCACCCCATCCGCCACTCCCGCCGCGCGTGCGCCGAGATCGCCTTGATGAGCAGGTCAACTTCGATGAGACGAGGGGAATTACAAAACATTCAAGTCTCCTTGCCTGTCCAATATTAAAAGTAATTGCTCACATTCTTGTACGCTGGGAGGTATGTCCAAACGACGGAAATACTCGTATGCCTGCAGCGCTTTCTCTCTTGCTGATGGCAAATCATCAAGAGCCAATTCGATCCTTGGAAAAAGCAACTGAATATAAGCAATCATGTCTAATCTTCGCAAAGGTAGGTAATAAGCAAGAGCCCGCAGGCAAAAATCACGAGCCTCTTGCAGATTCCCCCTCAGAAAAGCAATTCTTGCTCTATTTATCATAAAAAAGAGTTCTACACTTGCTAAAGAACCAGATCGGCGCGCATCATCTAGAGTCTCCTGGCACAAACTATAAGCTCGATCTAGGTCTCCCTGAACAATCTTCACCATAGCTAAATTTGCGGTAATCAGGGCCCCAAAACGTAAGTCATCACCCCCAGAAGCAGCCATTTCAAGAGCTTCTGTTAAGAGATTCTCAGCATAATCTAAATCACCTAGCTTTTCATGAACTCGACCAAGTTGACGCTTTGCACTAGTAGTTCAGCAAACATCAATTGTCGGATAGAGCTTGTGCAATTTAATGCG
>CAZDDI010000106.1:0-7805 GCA_964504195.1 uncultured Anaerolineales bacterium
TTTTTATAGCGACCGATTTCACATAAAACCTTATTTACGGATTAATTTCTTAAAATTCATAAGTTCGCGTTATGGTTGCTGCGGACAGATTTTGAGATTCGCCATTTGCTAAGGAGTGCGCGTTGTTATATTGGCTAGGCACGTTGTTGACTCCGGTCTTCGGGCCGTTTCGACTTTTCAATTCGTATCTATTTCTGGCAAGCATCGGCACCGCGCTGGCAACGACCCTCACCTGGTTTGCCTTGCCGCGCTTGTGGCATCACCTGCCGCGCGACGGCGGGCGCATCTATGCCGTCGGCGCAGAGCAAAGCCTGGGCAAACCGGTAGGCGCGGGATTGATTTTCATCATAATCTTCGTGACTGTGTGCCTGCTAGTGCTGCCGCTGAGCCTGTGCAACCTGATCGTCCTGGGGTGCATGTTGCTAGCGATGCTAGTTGGTTTCGCCGATGACAAGAGCGGGGGGCTAAGCGAGCTGCAACTGGGCGCAGCCGACTTTGTGATTGCCTTTCTGGGCGCGCTGGCCTTTTCCGAGCTCGCGCCGATGACGCTATGGTTTCCGTTGTTCAAAGATTCCGTCACGCTCTCCCCCTGGCTCTTCGTCCCCCCCGCCACCATGCTGATCTGGTTGTGCATCAATGCTACCAACTGCACCGACGGTGTGGACGGCCTTTCGGGGAGTCTGGCAACACTGGCTTTTATCTTTCTCGGAGGCATTCTGTACGTTGTCGTGGGACACCAGGATATCGCTCACTATTTGTTGGTGCCCCACTATCCCGAAGGCGCCAACTGGGCGATCATGGCCTTCGTGATGGTCGGGTGTCTGGCGGGCTATCTCTGGCACAATGCCCACCCCAGCGCCGTGCTCATGGGGGATGCTGGCTCGC
This sequence comes from uncultured Anaerolineales bacterium, assembly GCA_964504195.1. Lineage (GTDB taxonomy): Bacteria > Chloroflexota > Anaerolineae > B4-G1 > SLSP01 > CAZDDI01. The sequence continues at coordinate 886 of CAZDDI010000106.1, forward strand.
GTCCGATGGGATTCCTGATCGGACTGCTGGTACTGGCAACCGGCAACCCGTTCATTGTGATAGTGGTCGCCTTCATGGTGCTGGTGGATGGGGCCACAGGGCTACTCAAATTAGCCCTGCTGCGCTTCTTCAAGATCGGCATCTTCCGCAATGTACGCTATCCTTTACACGACCATGTCCGCAAACAGCTGGGCTGGTCGAATACTCAGGTCTTGGTGCGCTTCGTGCTGCTCCAGGCCGTCATCACACCACTTTTACTGGTACTGCTCTTTAAGGTAAGGTAAGACATGAGCGAAGAAACTGTTGTTGAGTCTATAACTGAGAGCACCGAGCCGTCCACTGAGAGCGTAAGCGCCGCCTGTGTACGCTTCGAACAAGCCGGAAAGCTCTATCATTTCTCGAAGCCGACGAACCTAGATGTCGCCCCCGGCGATTGGGTAGTAGTACAAACCGTCTACGGGGAGCAAGTGGGGCAAGTCGTCCGTGTAGGAGTCCCGCTCCGGGATGACATGAAACCCCTATTGCGCCTCGCTAGTGGATTCGATATGGTGCGCTACCAGACGTTACAAGAACGCGCCGCGCAGTTCATGGCAGCAGCTGAGGAAGAAATCCAGGCGCTTGACCAGCGCGAGGTTAAGCCGGTAAGTGCGGAGTTCACGCTGGATGGCGACCTGGCCTTGTTTTGTTATGTGGGCAATCTTGATAACAACCTGCGCGCACAACTACGCCGAAAACTGGCCTCGCGGATGCACTGCCGTGTAGAATTACACTTCGTTGGGCCGCGCGATCAGGCCAAGGCTCTGGGCGGCTACGGCGTCTGCGGCGAGCAGCGCTGTTGCTCCCGCTTCCTCAGTGAGTTCCAGGCCGTCTCGATCCGCATGGCGAAGGATCAATCCATCTCGATGGCACCAACCGACATCACCGGCATCTGCGGGCGGCTGCGCTGCTGCCTGGGCTATGAACATACCACGTACAAGGAAATCAGCGCGGACTTTCCCAAGCGCAAGGCGCGAGTACGCACACCGCAAGGCCTGGGGCGGGTGCTCGATTGGGATGTGCTCAAGGGTGAAATCATCGTGGAAATCCCCCCCGACGGGCCACGACAAGACCGCGCACGGGTGCGGTTCTCGGTCGAAGAGGTCGAGGTAGAGCCACAGTCGTAAGCCGGTGTCCTGAGTCGTGCCCTTCGGCAGGCTCAGGGGGCGGAATTAGAAAGCCAGACTTGCCAGGTTTTCTGAAACCTGGCAAGTCTTCTTATGAAGACGTCCCTTCGGCAGGCTCAGGGCACGGAATTGGAAAGCCAGCCCTGGCAGGTTTCAGAAAACCTGCCAGGGCTTCTCTAATCCCCGATCCGCGCGCCCGGCAAGAGCACCCCATCTTCACCCGCCACCTGCAAATGCGCGCCGGTGGCCTGCAAGTAGAATCCCACCCGCAGCGTGTAGTCCCCCGGCGGCGCATGGAGTGTGTACGCATCACGGATGATTTCCCCCGGCAGCCACCACGAGGTGGGATAGGTTCCCCCACGCGGCCCGGCATCCACCTGCGCTACAATCTGCCCCGCTGCATCGAGCAGATGCACGAAAACGGTGTAATCTTCATCGAGTTCCGCTAACGCTTGCCAGTAGAGGTTCACCGTGAGCGCCTGCTCTTCAGTGTGCAAATCGTAGCCGAGCAGCCGCACCTGCCCGCCAAAATCCGTCTGCTGCGGGTAATCCGGTGCGGGCGGTGCAAAGTCGCGCTCTAGCCCCCGCACTTCCAGCGAACCGAGATTGGCTACTGGCGTCTCCCCCACCCACACCAGCATCTCATACCCACCCGGCGGCAATGTGCGCGGTAGCCGCAGCTGATAGCGATCTTCCACCACCTGCCCGGCGGCCCACGCGGAGAAGGGGTATAACCCTTGCACCGACGCGCCCGCGTAGAGCGTCACTTCTTGCGGGCCGCGCAACACAAGCCGCAGCTCCCGCTCCGGCAGCGGGCCTTCCGACGCACGCCAGCAAAGCGTGAGCGGCAGCCGCTCGCCCGGCGTGACGCCGCCCGGTAGCGCACGCCAGCTCGCCAGGCGTAGACCATACGCATCGGGCGGCAGCTGGCTCGCCGGTGCGCCGCAGGTAGTATCGCTCGGTGGGCGGGCGGCGGGCAACACTTCCCCCAACGGGAAGACCGCCTCCAACCCGGCGAACTGCCCCTCCGCGTCCAGGCGCGGCAACACCTCGCCCGTATCGGGATTGAAGAAGCTCAGGCCGATCTGATACCCGGCTACCGGCGGCATGGTCGCCGGTAGCACAGGTGTCAGTTGATCCCAGACCTGCTCGCCGATGGCCCACTCGCTGGTGGGGTAGTGAAAAACCGTGCTGCGCGACCACTCTCCGGTGAGCGGGTGAACAATGCGCACGACCGGCTGCAAGGTAGGATACGACGCGATGATGTCCCACTGGCTCAGAATCGGGCAGGCGTCGCCCGCCTGGCACGGCTGCAAGGCGCGGCTATCCTGCACGGCGACGATGTGCGCGAAGTTCGCCGCCGGAGAGCCAGAGAGGCGCAACTCCGCTAGCGCGGCCTCGGAGAGCGTATATTCCCAGAGCGCGGGCTGTTGATCCGGGCCAGCGTAGGCGCGGCTTGCGCTGCTGCTATCGAGCGCGACAGGCCAGGGGGCGGGCGGCTGTAGGGCAGCGGGCCACAGGTAGCGCGCATCGCCGGTGGACGGCAAGACCAGCGTCGCGCCACCGGTGAGCCACTTGGCCGCGCCGTAATGCTCGGCCAGCGCGGCGACGGTGGGATGGCGATAATGCTCGCTGGCGATGTAGACGGTGGTCTGCGTGAGCGCGCCGCTATCCAATGCCTGCGCGGCCAGTGCCATCGCGCCATCGGTGGTCTCGAAGAGCGCGGCGGAATTGGCCCAGCGCAGGTAAGCGCGCCCGCTCGCGCCGCCGCCGAGCAGCAACAACACAGCCAGGGTCGCCGCGTAAGCGGAGCGCCGCGCGCGCTGTGGTATCTGGTCGAGCAACGCCGCAGCCCCTAGCGCGGGTAGCAGTGGCAGGAAGGGGTATAGCCCCACCATCCGCAGGTTGCTCGGCGTGATTTCCGCAGTCGCCAGCGCGCTGGGCAGGAGCATGACCGGCAGCGCCAGCAGTACCAGGATACGCGCCGCTGCATCCAACGCAGCGCGGCGGCGTTGGAGGATCAGAATCGCCAGCCCTAGCAGCGCCAGCCCCGCCGAGAGGGGATCGAGCAGCGGCTGGCCGGGGATGTTGAAGCGCACATAGAACTCGCCCGCGCCGGGCAGCCCCAGGGCGCGCAGGCAGAGCGTAAAGCCCTGCCAGGCATCGCCCCACGTCGGCGCAGCGACCTGGTCAATGCGGGTGAAGAAGGCGTCGGGGTGTTGCAGGAAGTAGGCCCCCAACGGGGCGAAGGTCAGCGCGGCGACGGCCAACACGAGCAGCACGGGGCGCACGCGGCGCGGTTCGCGCCACACGAGCCAGCCGAGGGCCAGCGCCAGGGGGATGGGGAACAGGCGGGCCGCCAGATAGGTGTAGCCCGTCAACCCTAGCAACAGACCGGCAGTCACGAGCCAGCGCACCCGTTCCACGCGCAGGCCGCGCCAGAGTGTGGCGAGGGTGAGCGCCTGGAGCAACGGCTGCGAGATGGCCCGGAAGCCATAGCGGCTGAGGAGGAGGTGCGGAAAGGCGATTGCCATCCACGCAGCGGCGAGCAACGCGATACGGCGACGTTCTGCGCCGAGGAGTGCGCGGGCGGCGGCGTAGGTCGCCGCGACGGTAAGCGTGCCGAGCATGGCCGCGCCCAGGCGCAAGCCCCAGGCCGCGCCGCCCAGCAGTCGCACCCAGGGCGCGGCGGCGTAGAAGAAGAGCACTTCTTTGCCGGTGTAGGCGCGGATGAAGAGCGGGGTGTAAGTCCCGGCAGCGATCTCGCGGGTGAGAATGACGTTGGCGGCTTCGTCGTAGTGTAAACCCACAGGCAAATCCGGCAACTGCCACAGGCGCAGCGCGGCGGCGACTAGCAAAACGGCAAGGATTCCCCAGCGGTGTAATGATTTCACGAGGGGTATTATACTTGTTTGTGGGTGAAACGGGAAACGGGAGCAGGAAATGCTTCACACAGTAGGGGATCAATGGCATTAAGTTAAGACCTGGCAAGTTTCGCCCTAATTGGGCTGAGCAGTGTTTTACCGCAATCGCGCAAAAGTCGCCCGGTCAAAGCCATCAATAGGCGTGTTTTGAGCATCCTGCAGGGTTAGGTTTGCGAGACGGCCTTTGACGAGTGCAGAGGCCTTCGACAGGCTCAGGCACCGGAGCAGCCCGGTGGCTGAGCCTGTCGAAGCCTGAGCCTGTCGAAGCCTGAGCCTGTCGAAGCCTGAGCCTGCCGAAGACTCTCCCGGTTGCCGGCATTGCCTTGGACGGCAATCGCGCCAAAGTCGCCCGGTCAAAGCCATCAATAGGCATGTTTTGAGCATACTACAGGGTTAGTTTTTGCGGTACTGCGTTTTACCGGTGAATAACGACCGCTAGTAGACTCAAGGCCTGGAAACCTGGTAGGTCTTTGCCCTAAACTTAATGGCATTGACATTGAGTATGGTATAATTCCAAGTGTGAACACAAGTCCAATCAAGTTGATTATTCAGATCCCGTGCTACAATGAGGAAGCGACGTTGCCAGAAACGGTAGCGGCATTGCCCCAAGCAATTCCTGGTGTGGATATCATCGAAATCCTTATTGTGGATGATGGCAGCCATGACCGCACGGTGGAAGTGGCCCAGACATTGGGAATCCACCACATCCTCCGTAAAGTGCGCAATCAAGGCTTGGCCCAAGCTTTCATCAGTGGCTTGCAAGCGGCGCTCACGGCAGGCGCCGATATTATTGTCAACACGGATGCGGACAACCAATACTACGGTGGCGATATTCCGCAGCTGGTCGCGCCGATTCTGGCGGGCGAAGCGGATATCGTGATCGGGGATCGCGGTATGAACCAGCATCCGTACTTCTCCCCACTCAAGCGTCGGCTGCAACAAGTCGGCAGCTGGGTGGTCAGCATGGCCGCCGGGGGACGCATTCCCGACGCCACGAGCGGTTTCCGCGCGCTGAGCCGTGAGGCAGCCATGCGCACCCTGGTCTTGAGTGAGTACTCGTACACGCTGGAAACGCTCATCCAGGCCGGCTCGCGGCACATGGCCGTGACGCACGTGCCCATCCGTGTCAATCCGCAGACGCGCCCCTCACGCTTGATGCGCAGCTTGAGCCACTTCCTCACCAATTCCACTGCGACGATTTTGCGCGCCTATACCATGTACCGTCCGCTGCGCGTTTTTCTGCTGCTGGGCGGAGTGCTGGTGACGGCGGGCTTGGCGTTGGGCGTGCGGTTTCTGTATTTCTACTTCACCAAACCTGGCGCCGGGCATGTCCAATCGCTGATTCTAATGGCTGTATTGCTGTTGATGGGTTTCCAGGCCGGGTTGATTGGTATCCTGGCTGATTTAGTCAACTTCAACCGTAAAATTCAGGAGGAAACGCTGTACCGAATCCGGCGTATCGAGCTGGAGATGGAAAAGCGCCAAACAACGCATGATTGAACATTTACGCGAACTATGGCAATATCGGGAATTAATCTACAACCTGGTATTGCGAGATTTGAAGGTGCGCTACAAAAACTCGTTCCTGGGGATTGTCTGGTCGTGGCTTAACCCGCTGTTGATGATGTTAGTCTTCACGCTAGTCTTTAACGTGATGCGGGGATCAGCCACCCCGAATTTTCATATTTTTGTCCTGAGCGCGCTGCTACCGTGGAATTTCTTTTCCGGTGCGGTGATGGGGGGCATTCACAGCATCGTAGGCAACGGACACCTGATCAAGAAAGTCTACTTTCCCCGCGAGGTGCTGCCGTTAAGCATATTGCTCTCCAATCTGGTGAATTTCCTGATTGCGTTACCGGTGCTTTTCATCCTGACCTGGGTCTCCGGGGTGCCGCTGCGCGGCTGGGTTTTGTTATTGCCGGTGCCGATCCTGGTACAGAGCATTTTTGCGCTCGGTATCATACTGGTGCTGGCGACGTTGGAAGTCTTCTACCGGGATACGCACATGCTGATGGATGTGGGGATGTTAGCATGGTTCTTTCTCACACCGATTTTTTATCCAGTGGAGCAGTTGCCGGAGCAAGCGCGCCTGTTGGGAATTGTGTTCAATCCGCGTTTGTGGCTGTTCCGCTTGAACCCGATGGCTTCCATCATCAACACCTATCAAGACTTGATCTACCGAGGGGCGCCGACGGCGACGGATTTCCTGTTGCGGACCGCGATAACGGCGTGTCTGTTTCTGGTATTCGGCTATTGGTTTTTCCTACGTTTCAGCAAACGCTTTGGGGAAGAAATCTAGCAACGCTTGTCACTTCTGTCGTTTGTGGTATAATCCGCGAAGTTAATGCGGGGATGTAGCTCAGCTGGGAGAGCGCTACAATCGCACTGTAGAGGCCAAGGGTTCGAATCCCTTCATCTCCATAGCGGGGTACAGACCCCCAAAGTAGAAAGTATAAAAAGTTGGGCCTGTGGCGCAGTTGGGAGCGCGCTTCAATGGCATTGAAGAGGCCAAGGGTTCGAATCCCTTCAGGTCCACCAACAACAACACGCTCTCCGAATAAATTTCGGGGAGCGTGTGCGTTTAGAATCTATGCACAGCTGCTCCCCCCATGCAGTTGTTGACTTTGCTATGTAGGTCCCCCAGACTTTCCCCCCCTGGCAGCAAGCCTCTTTGTGGGTATACGACAAATTATTGGATAAAGAACGATTCTTATCTGAAAAATACCTCTCTAAACTTGCAGCTTGTCTCATTTTGAGAATCTCGCCCCTCTCCCTTGCCCCCTCCCCACGCCGCTATGCGGCGCGGGGAGGGGGAGAAAATAAGGGGAGTTTT
>CAZDDI010000107.1:0-7684 GCA_964504195.1 uncultured Anaerolineales bacterium
GACCGCCGCCGGGCTATGGGGTGGTGTTAAAGTGCGACTTCTTTCAGGAGAGTCACTTATGAATTTTATAATCCTGTATTACATCGTAGCGCAGATTTGTCCTGCATTGAAAGATGCCCAAATCATACCACAGATTTGCGCTTTTGATGCCCTGGGTGCGCGTCATTTTTTCCGCAGCCCTAGCAACCTATCGGAGAGACAACCCTGGTTGATTTGTAATTTATAAATCGCATATATTCTGTCAATAATATGGTATGCCTACGATATGTACCATAGCGCTCTGGCCGGTATCCGACCGTGCCAATCTTCGTTCCATAACTAAAATAAAACACACCCAAATACGATCGCCCTAGCCCCACCTGGGTATACGACAAATTATTGGATAAAGAACGATTCTTATCTGAAAAATACCTCTCTAAACTTGTAGCTTGTCTCATTTTGAGAATCTTCCCCCTCTCCCTTGCCCCCGCAAGCGGGGGAAAGGGGGCAGGGGGATAGGGGAAAAACACCCCAATAATTTGTCCTATACCCGCCCCACCTATTCATCTTGCACTATCCACCGCGATAGGTTATAATAAGATAGTAGTTCTATGGCCGCTCATTCAGCTTGTCATTTTTTATTCTTTCAGGAGGAAACACCATGATCAATGAGGAAAAGACCATCGAGATTTTACAGCGCGTTTCATTGTTCCAGGGCCTCAAAAAGCGCCAGCTCAGTAGTTTGGCACGTAGCTTTGTCGAACGCTCCTGTGTCGCTGATGAAGTCATTATTGCTCAAGGGCGCACTGGCTACGGGTTCTTTATTGTTGTTTCCGGCAAAGCCGAGGCCTATCGCGAGTTGCCCGATAACACCAAGGTTGTTGTGAACACCTTTGGGCCGGGCGATTTCTTCGGCGAGTTGGCGTTGCTTGATGATGGGCCACGTACCGCTACCGTAGTTGCTACCGAAGCCGCGGAGTGCCTAATTCTCCCTCATGAGAGCTTTATGGGCCTTTTGAAACGGGATGCTGAGATGTCCGTCGCTATTTTAACTGAATTGGCTCGGCGTTTCCGCATGGCGATGGATCGCCTGTAGAAGGCTAACCTTATCCATCTTAGGGCGCTCCGTACCCTTCTGTGGATCACTGGCTCCGTTTGTGGGCCGTGAAGATCGGCAGGTGGTATGGTTGCGCCCTTTGTTTGTGAGCGAATAGCGATGAAATGCCCTAATTGCAATTTCAAGAATCCTGCCAAGCTGCGCTATTGTGGTATGTGTGGCACGAGTCTCACGCGCCCCTGCCCGGCGTGTGGATTCTCCAATCCCCGACGCTTTAACTTCTGTGGTCACTGCGGTGTCCGTCTTGAGGAAGGCCAGCTCCAAATTCCCCTCCACGAAGAAGAACCACAACTGGCCTTGCCAACCACCCTACCCGCCCTCTCTCCCGCACCGGCTGTTGAAACGTTATCTCCCCGCCCCCGGCTTGAAGGGGAACGCCGGGTCGCTACCGTGTTGCTCGCGGATGTCAAAGGCTCCACGGAACTGCTGGAACAGGTCGGGACAGAGGCCTGGGTCGAGATTATGAACCGCGTGTTCCAAATCCTGGAAAACGAGATTTATCGCTACGGCGGTAAGGTGGATCAGTTCCGAGGCGATGGCCTGGTAGCCTTCTTTGGCGCGACCAGCGCCCATGAGGACGATCCCGAACGGGCTGTCCTAAGCGGTTTGGAAATGCAGCACGCATTCAAACGCTATGCCCAGGAGATGGCTGAGCGTGAAGGGGTGGATCTTAACTTACGCGTGGGCATCAACACAGGCGAGGTCATTGTGACCAGTGTGGGCAACAGCCAATACAGTGAGGATACCGCTATGGGCGGCGCTATCACCATCGCCGCACGACTGGAGGGGGCCGCTGAGCCGGGCACTGTGCTGGTCAGTGATACCACCTACCAATTGGTGCAAAGCCACTTTGAGTGGCAGCCCTTGGGTAAAATAGCGCTCAAGGGACTGAGCCAACCGCTCACTGTGTATCGCCCACTAACCTACCGCCCGAGTCTGGAACGCCCCAAGTACGAACTTGCCAGCCCCCTGGTGGGGCGCGAGGAAGAATTGCAAACGCTCAAAGATAGCGTCGAGCGGCTCAAGAGCGGCGCGGGCGGCATTATTCTGCTGACTGGAGAGCGTGGTATTGGTAAGTCACTGTTACTTACAGAGCTACGCCATTACTTTGCCCGCCAGAGTGCACTCTTGGCGGAGGCGCGTGACCGTGAAGCCCCGCCGGCACCACTCCCAGAGTCCACTCCTAGTGATTTGGAACAGCTTGCTAACGGCGCGGCAATGCAATCAGCCGTTAGCACAGAACCGTCTTTATCACAAGAAGTTGTAGAATTACGTGGGCGGTGTCGCTCCTACAACCAGGCGCAGCCCTATGCCATCTGGCTCGACTTGCTACAAAACTGGCTTGGCACAGACTCCAACGCCTCCAAAGAAGCCCGGCGCGACCATCTGCGCCACGAATCCCATCGCCTGTGGGGGGCGCGCATGGGCGAACACTACCCCTATCTAGTCACGCTACTCGATTTGCCCCTGGAAGAAACCTTCGCAGAACGCATCCGCCATCTGGACGCTGAGGGTCTGCGCCAACAGATCTTCATGGCTGTGCGTAGTTGGGTGGAAGCGCTGGCTGAACAACACCCGCTCATCATCACACTCACCGATATGCACTGGGCCGATACCACCTCACTCGAACTGCTACGCTATTGCCTGCCGCTCTGCGATCAAGAGCCGGTGCTCTGGCTGCTGGTATTCCGCCCAGAGCGCACCTTGCCAATCTGGGAATTCCGCTACTATGTGGAGACCGAATATCCACACCGACTCATCAACCTGACACTCAAGCCCCTCAACAAAGCCCAAAGCCGCACCTTCATCGAGCTGTTGATTGGAGCCAATGCACTAAGCAAGGAAACCCGCAACCTGATCATCGAGAAGGCCGAAGGCAACCCCTACTACATCCAAGAACTCCTGCGTGCGCTCATTGCACAAGGGCTGCTGGTGCGCGATTGCGAGACCTGCGCCGACGGTGATGCTGCACGGTGGCGCTTGCTACGCCCTGTGACCTCATTGGAATTGCCGGACAGCCTGCAATCCTTACTCCTGGCCCGTGTAGACCGGCTCGCCCCAGAAGAACAGCGCGTGCTCCAAATGGCCGCCGTCATCGGACAGGTGTTCTGGTCGAACGTGTTACAGGCATTGGCCGGCGATCTCCCCAACCTACGGGCACATCTCACCGCGCTACAACGGGCGCAGCTCATCCGCGAGCGGGGACGCATTCCCCACATGGGCACAGAATATGTCTTCAACTCCACGCTCATCCGCGACACCATCTACGACGGCCTGCTCAGCTCCCAACGCGCCATTTACCATCTGCAAGTGGCGGAGCACCTCGAAAAACGCTTTGCCGTGGAAGTGCTTTCGCAATATCACAACCTCTACTTTGGCGCTTTGGCCTACCACTATCGCTGCGCCGGTAAAACGGATAAAGAGCTCTTCTACACCCTGCAAATGGCGAAACATGCCCGTGAGGTCTATGCCAACAGTGAAGCCATCGAGCATTACAGTCACGCGCTGGAATTGCTGGATAAAATCGAACAGCAGCAGCCTGTGCCTGATACGCTACATACATTGCGCCGCCAACGGTTCGAAATCCTCAAAGATCGGCAACACGTTCACAATGTTCTGGGGCAGTTCGAGGCGATGCAAGCCGATACGCATACACTCTTGCAGCTGGCCCGCGCGATGCCTGAAGAACTGATCTGGTTATTGGATGCGCTGCTGCTACAACCGGCGGTGGGGCACTTCCAAAACGAGACACCCGAACACATCCAAGAGGCAATCCCGATGGCCGAAGAGGCGCTTCAGCTGGCGCAACAGCTCAATGACCGACCTCGTGAGATCGAAGCGTTAATCGCCATGATCAACCAGAAGCTACAGCTGGGCGACCCGGGCTGGCAGGAAATTGCCGAGCGCGCGCTAGAACTAGCACAACAAGTGGGCGACGAGCGGTACGAGGCGCGTATCTTGTTAGGTATGGGGCATATCTACGCCATGAGCGATCAGCCCGAGCGCAGTATCGAATACCTGCAAGCTGCCACAGCCCTCTCCATTGTGCAAGCGCCGGACGACAAGCCCACTCAAATTGCCCTACTTGACCTGCTCGGACTGCAATACGAGCGCAATGGTGACTACTATCGCCTGCTCACCGAGTATCAACATGAGCGCTTGAGCATGAGCCGTGACATCGGCCATCGTATCCTCGAAGCTGAGGCGCTTTACAATTGCGGAGAAATCCAGGGGATTTACCTGGGAGATTACGAGACCGGACTGATTATGCTGGAGGCCAGTCGCAGCATCCTCAAAGGGACCACTGGCGAAGCCCGGCGGTTAATTCGCATCGCGCAAATTCAAGCCAATCAATATCAGTATCAAGAAGCCCTGGCAAATCTGGCCCGTGCCCGCGAACTCAGTGGGGTGCGCCTTGCCCAAGTCGCTAATCTCAATCTGGTCACAAGTATCGTTTACACTACTATGTGGGAAGAAACGCAGCTGCGCGCCGCGCTGGAACTGGCCGAGCAAACGCGACAGTTGACCCAGAACCCGCTGCTCTCTCAACAATATGCGATGGCGGCCGCCTGTCACGAAACGCTGGCATATTTGGGATTGGGGCAAAAAAGCACAGATGCAGCGACCCGTCAACAACATTACCAGTTGGCATTGGCCGCTTCACAAAAAGCGCTGGCTATCTTTGAGTGTTTCGGGTTCGTGCAGATTACCGAATGCGTGAGCGAAGAGGTCTTGTTCCGGCGTAGCCAGGCGCTGGCTGCCAACGAGCAACACGCTGAGGCCCTACTGTACCTGGAGCGCGCCTACGATGAGATGTTACGCAAACACGCGCTCATCCCTGCCGACACGACTTATTACCATACCTATTTGCACGCCATACCCCTACATCGGGATATTTACAACGCCTACACGGCAATTGAGGAGCTCTCGCGGGAATGAGTGCATAGGGTTAGATTACACGAAACGGCGGGATGCTCGAGCATCCCGCCGTTTCGTAAAAACTGCCGTGACCTCACAGATGCAACGCACTTTTATAAGTGCGCTGCACCCAAGTTATAAACCCCTAAAGTCTATCCGCAAATTCACCAAGGCGGTGGTTAAGCCTGTCGAAACCACCGCTGGGTCTCGGCAGGCTCGGCTTCGGCAGGCTCAGCCACCGGCGGTAGATTAGCCAAGTAGCGCCTCCAACCGCGCCACCAGATCCGCCAGAATCCCAAACGTCACTTCGACCGGTTCCGGCATGGTGAGATCCACCCCCGCCAGCTGCAATGCATCCAACGGATACACGGAGCTACCCGCCTTGAGAAAGCTCAGGTAATGCTCCACAGCCCCAGGCTGCCCATCGAGCACCCCCCGCGCCAGCGCGTGCGCGCCGGAGATGCCCGTAGCATACTGGTAGACGTAGTAATCGGTATATAGATGCCCAAACGTTGCCCAGGTAATCCCGTCGCGCTCCCGGTCTACCGCCAGCGCATCGCCGTAGCCTTCAGCGAAGAGGTCAGCCATCAGTGCATTCATATCACCGGCGGTCAGCCCCTCGCCGCGCTCTACCCGCAGGTGGACTTCCAGCTCGAAGCGCGCCAGCGTGGGCATGATGAAAAAGTAGCGATGGAAGTTGGACATGGCTTCCTCAAGCACGGCCAGCTGGAATGCCGGGTCGGGATTGGTCTCCAGCAGATGCGCGCGCACGAGCGCCTGGTGGAAGTTCGACGCTACTTCAGCCACAAAGAGCGAATACTGGCTGTAGATTATCGGCTGGTGCTCCCAGGCCAGGTAGGAGTGCATCGAGTGGCCCAGCTCGTGCGCCAGCGTGCTCAGGCTGGGAATGTTATCGTTGTAGTTGAGCAGGATGAAGGGATACGTCCCCGGCCAGCCTGCCGAGAACGCGCCGGCCCGCTTGCCGCGCGTGGGGTACACATCCACCCAGCGCTGCTCGAGCGCGCCTTGGCGCACCGTTTCGACGTACTCCGCGCCGAGCGGCGCCAACCCGTCACAGATCCAGTCCACAGCCTGCTCATAAGGCACGTTGGGGGGTGATGCAGCAGATAGCGGCGACCATATATCGTAAGTGTGCAAGGTCTCCACCCCTAATGCCTTGCGGCGCAACGCCCAATAGCGATGCCAGGTGGGCAAGTTCTTGCGGAAAGTCTCGATCAAATTATGGAACACGGCAACCGGGATATTGTTGGCAAAGAGCGAGGCTTCGAGCGTGGAAGGGTAGCCTCGCACGCGCATCGAGAAGACGTTTTGCTTGATAGAGGTGCTCAAGGATGCCGCCAGTGTGTTCTGGAACGCCAAATACTTATCGTTATAATGCTCCCAGGCGGTGCGCCGCGCCTCGCGATCGCTGCCCGCCAGGATGCGCCCCAACGTCCCCTGCGTGAGCGGCAGTTCTGTGCCATCGGCGGCAATCGCCGGCTCAAAGACGAAATCGGCATTGGTCAACAGGGAGCTGATGGTCTCCGGCCCGGAAAACGGATCGGCCAACATACCCAACAACGCCTCGACCTCCGCTGAGCGTACATGTGCCTGCGAGCGGAAGAGGTTGTGGAGGTAGTGTTCCATTATCTGCAAGCGCGGCTCCTGGGACATCCACGCGCGCAGCGTTTCTTCACCAATAGCGAGCAATTCGGGATCCACAAATGCCGCCGTCGCCATGAGTCGCCCTAACATGCCCTGCGCCTTATCGAGCGCGCCGCAGGCCCAGGCATTGGTCATCTCCACCTCGCGGCTCATCATCGCATAGAGATAGACATGGCCCACGCGGCGATAGAGGTCTTCAAGCATAGCGAGCGCATCTGCCAACACGGACGGGCCTTCACTGAGGCGGCCCTGGAACCCGTGCAGGGTTTGTAGCGCGGGGGGGAGCGCCTCCAAGGCGGCCTCCCAATCTGCGACCGAAGCGAACATGCTGGGGGCGTTCCAGGTGTAGCGAGGATCCATCTCATCGTGAGCAGGTACTTGGGTTGCGGACATCAAAACCTCCTGTTGAAAATGGCAAATGGCAAATCGCAAAACTTAACCCGGTCGCGGATCTGGCGATCCGCTCTGAGCACACCGGTTCTAAAACGTCCGGTTAGGGGATTCCAAGAAAATAATCCTTCCACTTGCTCCCGCTGGATTGCCAAATCCAGCGGTTTACCAGACACTTGGTAGGCCAAAGGCGTGGATTTGGCAATCCACGCCGAGCGGGGGTGGAAGGTTTTAATTCTTGGAAAGCCCTTATCCACGGTTGACCCTATCTTACTCCCAAATACGCGAAAAGAGAAATAAACCCCACAAGCCTGCGCTATCCAGGAACGCACACAGGACGCAGATGTTTTTCTGCGTCCTGTGTGGATATACAACAACGTCTGGGCTATTCTTCTTCCCCCACCATCGCGAACTGGCGCGGTTGGCGCACAGCCCACGGCGCGCTCTCCGGCCCCCATCCCGCGCTCCGCTCCGCGCCATAGCCTGGCGGCAAGGCCGGCTGCGTCACCACAATCACCGGCGGCTGTCCCGCATGGCTCTGCGCCCGCCGCTCCCACTGCCGCTCCTGCCGTTGCAGCAGGGTCCAGCCCAACGCCAGCGTCGGCAGTAGCGCTC
>CAZDDI010000108.1:0-7465 GCA_964504195.1 uncultured Anaerolineales bacterium
GCATTTGAAAGAGCGGTTATTGCAAACGCTTTTATTTCCGGGTTATTTTCTTAATTTTCATAAGGCCGGGGATAAAAGGTTTGGAATAGCGCCAAAATCCCCCGCGTCGGATGCATGCTTTATTGGCGCGCCTTGACTGACAAGAACTTATATTTATACTACTATTTTTACTCCAACGGTTATTAACTTATAGTACAAATATGTTTTTTGCTCAATTTGCTCGAACTCGGCTTTTTGAAACAGTTGATACATCTGACCTTTGGTAAACAGATTTATCCCTTTTTCATTGAATAAAATACCAAGTACTTCACAGATGGCTTTTCTTAGAAACCCATTTGTGAAGGGGTCGAGGATGACGAGTTTTCCACCTAATTTTAGTACTCTGAACATTTCTCGCAAAGAGTTATCTGGATTCGGATAATGATGGAAAGATGTTGCGCATGTTACATAATCAAACGTATTATCATCATAGGGCAGGCTATTTGCAGAACCTTGTCGTAGTTCTACTGATTTGCCGAACTTTGCACGGGCTACTTTAACCATTTCTGGCGCAATATCCATACCATGCAGGTTTAAGCCTTTTCCGAGTTGACGTAGTTGTTGCAAAAGGATTCCCGTCCCGCATCCCACATCAAGGATAGATGAACCGTGTTGGGGGTTGAGCGTTTTTAGAACAGCCTTATTAGAAAAATAAAACGGCAAAAATCGTTTCTGGTCGAAGTCTTTTGACCAGGTATTAAATTGCTCAACACTTTGTTTCTCTAAATCATCCATTGTTGTTACTCGTGTGAATATTCTATACCGAAAGCGCCTAACCCGCGCATCAGCCGCTTACGCGTCGGCACAGCCAATAACATTGTACGCTAACTTGGTTGGTAACACAACTTGGTAAAACCGGGCGGTAGCAAGTCGGCTACATGTACTTGTTAGGCCACCTTTTTTCTTTTGCGCGGTACTTTGCTATTGGCCTTCAACCTTTCTCCTGGCGAATAACCAAATCATTACCTCCAATGGTAAAACTCCGCTCCTTCATCATCAGATATTCTGTTACCCCCGCTTTATATAAATCGGGTATCACCCCAACTTGTCGGTAGCCCAAACGCTCATACAACCGTTTAGCCTCGGGGTTAAAATCCGCCACCACCAGAAACACTTTCGAGAGTTCCGTAAATACGGCCTCCTCAAAAAAGTCAAGCATTCTTTTCCCAATACCCAACCCACGAAATACTTCTTTGACGGCGATGATATGCAAGTAGGGAAAACTATGAAACGCGCCTTTTAATATAAACCATATAAAGCCCAGACATTCGCCCTCCTCATCTATGGCTACAAATATCTCTCCTTTTGTAATTCCTTCGGTCAAGGTAGAACGGGTCTTTTCCTCCGAGGCAAAATATTCTTGTCCAAGTTTCGATTGGAGAAGGGCTACTTTACAATCTTCTAAATGCCTCATATGGGCTTTTGTGATGATAATCTTCAACGTTCTAATCCCCAATAAGAGTTATCCTAAAAGGTTCTGTGTACCTAATTTTTCTCCTGCGAGTACCGGCATAACCCGCGCATCACACGCACTCGACAGGTTCAGAGTGCATCTGAACCGTTGCCGTGCGCCCCCGTACAAACCAGACCCACACGAGCGCCACAGATGCCGCATAGGCCAGGATGGTCAAAACAAAAATCGGATTGAACCCATAAGCCACCTGAAGCGGCCCGCTGATTGAGGGGCTTAACGCACGTCCAAAATTCCAGATCATGCTATAAAGACTCGCCGCCATCCCACGGGCCTCTTCATCCACTTCTTCCATCACCATCGTCTGGTAAACAGGGGCCGACAGATTCATCAACGCCATGCGCGCAAAGTAGCCCAAAATCACTAACGGCAGGTAGGGTATAAAACCCAGAATAATGAGAAAGGGAATCGAAAGCCCTTGTGTGATAACCACCGTGCGCGCTTTACCCCATTTCTCAGCCAGCACTGGCGCGAACAGAAATGCTACCCCCATCCCCAAAGCTCCAAATCCAAAAAGCTGCCCAATGACGCTGTCTGGCAGATCAAAGCGGCTGCGGAAAAAGATATTCATGAACGGGATCAGCAAGCCTGCCCCTAACGAAATAATGAGTGAAGGGAGTAGCAAGCGGAAAAGTATGCCCCGATTTTTATCCAGTACGACCGTGGGCTTAGGAGGGCGCGCCCGGCGCGGTTGTTTCGGAAGCGACAAGAGAGGCAACAGGGCAAGGCCCGACAGCAAACAAGTGATGCCCATGGACCAAGCATAAGCGGTACTAGAAGTTTCAGCCACGCCGAAGCGCAGCGCGAAGTAAAGCGGCAACGCCCCACCAACAGCGTTACCGAGGAACGAGGCCCCGGTGCTAATCCCGCTGTTGAAGCTGAACAGATAGGTGCGCTCCTCCTCCTTGCTGTTTTCCATCAGGAACGGGGCTGCGGTTACGCTGAACAAGCTGTTCCCCAAACCGAGCAAGACCTGGCTCAAGATCAACATCACGCGCACAGGGTATACCAGCATCAACAATTGCGCCACTACCATGACACTTCCGCCCAGAATAAACGCCCATTTGCGCCCGATCCGATCACTAATATAGCCAGCGGACATCGCCGCCACGAGCGCAGTCATCGCAGGGACACTGATGAGCAAGCCTACAAAATCCTCGCGGTAGCCCAGGCTGAGGATGTAGAAGTTGAAGAAGAGCTGAAAGATACCGTGACCCGTGCCCTGTAATATCGAAACAGTCAAGTAGATCCGCGCTTGCGGTGAGAAACGGTTAAGTTTATCCAGGTAAGTGTGTAAGCCTGTCATTATTGATTATCCTTGCTAATGATTTGCTATGCTAACTATACCGCTAACAGGGCATTTGTCAATAGCCGGAGGGAAAGTATAATCTTGAACAATGGCAGATAATGAAAGCATATTGACTCTCGATGGGGCTTACGGCGAAGGAGGCGGGCAGATCATCCGTTCGGCGCTGACATTGGCTGCCCTCACGGGACGTCCGGTACGTTGGGAACGTATCCGCGCCGGACGTAAGAAACCAGGCCTGCGCCCACAACATCTCACCGCCGTCCGCGCGAGTGCGCGCATCTGTGCTGCCACACTAACTGGCGATGCACTTGACAGCCAGACGCTGACCTTCACACCGGGAAGCCCGCCGCTTGCTGGCGATTATACGTTCGATGTACGCGATGCTGCTGCGGGCGGCTCGGCTGGTGCGGCGACATTGGTTTTGCAAACGTTGCTGCTGCCGCTGGCTCTGGCGCACGGACCTTCGCGTATCACGCTCAAGGGCGGCACCTTCGTACCGTGGAGTCCGCCCGCACCGTACCTAGAACAAGTCTACCTGCCCATGCTGACGCGTATGGGCGTCGCTGTTGAGTTTGAGCATTCCCAATGGGGTTTCTATCCTCGCGGTGGCGGTGAACTAGAGGTACATCTACCTGGAAAAGCCCTGGTACTACCACTCACGATACAGGAGCGTGGCGCACTAATGGAAATCCGTGGCATGGCTTTTGCCGCGCAGTTGCCCTCACATATCCCTCAACGTATGTGCGACCGCGCGCGTGGGCTGTTACAATCCCTGCGGACACGGGTAGACATCCAACCATTGCACATTCGCGCAGACAGCCCCGCGGCTGGGCTGTTCCTATTGGCGCGCTACGAGCATAGCCTTGCGGGTTTCTCTGCCTTGGGCCGCAAGGGCCTGCCGGCGGAGGAGGTAGCTGCGCAAGCAAGTACGGCCCTGCTCGAGCACCATGCCACCGCGGCCACGCTTGATGAATGCCTGGCGGATCAATTGGCGCTGCCGCTTGCACTTGCAGGTGTTCCCACGCGCATCACCGTCGCCAACGTGACACAGCACTTGCTCACCCAAGCATGGGTCATCAACCACTTCCTGCCCGGCACACTCCACATCGAAGGTGTGACGGGACAACCGGGCGCGTTGGTAATCGTTTGATTTTGATAAGCACACACAGAATTTAACACAAGGAGACATACAATGGACTTCATGAACTTGATCGCGCAACGTTACAGCGTGCGGGCTTACCAGCCCGTACCGGTAGAAAATGAAAAGCTACAGCAAATTCTAGAGGCGGCCCGACTCGCCCCAACGGCAGCCAATCGCCAGCCAGTGCGCGTATTGGTAGTGCATACTGAGGGACGGCAGGAGGAGCTCCAGCGTGTCTATAGGCGGGCCTGGTTCACGCAAGCCCCGATTATATTGGCCGTGTGTGGCGTACCTGAAGAATCCTGGACGCGCAAGGATGATAGCAAAGCCTCGTTAGACATTGACGCGGCTATCATCATGGATCATATTGTGCTAGCTGCAACAGCGCTGGGACTAGGGACCTGTTGGATTGCGGCCTTCGATCCACAAGCGGCACGGGAAGTGTTAGAACTACCGGAAAGCGTTCAACCGATTCTCTTCACACCGTTGGGCTATGCGGCGGACGCGCCGGCGCCCAAGAAGCGACGCACGTTAGAAGAGCTGGTTAAATACGAGCGGTGGTAAACGACTCCGGTTGCTATGAAGCCAATTCCCGTTAAGGGTATTTATGCCCACGCAAGTACAAAATGACTAGACTGTAACGGTTTATCATGTTTTACACTTTTGACAGTTTTCTCTACCCGGTATAAACTCACAGATGATAATCAGTACATCTACAAGGAGCAACCTATGTCCGATAAAGTTCTCTTTCGTAACTGCCGGTTTCTCATCACCCAACCGACGCCCTTAGGTGGCATTCTGGAGAATGGCGCGCTATACATTGAAGGCCCTATGATCAAGGCCGTTGGCCCCTCGAAAGAGCTCGAAGCGCTGTATGGGCAACAGCCCGATGTAGACATCGTGGATGCGCGCAACAAAATCGTCATGCCGGGATTGGTGGATACCCACAACCACGTCGGTGAGGCGCAGATGTTCCTCATCTTCGGTTGGCTGCAAACGCCCCTCGCCGGGATTGTGGATACCGCCGTCCGGGTGCTCTGGCCTGCCTACAACTGGTTCACCGAGGAGAGCGTCTACGATCTCACACTCTTTGGCATCCTCAATATGCTCAAACACGGTACCACCACCTTCGGCAATGCTTTCACCTTCCCTGACGCTGTCTATCGCGCCTCGCTCGAATCCGGGATGCGCACCGCCATCCATGTCCAAATGATTACCAGCGTAAAGCTGGCCGAAGCGCGCCTCGGCCAATTACTGCCCTATCTCTCTGAGGATGACTACCTCGCGCTAACCGAAGAATCCATCCAAAAGTACCATAACACCGCCGATGGCCGCATCCGCATCGGTGTGCATCCGAGCGCCACTTATAACAGCACCCAATCCATGCTCACGCGCGGGATGGCGCTGGCA
Organism: uncultured Anaerolineales bacterium; assembly: GCA_964504195.1. Lineage (GTDB taxonomy): Bacteria > Chloroflexota > Anaerolineae > B4-G1 > SLSP01 > CAZDDI01. Next base: position 5,371 of record CAZDDI010000108.1, read on the forward strand.
GAAAAGTACGATGTGCAATTCTGTTCTCACGTCGCCGAAGCGCCCGACGAAAAGGCCCGTGCCGATGCGACCTGGGCCGACGAGGGCGGTCAAATCCAGCATTTGCGGAACATTGGGCTAATGACGCCGCGTACGCTGTTCTATCACGGCGCGGCGCTCAATGAAGCGGAAATTGACCTAGTGGCCGAGACCGGTGTGGCAATTGCACACTGCCCACCCACTAATTCCATCCTGGGCAACTGCGCTTATCTCCCTTACATGCTGCACAAGGGGGTGAAGGTAGGCCTGGGAGCGGATATGCCCACGCACAATCTCTTCAATGTAATGCTCTCGGTTTCGCAGCAACATGCTATCATGCCACGCGAGATGCGGGGCGTGTTCCCCTGGACGCCCTTCGAGCTGGCGACGCTCGGCAGCGCCCGCGCGCTGCGCTGGGAGGATCAGATTGGCACGCTGGAGGTGGGTAAGCGCGCCGATGTGGTGACGATTGACCTCACGCACAACACCAGCCTCTTCCCGCTGAACGTGGGGACGCTGTTGCTCTTCCTTGCGGTGAACGGGCCAGGTACGGAAGTGACCGATGCGATGGTAGATGGCCGGTTCCTGCGCCGCGACGGCAAATTCACGCTATTGGATGAGGATGAGCTCATGGGCCGGGCGCAATACTGGTGCGATAAGTTCACGGCGGATTACATGCAGGCGCAGGCCGAAGGCCGCCCCATGTACGAGAACGTCCATGAGGAGTACCAGCGGTTGTAATATACTGAGTAGCAGATGCGTTTTTCACATAACGTAAATCTCACCTTGCGCTTGGGTTGCTCTCTGCTTACGTCCATTATGGCAATGTGTAACAAATCATGAAAAATTTAGTACCCAGGAAAATAAAACGGCGGGAGGTCATCATGCCATTAAAGCGATATCACATTATGCTGACACTTGCGCTTTTAATTGTTGTGGGGCTATTTGCTAGCGGTTTTTTGATTCATCCAGTTGTGCGCTACCAGACTCACCGCACTGCTAGACACTTCTATGAGGCTTTAACAGCGGGTGATTACGCACTGGCTTTTGAGCAGCTAGCTTATTATGATCACTACTCTGATCTTGCCCCCAGCATTTCTAAAGCAATGGCCAGGGAACTCTGGATTGAGCGACTTGCGGCCCTACAAGAAGCGGAAGTTTATTTAGTGGATATGGCAAGCCTAGAAATTTATTTCGACGATGGCTACCCAGTTGGCAAGGCCTATGTAACCATCATGGATCACGGCACTGCGGTTACAGCTGTGCAACAAATCCATTTTGCCGAACGCGCTGGCACTTGGCTGGTACAGAATTTTTCGACAAACTCCGATACAAGCACAGAATCCATTGCTTATATTGACCAGGGCCTTAGCGGGCTAATCACTCCAGTAGCTGAAATCCCTTGACATTATTCAGGCCAATTTCACCGCAGCATCGAAAACCCTAAAGAGTCGCTATATTTTTCAGACACCCTTTAGCGCTTTCACCGGCGCAGTTTTCACAAAACAAACAGCGTGAAACGCGAGTTTGCCTCACGTTTCACGCTGTTACATTTTGCGTCGCGTTACTTGCCCTTGACCTTGATGACACGCGGGCGCACGGCCTGCGCCTTTGGCAGGGTCAGGGTCAACACACCATTCTCAAAGCGCGCCTCAGCCTTATCCGCCTCCACCGGCACATTGAGCTGTAAGGTGCGGATGAATGGCCCATACAGACGTTCACGGATCAAATAATCCACATTCTCCAACGGCGGTTTGAGCTCACCCTTGATGGTGAGCGTATCGCCCTCCAATGTGATCTCTACCTCGTCCGGATCTGCGCCGGGGACCGTCGCCAGAATGATGAGCTCTTCATCGGTCGCGTAAGCATCGAGCGGAATGCGCAACGCGCGGCCCTGCTGCATCCGCGCCACGCGGCGCGGCACCATGCTTTCCTCCATCAGCCGCCCCATCGCATCGCGCAACGACACCAAATCCTCTGTAGGTTCCCAGAATACCATCGTACACCTCCTTGTTTTTATATTAATGACTCTCCTGAAAGAAGTCGCACTTTAACACCACCCCATAGCCCGGCGGCG
>CAZDDI010000109.1:0-7379 GCA_964504195.1 uncultured Anaerolineales bacterium
CTCGGCGCTGGCGACGAATTGACCAAAGTCAAAACCATTTCAGCGAATGGTCAGTGATAAGAGTGCGAGAGGATAAATATGGAAATGCAAAAGCAGAAAGCGCACCCTAAAGGCGCGCTTTGTGGTGAAAAGACATACATCAGAGTGATTGCAATTTCCTCGCAGACCGAACTAATACTGCGGAGATTCGACAGTGGTAGGGGCTTGCGTCAACACGATTGGAGCAATGCTACCGGGAGACTGTGTCAGCACGATTGGAGCTGCAGTAGCCGGCGCTTGCGTCAACACGATTGGAGCCGCAGTGGCAGGTGCATCCGTAAGCATCGCTGGGGCATCCGTAGGTTTCGAACCAGATGCCAAGGTCACTGACCCAAGCGACGCAACCATCGCCAGCAAAATCGTTCCCAACAACATAGCCACCAGTTTATTTGATTTAGACATTTTAGCCCTCCTTTAGCAAACAATCAGGTTAGAATTTGGTAATTTTCATTAAAGGAAATTACAATCTTTGCAAATTATAAAACTTTGCTAAAATTTGTCAAGCGTAACACAAATTATTCATAGAGCTATAAGCAAGGATCATGCTTCAATCGGCCAATGGCGCAAGGTCTCTAAAGCCGCCGCGGCGCAACCTTCCAAAGTCATAACAACCGCATCAGCACGTTGCTGTACTATTACGGCCTCCGGCAAACGCGCCAGCAGCTCATCACGCAAAACAAGCGCCTGCTGGCGCATTTCCTGATCACTGGCTGAATGCTCACCACAAAACAGCACCCATCCCAACGCCAGTTCTGCGCTACCATAACGCGCGCACAAATCAGCCACGGCCAAGAGCACCCCCACGATCAACGTCGTATGTTGGCTCATAACAGCTACCTGTAGCGCTTGCTCATACGCACGCGCGGCTTGCGATAGTTTTCCCTGCGCCAGATATACCCCAGCCAATCCTTTACGCGCACTGGCGATACCATAAGGTTGATTCAAAACCTCAGATAGCGCCAGGCTTTCCTGGTAATAGTTTTGCGCTGCACCATAGTCACGCATGTCATACGCCAGCGTGCCTAAAATCATCAAAATGTAAGCACTTCCCCAACGGTCACCAGTTTCCCGGTAAAGCATTAAACTGCGCTGATAGAAAGTCTTTGCTTCTGCATAATCCCCAAAAATTTGGCGGATACTGCCTAACCCTTGCAAATTCCGCGCCATGCTTTGCCGGTTTCCTAGCAATTCACCTAACATCAACGCCTCAGAATGTAATGTTTGCGCCCGTTCATAATCACCACTTGTGTGCAATGATAGCGCCAAATTATTCAAGGCTGACACCAGTCCCACTGAATCACCTAATGCCTTGTAGCGTACTACAGCTTCCTCTCGCAAACACAGGGCTTCAGATAAATCACCTTGCGCTACTAAAAGATTCCCAAGTCCAGTCAAAGCTCGCGCTGCATTCCAGGCATCCCCAACAGCTTCCGCCAGCGACAAGCTCTCTGTAAAAAGTTCTTGCGCCCGCGATAAATTCCCCAAGCTATAATAGTTGATATAAGCCAGCGCAATCATAGTAAAAGCCCGTTCACTGGCAGCCACCGAGGGCAACAAGGCCAGACTTTCTTCGAGCACAGCCTGGGCTTCAGGATAACGCGCAAGCATGAAGCGCAACCAGCCTTGCCGTCCCAGCAGGCGCGCACGCAGCAGCGATACAGCCGCGTTCGACGGCAACCCACGCAGGCGTTGCTCGGCGCGGCTGAATAAGCGCTCGATTTGCTCTTGCAGGCCGCGCACATCGCCATAACGATGCAAGGCATCTACCATTGCATCCAGTTCTAAGGCTTTTGCCTTTTGCACAGCCCACGCCCAAGCCGCCAGGATGTTATCAAAATTATGCTGGATTTCATCCAATACCGCGGGCAACCGCGGCCCTTTCACATCAGCCGCCAACGCCCCCAGGCGTTCAGCATACCAGGCGCAATGGCGATCGCTCACCTGCGTTTCCAACAGGGGCTGCTCGCGCAGGTGTTCGGCGGCATACTCGCGGAGCGCCTCCTGAAATATGTAATCGCTGGAAGGCACGGCGCGCAGCCAGGATTTATCACTCAATGCCGCTAGCCCGTCCGGATCAAGCGTGGCGACGCGCACCGCCGCTGCAGGTGTAAAGCTACCCTGGAACACCGCCAACGCGCACAAAGACTGCTGTTCTGTGGGGGTGAGCTGTTGCCAGGAGTAATCAAACATCGCCCGCAAACTACGATGGTGAACCGGAACATCATATGCCGTAGTTTCCAAGAAATCCAGGCTATGTGCAATCTCTACAGCCACCTCCTGACAGGAGAGATAATGTGTCCACGCGGCCGCCAGCTCAATCGCCAATGAATTGCCCCCTAAAAGCTGGCAGATACGGGTGATATGGGGCAAGTCTGCATCGAGCAGCACAAAATCCGGACGGGTGCGCCGAACGCTTTGCGCGAATAATTGCATTGCATGGGAAGCCCGCACGCTTTCCGGATGGTCTGAAGTAGGCAATTGCAGGCCCGGCACGCGCAAAACCTGTTCACCGGGCAAGCTAAGCGGTATATGTGACGTGACGAGCAAGCGTAAGTCGGGCGCTTGCACCAACAATTCATCCAGGAAAGGTGTCGCCGCCAACAAGTGTTCGAAAGTATCCAACACTAATAATAACTGTTTAGCGCACAAATAATCAATCACTTGCGTAGCAGCCGGAGACCGACCCTGAAAGGTCAGTTTAAGCGCTGTACCAATAGCCTGAGCAACCAGCTCGGCCCCGCCCAAAAACGTAAGTGGAACAACGTAAACACCATCAGAAAAATCACCCACACACTCAGCGGCAGCCTGCAATGCCAGACGGGTCTTGCCGATGCCACCCGGCCCAACAAGCACGGTCAAGCGGCGCACCGGGTTGCGCAATGCAGCGATCACGTTTCGCAACTCAGGCCGGGGGATGAAGGGCGACAGATGCAAGGGGAGGTTGTGCGAATATGCGGCGAGCGAGCGCAAGGGGGGAAAATCAGCGGGTAAATCAGAGGCGTGCAAAGCCAAGAGTAGCAACGGAGAGCCTAAATCTTTAAGCGGGTGTAGACCTAAGGGTATTGCATCTGCGCCGACAGGCAATGGAAATGCGTTAATAACATCAGGGGTACAAAGAATTTGCCCCCCCCAGGCCGCCGCCAGCACCGCAGCGCAACGGGCTGGGGGCGCAATCGCGGTAGCGATCTGCAACACACCAAGCGACTCCCAATCTTGCGCCGCCATCCAGTGATGCCAGGCCAGCGCACAGCCTAACGGGTCTCCCGGCTCAAAGACCGCGCCAAACGGCTCCAAGACACGCCCTCCATGCGCAACCACGATTTCCTCGAAAGCCATCTCGCACTGCGGCACGCTATAGCGCATCGCACGGGACTGGGATTCCCAAAGGCGCGGAGCATCGTCAATGGCTGTCAACAACCAAACCGTCATCGCCTACCCCCTTCATAAAACCCGCCAGGTTTTAATGAATTTTAAGAAATTAATCCGTAAATAAGGTTTTGTGTCAAGTTGGTCGTTCTAAAAATAAAATGATACCCCCCTTTCCCCCTCCCCCCTTTCCCCCGCAAGCGGAGGAAAGGGGGGATTTTTTTTGTGGGGTTTTTGGGCGGCGGCGAAGCCGCCGCCCAAAAACCCCGTTATTTTTCTCCCCCCTCCCCACGCCGCGTAGCGGCGTGGGGAGGGGCAAGAGGGTGGGTAAAAATTCTCAATTTGTAAATTTTTAAGAAGCGATTCTTGCAAATGTTTTTATTTTCGGTTCATTCTCTTAATCTTCATAGAAACCTGGCAGGTTTGGCTCATAGCGCAAATTCTGCTACCACGAAGGTGTGATCCGAAGGGCGCTCTGCGCAACGGGCATCCTTGTCTACCCACACGCGTGTTGAACGCTCAGCCAGCGGCGCTGTGGCCCAAATATGATCAATCCGCCAGCCAACACCGCGCGTCACCGGATCACGGGCGCGATAATCCCAATAGGTAAAATGTCCCGGCTCGCCGGGATAATGCCGCCGGTAGACATCCACAAACCCCCAGTCGCGTACCCGTTCGAGCGCAGCACGCACATCCGGATGGTAATCCACATGATTTTCCAACCCTTTGGGATTGTGAATATCAATAGGTTCAGGAGCCACGTTGAAATCACCTACCCAGACCAGCGGCGCGGCAGGGTCATAATGACGCGCGAACAGGGAGCGTAGGCGCTCGAACCAGACCAACTTATACTGGAAGTGTTCCGATTCCACGTCACGGCCCTGCGGGACATAAGTGTTAACCACCGGCACCCCGGCGACCACCGCACGGATCAAGCGTGGCGCATCGGGCTGGCTGCCATCGTCGAAGCCGCACACCACATCCTGCGGCGCGTCACGGCAGATGAGCGCCACGCCAGCATGCGCCTTTTGGCCTTTGAAGGCCACGTGATACCCGGCTGCCTGCAATGGCTCAAGAGGAAAGTCTGCGTCCTGCACCTTTGTTTCCTGTACGCACAGCACATCTGGGGATTCGCGTTCCAGCCAATTGAGGATTTGAGCCATACGGGTACGAATTGAATTAGCATTATAAGTGACGATTTTGAACGTGGGCATAATACTCCTCAGGTATCTCAAGGATTTAAGCCAGTATGTTGAATCGCATTAGTCGGCTCCCAGCATTCGCAAGCCGTGCGCACCTCACCGTTACGGGTCAACGTACCGCTGTAAGCACGCTCGGTCGCCCCAGCCCGCCAGCCATCCATCACCAGCGGCCATTGCGGATGCTCAGCAGCAATCCATACGCCGTTGAAGCGCCGTGCAAAGTGTAGATGTGTTGCATAAGAGACACCGCCCTCACAGGAAGGATGTCCAATGGGATCGCCCGTCTGCAACGCGGCCCCAACAGGCACGCGCCCCTCGGTCGCAATATGCAGGTACAACAACACCCAACCTGTACCTGCAAAGCCATCCCCATCCAGGTCTTGCAACACCATCCCATGGTCGCTGTAAACGATCAGACCAGGCGCTGCCGCCGTCGCCCGTTGCAGGGCACGGGTACAACCCAACGGCTCCGTGCCAGGAACGAAGTCCAATGCAGCCCAGGCACTGCCAGCATCCCAGCCCCCATGCGGCCCGCCAGTGTAATACCAAGTCTCACCACGTGGCCAAGGCAATGCCAATAACGGAGTCGCCCCATCCAACGGCAACAACGGCTCCACTGCATAGCTAAAAGGATCACCAAACAACGTCCGGTAAGTCATCAAAAAACCCTGAGGATCGTTCGGATTGAGCGAAGCCTCCCACGCATCATACGTCTGCCCAAAAAGCAATGCGCACTGCACCCCCGCCGTACCCGCGTTGATCTCAGACGAGAGCTGCACGTACTCTCCGCTATCGAGCTGCACTACCCATAAAGAATTATTTACCCAACCGTAAAAACCTCGGTTGAGGCCGTTCGCGGCCAGACTGAGTTGCAAATACAAACCATCCCAATACTCGCGCTCGTAGCCCAAGGGATACATGCGCGCCTCCGGTGAGGGGGCTGGATTTGTAAGCCAACCGCCACGCAACTCCAACAATGCAAGTAAAACACGCGGCCCAACGCTATATTGCCGGGCTACCAGCTCAACCACCTCGGAGGCGCTATACCAACGGCCCTCGATTTCCTCACCATATTGATTGAACCAGCCCGAATAACGCGCCGTTACCTCAGCCACCGAGAACCCGACATAACCCGGCCCATAAACCAGTTCACTATCTGGCAGCAACCGATGCGCTGGGGCAGTACGCGAGGGCACTTGTGAGACCTGCAATACCTGTCCCACCGCCAACGCATCAGGGTTGGCAAGCGCGTTCAAAGCGATCAAAGAATCCACAGTTACCGCGTACCGTTGCGCAATGCTGAACAATGTCTCGCCACGCGCTACTGTGTGAAAGACTGTAATAGTCTCCGGGACCTGACGCACGGGCAACGGAGTGGGTGTGGTGAGCAGGCCCGAAACAACGGGGAACGCAATCGTGGACATCGGCGTCACGGGCTCATGTAGCGGCCAGGCTTCCACATCCACACCGTCAGGACGAGTACATGCCACCAGCAGGATTACCAGCGCAAGCCATCGCCAAACAGAGAAACGCAAAGGAAAACCTCTAAGCTGACGTAGAACCATCCCAATACTCAAAAAGCGCACCAACCGATTCGCCACGCACGTTGCGCCGCACGACCTCACCAAAGATATGCCCTACCGGTAACACTGTCAAACGTTCGGGGCAGCTGTCTTTGCGTAAGGGAACTGTATTACTAATAATGATTTCGTCAATTTCCTCGATAGCATTTAGCGCAGCCACGGCATTACCAGTGAAGAGTCCGTGCGTGCCAACCACAGTAACACGTGAAACGCCCTCTTTACGCAAAACGCGAATCGTCTCAATGATTGTACCACCAGTAGCAATCTCATCATCCAGTAAAATCACACGCTTACCACGCACGTCACCCATAATACTGCTCACCGCGACTGAATCATCGCCCAAGCGCATTTTCTCACCAGCTGCAGCCGGCAAGTGCAACGCACGCGCTAGATTTACCGCTCGCTTAGCATGTCCAATATCTGGAGCTAGCACTACAGCATTGCTCAAGTCCTGCTGCTTAAAATGTTTCACAAATACCGAATGTGCCGTCAAGTGATCAGTAGGAATACTGAAGAAACCATGCACCTGCGGTGAATGCAAGGTCATCGTAATAACATGATTAGCCCCCGAAGTCACCATCAAATCAGCTACTAAACGCCCAGCAATGGAGATACGTGCGGCATCCTTTTTGTCGGAACGCGCATAGGAATAGTAGGGAATAATTGCATGAATGCTACGCGCGCCTGCACCACGAGCCGTATCCATCATCAACAACAGCTCCAGCAAATTATCGCTACAGGGGGGCGAAATCGGCTGTACAATAAAAACTTGCTTAGAGCGCACACTGACTCCCAGTTGAATGTAGAAATTGTCATTGGAGAACTTACGGATATGTGTAGGACTCAGCTCCAGGCCCAGATATGCAGCAATATCTTTAGCCAAACCCTTATGCGCCGTGCCACTAAAAATCAAGGTGTTATCTAAAAGTGCATCGCCAGCCAAGGTTCACCTCCTTACAAGAAGACATCGTAACCACTCAGGCACAACACACTCATAAAGTGATAAGTGTAATAAGTGCGCTGCACCTAAGGCTCAAGGCTATTGTACCACACTCCTCAGCAAAGCGAAAAACGTAGAACACGTCAAGAGAACGCAAAAAAACTCCACCGCGATTAAATCACGGTGGAGTTAAATATAAATAGAAAAGTCCTTTGGCGATGACCTACTCTCCCAGGGGGCTGCCCCCCC
>CAZDDI010000110.1:0-7084 GCA_964504195.1 uncultured Anaerolineales bacterium
TACAAGAATGCCACACTTTTCTTATCCGTCAAATCGTCTCTGTTAAACTACTAGGTGCGCAGAGATTGTCCCGGCCAACCACAGGCTTTAGCGAGTTTTTTAACATACCATTTAGTGGTTGTGGATTCGTGACGACATGTCCCCGTGCCACGCATAGCTATGCCCCCGGCGCTTGCAACCTAGCTGATAAAATTGGTGCAATCTCCGCCATGATCAGAAAAATCTGGGTACGCCGAATTGCGCTTTTTGCCCCCCGATTGTACCCAATCATTGGCATAACGGACAGCATTGGTTCTATTGTAGCTGCTTGTTACCGTGCTTGAGTCAAGCGCCTCCAGCACGTCTATTGCAGTATTCTGCAAATCCACTTCCCTGGTTTCCACATCGGGCTGAAGACCGAGAAAATGAATTGCATAGCTAATAATAGCTTCCTGCTGCTCATGTTTCCACAACTCTGGATGGATATCATTCAAAATTTCTACCAGAAATACCTGGTAGTCTGATGAATCCCTATCCAAAGTTATCTGCCTGGAAGCCAAATACTCTGTCAGCGCTTGTTCCCCTGCTTCTAACTGCACCCGCAACAGCTCTTCAGAAACAGGTTGGGGCGACGGCGGCGGCTCAACAATGTCACCGTTAGGCGAGCTCGCCAAAACAGAAAGCGGCAATAACATAACCACTCCCACCAGTAACAGCAATCTAACCTTGTTAGTGATACGCATAGTTTTCTCCTTAAAGTATGTTTTTTGATTCTATCCGCCCTATAGGTTCTTCAAAATCGGGTAAAAGTTATGCTCTACACACTTCCTATGGATGATATGACACAACCACACAACTACACGCGGGGCAATGTCATGAAGTGAAGACCTGGCAGGTTTCGTCCAAATTGGGGGGGGTAGCATTTTACCGGTGCATAACGACGTTTTGTAGACTCAAGGTCTTGAAACCTGCCAGGTCTACGCCCTAAACTTAATGACATTGATACACGATTCAATACACGCAGAGGCCGCGGCTTCTCATTTGCATTCTAAGGCTGAACGTGGCGGATCCGTGGCTCATATATCTGTGTCCAAAACAAGGGCGCTTGCCCGCGAGGATATACATCTCGAATGACCCAATCGCGTGGCGGATAACCGACCGCACCGCCCCAATACGGCTGCTCCCGGGCAAAGACATCAAAAGTATAGTGTATGGGCAAACCATTTCTGTCTAAAAACTGAACTCTAATCCTTGCGCCGCCGGCATTTCGAGAATCGCACGTCACAGACGGCTCGCAGCAAGTCGTCCACCATTCAATATCTAATATCAAGTAATCAAACCCTATCCCTGCGCCTAACAGATCGGATATCACGCGCGCTTGCCTGCTAGCCAGTTCGCTCTGGGAATAAGCATCCCCGACTTCCCAAAGTTCGATGGCCGCTGAATGATCGCCACGAACAATGGCTTGCGCAAAGGCTGCAATTTGCGCTTGAGGCTGGTTGCCAGTTGCTCGTTCGAGCAAATAGTAACGCAGCTCTATGTTATGCTGAACAAGCAACCACAATCCACCGGCCCCGATCACGATGCCAACGAGAAACGAAACTGCAAACCTTATTACCTTTGACAGGTTGTTCATGGCTTGTCTTACCTCACGCGACTGGAACGGCCAGATGAAGCCATCCCAACTATTATTATAATGAAACTATGTATCCCGAGTGTCTCATCTTTGTCTCATCTTTTGACGGCCTACAGATGCAAAGTCCCGCCGACCGCTTCTTGCCGGAATCAATGCTACCGGTATAATGCTCAAGGAAGCTCACAACAAGCATCGCTGCGCCTCACTAATTCGGTGACTTTTACGGGAGATATGTGTAGAAGGAATGACCACGGAAACCGCCGGGCTTGACACGGCGCTAAAAGAAGCGCTCCAGCAGCTCTGGGATCAAGACGCGCTCAAATGCTCCCCCTTGCTGGATACAGCAGCGCTCCAGCAATACACGCTTGGCCGCCTCCCCCACCCCACGCGCGATGATTACGCGCATACGTTACGCGAGCTGTTGCAACGCGCGCTGGAAATGCTCAAGCCTGGCGAAAGCACCGATCAACAAACGTCACAGCAGCGCTACTATGATGCCCTCCGCTGGCGCTACTGGGATGCACTGCCCGGCGATACAGTCGCCACCCGCTTGCATATCAGCCGAAGCACCCTGTACCGGGATATGGATAAGGCCATTCTACAATTGACCTATGCCTGGCTCAAGCTGCTGGCAGATTTGCCTACCGGCGAGCAGCGCCTCCCCGCGCAGCCCACAGCCTTTATCGGCCGCGAGCAAGAACTGCAACAGCTGGTGACCTATCTCCAGGACCCGGCTTGTCGCCTGATAACGCTGGTTGGCTTGGGCGGCAGCGGCAAAACCCGGTTGGCGCTCCAGGGGGCGCAACTGCACAGCCAGGCGTTTCCGCACGGGGTTTACTTCTTCTCCCTGGCTGCGCTCCCTGATGATTATGGCTGGCTGACTGCCCTCGCCGACCGGTTCCATATCCCAGCTTACGCGAACGCAGCCCAGCCCCAAGCCATCCTGCGCCACCTTCAAACCAAGCGCTTGCTGCTGATTTTGGATAATTTCGAATCACTCCTGCCGCCACCCACGCCCCAGCCAGAGGCCATTGCGCCGCCTCTGCAATTCCTGCTCGAGCTATTGGAAAATGCGCCTGGCGTCAAGCTGCTGATAACATCTCGCCTGCGGCTGAACCTGCGCTGGGAATGGCCGCTTGAAGTGCCAGGGATGCGCTATCCCGCCTCCCCAACCGAGCCGGACTGGGAAACTTACGATGCTGTGCAATTGTTTCTCCAACGCGCGCAACAGGCAGCGCCACACCAACCCGTAACAACAAACGATGCCGCCGCCATTAGTCGCATCTGTCACCTGCTGGATGGCAGCCCTCTGGGCATTGAACTGGCCGCCGCCTGGATTACCACCCACACCTGCGAGGAAATTGCCCAGCGCATCGCACACGCCCCCACCCACTTGACCAGCCCCTATCAAGACATACCCGAACGGCAACGCAGCCTGGCACACGTCTGCGAACAAACCTGGCAACTGCTTTCGCCTCCCGAACAACAGGCTTTTTGCCAGCTAGCCATCTTTCAAGGTGATTTCACTGTAGAGGCCGTCCACGCCATCACCGGAAGTAGCCCGGAGACACTCACGGCCCTACAGCAAAAGTACCTCATCCAGGCCGGCATGGCCGCGCGTTATACGCTGAACACTGTGTTGCACACATACGCCACGGGAAAACTCCAGCAAACGCCCAATCTCAGCCGCCAGCTCCACGAGCGGCACAGCGACTACTATCTCCAATTGCTCTGCGAACAAGCGCACGCCCTGCAAGGCCCCCAACAATATACCGCTACGGCAACGCTCACCACAGAGAGCCGCAATATCCAGGCGGCCTGGCAGTGGGCCGTCGCCAACGCGCGCTTGAGCCAACTCGAACGCGCCATGCCCGCGTTGCACCACTTCTACGAAGTGCGCGGGTGGTTCCAGGCCGGCATCCAGGCTTTCTCAGCAGCAATAACGCTGTTAGAGACCCTGGCACCGACGGTCACCCTCGCGGCCCGCCTGTTGAGCCGGGCTTTGGCCTATCAAGGTCGCTTTCACTTCGACTTGCATCAACCCCCATCCGCGCGCGCCCTCACCCTCCGCAGCATCGCGCTCGCGCGCCGGATGAACGCGCATACCGAACTGGCGCTCCCGCTAAAAACTCTAGGAAACCTCCGGCTGGAACTGGCGCAACATCCACAAGCCCGCCGACTGTTCGCCAAAAGCCTCCAAATCTACCAGGAAACGGGCGACGCCTGGGGCGTCGCCCGCTGTCTGTTCGATCTAGGGAATGTAGAACTACGCTGTGGGGAGCTAGAACCAGCGCGCGACTACTACCAGCAAAGCCTGCGTCTGTTTCGCCAGCTAGATTATCCTTGGGGCGAGGCCTGGGCCTGCTATAACCTGGGCGATTGGCCGAAACATTAGGGGATTACACCGAAGCTACGGCCTGGCTCGAACAGGGCCGGGAGATCTTTGCACAGCTCGATTGCACGCCAGGAGTCGCCTGGTGCCTCTACGGGCTGGGCAGCGTTGCCATCCTAGCTGCGGATGATGACACCGAGCTTACATATATAATGAAGAGCCTGTCCTCATTCCAACAAGTAGAGGATCAGTGGGGACAAGGCTGGTGTAGGGTGGGACTGGGGCGAGTGGCGGCAAAAGCGCAACATTACAGTGAAGCGCAGTCCCATTACCACAGCGGCATCGCCATCTTCGAGAACATCGGCTACCGGCGCGGCATCGGCAGATGTCAGGTCGAGTTGGGGCTATTACTATGTGAACTAGGCGAACCAGAACCAGCGCGAGTGTGTTTCACTGCCGCGGAACGGATCGCCCAAGATATGCACGATCTGCCCTTGCAGCAAGCCCTGCACTTCGGCGCCGCACGCCTGGCCTTGCTGACCGGCGATCTACCCCGCGCATGCGCGCAGCTCCAAGCATTGCTATCCCAGCGCGGAGTTACTGCGGCACTCCGCACCCAGGCCCAACAACTACTCACCCAATGTCATTAAGTTAAGACCTGGCAGGTTTCGCACAAATTGGGGTTGGTAGTGCTTTACCGGTGAATAACGACCTCTTGTAAACTCAAAACCTTAAAACCTGCCAGGTCTGTGCCCTAAACTTAATAGCTTTGATTACTTACCGACCTGTAATGCAGACCAATACCCACGCAAAAAACGCTGCTACTGGCTTGCGCAAGCCAATAGCAGCGCCACGCATTGGATTCGGGCTACGCCTTACTTCTTACGACGCCCTAATTGCGAGAGCGATTTCCGAATAACCCCTACTAATCCCCTGTCACCGGAACGCTTGGCAACAATAACGGCCTTGTTGAGATAGTTCTTCGCCTGCACCATCTGCCCCTGCTTGGCGTGCAACACGCCGAGATTGCGCAAGGTCTTGGCCTCCCCCACAGAATCGGACATTTCTTGACGCAACGCGAGCGCCTCCTGATACACCTCCAGGGCACGGGCGGTATCGCCCAGCTCTGTGTGCGCCGCCGCGATATTATTTAGCGCGACCGCCTCTTCGGTATGCGCATCGGCGGCGCGCAGCACGGGCAGCACCTCATCGAGGATCGCCAGGGCCTCGGCCCATTCCTGCCGCGCCAGATAGATACTGGCAACATCGTTGCGGGTCTTAGCAATGGCAAGCTCATCGCCCGCCTCGCGCTGCCGGGCGATGATAGCCGCGTAGACCGCCAACGCTTCGTCCCATTTGGATTTAGTCATCAAGTCACGCGCTTGCGTGAACAGGTTCTTGAACTCCTCATCTAAAGTCTCATCCAGATTGGCTTGGGTTTCTAGGTCTAGGGTCATGGTATCTCCTTTTGAAAATGGCGAATTAGACCTGACAGGTTTTAGAAACCTGTCAGGTCTCCTCAAACAGGCGGAAACGTGCCAGCGCGCAACTCGCGCAAGGTCTGTTGGATTTCTTCGCGGGTGTTCATCACAAATGGGCCATAACGGGCAATGGGTTCATGCAGCGGTTGACCGGAAATGAACAGGAGGCGCGCAACCTGCGCGCCCGCGTGGATTTCTACCGCGTCCCCAGCGCCCAGCACGAGCATCTGTGTAGCGTTGAGCACCTGCCCACCCAGGTTGATGTCGCCCTCAAACAAATAGACCAGCACATTGTGCGTTGTGGGAGTGGGCAACGTCACCACACTGCCGGGGGGCAAGGTGATGTCGAGGTAGGTCGGCTGCACAGCGATCTCCGTCACCGGGCCGCGCACGCCCGCCACCTCACCGGCGATGATACGCGCCCGCGCGCCGCCGGGCAAGGCGACTTCGGGGATCTCGTCTGCGCGGAGCTCCTGGTAGCGCGCGGGGGACATCTTGAGCGCGGCGGGCAGGTTCACCCACAGCTGAAAACCATCCAACCGACCCGCCACCGGCTGCGGCATCTCTTCATGGAGGATGCCGCGCCCAGAGGTCATCCACTGCACCGCCCCCGCCCCAACGATGCCGGCGTTGCCGATGCTATCGCGGTGGGCGACGTTGCCCGCGAGCATATAGGTGACGGTTTCGATGCCCCGGTGCGGGTGCATGGGGAAGCCGGGCAGCACATCGGCGGGGTTAGCAGCGCGAAAATCATCGAAGAGCAAAAACGGGTCTACGTGATCCAGTATGGGCAGCGCGATGCTGCGCCGCAGCAACACGCCCGCGCCTTCGCGGACATACTGCGGTTCCACCTGCTGGGCGATACTGCGAAATACAGTCATGGAATACCTCCTCCGAAAATCTCAAATCAACATTAACCGATCACGGAGCTGACTATCCGCTCTGAGCGTTGAGGGGAGCACCACAAGTCAACGTTGCCGGAGTTTGGCGGAATCGAACCACAGGCCGGTAATCAGATGCGGCTCGGCGGCCTCGAAGACTACGCGCACTGTCACGGGGCTTTCCTGCTCGAACTCGGCTGTGTAGATAACGGTAATCATCTCTCCCTGCTGCTGCACCGTCTGCACTTCACGCGAAACGTACAGGCCGATCTTGCCAAGGATTTGTACCTGCATGTCAGCGAGCGCCGCGGGAGTAACCCCCGATAACATAGCCTCGTTGAAATCATGAGAGAAAACCTCGTAATCTCCAGCGTTCATTCCAGCGAGCAGATTATCGGTCATCGTTTCGCTATACGCCAAAACCGCCTCGCGCTCGTCGCCGGTCAATGTACGTGGGGCTGAACGAGAACAAGCGGACAAGAACATGAACAACATCAAAATTGCAAACACCTTACGCATCAGAGCCTCCAGTTCAAGGAAATTAGGACTTACGCAATACCACGGCCCGAACCTGTCGGAAACAGCGCTTTAGGGATAGTGCGTAAATCTCGGAAATAATGTTTATCGGGAAGAACCGGTATTTTTCGTCACTTTTTACGCAATACCGCAAAACTAACCCGGTAGTATGCTCAAAACACGCCTATTGACGGCTTTGACAGAGTGACTTTGGCGCTATGGCCGTCCAAGGCAATGCCGGAGGGCCACCGGGAGAGGC
>CAZDDI010000111.1:0-6821 GCA_964504195.1 uncultured Anaerolineales bacterium
TTGGTATATTATACCATATTTCATGCCTAGCGCCACCTTTTTTCAGGGGAGTCTTCCTTAATTTTCATTATCCTGTGTCTGCAATGCAGGATAAATCCTGCGCTACAGGTTGAGCGTATTACAGGGTTACTTTTGCGGTATTGCCCTAAATCTCTGAATTAGCCCCGGGGGGCACGCGAGTTAGGCTATAGATAAAAGTTCCATAAATTTGATGGAGGTTTGCACACCCTTGTACAGATTGGGTAGGTGGATTTGTTCATTAGGTGCGTGTAGATTGTCATTGGGTAGCCCAAAGCCCATCAGGATCGTCTCGATGCCCAGCACTTTCTGGAAGACGGCGACGATGGGGATTGAGCCGCCCTCGCGCATGAAGACCGGGCGCACGCCGAAACCGTGCTCGTAGGCGGCGACAGCGGCCAGCATGGCCGGGCTGTCCTGTTTCACGATGGCCCCATCGCCAAAGTGCAGCCCGCGTACTTCGATGGTGATGGATGGCGGGGCCAGAGATTCGAGATGGGCTTTGATAAGCGCGGCGATTTCGGTTGGCACCTGGTCTGGCACGAGGCGCATGGAGATTTTGGCGTAGGCTTTGCTAGGCAAGACGGTTTTCGCCCCTGGCTGGATGTAGCCGCCCCAGATGCCATTGACATCGAGCGTAGGGCGCGCGCTGGTGCGCTCAATGATGGTGTACTCGGCCTCGCCCCAGTCGGTGGGGGCGCCGGATTCTTGCAACCAGGCTTCCCGGTCGAAGGGGATGTGGCTAAGTTCGACACGCTCTTCAGCAGTCAGCGGGCGCACCTTGTCGTAGAAGCCGGGGATGGTGACGTGTCCAGTTTCATCTTGTAGCTGTGCCAGTAGCCGTGCCAGCGCATTGATGGGGTTGTTGATCGCCCCGCCGTAGATGCCAGAGTGCAGGTCGCGGGCCGGGCCGGTCACTTCCACCTCGACGTAGGCCATCCCGCGCAATGCGTACACGATGGCCGGGATGTCTGTAGCCAGAATGTGCGAATCGGAGATGAGCGCTACATCGGCGGCCAGCTGCGCCTGGTTGGCGTGTATGAAGGGGGCCAGGTTGGGGCTGCCGATTTCTTCCTCGCCCTCGAAGATGCACTTGAGGTTGACGGGCGGTGTACCTTGCGTGGCCTTGAAGGCTTCCACGGCTTTGACATGGACGAAGAGCTGCCCTTTATCGTCGGAGGCACCGCGTGCAATTAGATTATCGCCAACTACGGTCGGCTCGAAGGCGGGTGTATTCCACAGTTCCAGCGGTTCAGGGGGTTGCACATCATAGTGCCCGTAGATGAGCACCGTGGGTGCGTCCGGCCCGGCGGCAAGCCACTCGGCGTAGACGATGGGATGTCCGGCAGTGGGGATGATGTCAACGCGGGGGAAGCCCGCCGCGAGCAGCTGCTCGCGCAACCAATCGGCCGCGCGGGTGATGTCGGGCTGGTGCTCAGCTTGCGTGCTGACGCTAGGGATGCTGAGGAAGTCTTGGAGTTCGGCGAGGAACTCCGTTTGCTGTGTGGCTGCATATTCGGCTGGTTTCATCTAATGCTATACCTCGTTGGGTTTGGGTTTCATTCCAGAGTGTAGCACAAAGCGATGAATAGGCAATTGGGAGAAGCAATCGGGTGACGGTAGCGCCGGGAAAATGCAGGTTTCAACATTACAGCCTTCCCTCCGTAGAGGAAAGGCTGTGAATGTGCTGCTCGTGGGCGTTCTGTTATTGCCTGCGCAATACTAAGGGGAGATAGATGTGCCGGTTGAGGGTTGGCCTCGGTGCGATGACTAGCAATGTGATAGATTGCGCCGGAAAGCTGGTGTTGAGCGCGTTGTTATTGATCGCCAAATCCGCTTGCCGCTCAATGGCGTTGAGGTTGCTCGCGCTATAGCGAAAGACTTGCGCCGTGGCGGCAGGGGTGAAACCAGCGAGACTGACGCCAGTGCTGAGCGGCGCGAGGCTCTTGTTGATGACGAGTATTGTCACGTCGCTGTCGCTGCTACGCTGCGCGGCATAGATGGCGAGCTGTTCCTGATCAAAGCTCGAGGCGTACACGGCGGTGTCGCCAAACGCGCTGCCCGCGCCGTCGTAGTTGCGATACATGCGGAAAGCATACGCGCCCGGTTGGGAAGCACTGGGCGGCCCCCAGAGTGTCGCCAGGTTAAGCCCTTCACGCCCAAAAATCCCCAATATATCGGCTTGCGCCAGCGCGCCATTGAGATAGCCAAGCGCGCCCCAGTTGTACTCCGTGATGGCGAGTTTGGTGCCGGGGTAGTAGGCATCCACCCAGGCGCGCATCCGGGGGATGAGATGCACCTCAGTAGCGATCCAGGATTCGTCGGTATAGGTGGGGTCCCACAGCTGGCGCGTGGAGCGCAACCGGGCGGCTTGAGTGGCTGCGTTCCCCAGGCTTTCCGAGTAGATTCCATCCCGTTGTGGATAAACGTGGACATCGAGATAGTCCAGTAAGCGCACGCCGTGGGCGGTTTCGTAGGTTTGCATCTGTGCCAGATACCAGGGGACAAAATCCTGATTGCCGTGCGCGGCACGATCAGGGCCGGGCCGGCATCCATCCGCCGCTGAGTAGAAGTAAGCGCACCAGCCCCAGACCACTGGCCCTAGCGTCTGCGCGCCCGGATCGGCCCGCTTGAGGGCGGCTGCATAAGCCCTGGTGCGATCACGCATCTCGGCGTAGGTAGTCAGTTCAGGGTGGACATCGCGGTGCGTGTAAGGCCACAACATCGGTTCGTTATCCAGGTTATAGAAGCGCATGTCGTCAGCGTTGGCGGCACCATGGGTGGCGACCAGATGCGCGGCCCAGGCCTCCACAAAAGTTTCGGTGATAACTTTACTGGTGTCTAGCGGATTGTTGCCGGTAATTTCTGTGCCATTGAGGCGCACCCCGTTGCCGCAATCTTCATCCCAGGGGTCTACCTCCTGCTGCGGCCCATAGATGGATACCTTGAAGCCACAATCGTAAGGATGCCCAGTGGCACGGCGGTGTGGTGTCCAGCCGATCAGCGGGATGGTGATGAGCGATGCTGTGCCGGTGCGTTTGTTCTGTGCGATGAAGCTGTCGGCGGATTCATTGGCGTCTTGGGGGATATTTTCGTAGAACCAGTCAGCTCCCCGGTTGGAGACATTGATTTCCCAATTGTAGCGGGTGGTATGATTGCCACCCCAGCGCGCTATGGGCAGCTGTAGCTCCGCGGCCAGGTCTTCGTCGGGGAAATTCAGCCCGTAAATGTGTGGGCTGATAGGTCGCCGATCGGCGCTGACATCTACACTCAACCCGTTGCCGGGGATACTGGTTGGCGCTGGGGTGTGGGTGGGTGGGGGCGCATCACCGCCAAGAATAATGTTGTCCAGGTAGAAGGTGGAGAGATTGGGTGAATTATCACCGCTGTGTTCTTGCCAGACGAGGTCTTCGATGGCTTGTGGGCTGCCCAAATTGCTGAGCAGGAGCTCCACATAGGTCCAGGTTCCGGCCTGTGGGGTGATGGTAACGTTGTCCTCCGCATAGTTGATGCTGAACAGGATTGTCTGCCCGCCGGTGGTGCCGCCGTGGATCCAAAAGCTGATGCGGTCATTGCTGGCGGTGCTTAAGGGCGGATTGCTATTCAAGTATAGCCCGGCCCAGGCTTCCTGAAATGTGACCGCAATAGCGGCTGCGCCACTGTGTACCGGCTGCGTAGCATTGAAGTTTACCTCGGCATTCCAGGACCAGTTTTCCCAGCCTGGGGCAAGCGCGTCAGCATAGATGGCGATATCAGCAGCGCGCCCGACGCTCAATGGGAGCGCCGCTACCAGAAGCAACGCGACCAATGCGCCGCAACAGAGCCATAGTCGAGTGGAGTGGGTTTTCATGGTTATTTTCCTTATCTTTTTCTGGTTAATGAGGAATTCCTTAGGAAATAGAGTTTGTAGGCGTGAAATTTTTTCCACATAGCTGCCCCGCGACAAGGATGTCGCGCCTACATTTTCATTTAGTAGTTACGCGGTTGGTTCCATCGAACGCTCTTTAATCTTAAAAAGTGATTTTTTAGCGACTTCAGCCGCCAAGTTCGCTTTGAGCCAGTGGCGCAGACGGCAACCGCGTAACTACTATTCATTCTTGTTGGCGTGGTGTCCTAGATGAAGACCGTACTGAGGTGTAATTTTAGTGGACGGTCGCGAGCGGGTGGATTACACATTTTCAGGGGCAGTGTCTTGTGAGTAGATATGCAATTTCACCTGGAGCATCCCTAGAGTGAGCACATCTCCATCCAATACACGGAAAGCCACTCTGGGGACTAATAAGTTGTCATTTACAAAAGTCCCGTTGTCGCCGCCCAGGTCTTCTACGTAACAAGTGCCTTCCCTTACGAAGAGCCGCGCATGCCGTCGTGATACGCCCATTTCCAGGCCGTCATCTAACGTTAAATCCAATTCTGGGAAGATGCCGCGTGCGGCGTCCAGGCGTCCGATTACGATTTCAACATTAATGGGCAGCAACACCTTGCGCCCGCTGTTGAGGATTTCCGCCTCGATACTGAGCATCTTGCCAGTAACGTCACGTTTGCGCTCGGCGCGGGGTAGGGGCGGTGGGGTGGTCTCTTTGCTCAGCATTTCTGTGCGCAACGGGCCACCAGAGGCCAGGTAAGTGCCGCAATTTTTGCAGAACAGCGTGCCGGGCAAGTTGGTTGCCCCGCAGGTTACGCATATCCCTTGATCGTTCTTTACCATGGCTGCCTCATTCTTTCAAGCTAAGTTGCCGGACATTGACGAATTTTGCTCGTAGTAACACCTTCCGGCGTTTTTGATAGGTGCAGAGCGGCTGATGAATTTTAAGAAATTAATCTGTAGATAAGGTTTTGTGTGAAATCGGTCGCTCTAAAAATAAAATGATACCCCCTTTCCCCCTGCCCCCTTTCCCCCGCTTGCGGGGGAAAGGGGTATCTTTTTTTTGTGGGTTTTTTGGGCGGCGGCTTTGCCGCCGCCCAAAAAACCCGTTATTTTCGCCCCCTCCCCACGCCGCACAGCGGCGTGGGGAGGGGGCAAGGGGGTGGGGTAAAATTCTCAATTCGTAAATTTTTAAAGAGTGATTCTTGCAAATGGTTTTATTTCCGGTTTATTTTCTTAATTTTCATAAGCCGCCACTACACAAGCTGTATTGTGTTTTATAACTGCAAGCCGCTAAATATAGGCGTGATAAAAATTCACTAGAGTCTATCAGTTATAGTATAGCACGCCCTCAAACGGATGCAACAAACATTCATCATTTTTTTGACTGTGTGCTATACTTAGAATCTATCCGAAAATTCACAGAGGCGGTGGTTGAGCCTGTCGCAATCACCGCTAACTCGGAGGCTGGCTGATGCGGACATTCTTGCGTGTAGTAATTGCGGCGACATTGCCGCTGGTACTGGTGACGTTCGCGTTCCGGGTCGTGTGCTTGCCCTGGCTTCCCGCCTGGGAATACAGTCGTCCCGGTTTCCCGCCCGATCCTTTCGGGATGTCGCCTGAAGAACGTCTCTACCTGGCGCAGCTCAGCGTCTATTTTCTCAACGTTCCCCACGATCCGCCCTTGCTGGCCGGGGCACGATTTACGGATGGCACTTCGGCCTTCAATGAGCGTGAGTTGACTCACATGGACGATGTCAAGATCGTTTTCGACCAGGTCTCTTTGGCCGGATTGGCGGCTCTGGCGCTGGGGACGGCGGCAGCCTGGGCGTTGGGCCGGCGTTATGGCCCGGCGGCAGTCTGGGGCGCGCTCTGCGATGGGGGCCTGGCATTGCTGGTCATCGTGGTGCTGCTGGGCGTGGTGATGGTGCTCAGCTGGAATTTCTTCTTCACGGCGTTTCACGCGCTGTTCTTTGAGGCCGATACCTGGTTGTTTGCGTACAGCGATACGCTCATTCGGCTCTTCCCGGAGCGGTTGTGGCAGGACGTTACCCTGTTCGTGGTCATCCTCACGGTGACACCGGCCTTTGTGCTGGCGCTGGTGGGGCGGGGATTACAACATCGCTTGGAGCGACGCGCTGCCGGGCCGGAGGGCGCGTGATGGACTCTGACCGCTTTGCACTGTGCCCGGTGTGGGGTGAACCGCGCTTCCGGCGGGTGGCGTTGCGGATGGTGCTGGGGGGGGGGATTTTCCCCATCGGGCTGTTGATTATCATGGGCGGGGTTTCCGGAGCGCCGCTGTGGGCTTATCCTTTGCTGGCGGTGCTGGGACTGGCGGGTGCGGGCGCCTTGGCGTGGGCGCAGTGGCGGCGCGAGCCGGGCTACTTGCTCCGTGCGGAGGGGGCGTTGTGCATGCACAACGTCCTCGGCGTGGAGCTACGCCGCATGGCGGATGCTGAGCCGCGCACGCTCACGCTCTACTTGGTGCGGCGCGACCCCCACTCGCTGTCTGCACGGATAGCGGGCCGCGCACGGGCCGCGAATGATCCTCCCTGGGCACGCCTGCTCATCAAGAGTGCGCCAGAAACTGCACTCGACCTTGACGGATTCGGTTCGCAGATGCTCGACGTGCTGCGCTGGCTGGGCTACAATACGCTGGTACGTTCCCTGGAAGAGGCCGCTGCCCAGCATCCCGACGCTACTTTGCTGGAAGTCAAAGTTGTCCCGCATCTGAGCTGCGAAGCCGAACCCGCCGCCTTCACTATCACTCGTCCGGCATTGCGTCGGGCGGCGGGAGAGATGGGGTGAGGGGGAGTGTGGGGGAGTGGGAGAGTTTTTTACCACAGAGAAAGCGTTTTATTTCCGATAATGTCTAATACGTTGATTCGCCATTCGCCTGTCAAGTCCTGAAATACGTTTACAGAACGTAAGTTCTATC
>CAZDDI010000112.1:0-6786 GCA_964504195.1 uncultured Anaerolineales bacterium
GTCTTTTTCCGGCTTGAACCCGACCTTGTGGATGTTAATGTACGGTAGAAAAATGAATTTTAAGAAATTAATCCGGAAATAAGGCTTTGCGCAAAATCTGTCTTTATACAAATAAACTGATTCCCCCCTATCCCCCCTGCCCCCTTTCCCCCGCAAGCGGGGGAAAGGGGGCGTTTTTTTGCGGGTTTTTTGGGCGGCGGCAAAGCCGCCGCCCAAAAAACCCATTATTCTTCTCCCCCTCCCCGCGCCGCGTAGCGGCGTGGGGAGGGGGCAAGGGGGAGGGGCAAAATTCTCACATTTGAGAGAATGGTTCTTGCAAACGCTTTTATTTCCGGGTTATTTTCTTAATTTTCATCAACCATCGGCACGCGGCGGCTTTGTGACAGCGACCAAATTTCAAATCTAAAATCCAAAATCGGCAATGACCCAGAGCGTTTGGGCGATGGTGGCCGGCAAGGAGACGCGGCGTTCCTGCGTCTCCACGAGCGTGTGTTCTGCGCTGTGCGCCAGCACGCGCAAGAGCGCGCGCGGGCCGAGCTGCTCCGCCTGCAAAAACTGTAATGCTTCGGGTGTCTCCGGCTTGATGCGGAGGACTTCCACCTGCACGCCGGGCGCGATCTCGGTGAGCGGGCGCCCGCCGGGGGCTTCCGGCTGCGGGGGGATCGGCCCGCCGTGCGGGCAGCGCTCCGGGTTGCCCAGCAAGCGCGCCAGCCGTTGCGTCACCGCTTGCGGCGCGGCGTGCTCCAGATGCTCCGCCAGCTGATGCGCTTCATCCCATGAAAACTCCAGCAGATCCGTGAGGAAACGCTCCCAGATGCGATGCCGCTGGATCAGCGCGACGGCTTCCTCCTCCCCTGCGGCGGTCAACAACACGCCGCGATAGGGAATGTACTGCACCAGCCCTTGCCGATCCAGCTTTTGGATCATCTCATGGATGGAAACCGGCGAAAAAGCAAAGTATTCGCCCAATTGCGAAAGCGGCAGCGGCGTGGTCGCCTCCTGCCGCAGCCGGTAAATCGCCCCCAGATAATCTTCAATGCTTTCGACGCTCATGGTGTAGTCCTCATCTTGCCATTTTCTTACCCTTATTATAAGGTATACCTTATAATATGCAAATCGGCTTTTCCTTCAAGCTGGACAAAAGCTCTTTTGGTGGCATAATCGTAAGTAATCTTCAGGTGTGCTTGCCGCACTAACGTGGGTTAAAATGTGACGCAGCCGCTCTGCGTTACGCCAATTTTGATTTGAAATTTGAGATTCGCGATTTGAGATTCGCCATTCGCCATTTGCCATTTGCAATTTGCAATTTGCAATTTTCAGGGGAGGCCGCCATGTTAGACATTGAACTGCTACGCAATCAGCCGGAGGTGGTGCGCGAGGGGTTGCGCAAACGCAACGACGACCCCGCGCTGGTGGATACCGTGCTGGCGTTGGATACGCGCCGCCGCGAGCTGCTGCAAGAGGTCGAGGCACTGCGCGGCGAACGCAACCGCGTTTCCAAAGAAATCGGGCGGATGAAAGACCCCGCCGAGCGCCAGACACACATCGTCGCCATGCGCGAGGTGGGTGATAAGCTCACCGCTTTGGAGCAATCGCTGCGCGACCTGGAAACCGAGTTTTACAGCAAGCAGATGTGGCTGCCTAACCTCCCGGCAGAGAGCGCGCCGGTCGGCCCGGATGAAGACCACAACGTCGTGGTGCGCAGCTGGGGCGAGCTCCCCACCTACGACTTCGAGCCGCTGCCGCACTGGGATTTGGGCACCGCGCACGACATCATTGACTTCGAGCGCGGCGTGCGGCTGGCCGGCAGTCGTTTCTATGTGCTTAAGGGCGCGGGCGCGCGCTTGCAGCGGGCCATCATCTTCTGGATGCTCGATGTGCAGACCCGGCAGAACGGCTACACGGAGTTCTACCTGCCGTTCGTATGTCGCCGGGAGATCCTGGAGGGCGCGGGCCAGCTGCCCAAGTTCGAGGATAATCTTTACCGTGATGTTGAAGACGATCTGTGGCTCGTGCCGACGGCGGAGGTCGCACTCACCAATCTGCACCGCGATGAGATTCTCGAAGCCGAGGCCTTGCCGCTCAACTATGTGGCGTACACCGCCTGCTTCCGCCGTGAGAAGATGAGTGCCGGGCGCGACGTGCGCGGCATCAAGCGCGGCCACCAGTTCGACAAGGTGGAGATGTACAAGTTCACCACGCCGGAGACCAGCTACGCGGAGCTCGAGCGCATGGTGGGGCACGCGGAAGGGCTATTGCAAGCCTTGCAACTACCGTATCGCATCAAGGAGCTCTGCACGGGCGATTTGGGGTTCGGCTCGGCCAAGACCTACGATCTGGAGATTTGGGCGCCGGGACAGCAGGAGTGGCTAGAGGTAAGCTCATGCAGCAACGTGACCGACTTCCAGGCGCGGCGGGCGAACATCCGCTACCGGCCCGAACCCGGCGCGAAGACCCGCTTCCCGCACACGCTCAACGGCTCCGGGCTGGCAATGCCTCGGCTGATGATCGCCATCCTGGAGAGCTACCAGCAGGCCGATGGCAGCATCACCATCCCGGAGGTCTTGCGCCCGTTCATGGGCGGGATAGAGGCTATTCGCCGCTAATTCTGTTCCCTGAGCCTGTCGCAGGGTAAGCCAAATACAACAAACACACCCCCAGGTATATCACCTGGGGGTGTGTTTTGTGGAATGAAACGTGAATTTTTACGCACGCTTTACGCCTCACGTTTCACGTTATAAAAACTGGAACCAATCCGTCCCGCACATGACGCCGCAAGCCAACAGTACGAAGATAATCAGCAGGATAATCCCGCAGCCAAAGCCGCCGACGCTGCCACGTCCGAAGCCGAAGCGCTCCTGCAACCATTTGAACACTGTATCCAACAAGAACAACTTGAACAATCCTACCAGACACCCAGGGCGTCGATCCATGATGTACCTCCTAAGTAAATTAAAAAAACTATCAAATTGCAATCTGTTTGCAAAATAATAATCCTTACGCGCTCAATGGTTATTGTGTCAACGACACCGGCGTAATCTCGTTCGTAGTGGTTATGTTACGTAAATGATAGGCGTAAAGTTGCATAACTGCATGTAATTGTAAAAAATCAGGCTTGGAGTATTATTAACCCTTATGATGTCTTTTGGGTGCATATACACGGAGGGGCATAGTGACAATTCTTGTAACGGGCGCGAGCGGTTTTCTGGGGAGCGCGCTGGCGCGCACCCTGGTTATTCAGGAGCATTCGGTGCGCATACTTGCGCGCCCTACCAGCTATCTAAAACACCTTGATGGTTTGCCTTTGGAAATCGCTTATGGTAGCCTGGATGATCCAGAAAGCTTGCGTGTGGCTTGCCGAGACGTGCGCATCATTTACCATTGCGCTGGTCTATCCGCTGATTGGGGGCCGTGGCAGCAGTTTTATCAGACCAATGTGCTGGGCGTGCGCAATTTGCTCGCCGCTGCTGTTGCTGCGGATACGGTTGAGCGGTTCCTGCATGTCAGCACGTCCGATGTTTATGGCTACCCGCGCATCGCCTGTGATGAGACGCAGCCTGTCGTAGATTGTGGGCTGCCCTACAACCGCAGCAAGGGTCTGGGCGAGCGTGAAGTGTGGGCATGTCGTGAATCTACTGGATTACCCGTGACCGTCGTCCGTCCCGTCTCTATTTACGGGCCGCGTAGCCGCGATTTTGTCACTGAGATCGCTGCGCTGTTGCGTCAGGGACAGATGTTGTATGTGAATGGCGGTCATACGCGCGCGGGGCTACTCTACATATATAATGCCGTAGAGGGGTTGATTCGTGCGGCGACCCTGCCTTGCGCAGTGGGGCAGGTCTACAACCTGCGCGATCCCGGCGACGAGACTTGGGCGGAGTACGTCGGTGCGTTGGCTGCGGGGATGGGCGTGCGCGCGCCATGGCTTAACTTGCCTTCAGGTGTGGCGCTGGCCCTGGCTGCGCTCTTTGAGACAGTCGCACGGGCATTGCGTCTCAAGCGCCGGCCCTTGCTTACGCGTCACGCCGTCTATTTGATGTGCCGCGACCAGGGCTACAGTATTGCGAAAGCCCAGCACGAGCTGGATTTTCACCCGACCGTGAGCTTCGCGGAAGGCCTTGAGCGTACCTTGGCATGGTTAGCCGTTGCCTGATTTATACTTTTATCGTGAACTCTGTACCCTTTGTGGTTATTTGAGAAAAATTCCTCATTAACTGGCGTTCTCCAGCGATTGGATGATAATCTCACGCCCAGCACACTAAGTTTTTTTGATTTTTTTGTACCTTTGCGTGAGATAGCCTTTTATTTTCAAGGGCGGAGAAACCTGGTAGGTTTGAGAAGTAGCCGCCATTTTTTAGGAAGGGAGCTAACAATGAACGCAATCCAACAACGTATTCAATCTATAACAGAACGTCTTGCTGAAGCCCGCGATAAGCGACACTATTTCTTTTTGCAATCTGTGGAACGTCTTGATGGGGCTTGGGTAGAGCTGGAGGGTCGTCGGATGCTGATGATGGCTTCCTATGGCTACCTCAATCTGTTACAACATCCGCATATTAACGCTGCTGCACAAGAGGCCGTAGCGCGTTATGGTACCGGTACACATGGCGTGCGTTTACTTGCCGGCACCCTTCCGCTCCATCAGCAACTTGAGCAGACCATCGCGCGTTTCAAGGGCTGTGCGGATGCCATCGTCTACTCTAGTGGGTATGTCACCAATCTGGCGACTATTTCCACCCTGGTGGGACGCAACGATGTTGTTATCTCCGACAAACTCAATCATGCCAGTATTGTGGATGGTTGCTTGTTAAGCGGTGCGCAATTTTTGCGTTTCGCACATAATGATATGTGTGCTTTGGAGCGTTGTTTACAACGGGCTGGGGAGGCCGCCAAACTAGTCGTCGTTGATGCCGTTTTCAGTATGGATGGTGACATCATTGATTTGCCAAATGTCGTGCGACTCTGCCGGGAGTACGATGCGTTACTGATGATTGATGAGGCGCACAGTCTGGGGGTTTTGGGTGCGACCGGACGCGGCATTGAGGAACATTTTGGCATGCCCGGTGTAATTGATGTGAAGATGGGCACACTTTCCAAGACCATTCCTAGCATCGGCGGTTATGTGGCAGGCGAGGCCGACCTCATTGCTTTTCTCAAGCACGCTGCCCGTGGATTTATCTTCTCGGCGGCGCTTCCTCCGGCCCAGGTTGCCGCGGCACAGGCTGCGTTTGAGGTCATTGTATCCGAGCCGGAGCGCGTGGCACAGCTTCAGCGTAATGTAACCTTCTTTTTAGCAGAGCTGCATGCTCGCGGTTTCGACACTCTCAATAGTAGCACCCCCATTGTTCCTATTATCTGCGGTTCTGATGAGCTCGCCTATAAAATGTCGCGCTCCTGCCAGGATCGTGACATTTTCGTGTTGCCGATTGTGTCCCCGGCTGTCCCGTCGGGGCTGGCGCGCTTGCGAGTCAATGTTACGGCCGCGCATACTCAGGCAGACATCACGTTGGCTCTGGATGTTATCGAGGAAGCCGGGCATACCCACGCTATTCTAAAGTGAGTGCTTGTAGTGCGGTATGAGGAAAACTTCAGCGTTTGTCCTTTTCCCCCTTTTTTGCACTTGACACATTTTTAGAGTGTGGTAGAATTCCGAATTGTTGATACACACACACAACAAGAGCAAGACTGCTTCATTTGGAGTAAGTTGCCAAGCCGGTGCGGGATAACTCGCAGCGGTTTTGTTATCTCTAAGGCCCTTTAACAATTGAATAGTGACAGACAGCGAACCAGAACGAGACCACAGCATCAGAGGAATACTGTTCGCGGAAGCGAACGGAATAGAACGAAGAGTTTGATCGTGGCTCAGGATGAACGCTAGCGGCGCGCTTAACGCATGCAAGTCGAGCGATAAGGCCCCTTCGGGGGTACAGCAGCGGCAGACGGGTGAGTAACACGTGGGTGATCTGCCCTCCAGCCGGGGATAACGTTTGGAAACAGGCGCTAATACCCGATGCCCTCTCGGTGTCAGAACCAAGAGGAAAGTTCCGGCGTTGGAGGAGGAGCCTGCGGCCCATCAGCTAGTTGGTAGGGTAATGGCCTACCAAGGCACAGACGGGTAGGGGGTGTGAGAGCATGGCCCCCCACACTGGGACTGAGACACGGCCCAGACTCCTACGGGAGGCAGCAGCGGGGAATATTGCACAATGGGCGCAAGCCTGATGCAGCGACGCCGCGTGGATGAAGAAGGCCTTCGGGTTGTAAAATCCTTTTACGAGGGAAGAGAGAGGACGGTACCTCGTGAATAAGCGTCGGCTAACTACGTGCCAGCAGCCGCGGTAAGACGTAGGACGCGAGCGTTATCCGGATTTACTGGGCGTAAAGCGCCTGTAGGCGGTTAGATAAGTCGGCTGTGAAAGCCCCGGGCTTAACCCGGGGAGGCCAGGCGATACTGTTTGACTTGAGGGTGACAGAGGGGAGTGGAATTTCCGGAGTAGCGGTAAAATGCGCAGATCTCGGAAGGAACACCAGTGGCGAAGGCGGCTCCCTGGGTCAGCCCTGACGCTGAGAGGCGACAGCTAGGGGAGCGAACAGGATTAGAGACCCTGGTAGTCCTAGCCGTAAACGCTGGATGCTAGGTGTGGGGCCGACAGGCTCCGTGCCGCAGCTAACGCGGTAAGCATCCCGCCTGGGGACTACGGCCGCAAGGCTAAAACTCAAACGAATTGACGGGACCCCGCACAAGCAGCGGAGCGTGTGGTTTAATTCGATGTTACACGAAGAACCTTA
>CAZDDI010000113.1:0-6625 GCA_964504195.1 uncultured Anaerolineales bacterium
AAGTTAATAAGGCGATAGAACTTACGTTCTGTAAACGTATTTCAGGACTTGACAAGCGTAGCGCGAAGCGTCTGCTTCGCGTAGTTGCGAACGGCGCATCTATGCGCTGACAGTTCACGGTACATTTACCATTTGCGCGCTGGTGCGCGGGCGGGGACTAGGGTCGCTTCGGCCATAACCAACCGGTCATAGGAGCAAACACGAGTAAATTCGGCGACCTGTGCTTGTACCAATATCCACCCCCGCAAAAAGTTGTCAATCCCCGCATCCAACACTATGCTTGAGCTATTCAACATAAGATGGATACAGTGCTGGCGGGGGCACGAGGTCGCGGTTGATCTCACGCTCTCTACCGTAGCCCCACAGGGTCTTGACCCATGCCCCATCCTGCAACTCCCAGAAGAACACCGCACCGGTATCGCTGCTGTAGAGCCAGACGCGCTCCTGCTCATCCCACAGCCAATAGACGTTAAGGTTGCCTACGAAGTCCGCCTCTGTGTCCTGGTAGAGAAGGTCTCCTTCATGGGTAGCAATTGTCACGCGCCAGACGCGCTCCTCAATCGGCACGGTGAGGCGGTACAGGCCGCTGGGAGATAGCAACGGCTGTTGCTGATTGGCTGGTGGTGCCGGTCGCGCGAAACAAGCCAGCATCGCCAGCAAGAGTAGGGCGGGGATGAGAGCGCGATTGGCAATCTGGATGCTTTGGATCTTCATAGCTCACTCCGGTTCATGCTTGCGTATCCCTCATTATAACTCTGCCCCACCAACGCGCCAACGATGGTTTAACCCGCCCGGTTTAGCACCTGTGCTATCCGACACTACAACTCTGGTCTCAAAAATCTTGAAACCCACTTTGAAACGTGGTATACTGAAAGCAACTCAGGAAAGCAGAACTGTGCATGCCTATTATCCCGCTGCCCAGGAGGTAAACTATGACCATGATACAAGTGCAACTCGAAGAGACGTTGTATGCCCGCTCACGGCAAATTGCCGCCCAACGGAATACAACTCTGGAAGCCCTGGTGCGGGAATTTTTGGCGCAATTGAGCGTGTCGAGCAGTGAAGATCCGCTCTGGGGTATGTTCGCACACGAGCCGGAATTGCTGGATCAGATTGTCGAAACCGCGTTGGAGACACGCAGCATGCAACCCTGGCGGGCACCCCATGCGTAAAGCGCTGCTGGATACCGATATTTTCTCAGAGATTCTCAAAGGTAAAGATCCACAAGTTGCCGTTCGCGCATCACTATATCGCGCCGCATTTCGACAATATACCATTTCTACAATTACGGTAGTAGAAATTGTCAAAGGGTTACACAAAACGAATCACACGGAGCGATTGCAGCAATTTCTTGATGGGCTAACTTCGGTGGAAGTTTTGACCCTGGATGTTGTGGCCGCCGAGATAGCGGGGAAGATTTATGCTGATTTGGAGCGTACCGGGCAACCGATAGGACGTGCTGACCCGTTGATTGCTGCGATTGCATTACGACAGCAGCGCGTTCTGGTCACAGGCAACATGAAGCATTATCAGCGACTCATTACGTTGGGATATCCGCTTGAGTTAGACAATTGGCGTTTGCTGTAACCCTCCTCTAGCACAACAAGGCCGAGCAATCAAACTGCCCGGCCTTTCTGTTTTCACAACACCGCCCGGCAACGTGGCTTCCCACGCGCCGGGCGACGAAAAATCCCCTTACGCAGTACGCAATACGCATTACCTGTATCCCACATCCACCAGCGGCTCACCCTCCACCGTCGCCAGCCGCGCGCCGAAGAACCACCAGTGGGGATGGGGCGCATCGGGCGCGGGGGTGGTGCGGATGAGCAGGGTGTTCGCGCCTGCCCGCAGCGCGAACGGGGCGGTGTGCTCGATGGGGCGCGACCACAGCGGCGCGCTGGCGGCGTCGGGATGGGGCAGCACGGCGAGCGGGACGCCGTTGCAGGTGAGCGTCGCTGCGCCGCCGGAGCGGAACTCCAGCACGGCCTCGCGCGCCTCCGGGCTGATGACGGTGGCGGCGATGTAGCCCACCAACGGCTCGCCCGCCGTCAGTTCGACCTCATATTCGCGGATGAAATGCACCGCGTGTGGTTCATCCAGAGCGGGGATGGCCTCCACGTCTTGAAGGTACTCGCGCCAGTCATACGCCGGATCGAGCGCGCCTTCCGCCGTGAGTAGCGCTTCCAGCGCGGGCGCATCGGCAGCGGGGAAGGCGACGGCCTGCCAGCGGGTGATGGTGGGGAAGAGCAGCGGCCCGCTGAAATGCTCCGTCCACGAAACGCCGCGCCAGGTGAGCGTGACCTCAGCCTCGCAGCGTTGGGCGCGCAAATTGCCATCGAAGGCGAAGGGCGCATCGAAGATGTGCGCCTGGGTGGTTTGCGCATGGCGGACAGTCTCCACCTGCGGCTGCGGGCCGCGATGCAGGGTGAAGCGCGCCTCCACTTCGTAGGGGCTGCCATCGGCGGGCGCACCCACGATGACGCGGAGCAGCTGTTGCGAGGCTTCTTCGCGCGTGGTGAAGGGGATGGCGCGCACGAATGGCCCGCCCAGCCGGGCGAGGGCATCACGCTTGCCGGGGATGTCCGGCAGAGCGAGCACCGCGTCGGCGGTGAGCGGCTCGCAGTACCAGGGCGCGCTCGCGCTGCCCCGCAGGAGCCGTTGCACATCGGCGGCGATGCAGGCGCGATTGTGTTCCGCGCCGAGCGCGACGATGTCGCCCGCCGCCCGCGCTGCGAC
Source organism: uncultured Anaerolineales bacterium (assembly GCA_964504195.1). Classification (GTDB taxonomy): domain Bacteria; phylum Chloroflexota; class Anaerolineae; order B4-G1; family SLSP01; genus CAZDDI01. The sequence continues at coordinate 2,737 of CAZDDI010000113.1, forward strand.
CGTGACGGCCTGCGTTTTGGGCAGTAGCGGCGTGGTGATGATCGTCCGCAGCAGCGCGGGATCGTAGCGCCATGTGACGGGCGTCCCGTTCACCAACACTTCCGCAGGCGCGACGCTGCCCTCCAGCCAGAGCTCGTAGCGGCGCGCGGCGGGCAGCGCGTCGCACTGCCCCTCCACCGGCGCGATGGTCACGCGCCAGGCGTCGCCGACCACTTCCGACGTGATCTCCGTCCACTCGAATTGCCCCTCGCGGTAGGCTTCGGTCAGGCCGTCGTCTTCGTAGAGGCGGAAACGGCCCGCCGCGCCGGGGAACACGGCAAGCGTGAGGCTGTCTTTGGGCTGTGCGTCGGTCGCGCCGGAGCGCAACCGGGGCGGCGTCACTTCCGCGAACTCAGGTGCCAGCGGCAGAATCGCCCCCGCCCGCAGTAGCATCGGCACGCGGTCGAGATCGCCCACCAGCCGCACCCAGCGCGGCCCGGTGAAGGTCTCCCGCGTCTGGTAGTCAATCCACAGCCCAGGGGGAATCCACACGTCCTCGTAGGCCATACCGGTCGCCTCATCCAGCGGATGCACGATGGGCGCCGCGAGGATCTGGTCGCCCAAATAATACTGGAAGCGCGCCGCGTAGGCGTCCGGCGTTTCGGGATGCTCGTAGACCATGGGATAGCAGACGGAAAGGCCGGTCTCCACGTTGCGCCGGGCGAGCGTGTAGAGGTAGGGGACGAGCCGGTAGCGCCACTGGAAGGCAGCCTGCGCCACGCGGAACACGTCCGCGCCGAAAGCCCAGGGGCGGCGCTCGCAGCGGGCGTCTTTGGTGGAGTGCAGGCGCAGCACGGGGCTGAGCGCGCCGTATTGCACCCAGCGGGCGTAGAGCTCCGGCGTGATCGTGCCGCCCATGTGCCCGCCGATGTCGTGGCTCCACCAGCCGTAGAGCACGTTGGCCGCCGCCGCCGTGAAGTAGGGCTGATACGCGAGCGACGCCCATGTCTCGTAGGTGTCGCCGGAGAAGCCGATGTAATAGCGGTGATTGCCCAATCCGCCCCACCGGCTGTAGAGCATGGGGCGCACGCCCTGGCGCGTGATGTCGTTGAAGTGCAGGTGATTGATCCAGGGCAGCGGATCGAGGCCCTTCACGTCGGACACCTCGCCCTGCTGCCAGTCCATCCACCAGAAATCCACGCCCTCGTCCTCCATCGGATGATGCAGAAGCGTGAAGTAGGCTTCCACAAAGCGCTTGTCGCCAATGGTGAAGGGGATGGGCTGCTTGCTCGCCGGGTCAATGCCCATCGCACGGGCGAACGCAGGGTAGGCTTCCTCGTGCGGCTGGATGCCATCGGCGGGGTGCAGGTTGAACGTGGTGCGCAGGCCCTTCTCATGCACCCACTGCAAGAAGCCCGGCGGATCGGGGAAGAGCTCACGGTTCCAGGTGTAGCCCGTCCAGCCGTCGGGCGTGTGCCAGTCCATGTCAATCACCAGCACGTCGAGCGGGATGTCATGCGCCTCGAAATCCGCCACTAGCTCCTGGAGGTCTTGCGCGCTGTAGGCCCAGTAGCGCGACCACCAGCCGCCGAGGATAAAGCGCGGGATGAGCGGAATCGCCCCGCCGAACTGCATGTATTCGCTCAGCGCGGCTTTGTAATCGTGCCCGTAGCCGAAGAACACCCAATCCTGCACGCCCTGACCCGGCAGCTCGTAATCCCGGCGGGGCTGCACCCAGCCATCGCTGGGATCGAAGAGCACGTTGCGGGTGTCATCGAAGAGCGCCCAGCCCGCGCGGGAGAGCAGGCCCTCTTCGAGCGCAGCATCGCCCCGGCAGTTATCGAGCGTGCGGCGCGTGCCGCGCAGGTTGCCGGGGTTCGGCATCCCCGGTCGCCACACCACCGGCTCGCCGTTGAGGGTGAAGGCGATGCTGAGGTTTTCCGGCGTGAATTTGCCGCTACTCACCTGATAGCGCAGGGTGAGCGCCCCGGTATCGAGGGTGAGCGCGCCCGCATCCTCGCGCACGGTGAAGGTGGGCGGCGTCTCCGTGGTGCGCGTGGGAAAGGCGTAGGTTGCACGATCCTCGAAGCTGCCGTTCTCCGCCCATTCCAGGCGGATCATGCGGGGCGTCAGCACAGTGAAGCGGGCGTTCCCGCTGATGACAATGGCATCGGGATGGGCGGTTGGATTGCCACGAAAACGTATCCGGTCGAAGAGAGAAGCAGTGTTCATATATGAAGCTCCTTGAAAATAGCAAATCTCAAAATTTAACCTACGCGGCACGGGTGGACAGGTTGAATCTGGTCGTAACGGCCTCCAGTGAAGGCTTCTCAGACAGTACCAACAAGGTGTCGTCAACTTGCAGAACCAGCCCTCCGTAGGGGATGATGAAATCGTTATCCCGGGCAACGAGGATGACCAAAAAATCATCGGGGAGCTGCAGCTCAAAGATGGCTTTTCCGGCCACTTTCGAGCCAGCCGGGAGGGTGAGTTCCTGGAGCTCGCTTTTGAAGCCGCCCATCGGCGTATATTCGATTGGATAGGTGCGCTTGGGAAGGATGGGCGCTTCCACGCCTAGCCAGCGAGCCGCCAGGGGGATTGAGGTGCCTTGCAACAAGACGGAAGTCAGCACGATGAAGAAGATCACATTGAAAATCAAATTGGCCTGGTGCAGTCCCGCGAGCAAGGGAAACGTCGCCAGGATGATGGGCGCCGCGCCGCGCAAGCCCACCCAAGAGATGAAGGTCTTTTCGCGCCAGCCTAATGCGCCGGGCAGCAGGCCGATAAATACGCTCGCGGGGCGGGCGATGAACATGAGACCAGCGGCTACCAGTAGCGCGAGGCCGCTTGTAGGGAGCAAGCGCGAAGGAAAAACCAGCAGGCCCAGGGTGAGGAACATCGTGATTTGCATAATCCAGGCCAGACCGTCGTGGAAACGTGACAGGCTGCGTTTGTGGATGAAGTCATGATGCCCCAGCACAATCCCCGCCAGATAGACCGCCAAAAAGCCGCTGCCGCCCAGGATGGCGGTCAGACCAAAGGTGAGCAACACGAGTGCTAACGTCAAGACCGGGTAGAGACCTTCGTACCCTAACCGGATGCGGTTGATGAGCCACAGCATGCCCCGACCCATGCCATAGCCCACCGCTGCCCCCACGAGCATTTGTTGGAAAAACAACCCGATCAGGCTCAAGGGCGACAAATCTGGGTGCGCGATTAGCTGGATCAGCCCAACGGTTAAAAATATCGCCATCGGGTCATTGCTGCCCGATTCCAGTTCCAGCAAGGGCTTCAGTTTCCCTTTGAGACTGATACCCTTAGAGCGCAATACTGAAAATACGGCTGCTGCGTCTGTGGATGAGACGATTGAACCAAGTAGTAGCCCTTCAAGCAATGACACTTCCAACACGAGGCTGGCAAAAGCGCCGGTAATCAGCGCAGTAATGAGAACTCCCAAGGTAGCCAGCAACCAACTTTCTTTAGCCACCGGACGGACTTGATCCCATTCGGTACTGAGTCCACCAGAGAACAAGATCAATACCAGCGCAATCACGCTGATAAACTGCGCCAGGGCGGGATCGTCGAAGTAGATGCCGCCCGGCCCTTCAGACCCGGCTAACATACCCAAAATCAAGAATGCCAGGAGCGCGGGGATGCCGAAGCGATCGGAAATTTTGCTCACCAGCACACTAACGAATAGTAAAACGGCTGCACCGATGAGGATGTATTCGTTCATGGCTTGTATACTCCGTGTGTTTTGGCAAGTATTCAGGTCCAGTAGATCATGGATTCCCCTTTGAAAATCGGTAAATCTCAAATCGCAAAATCACTTGCATGGAAAACCCGGTGCGAACTTATGACTCCCCTGAAAAAAGGTGGCGCTAGGCATGAAATATGGTATAATATACCA
>CAZDDI010000114.1:0-6493 GCA_964504195.1 uncultured Anaerolineales bacterium
CCGCCGCCGGGCTATGGGGTGGTGTTAAAGTGCGACTTCTTTCAGGAGAGTCAACTTGTCAATTTTAAAATTTTCGTAACTACTCAGGTGGGACGCACTTTTGCGCCTGAAATGGCGGCGGGAAGCACAAAACTCACTATCTTGCATGTAAAACAAGTGCGTCCCACCTCTCGGCTGAGTAGTTACAAATTTTCACAAGGAGAGTCACTATGATGAAACGTATTGCCAACACAGTTTTGGTTTTGGCGCTGCTATGGATGCTGCTAATACCCGGGCCAGCAGCCCTAAGCGCGGCCCGAAGACCAGAGTCGCCGGCACCCCAAATGCGCGGCGAGCCGGTATATCTCCTATACGATCCCGAAGCTGCCCCCCATCGCGTAGTGCCAGACCAGACCCGCCACAACAACATCTACAACGCGACCATTACTGTCCACTTTGTTCCAAACGGGGAAGCGGATGGGGCCTTTTCGACCTGCATGACCTGGCCGCCCCAGGCACAAGCAGCGTTCAACTATGCGGCGCATCTGTGGAGCACCCGTATCAATTCCACCGTACCGATTGTAATTCGCGCCTGTTGGGCGAATCTAGGCAGCGGCAACATTCTTGGTTACGGCGGAGCTTGGGATTATCGCTATGACTTTACCGGTGCCCCGCTTGCTGGCACCGTGTATCCCATCGCCCTGGCAAACGCCCGTGCCGGTAGCGATCTTAACGGAGGAGAGCCAGATATGCTAACCACCTATAACTCTAACTTCAGCTGGTATTATGGCATAGATGGCAATCCGCCGGCCGGACAAATGGATTTCGTCACGGTTGTACTGCACGAGATCGCTCATGGGCTAGGCTTCTCCGGCTCCATGGAATGGCAATCCGGTACGGGAAGGTGGGGCGCGGGGACACCTTATCCGGATGCTTACGACCGATTCGCCCAGGATGGAGGCGGGACGCCGCTGCTAAATTATGCCAATCCTTCCACCGCATTAGGCACGGCCTTAACGAACAACAATGTTTGGTTCAATGGTGCCCATGCCAAAGCGGCGAACGGCGGCAATCGCGTAAAGCTATACGCCCCTACGACATGGTCGCCCGGATCGAGCTATGCGCATCTGGATTACAATACTTATGCCGGCACCGTCAACGCACTGATGGTATTTGCAATTGGGTCAGGAACCGCCATCCACGACCCCGGCCCTGTAACGATGGGGATTTTACGGGACATCGGCTGGACGATTCCTGCAATGCCCGTGATACCGAGCGTAACCGGCATCACATCCAACAGCGGTTTGAATGTGGGGAATGTCAATGTCACGGTGAGCGGAACAGACTTTTTTGACGGGGCACAACTACGGCTCACACGCTCAGGACAAGCAGATATTGTCGCCACCCATGTCAATGTCAATACCCCTACTGCGCTCACCGGCAGATTCAATCTGAAAGACGCCGCGCTCGGCACGTGGAATGTCGTAGTCATCAATCCCGGCGATCTCACGGGGCAACTGAACAACGCTTTTACCGTCAAAGCAGCCACCGATTGGATTTACCTGCCCCTAATCTCACGCCAATAACCAACCGGTATGCGTTAGTGTCGCTAACTACTCAGCCTTGTCATTACGAGTCACGGAGACGTGGCCCGTAATGACATCCAAAGTTTGACCCTGAGCAGTTACGGCAAAACAACGATCTCTTCTGAATAACGCTGCTGACCGGAAGCGCGTGTGCAGAATGTGCCATTTTGATCTACGAAATCACTGGCGATCCCACACAGCCCGGTGGGGGTGGTCTCCGCCCCCGGGAGGGGGCGGTTGTAGCGGGAAATTATTCTTTTACAGACCCTAAGCCCCGTTACGCGGGTAGGATTTGGCCTGATCAGATTATTGGTGCCAGTTGCACGGAACAGCTAGATGAAGAAAAGGAGTTTTGAGATGCCCATGCTAAAAATATATCTGGCAGGTCTTGCTGTGCTAGCAGGTGCGATTGTGAGCAATCTCCTCGCCGGGGCAGCAGGACTATCCACCTGGTATGACTTCATCAATTCCATCACGGTGCTGGGGTTGACAGGCGCGATAACAGGTCTGACCGCCATCAACTTAGGGTTTCTCCTGTTCATCTATCCAGCGCTGCTGGGAACCTGCGCCTATATCGTGCTGTCACGACACCGTTTAACCCACAAACCTACATCCACACAATAGAATTTGTGTGATATTCTTCGTACTTTTATAGCGTTTTTGTGGTATAATGTACCTTTGAATGCTAAACTATACTGCGGGTGATACATACATAGAAAAATTATGGCTCACGCGCTGGAATTATATTACCCCCGGAAGCGGCTTACTTCCACCCATATAAGGAATGACGTATGAGCAAATACACATGGCTGATTATCGCTGTTTTGCTCGCGCTTTGGTGCAGCACAGAACCAGTGCAAGCTGCAACCATGCACGACCCCGGTGTAAATCTGTTTTCCACAGATGCTTCGGGCGATTTCATCTGTACGACACAACTTCTCAGGCGCAACTCACGGAACTGCCCGGCATTCGGGCCGGGAACGCGTGCGTTACGCCTGGCCTATGTGCGCGCCATGCTGCCCGATCCGCTACCGGAGCTGCCTGTCGAGCAGCTCGAACTGCCCGAAGGCGCTATCACCAATTACACCTATGCTAATGTAAGTCGCCTGCCCGCCTCCACCTATGCCCATCCGATGGAAGCGGAGGCGGGCCTGCCCCCGCGCCGCACCTTTGTTACCGGTTCTGTTTGGGTAAGCTTGCAGGGCATGGTGGAGTACAATGAGCAAGTCTGGTACCAGATCAACCCCAACGAATTCATACAGGCAGAACATCTTTCCCCCGCATACCCCTCACGCTTTCGCGGGGTGCTGCTCACCGAACAACCACCCTACCCCTTTGGCTGGGTTACCCGCAACGTAAATCCTTCAGCCCTGCCGGGCAGCGCGCCCCGCACCGATGTGGTTTTGCGACGCTACCAGATGGTGACATTCTTTGCACAGGAGCACACCGGCAACAGTCAACTTTGGTACATGATTGCTCCAGATCAGTGGATCGAGCAGAGCTATGTATCCCGTGTGGATGTAGACCCGCCCCCGGAGGGCGTCGCGCCTGGCGAGAAATGGATCGAGATAGACGCCTTCGAGCAAACGCTGGCCGCTTACGAGGGCGAGCGGATGGTCTTCGCCACGCTCATCGCTTCGGGACGGCAAGCCACCGCAACCCCTAACGGGCTGAATCGCATCTGGGCCAAGCTGCGCAGCACGCCAATGCGCAATCCCAATGTCGGCCCAACTAACCCGATCTGGTACTACCTGGAAGATGTGGAGTACACACAATACTTCTTCGGCTCGTATGCACTGCACACCTCCTACTGGCACGATTCATTTGGCTTCGTGCGCAGCTACGGGTGTGTCAACATGACCCCGCTGGATGCACGGTGGCTATTCGATTGGACAACCCCTTACCTGCCCGAAACCAGTCGGGGCAACTACAACACAGCTGACACTGGTACCTGGGTATGGGTGCATCGCTCAAATCCGTTTACTACACCTTAGCCACACGCGCGCCGGTTTCTTTTGCGATCGGCGCGCGGCTTTTGTGCACACACGATGAAATCCTCTGAAAACTTACCCCCCACTCTGAGTGCCGAGCGCGACGCCCTTCAGAATACGCTACTCGCGTGGTTTGCGCAGCATGCCCGCACGCTCCCCTGGCGCGTAGATCGCACCCCTTATCGGGTCTGGATCGCCGAAATCATGTTGCAGCAAACGCAGGTGGAAACTGTGCGCGATTATTACTTGCGTTTTCTGGAACGTTTCCCCACACTGACCACACTAGCTGCGGCCCCTCAAGAAGCGGTACTGAAAATGTGGGAAGGATTGGGCTATTATCGCCGCGCGCGAGCCTTACATCAGGCCGCGCAGCAAGTGCTGGAGCAGCATGGCGGCACGCTGCCTGCCTCGGTGGAGGCTCTGCGCGCGCTGCCAGGAATCGGCGAGTACACCGCCGGAGCTATCGCCAGCCTGGCATTCGGCATCGCTGCCCCCGCGCTTGATGGGAACGGCAAACGGGTGTTATCCCGCCTGCGGGGATGGGAAACCCCCACCGATGCGGCACTCCGCACCACCCTTGCCGCGTTGTTGCCCGAAGCACAGCCCGGCACGTTCAACGAAGCGCTCATGGAATTAGGCGCGCTGGTATGCCGCCCGCAAGCGCCAAATTGCGCGGCCTGCCCCTGGCGTTCGCACTGTGCAGCTCACGCTTCCGGTACACCCACCCGCTATCCGCTTCCCGCGCCTCGGCGTGTACTCCCCCATTACGATGTAGTCGCCGCAGTAACGCTCCGCGAGGACGGGCGAGTGTTGACAGCGCAACGGCGTCAAGAGGATATGCTAGGCGGACTGTGGGAATTTCCCGGCGGTAAGCGCGAGGCCGGCGAAACTCTTGAATCTGCACTACGGCGAGAAATGCTGGAGGAATTGGGGATCGAGGTGGGGGTAGAAGAACTGCTCATTACAATACGCCATACCTACACCCACTTCCGCATCACGCTCTATGCGTATCGCTGCTACTGGTTGGCGGGCGAGCCACAGTGCATCGCGTGCGCTGCCTTCGCCTGGGTAGATGCTGCCGAGATGCGCGCGTTACCGATGGCGGTTACAGATCAAAAAATTGCTGGAGTAGTAGAACCTTTATTGCTGAAACGTGAGACCTAATCAGAAAATCACGCTTCATCAAGCAACGGCCAATCGGGGTGCGGTGCGGCAGCGCCCTCACGCAACACTTGTAGCATTTCCACGTGGATCAGGCCATTGCTGGCGACAATCTCATTGTTCCACACGTCCGCACTGCCGGTAAAGTCGCTAAGTTGCCCCCCGGCTTCTTGCACCAACAGTAGCCCCGCCGCGATGTCCCACGGTTTGAGTTGCATCTCCCAATACCCATCGAGCCGCCCGGCTGCCACATAAGCCAGATCGAGCGCCGCCGAACCGGCCCTGCGCGCCCCCTGGCAACGCCGCAGAAAATGATCCAGCCGCGCGGTGTTGTTATCAGCAATGACCCGCCGCGTATAAGGGAATCCGGTCGCCAGTAAGCTTTGAGCCAGGCGCGGCGTTTGCGAGACGCGCAGCGGCACACCATTGAGTGTCGCCCCTCCGCCCAAACTCGCGGCGAACGTCTCCCCACGCAACGGATCGTGGATTACACCCAATACAGAGCGCTTTTCCACCAGCAACCCCATCGAAACGCAAAAGTGAGGGAAATTATGGGCAAAGTTAACCGTGCCATCCAACGGATCAATGAGCCAAACGGGATCAACGGCCCACCAATCATCGCCGCCGGATTCTTCGGTGTGGATGTAATGATCCGGAAACGCAGCGCGCAACCGCGCCAGGATTAACGTCTCGCTGGCCGTATCCGTCTCGGTGACGGGGTCAACGGCACCCTTGAGCGTGACCTGCTGGAGCTGTCCGTAACCGGCGCGAAGGAGCTGTCCAACTTCTTCGGCAATCGCGATAACCTGGGGCAGGAGTAGGGTGTAGTCCATGTTAACGGCCAGTGAGCGCCTGCCACCAACGTTCCCAGAAGGGCTGCGGCGTGGGCGTGATAGTCGGCGTGGGGACAGGCGTAGGCGGCGGGACAGGCGTAAGCGTAGGCCGAACCGGACGGACCAGCGTCATGCCCGGCTCGGTCATACCAGCATTCTCCTGTGCCCACTGGCTCACATACTCATCGCTTTGCACATAAGTCAGCTGCACCTGCAAAGTGGCCTGCTCCGCCTGTTGCGTCATCACCATTGGCTCCAGCACGTCGCGTTTTTGTTCCAACGCTTGGTGCAATGCCCCAGCACGCACAAACGCAGATACAAGCAACACAATGAACACCAACAGCAGTATCCCAACAAGCCAGGTCATACGCTTGAACGCGGGTTGCGATGTTTGATTCACCATCCACCTCGATTACAGATTGATACTATCAGTATAACATGCTCTAGCGATAGTTCAAAGACAGTCTCAGTAGATCACAATTTAGGCAATCGGCAAAAGTCGCCCTGTCCAAGCCGTCAATAGGCGGGTTTTGAGTATCCTACAGGATTAGTGTTGCGGTACTGCCTTTGACACGCGCAGAGGCCTTCGACAGGCTCATGCACCGGAGCAGCCCGATGGCTGAGCCTGCCGAAGCCTGAGCCTGCCGAAGCCTGAGCCTGTCGAAGCCTCTCCCGGTGGCCCTACGTCATTGCCTTTGATGACAATAGCGCAAAAGTCGCCCTGTCCAAGCCGTCAATAGGCGGGTTTTGAGTATCCTACAGGATTAGTGTTGCGGTACTGCCTTTGACACGCGCAGAGGCCTTCGCGACAGGCTCAGGCAACGGAGCAGCCCGATGGCTGAGCCTGCCGAAGCCTGAGCCTGTCGAAGCCTCTCCCGGTGGCCCTACTAGTTCAGCAAACATCAATTGTCGGATAGAGCTTGTGCAATTTAATGCGCGCGTC
>CAZDDI010000115.1:0-6382 GCA_964504195.1 uncultured Anaerolineales bacterium
TTTTAAAGTGCCTAATCTACAAAGGTTAACAATCACATAGTGTATGGTAGTGAATCGTTGATTTGCTGAATCGTATGCCTAAACCACCCATTGACCATTTCGGCTTGCTCTCGCCGCTATTCGATCGGCTGATTCGCCCGGCGGACCCGGCGCAATTGCTCGCGCTGCTACGGCTGGAGCCGGGGCAGCGTTTGCTGGATGTGGGCGGGGGGACGGGACGCATCACGCAGGCGCTCGCGGGCGCGGGTGTCGCGCTCACCTTGCTCGATCCTTCGCTGGGGATGTTGCGGCAGGCGCAGGGGAAAGGCTGTTGTGTGCCCTGTCAGGGTATCGCCGAGGCGCTGCCCTTTGCCACCGGCAGCTTCGCGCGGGTGCTGGCGGTGGATAGCTTCCACCACTTTTGGGACTACAACCGGGCCGCAGCGGAGCTCGTGCGCATCCTCGCGCCAGGCGGGCGGCTTGTTATCGAAGAACCGGATGTGCGGCGGCCCGTCGTCAAACTCGTGGCGCTGGCCGAGCGGCTGGCGCTTATGCGGAGCCAGTTCCATCCGCCGGATGCGCTTGCGGCACGTTTTCACGCCGTTGGGGCGCGGGTTACACTGCACTATCTGGCAGGCAACCCTAACTTCTGGGCGGTGGTGGAGGCGGGAAGCTAGAAGCTGGTTGCTGGAAACTAGAAGCAGAGGTTTTGTGTAGGAACAGTAACCAGCTTCCAGCAACCAGTAACCAGCAACCAGTTTACTTTCTCCGCCCGCCGCTTTCCACCAGTGGGCGATCCATGAAAATCGTTGCGGGTAGATCGAACCCGTGTGTTTTGAGCTGGTGCATAAAGTTGGGCCGAATCCCCGTCGGTTTCATGCGGCCCACCACTTTGCCGTCCTGTTCCCCAGTTTCCTCAAATACAAAAATATCCTGCAAAACCACCGTTTCCCCCTCCATGCCCTGCACTTCGGTGATGTTGGTGATCTTGCGTGAGCCATCGCGTAGGCGCGCTTGCTGCACAATCAGATTCAGCGCGGAGACGATCTGCTTGCGCACTACTGAGAGTGGCAAATCCATGCCCGCCATCAGCACCAGCGTCTCCAGGCGCGAAATGGTATCGCGCGGTGTATTGGCATGAACTGTCGTGAGGCTGCCATCGTGACCGGTGTTCATCGCCTGGAGCATATCCAGCGCCTCACCGCCACGACACTCGCCCACGATAATCCGTTCCGGTCTCATGCGCAGTGTGTTGATGACCAGATCGCGGATATGCACCGGACGGCTGTGCGGATCGTTGAGCTCCGCGGGCTTGGTTTCCAGGCGCACCGTATGCGTCTGGTGCAGCTGCAACTCCGCCGCATCCTCTACCGTGATGATGCGTTCATCGTCGGGGATGTAGCTGGAGAGCACATTGAGCAGCGTCGTCTTGCCCGATCCCGTACCGCCGGAAACGAGGATATTGAGCCGCGAAACCACACACGCCTGCAGAAATTCTCCCATCTCTGGTGTAATCGAGCCGAATTTGATCAAGTCCTGCACGGTGAGTTTGTTCTTGCCGAACTTGCGGATGGTGATGGTAGGGCCATCAAGTGAGCAAGGTGGGATGACCGCGTTCACGCGCGAGCCATCGGGGAGACGCGCGTCCACCATCGGCCAGTTGCGATCCACCGTGCGGCCCATCGGCGCGATAATTTTATTGATGGTGGCAAGCACATGCGCGTTATCCAGGAATTTCACTTCCGTCAATGTCACCTTGCCACCGCGCTCTACATAAACATTATGTGGCCCATTCACCATTACCTCGCTGACCAGGTCATCCCGCAACAGCGGCTCGATCGGGCCAAAACCGATCAGCTCATCCATGACCTCAAAGAAGAATGTTTGCGTCTGATCTGCTGAGAGGCTCAAGTTCACATGGCGCGCCAGGGCCTGGAAGCCTTGATAGGCAAATTGGCGCGTTTTTTCGGAGTTGTCAATGGCAACTTTTCCTTCCATAGATTGCCGCAACTTCCCAGCAATCCACAATTGCATCCGTCGCCGATCTTCGTGTGCGTTTCCGGTGGGTTGGGGGGGGCTTCCGCTAAATTGGCTCATCGCTTTACTCCTTGGGTGAGAATGCGTTTAACATCTCTATATTATACTTAATTCGCTGCAAAACCAAAATATTCCATTGCATTCTCCCGCTCTGCCTGTAGAATACCTCAAGATTTGCCATGCGCCATGCGCCATTTGAGATTTGAGATTTGAGATTTGAAACTCCTGGAGGTTCCCATGTATCAAGCCATTGCCTGGATTGACGGGGCGTTGCGCCTATTGGATCAGCGCCAGTTGCCCCACGAAACCGTGTACCTGGATTACTACACGCCCGAAGAGGTGGCTACTGCCATCCGCGAGATGGTCGTGCGCGGCGCGCCTTCCATCGGCATTACTGCCGCTTACGGCATGGCGCTGGCTGCCCAACGCGCCCCAGATGCGGCGAGCTTGCAGGTGGCGGCGGCCTGTCTGCGCGCGGCGCGGCCTACAGCCGTCAATCTCTTTTGGGCTGTTGACCGGATGCTCGTGGCGGCGCAGCCTGTGCTGGATGATCCGGCAGCCCTGCCCGCCGCGCTGCTGGCTGAGGCGCATGTCATTGCCGAGCTTGAGCGCGCCAATAACCTCGCCATTGGGCAGCACGCGCTCCCGCTCGTGCCGGAGGGTGCGCATTTCATCCATCACTGCAATACCGGCCCTCTGGCGACCGGTGAAATCGGCACGGCGCTGGGTGTGATCTGGGCCGCGCATCAGGCCGGGAAGCGGGTGCATGTGTATGTGGATGAGACCCGCCCGCGATTGCAAGGCGCGCGGCTCACCACCTGGGAATTGCAGCGGATGGGGATTCCGCACACGCTCATTGTGGATGGGGCCGCCGCGCATATCATGCGCACGCGGCAGGTGGATTTGTGTGTGGTGGGGTGCGACCGTGTCGCGGCCAACGGCGACACGGCCAACAAAATCGGTACCTACGCGCTGGCGCTGGCGGCGCACGTACACGGTGTCCCCTTCTACGTCGTTGGCCCGACCACCTCGATTGATATGGCCCTGCCCACTGGGGATGACATCGCCATCGAAGAGCGCGCTGCTGAGGAAGTGACGCAGGTGGGGACGTGCAGCATCACGCCGGAGGGCGTGCAGGTCGCTAACATCGCCTTCGACGTGACCCCCGCACGCTACATCACCGCCATCATCACCGAGCGTGGGGTGGTGTACCCGCCGTTTACCAAAAACCTGACAGGTTTCTGAAACCTGTCAGGTTATGCTTACACCACCCAGAGCCGCAGTTGTTGCGCTGGAGCTTTGCCGTCCAACAGGATGAACGGTGCAGCGCGCCCGCTCACTATCCCCAGCTTGCGCAGATCGCCCAGCTCGCGCAGTTGACCTTGCCGTCGCGCCGCCAGCACTTTTTCCGCGCCCTTTGGGCCGATGCCGGGCACGCGCAACAGCTGCATCCGGTCAGCCTGATTTAGCTCCAGCGGCGTATCCGCCAGATGTTGCTGTGCCCACAGCAGCTTGGGATCCTGGTTCGTGGGTAGATTGTCCTCCGCACCGAACGGCAGTTCAGCGGCGGTGAAGCCGTAATCACGCAGGAGGAATGCGGCCTGATAGAGTCGGCGCTCGCGCTCCGGCGGTGCGGGCGGGCGGTGGGCCAGCGGCGTATCGGAGACCGGGCTGAAGCTACTGAAGTAGGCGCGCGCCAGGCGCAATTGCTGATGCAGGTACTCGGTGGTGGTGAGCAGTTCCCGGTCGCTCTCGCCAGCTGCGCCCACGACAAATTGCGTGGTGCTGCTGGGCCAGGGTAGGCCGGGATGCTCCTGGCGCAATTCCTGCACCCATTGCAGGCGTTGCAGCAGCTCTTCCATGAAGATTTTGTGTGGGGCCAGCTGCGTTAGCCGCGCATCGTTGGGCGCTTCGAGGTTGAGTGAGACCCGGTCGGCCAGGCGCATCGCCTCCGCGACCTGCTCCCGCTCTGCGCCGGGCATGATTTTCAGGTGGATGTAGCCGCGAAATCCATACTTCCCGCGCAACAGCTTGGCCGCCGCGATGAGCCGTTCCTGGGTGCGCGGCCCGCCGCCCGCCACGCCGGAGCTCAAGAATACGCCCTTGATCAGCCCCTTGTGGTGCAGCGTCCAGGTAAGCCGGGCCAGCTCGTCCGGCGCGAACGTCGCGCGTTGGAAGTCGCGCCCGGCGCGAAAGGGGCAATAGGTGCAGTCGCGCTCGCAGGCGGAGGTGAGTAGCGTTTTGAGGAGCGGCACGCGGCCTTTGGGCGTCGCGGCGTGATAGATGCACCCGGCCAGCTCTGAGATCTGCGGCAGCGCCGCACCCCGTTCCCCGGTCATGCCAACCTCTTCCGCCGGTTCGTAGCTGGCCCCCGGCCCTAACAATTGTAACTTCGCCATTGCATCCATAGTGTGCTCCCCATCGTGAAACGTAAAACCTGACGCTTGCTGGTGTTTCATCCTTGTGCTATCTTTAATTATAGGTACAAATGTTCTAGTTGTCAATTCAGTCACTCACTTCGTTGGATAGCTAAACCCGGCGTTTGCTGAGTCTATTTCACGTTTCACGCTTTATTTCTCAGTTGACAAAATCTCCCTTTGTTTTATCATGGAAAACATAAACTTCTCTTTATGGATTATGATGAATTACACTGACGAAAGTATTCGTGCTCTCTCCAAGAATCTACGTGCGTTGCAGTCTATGCTCCGCCTCAAAATCCTTGCTGCGTTAAGCGCTGATCCCATTACTGTTTCCGATCTTGCTCATCAATTGTGGGTGAGCCAACCCTTGCTCTCCTGGCATTTGGGCGAACTGCGCCGTGCCGGTTTAGTGGATGCCGACCGCGTAGGGCGCGAAGTCTACTATCGTTTACAACAAGAAACACTCCGCGTATTGATTCTTGAACTGGCTGAATTGCTGGGACTCGATCTTTGCCGGTCTGAACCCCAAACTATTACGGAGGAATCCAATCATGGCTGATCATAAAATTCGTGTAGCGATTATCGGTATCGGTAACTGTGCTTCGGCGTTGGTGCAGGGCGTGCATTTCTACAAAGATGCGCCGGAGGATAGCTTTATCCCCGGCCTGATGCACGCGAAACTAGGGCCTTATCATGTGCGCGATATCGAATTTACCGCAGCGTTCGATATTGACGCGGAGAAGGTAGGCAAAGACCTTTCGCAGGCCATCTTCTCCGGCCCTAACAACACCGTTCACTTCGCCGATCCGCCCCATCTAGGCATCCCGGTCTCGCGCGGCATGACGCACGACGGTCTGGGCAAGTACCTGTCGCAGGTCATCATCAAAGCTCCTGGCCCTACCGCCGATATTGTCGGCATCCTCAAGAGCACCAAAACCGATGTCGTCATCAACTTCCTGCCGGTGGGTAGCGAGATGGCGACCAAGTGGTATGTGGAGCAAGTGTTGGAGGCCGGTTGCGCTTTTGTCAACGGTATCCCAGTCTTCATCGCACGTGAACCGTACTGGCAACACCGCTTCGCCGAGCGTGGCCTGCCCGTTATCGGCGACGATGTGAAGAGCCAGGTGGGCGCGACGATTCTCCACCGTATGTTGGCGCGCCTGTTCACCGACCGGGGCGTGCATATTGATCGCACTTACCAGCTCAACTTTGGCGGCAACACCGATTTCCTCAATATGCTGGAACGTGAGCGGCTGGAATCGAAGAAAATCTCCAAGACCAACGCCGTGACCAGCCAGATCCCCTATGCGATAGACCCCCACGATATACACGTCGGCCCTAGTGATTACGTCCCGTGGCTGGAAGATCGCAAGTGGTGCCATATCCGCATGGAAGGGACCACCTTTGGCAATGTACCGCTGATTCTGGAGACGAAGCTGGAAGTCTGGGACAGCCCCAATAGCGCGGGCGTGATGATTGACGCGGTGCGCACGGCCAAGCTGGCGCTGGATCGCGGACTTAGCGGTGCGTTGGTTGAGCCGTCGGCCTACTTTATGAAATCGCCGCCCATCCAAATCCCAGATGATGTAGCCCTGGATCGCTTGACTGCTTACATCGCCGGGGAGTCTGTGCAGACGCTTCCCGCCGCGGAATAAGTATAAGACCTGACAGGTTTCAACAACCTGTCAGGTCTCTTTGTAACTGTAGCGCGAGCTGTCAGCGTATAGATGTGCCGTTCGCAACCCCGCGAAGCCGACGCTTCGCACCACGCTGGTATTGATTCGCCATTTTCAAGGGAATTCCTCATTAACCGATGGTTCACCAGTGGTTGGATGAAACTGTAGCGCGAACTGTCAGTTCGCGCCCCCGCGAAGCCGACGCTTCGCGCCACGCTAGTAGTTTAACAGAGACGATTTGACGGATAAGAAAAGTGTGGCATTCTTGTA
>CAZDDI010000116.1:0-5994 GCA_964504195.1 uncultured Anaerolineales bacterium
GTGGTCTCGTTCTGGTTCGCTGTCTGTCACTATTCAATTGTTAAAGGGCCTTAGAAGCCACGTAGCAGATTCTTGCTGGCTTCCCAAGTGGAGTTTTATTATAGCATGTATTTGCTTTTGTGTCAAGCGCTAGTTTTACGCTTGCAAAACCCCACCGGATGATCACTTATTTTTTCTGTTAACTTGCCAGGGCCTTTGCTCTTGGCACAAGCGAGGATTCTACCACACTCGTTTTTTTTGTCAACTTGCTTGCGAAGCGGTTGTTGAAAGATTATTTCTGTTCACCGCGTGCGAAGGGGGATTCTACCACCATCTTAAAATCTGTCAACCGAGCGAACGAGCGTTCAATTCAGGTACAATAATCCTGCCGCCAACACACCCCAAAGAAAAATATCTGTCTGCAAAGGCCGATCGGTGAGTAATACCTCATCGGGAGCCAGGGTGACACCTTCAGAGTAGACCAGATAGAGATAACGGAAAATACCATAGATGACAAAGGGAACCGTAAGCATCATTTGCCCATTACGAGGTAAGTTGGCAGCGGAGAAGGTATAAAGCGCATAAGCCAGGATTGTAGACGATGTGACCAGGCTCATAAGCTGATCGAGCAAGGGGAGGGTGTAGGCATATAGACTTTCACGGTGATTACCAGCTCCCGTGCCGAGCAGCACTAGTTCGCCACGTCGCTTGCCCAGCGCCAAGAAGAGTGCGAGCAAGGTGGTGCAGATGTAGAGCCACGGGGAAAAGTTTTCCGCATTAACTAGGGGGGCACCTGCTGCGACGCGTAATACAAATCCGGCAGCGATAGCAAAAATATCGAGAAGGACTACGTTTTTGAGATGAAACGAGTAAGCTACTTGAAGAAGCAAATAGCCAGCAAGAATGGCCGCAAAAGTGGGAGAAAGCCACACCGCCAGCAGCAGCGCACTGAAACCGAAGACAGCGATACTCACCCAAGCCACACCCGGCGCGAGCTCCCCAGCAGGCAAAGGACGGCGTCGCTTGCGCGGATGCTGGCGATCTTTCTCGATATCGGCCAAGTCGTTCATGGTGTAAACAACCCCCGAAATCAGGCAAAAGAGCGCGAACCCGGCCAAAGTACGCAGAACGTAAGGCCAAATCATAATTTTCTTGTCAAATACCAAAGCAGCAAAGATGAAACTATTTTTGACCCATTGCTTGGGGCGCATGGTTTTGAGCAACGCCCGGAATGTTTTCATGGCAGAGACCTCCATCTCTCAAAATCGCGCTTGGTTGCGCCTGATACCGGAAAGAGTATACTACATTTAATGAGACCTACCAGAATTGCACCGAATTTACATAAGCTCAAGAGAGGACAATCCATATGAAGTATTACCCTGCGCGCATCCTCGCCGTAACGCCAGGCAGCGTAGCAACGCAAGCTGGGCTGCGCCCCGGCGATGTGCTGCTCGCACTGAACGGACAACCGGTGCGCGATGTGATTGATGTGCAAATCTACGCCGCCGAGCCGGAGCTACGCTTCAACATTAAACGAGACAGCCAACGCCTGAACCGCACGGCCCAACGCCGTTATGGACAACCACTGGGATTGGAGTTCACCGAGGAGCTCTTTGATGACCCCCTACACGTTTGCCGCAACGCCTGCGATTTCTGCTTCGTAGCGCAAATGCCACCCGGATTACGCCCCTCGCTCTATATGAAAGACGATGACTACCGGCTCTCGTTCCTGCATGGGAACTACGTCACCCTCACCAATCTGACCGAGGCGGATTGGGCGCGCATCGCAGAGCAATTCCTCAGCCCGCTGTATGTCTCCGTCCACGCGACTGCGCCGGACGTGCGCGTGAGCCTGTTGCGTAATCCGCATGCGGGCGAGATTTTGGCGCAGCTGACACGTCTGGTAGAGGCGGGCATCACGCTCCACACACAGGCCGTGCTCACACCAGGCCGCAACGACGGCGCGCACCTCGACCACACCATCGCCGATCTCGCCGCACTCTATCCCGGCGTAGCCTCACTCACGATCGTCCCGGTCGGCCTCACCCGCGAGCACGCCGCCGGGCTGCGCCCCTACACCGACGCCGAAGCCGCTACCGTACTCGCACAAGCGCTCGATTGGCAAGCGCGCCTGCGCGCCGAGCTGGGCATGGGCTTCGTGTACCCCTCCGATGAGTGGTTCATCCGCGCGGGCGTCCCTACGCCCCTGCTGGAGGCTTACGATGGCCTGCACGACGCACTCATCGAAAACGGCGTGGGCATGGTGCGTCGCTTTGAGGATGCGTGGCCGGCCCGGCAGGTAGAGCTCGCGACGGTGGGTGGCCCAAGTCAGGTATGGATTACCGGAACGCTGTTCGCGCCACTGCTGGCAAAATATGCGGCGGCTTTTACGCTGGCGACTGGAATCGCCGCTACGGTAATCCCCGTGCATAATCGGCGCTTCGGCGAGACGGTCACAGTGGCCGGGTTGCTCACGGTGGAAGACATCAGCGCTGCGTTGGACGAAATCCCCACAGCGGCTATAATTGTCACGCCGGACGTGATCTTTCGCGGCCCAGAGGGGCGCTCGCTGGATGAGCGCACCGCCGAGGAGCTGGCAACAGCGGTAGGGCGTAAGGTATATGTGGTGCGCGAGATGTAACAGCATTACGGGGTGGTTCGGGCGAGGCAATCCCCGGCAGGCCAACCATGGACAGCCCCAGGGGCTATACAAAGAACTTGGTCGAGTTTGATCAAACGGGGGATTGCCTCGCCCGAACGCGCATTTGCCATTTTCAAAGCCGGAGAAACGCCTATGAGCCAGTATCCCAATGTACCACAAGAGTTATGCGCATGGTGTGGAACGCGCGCGCCACACGACGTGCGCCAGATCAGATTGATCACCCGACGCGGCACAGGAAAACATCGTAGAAGCACGCATCTGTCATTAGAGCTGCCAGTATGCAAGCCCTGCGAGACATACGCCCAAAAGTTGGAGGACAACTTTGGCCGGTTGCGGCGCGATACATTTTTGATATCCCTCATCCCTGGCCTGGCGCTATCCGTCCTGATGTTTACATCGGAAGCATGGTTGATGGTATTCCTGATGTGGCCTTTCGTTAGCGTATTCTTTTGGGCGCTGATTTGGGTAGTGCTGGCGATCTCCGGCCTCGATATGCAACTACGGCGACGCGGTGCCGGCGCACCCCCGCAAGGGTACGCGAGCAAGGACGAAACCCCTTGCAGTCGCAGCCGATCTGGGAAACTGCATTTCTCCAGCAAGCCGTATCACGCCCGCTTTGTAGCGCAAGACCCGGAATGGGCCTGGCAATCCAAGTAGTCAGGTAGGCTCACCCACACATGACCAGCCACACCCCATAAAAGCCTTGCACGCACAATGCCCGTACTGCGTAAAACGTAATGCGTAAAGAAGATTTTGTTACTGAGTTCTCTAAAATCCTGGGACTTTCAGAGAAATTCATCATTAACCAGCGGTTGGATGAAAATATAGCGCGAACTGTTGAGTTCGCGCGCGAAGCAGACGCTTCGCGTTACGGCTATTTTCAAGAGAATTTCTCATTAACCTGCGATTCACCAACGGTTGAATGAAAATTCGGAGAGCTAGCTCCCCGCAGAGCTCGAAGCGGATCACCAGATCCGCAACCAGGCAAGTTCTGAGATTCGCCATTCGCAATTTGCCATTTTGAGAGGAGGCACACAACACAACCTTAACCAACGGGGAAGAGAGCGCCAGGGCCGGTCAGTTGACCGGCTGACGAGGTGGCAGTGATCGAAACATCGGCGGATACTGTCAGGGGTATGCCCGCCCCTTGTCTTCCCCTCCTGAGACAACAAGCTGCGTCACAAAACTGGTAAGCAATCGCCGGGACAAAAGCGCGGCAGGGCAGCACAATGATGGGTAACGAGTCATGGGCAACTGAGAATCTCTACCCCTCATTACCCAACACCCATTTCTTAACCTTATTACAACAGGAGGGCATTGCTATGTGTGGAATCGTTGGATACATCGGGCCACAAGCGGCTGCGACGGTGATTGTGAATGGGTTGAAACGCCTTGAATACCGAGGCTATGATTCGGCGGGGATCGCTGTCGTGAACGGTGATAACGCTATCACCGCCCGACGGGCAGTAGGTAAACTGCACAATCTGCAAGAGCAATTAAGTGTGCAGCCCTTACCCGGACACATCGGCATTGGACACACGCGCTGGGCCACCCACGGCGGCGTCACCGAGCAGAACGCCCATCCCCACCTGGGTATGAACGGGCGCGTAGCCGTCGTCCACAATGGTATCATCGAGAATTACAGTGCGCTACGCCAGGAGTTGGAAGCCGAGGGGATTACCTTCGCGTCCGAGACAGATACCGAAACTATCGCACATCTGGTTGAAGGCTACCTGGCAGGCGGCGCAAATCTGCTAAACGCCGTGCAACAGGCGCTTCCTCATATCCGGGGGGCGAGCGCGTTTGTGTTTCTCGATGCGCGTCAGCCCGACCGGCTGGTAGCGGCGCGGCTGGGGAACGCAGGCGGTATCGTCATCGGCCTAGGCGATGGGGAAACTTACCTGGCTTCTGACATCCCCGCCATCCTCGAGCATACCCGCCGCGTAGTGTTTCTCGAAAGCCGCCAGCTGGCGGTCATCACCCACGACGGGGCGCAAATCTTCACGCTCGACGGCAAACCGCTTGCGCCCGAATTACACACCATCCCCTGGGATCCAGTTTCCGCCGAAAAAGGCCCATACCGGCACTTCATGCAAAAGGAGATCGCCGAGCAGCCCCGGGCCATCACGGATACCATCCGGGGACGGGCCGATCTGCACGGCGGGCGCGTGCGGCTGGAGACCCTCCCCCTCACAGTGAACGAAGCCAACGACTTGCAAAAGATCATCATCATCGCCTGCGGCACCTCGTACCATGCCGCACTGGTGGGCAAATTCATGTTGGAGACGCTGGCGCGCATCCCGGTCGAGGTGGATTATGGCTCGGAGTACCGCTATCGTGACCCGCTCATCGGGCCACACACGGCGGTGCTGGCAATCACGCAATCTGGCGAGACGGTGGACACGTTGGCCGCGATGGAAGAAGCCCACAGCAAGCGGGCGCGCCTCTGGGCGATTGTGAACGTGCTGGGCAGCCAGGCGCAGCGCATCTCCGATGGCTATATCCTCATGCAGGCCGGGCCGGAAATCGGCGTGGCTTCAACAAAAGCCTTCACCACCAGTCTGGTGGATCTCTACCTGCTGGGGGTCTATCTGGGGCAACTGCGGGGAACACTGGAGCGAGAGGCGTTGCAACGCGCGGTGAACGATCTGGCGCGGCTGCCGGAGCTGGTGGGGCAGGTGACTGAGGAGAACGCGCTCTACAATGAGCTAGCCGACCGCTTCCACAAGCGCGAGCATTTCCTGTTCTTGGGGCGTGGGATCAATTACCCCATCGCGCTAGAAGGGGCACTCAAGCTCAAGGAAATTTCTTACATCCACGCGGAAGGTTATCCGGCGGGCGAGATGAAGCACGGGCCGATTGCGCTCATTGATCC
Source organism: uncultured Anaerolineales bacterium (assembly GCA_964504195.1). Lineage (GTDB taxonomy): Bacteria > Chloroflexota > Anaerolineae > B4-G1 > SLSP01 > CAZDDI01. The sequence continues at coordinate 5,517 of CAZDDI010000116.1, forward strand.
GCTGATGCCGGTGGTGACGCTGGCCCCACGCGACGGGGTGTATGACAAGATGCTGGGGCAGATGGAGCAGGTGAAGGCACGCGGCGGGACGGTTATTGCCCTGGCACAGACCGGGGACACCGAAGCGCGCGCCCGCGCAGATTATGTCATCGAAACACCTGCCGCTTCGCCACTGCTCACCCCCATCCTCAACACGATTCCGCTGCAATGGCTGGCCTACGCCTTTGCCGTGCGGCGCGGCGCGGATGTAGATCAGCCGCGCAATCTGGCGAAGAGTGTGACGGTGGAGTGAGACAGTAGGCAATAGACAGAGAATAGGAAAAAGCACCCCGATGGTTAGGTCTCTAACCACCGGGGTGTGCTTTGTGTTTAAGGGGACATCACAGCCATCAGAAGGAATCTCGGTTGCGGTAATTTTCATATAAGACTCCCCTGAAAAAAGGTGGCGCTAGGCATGAAATATGGTATAATATACCAA
>CAZDDI010000117.1:0-5984 GCA_964504195.1 uncultured Anaerolineales bacterium
AGGGGGGCAGGGGGAGGGGTAAATTTATTGCATTTGAAAGAGCGGTTATTGCAAACGCTTTTATTTCCGGGTTATTTTCTTAATGCGCTGACAGTTCGCGCTACATTTTCAACCTCGTTAGGGTAGCAACCCACCTGGAAATTCCTGAGAAGTTGCGATTGGGTTTGAGAGAGTATAGCGGTATATTTTCTTTACGCATTACGAATGCTCTGCGTGCAAGACTTTCATAATTGCATGGTTGATCATGCGCGGATGAGCATACCCGACTCTTGCATGTCTGACAACTTCAATTATACACCCCATAAAATTCTCCCGCAAGCGCGCCGAGGCATCTTCTGCCACCTTGTGCTGTATGGGGTGTGCCGCGCGTATTCGTTGGCTCGGAAGCCACAGACAAAAAATCTCCCGCTGCACACACAGATGCAGCGGGAGGTCCGTAAGAGTTGTATCATAGCACAGACTACGGACTACGGTTTCTCCGACTCAAATGAAACGCTCCCTATTTATCTCACCCGCAACACCTCTACCGGCGAAAAGCAGGGCGGGACGGTAGTATATGAGGGGCTAAAGATAAGCACTACCAACTGCAACGGGTTCTCAGGAGTAGAAGCCAAAATCCGCGCGGCTTCTGCCTCGGTAAGCGTGCTCAAATCCAGGTTGATGATGGGTTGGTTCAGTGCATTGCGCGCGTTCACCGAGTTCCCCTCGTCAAGAAGGTTCAAGTAGGCGCGTATCAGCTGAGCCGAACCAGCCGTAATAACAAAGGCGTCACAGGTGACTGGCCCTGGTGTGCCAAAGAGCTCGGTATAATAACCCTCACGGCTTGTGTAGTAACCTGCCAGCGTAACCACCCCCACCGGGTGATTGGGTTCTGTATCGCGGATAAAGAGACAATCCCAAGTGGTGCAACGCTCGGACTGCAACGTGTAGCCGAACTGGAGCACATCACAGCGTGGACAATCGAGCACCATCGTTCCGGGCGACGTGGGCACCGGTGTAGCCGCCTGCACGGTGGCAGTGGCGCGCTGGCTTACCAGGATGGCTTCATTGGTGGCGGAAATCGCCGCGTCTGCTTCGGCCTGCCGCGCTTGCTGTTGTGGTTGCAATACCCATACCCATACCATAAAAGTACATACGACCAGCAACATCAGGACACCTAAAGCAAGCATAAGTAGCAAAAAAGGGCGGTTGGAATCGTGATGGTTGTCCATAATTCCTCCTTGTGGTTGTATTTTGTGATGCAGATAGCGTAGCGCAAAACATAGAATCGTCAAGCATTTCTGACCCGCTCGGCGTGGATTTAACAATCCAGCGAGAGCACATAAGATGATTATTTTTGCGACACTGCCTGATCAGATGGATTTTAGTATAAAAATATTTGACAAATTATGCTTTTCAGAGTACAATATTATCAGATTTGTGTGTCTTGTTCCCCCTCGCAGGAGCGCACTATGGACGGGCCGTTGACCCAAGAGCCAGTGAACCCCACATCCGCAGGCCATGCACCTGGTCGGCTGGATATCTTCGCGCTCCTGCATCAGCTCGCTGCCGCCGGCGCTACGCCCACTGCTGAAGAGCTCGCCGCCGCTGGCGCATTTACACTCGACGCCTTGCGCGACCATCTCACGCAACACCCGCTTCCGGAGGATATGCCCGCAGCCGCCGGGCTATTAGCCTGGTATCACGAGCACCAGGGTGATCCGGCCCGCGCACTGCACTATGCCCGGCTCGCCGCCGAGCGCGATCTGCAAGCCTACGCCCATGCTTCCGCGTTACGCTACTACTCCGAGGCGCTACGCCTGCTCCACACCCACCCCACCCAGAGCGATCCCAGCCTGGAATACGAGCTGCTCGAAGGCCGCGCCAATGCGCACCGGCTCATCGGCGAGCGGCAAGCGCAGCTGGCCGATCTCGCCGCCATGGCGCAGATCGCCGAAACTTTGCAGGACATTCCCCGCCAGATTGCCGTCGTCAATCGCCAAGTCACGGTCGCCAATGAGCTGGGCCATCACGGTGAGGCGCTCCGCAACGCTGAAATCGCGCTGGCGCTCTCCCGACAAATCAGCGATCGCAAACTGGAAGCCGATAGCCTCACCAGCCTGGGCGATGTGGGCTTCCGGCTTGGCCAACAGACGCGCCCGCTCGAAGCGCACACCCGCGCCCTGACCCTGTACCGCGAGCTGGGCGACCTGCTCGGCGTCGCCAACAGTCTGCGGATGCTGGGCCGGCTGGCCTACCGCAGCGGCAAATACGCCGAGGTCAGCGCGTATTCTGAAGAAGCGCTCGCGCTCTATCGCCAGCTGCGCGACCGGGTGGGTGAAGCGATGATGCTCAACGCACTCGGCGTGATCTCCGCCGACCGCGCCAAAGCGCGCGACTACTATGAACAATCCCTCACCATCGTCCAGGCCATCGGCGACCGCACCGGCGAGGCCCGCGCCTACAACAACCTCGCCCTCATCTACTGGAGCCTGGGCCTGTACCTCCGCGCCCGCGATTATTTGGAACAAGCTGTGCAAATCGAGCGTGACCTGCAAGGCCGCGCCAACCTCACCTATTACCTGGAAAGTCTGGGGCGCGTGTATCTGGAGCTGGGCGATTATGTCGCCTCCCGGCAAGTCTTCACCGAAGGCAGCGATCTGGCTTTCGAGCTGGGCGACCGGTGGACGCAATCGGTCTACGGGATCGGGCTGGGGCGCGTGGCGTTGGCGGAGGGGCAACCCGCGCAAGCAGCGGAACTGCTGCGCGCCACCGCCGAGCTGCTGCGCGAGACGCAATCACTCGGCGATTTGGCGAACGCCGCCTCATGGTTGGCGCTGGCGTATTTGCAGCTGGGCGATGGGGACGCCGCCTATCACAGCTCCACCGAAGCCGTCGCACACCTCGAAAACGCCGGCAACGCGGGGGATTATCCGCCGCAAGATATTTGGTGGCATCACTACCAGGTGTTACAGGCTACGTCCACGCCCAACCCTGATGAGCAATGGCGCGTGTTGCAACGGGCGCGTGAAGCCATGCTCGCCGGCATCGCTACCTTGAGCGATGAGGGGTTGCGCCGCAACTACCTCAACAAGGTTGCAATCAACACCGCCATTGTGACCGAGTGGGCGCGCGTGGCCGTGTTGCGCGCGCCGGAACAGCCAGAAGCGGCTGCTGCGCCTGCCCTTGAGCAGGACGCTATCACCGAGGCGCAACAACTGCGGGATCGCCTCAAGCGCGCGCTCGATGTGAGCCGTCAGATGAACGAGCTCCACGATGCCGCTGCGCTCTTCACCTTCGTCATGGAGCAGGTGATTGAGATGAACGGGGCTGAGCGCGGTTTCATTGCCCTGCTCACACCGGAGGGGAAGCTCCACTTCCCGGCGGTGCGCGGGCTGACCGCCCACGAGTTGGCAACCATCGAGCAGCAACCTGGCTACGCCGCTGCGCACGAGGTGTTGGAGACCCGCCTACCGGTGCTCCTGCAAGATGTGGCGGATGCTGCCACGCCAGACGCAACGCTCGCCACATTACAGCGCCGCTCGGTACTGTGCGCCCCCCTGCTGGCGCGGTCGGAATTACTGGGGCTGCTGTATGCCGATAACCGCTCGGTAAGCGGGTGCTTCTCGCAGGCCGATCTCGATTTGCTCTCGATTTTCGCCAACCAGGCGGCCACGGCGATTGAAAATGCGCGGCTCTATCAGGAAACGACCGCCTGGGCACACACCCTGGAAGAGCGCGTGCACGAGCGCACCGCCGAACTCGAAGCGGCTTACGAAACGCTTTCGCGGCGCGCGCGCCAATTGGAGACCAGCCATCAGGTGGGGCAACAGCTTACCTTGTTACTAGATTTGGAGGGGCTGCTGGAGTATGTGGTAAGCCTGATTCAGAGCCAGTTCGGCTACTATTTTGTGGGGGCCTGGTTAATAAACCAGCGTGAGGAGACGGTGGTGTTGCACGCTGGCGCTGGTGCGGCCTTAGGCGAGGCCGGCTATACGTTGGGTTATACGATGTCCCTCAACGCACCCCATCTCATTGCAGAAGCGGCGCGCACCGGCAAGGAATACGTCACCCCTGGCAGTTGCGCGCTGCCCGAAGGCCCTGCCCCCGCGCCGGAAATCTGTAACGAAATGCTCCTCCCACTCTATATCGGCAAACAAGTGTTGGGGATCCTCAATATCCAAAGTGCCCGCCAGGAAGATTTCGACCGAGACGAGCAGCTGGTGTTGCAAACGCTTTCGCACCAGATTTCCATCATCGTCCGCAACGCACAGCTCTTCAGCTCCGAGCAACGGCGGCGCAAGCTGGCGGAATCGCTGGAACAAGCCGGGCGCGAGATGTCGCAAAGCCTGCACTTGAGCGAAGTACCTGGACTGATTCTGGAACAGCTGGCGCAGGTTGTGCCTTATACGCGCTGCTCCATCATGCTGCGGCACGATGCCCACACCCTGCACATCGTCGCGCAGCGTGGCTTCCCGGAGGGCGGTCGCGCCGAGGATGTGCGCATCCGCATCCGTGAGGACGATGTGTTCTTGCAGATGGCCGAGACCCGCGAGCCAGTGCTGATTGACGATGTGACGCAGACGCCGGGTTGGCAGATTGTGCCCTGGCTGCCGCTCAACAAGTCGTGGCTTGGCGTGCCGCTCATCTCCAAAAGCGAGATGATCGGCATGATTTCGATGACGCGCGAGGCGGCGCGGGACTTCGACGAGGATGAGGCGGAATTGGTGCCGGCCTTCGCTGCGCAAGCCGCCGTCGCGCTGGAAAACGCCCGTCTCTACGATGAGCTCAATCGCGCCTATCACAACCTGGAGCGGCTGAACCAGACCAAGTCCAGGTTCATTGAAGTCACCGCGCACGAGCTGCGCACCCCGCTCGCCGTCATCAGGGGGTACGCGCAGCTGTTGGGCGCGCTGCCGGTGGTCAAAGACGATCCGCAGGTACAACCCGCGCTTGCGGGCATCCTCTCCGGCATGACCCGGATGCACGACATCGTCAATAGCATCCTGGATGTGACCAAGATTGATAGCGAGCTGCTACAATTGAACCGCATCCCGGTATATCTCTGTGACGTGGTCAAGCGCGTGGCGGGGACCTTCAAGGCGGATTTACAGGAGCGCGATCTTACCTTACAGGCGGATTTGGAAGGGCTGCCAGCGGTTTCAGGCGATCCCGACCAGTTGTTCAAAGTCTTCCACCATTTGCTCATCAACGCGATCAAATACACACCCGATGGGGGCAGTATCACAGTGAGCGGAACGGTGAATGCTGAGGAACGGGCTGTCGAGGTGGTCGTGAGCGATACCGGCATCGGCATTGATCTGGAACATCAAGCATTGATTTTCGAGAAATTTTACCAGACCGGAGAGGTGGCGGTGCACTCATCGGGGCGCACCAAATTCAAGGGCGGCGGGCCGGGACTGGGGCTGGCGATAGCAAAGGGCATCGTCGCGGCGCACGGCGGCGCGATTTGGGCACACAGCGACGGCTACGACGAGGAACGCTGCCCCGGCAGTCACTTCTATATGCGGCTACCGCTGGCGGAGTAAAAGCGTCAGATGCTACCCGTCCGCCAGAATCTTTATAGGACGCGGATTTGCACGGATTTTACGGATAAGAACCAAAAAGAATCCGTGTGACCCGTAAAATCCGTGTCCTAAATCTCTGAATCAGCCCAGGTGCTAACTTGAGTTAACTAAATTTACACCCCTTAAAATTCCTCTGCAAGCGTGCGCCGACGGGCGGCCCTTCTCCGTCATTCCCGCGTCTACAATTGGGGAAGAGGCAGATGCTTATGCTTCAACCCTGCGCCCCGGACTGCTCGCCACAAGGACAGCGGGAATCCATCCGGCTGATGGCATCTTGGTGTGCAAGCAGGACTATTGCATTTAGAAAACTCATTCCCCTTGCGATGCCTGTTGCACCGCTAAAGCGGTATTTTTAGAAAGGGTTTTTGTGGCGGGGCGAAGCCCCGCCACAAAAATCCCCCTTTATCCCCGGCCTTT
>CAZDDI010000118.1:0-5620 GCA_964504195.1 uncultured Anaerolineales bacterium
ATTCTTCTCCCCCTCCCCGCGCCGCACAGCGGCGTGGGGAGGGGGCAAGGGGTGGAGTAAAATTCTCAATTTGTAAATTTTTAAGAAGCAATTCTTGCAAATGGTTTTATTTCCGGTTCATTTTCTTAATTTTCATCATCGTCAGGCGTAAACCCGCCTTATTTCTATTAACCTTGCTTTTGCAATCTATGTCAACGTTCAGGAAAAAGCCCTGACATATTTGGGAGATCTGTCAAATTCATTTCACGCCTCACGCCTCCCGCTCCAAGCCCGCCAATACCGCCGCCAAATCCTCCGGCAGGGGGGCGATGAATTCCAGCGGCGCGAGGGTGACGGGATGCAGCAGGGCCAGGCGCTGCGCGTGGAGGAATTGGCGCGGGCAAGCGAGCAACTGCCGCGCCGGGCCGTAGACCTCATCGCCCACCAGCGGGAAGCCCAGCCACGCCAGATGCACGCGAATCTGATGCGTGCGCCCGGTCAGCAAATCCACCTCCAGCAGGGTATAGGGGCGGCGGGCCGCATCGCGCAAACGTTGTGTCACCCGCCAGCGGGTGCGCGACGGCTTGCCCTTCGTATCCACCGCCATCTTCTGCCGATGGATGCGATGCCGCGCGATGGGCGCTTCAATGATGCCGGCGTCCGGTTCGAGCCGCCCGATAGCCAGCGCGAGGTAGGTCTTCTCCACCGTGCGCTGCTTGAACTGGCGTTGCAGGCCGTTGAGGGCCACATCATGCTTGCCCACAATCAGCACGCCGGACGTGTCCTTATCCAACCGGTGGACGATGCCCGGACGCAGCTCGCCGCCCACCCCGCTCAGGTCGGGCGCGTGCGCCAGCACCGCGTTGACCAGCGTCCCCGAAAAATTGCCCGCGCCCGGATGCACCACCATCCCCGCCGCCTTGTTGAGCACGAGAATATCGCCGTCTTCGTAGAGCACGTCCAGCGGCAACGCCTCCGGCGCAATGTCCACCGGTTGCGGCGGCGGCACGGTGACGAGGATCCGGTCGCCCGCCGCCACCTTATGCGCCGTTTTGGTCTCTACTGCGCCATTGAGCGTGACACAGCCGGTTTCAAGCAGTCTTTGTACTTGATTACGCGAAATGTCAGTGAGCGCCGCCGCCAGGTAGCGATCCAGCCGCTCGCCGCCCGCCGCAACGTGCAGCGTGAAGACGGTCTCCGCGCTCACCACTGCACCGTTCCTGCCACAAGTTGCCCGCCCTTGAGCACTGCCGCGACCGGGTTCGCGCCGAAGCGATAGCCCAGATGGCGGTAATCGGGCAGGTCGAGCAGCAACACATCGGCCTGATAGCCCGGCGTGAGGCTGCCTACCTGGTCGCCGCGCCCCACCGCGAAGGCCGCGTTGAGCGTGGCCGCGACGAGGGCTTGCGCCTGGGTCAAGCGCAGATAGCGGCACGCCAGCGCCAGCACGAAGGGCAGGGCCTCGTTCCAGGCCGTGCCGGGATTGCAATCGGTCGCCAGGGCCAGCGCGCCGCCCGCCGCCAGGATTGCTCGCGCGGGCGTGTAGTCGTGATGGCCCAGGCCGAAGGGGGTGCAGGGCAGCGAGACGGCCACCGTGCCGGATGCGCCCAGCGCGGCAATGGCGTCCGGCGGGGTGGTGACGAGATGATCTGCCGAGACTGCGCCCAGTTCCACCGCCAGCTCGGTACCGCCGAGCGGGGCGAACTCGTCCACATGGATCTTGAGTGGGAAGCCCAGGTCGCGCGCGGCCTCCAGAATGCGGCGGGATTGCGCCAGATCGAACGCGCCCTGCTCGCAAAACACATCGCAGAACGGCAGCCGCTCCAGGCCCAGCACGCGCGCGGTGTCCGCCACAGCAGGCAACATCTCGGAGATGACCAGCGCGACGTAATCATCGGGGCGGCTTTTGTACTCGGCGGGGATGGCGTGCGCGCCGAGGAACGTGGGGATGAGCGTGACCGGGTGCTCGCGGTCGAGCGTGACGATGGCTTCCAGCTGGCGCAGCTCGGTCTCGGTTTCCAGACCGTAGCCGGTCTTCACCTCCACGGTGGTCGCGCCATGCGCCAGCATCCGGTCGAGCCGGGGGCGCATCTCGGCAACCATCTCGGCGACGCTCGCGCCGCGCGTAGCGCGCACGGTGGACATGATGCCGCCGCCCGCCGCCATGATCTCCAGGTATGTCGCGCCGGCAATGCGCCGCTCGAATTCCCCGGCGCGGTCGCCCATCCACACCAGATGCGTGTGCGGATCCACAAAGCCGGGGCAGACGACGTAGCCGCTAGCGTCAAGCTCGCGCGTGGCGCGAATGCGCGCGCGCAGGTCAGCGGTCGCACCCACCGCCACCACGCGCCCGTCGGCAATGGCGAGCGCGCCATCTTCGATCAGGCCCAAATCGCCCAGACGGTCGCCGCGCTGCGGGCCGCCCGCGTGCGGCGGGATGGTGCAAAGTTGCGTCGCTGAATGGATAAGCAGGTCTATGGTTTGCATAAAGCCTCCGGGGGGGGACAAATCTCAAATCTCAAATCTCAAATCTCAAATGGCGAATGGCGAATGGCGAATGGCGAATGGCGAATGGCGAATGGCGAATTTTTGCCGTCTACTGCCTACCGTCTACTGTTTACCATTTTACCTCAATCTGATGTACAAAGAAAGCGAATATGGTTTGTATCACAAACTGGTACTTGACAAGAACAAGTATGGATATATAATATATCTAGGTTTCTGATACAAACCGGTATCTATTAGCAACTAAGGAGGGTAGATATGGACGACTTGAAACGGATGAAGGTTGTTGTGGCTCATTATCACGACCTACAAGGGCTGCGGATGCTGCCGTGGTACTTGTGGATTCTGGCGTTCAGCGCCGTGAATCCCATCCTGGGCTTGCCACAGGGCCAGCTCGATTTTCAATGTCTGATTTTTGTGCCGGGCTTTGCAGTAGCATGGATACTGTCCAAGCTAGTCGGCAATTATTACGACCGCGCTTTTGGGCAGGTCAAGAGTTTGCCGCCACGCAAACGGCAGAACGCATGGTTGGCGGGCATCGCGTTCGTAGTCATTGCCTACAGCGGTTTTTTCATAGACTCGCTACAACGATTGCCTCTGAGCGTGTTTGGTCTCACGATGGCTGTGGCGCTGTTTGTTCTGTGGTGGGTATCGGGGCGCTTTCTGATCCACAACGTAGTGACCGCAGCACTCTTTGCAGTAACGTCACTTCTGCCGCTGATGGGTATTCCAGCAGGCGGCCACTGGATCAGTCTTCTCGATGGTTTCATTCTGCCCATTGCATTCAGTGTCATCATGGGCATTGGAAGTTTACTCGGACACATCATGCTGGTAGGCCAGTTCAAATCTTTGGCGCAGGAGGGAGTATGAGCGAAGCATTTGAAGCCCTGGTCAGTCTTGATAAGGTAATCCATGAGCCGGCCCGTTTGGCACTGTTGACTGCACTCTCCGCCTGTAGTAGCGCCGATTTCGTATTCCTGCAACGCCTGACGGGATTGACGCAAGGCAATCTGTCAACCCATCTAACCCGCCTGGAAGAAGCCGGACTGGTGGAAATAGAAAAGCAATTCGTTGGCAAGCGCCCCAATACTATGGTGCAGCTTACAGAAGCCGGGCACTTAGCCATCAAGCAACACTGGCAACAATTGGAGCACCTGCATGAAGTCGCGCAACAATGGCGCCCGGAACAGTAGGGGTTGCAAGAATCTATCCACAAACTCCGCCAGTGGGCGAGCTTACCAAGAACCAGCAATAGTTTTAACTGGCTCAACCACCCCCTTCACGAGCTTTGAATAGATTCTATCCCCGCGACTCCGCTTCTGCGAAGATGCCCTGCGCTTCGGCGAGGTAGGCGGGCAGGTCGGCTTCGGCTTTGCCCACCGCCAGCAGGTAGCGTTCGAGGAGATGCTCCGGGGTCAGCGCATCGGGCGAGAGGCCATTCAGCCGGTCGCGGGCCGTGCGGGTCACATCGCGGTTGATTTGCGCAAAGAAGGCCGCCGTTAACAAGGGGGCAATGTCACTATCGCGGAGCAACGGCTCCTGCTCTGGCGTCATCTGCACCACCAGCCGCGCCACCGCACCATCAAGGTCGCGAGCAGCGACGCGCTCGCGGATCACGGCCAGCGGATCGTCAGCCTCGCGCACATCCGCGCGGATGGTGACGAAGGGACGCGCGGGGACTTCGATGTAGCGCCACGCGCTATGCCCGCGCTGCACTTCCACCCAGCAGAAGCCCTTGGGCTGCTTCTCCTCGCCGAAATCCACGCGCTCCAGGCTGCCCGCGTACACAATCGGCGGGTGCTGCCCGCTGTTGAGTTCCTGATGCTGGTGGATGTGGCCCAGCGCGACGTAGTCCCACGCGGGATCGGCCAGCACCGCCAGGGGCAGGCCCACGTCACGGCCCACCATAATGCTGCGCTCCGACCCCCAGCGCGCGCTCTCCACCGAGAAATGCCCGGTCAGCACGGTGGGCAGCGCCGGGTCGCACCGCCCGGTCAAATCTTCAAGCAGCGACACGACGGCCTGCGTCACAGCGCGGTCGAGCTCCTCCTGCCCCAACTGGCGAAACTGCTCGCGTTGCAGCAGGCGTTGGCGAACGGGATACGGCATCGTGAGCAGCTGCAAGACGCCGTGGCGGGTCTTGATGCGCAACACGTCGGGGCGGGCGGCGACGGTGACATGGGGAACGGCCAGCGCATCGAAGATTTCCACACTGGAAGCGCGCCGCTCCATCACAGGGACATCGTGATTGCCCACCAGCAGCACGGTGGGAATCTCCGCCCGCGAGAGGCGCAGGATGCGCTGGGCGAACTCGCGCTGGTGGGTGGGATCGGGCGCGCGCGTGCGAAAAGCATCGCCGGCGAACAGCACCAGATCGGCCTCATGCGCGATGGCATAATCCACCAGGCCATCGAGCCGGTCGAGGAAATCCACCACGCGGCGGTTCAGGCCGGTATCGGGGTCGAGTCGCCCGTAGTTTTCCATGCCGATGTGGAGATCAGCGAAATGCAGGATGCGAATGGGGTCAGGCATAGGGCCCCGTCTCCACAGCATCCGCCAACAGTGTACTGCGTACTGCGTACTGCGTAAAGGGAGCAGAGATTACGAAGTACGCATTACGCATTATCTAGCTTCTCGACCCGCGTACCATGCCGCCCACCTTCAAAAGTAGCGGCGAGGAAGGCATCTACGATGTCGAGCGCCAGCCCTTCGCCGAGGACGCGCCCGCCCAGTGCGAGGATGTTGGCGTTGTTGTGCATCCGCGCCATACGCGCCATGTAGGGATCGGTACAGAGCGCGGCCCGCGCACCGCGCACCTTGTTCGCCGCGATGGAGATGCCAATCCCCGTGCCGCATACGATGATCCCGAAATCATACTCACCGGCGACCACTGCCCGCGCTACGGGCAAGGCATAGTCGGGGTAATCCACCGATGTGGTTGCATCGTGCGTCCCCTGATCGAAGACGGAGTGGTCGAGACTATTGAGATGGCGCTTCACGGCTTCCTTGAGTATGTAGCCGCCGTGATCGGAGCCAATAATGATGTGCATGGGTAAACCTCCAAAAAAATTAACTAAGAACGACTCCCCTGAAAAAAGGTGGCGCTAGGCATGAAATATGGTATAATATACCAATA
>CAZDDI010000119.1:0-5543 GCA_964504195.1 uncultured Anaerolineales bacterium
AGTGATTCTTGCAAATGGTTTTATTTCCGGTTCATTTTCTTAATTTTCATAAGCCTGTGCTACCATGCCCGCCGATTGACTTTTTTCCCCGCCCAGCCTATACTTGCAGCAGTTACCCATTACGCATGACGGAGTTTGCCCATGCCCAACGCACCCAGCCGCAATACGCTGTTTTATGGCGATAATCTCCCCATCCTGCGGGAGTATTTCCCCGCCGCCTGCATGGATTTGGTCTACCTCGACCCGCCGTTCAATTCCAACCGCTCGTACAACGTGCTGTTCCAGGATGAGAGCGGGGTGGATTCGGACGCGCAAATCCAGGCGTTTGATGATACCTGGCACTGGGGCGCGGTGGCGGAGCGGGTGTATACGGATCTGGTGCAGGCTGCGCCCGACCGGGTGAGCCGGATGGTGGGCGCGCTGCGCGATTTTGTGGGCACGAATCAGATGCTGGCCTATCTGGTGATGATGGCCGCCCGGCTGGTGGAACTCCACCGCGTCCTCAAACCCACCGGCAGCCTGTATCTCCATTGCGACCCCACCGCCAGCCATTACCTCAAAATCATCCTCGATGCGATTTTTGGCCCAGAGAATTTCCGCAACGAGATTATATGGGAACGCACGAGTAGCCACAATGATACGCGAAGATGGATGCACATCCATGATGTACTTCTGTTCTATAGCAAATCAAGGAAATTTACTTGGAATCCCGTTTTTACTGAGCATGACCCTAAATATGTGGAGAATTTTTACCGTTATTCTGATGAGCGTGGTGTTTATCGTTTGGATCATATTATTCGTTCAGCCACAATGGGGCCACGTCCAAATCTTGCCTATGAGTATAAAGGTTACACTCCTGAGTGGGGTTGGAGAGTCAATCGCATAAAATTGGAGGAATTGGATGCTGATGATCGTTTGGCTTGGAGTAAAAGCGGGCGGCCTTACCTGAAACGATACCTGGATGAACAGTCTGGTGTACCGATCAAGTCAATAATTGCAGATATTCCGCCTATTTCATCTCAGGCTAAAGAACGCCTCGGCTATCCCACGCAGAAACCCCTCGCGCTGTTGGAGCGGATCATCCAGGCCAGCAGCAATCCGGGGGATTGGGTGCTCGATCCGTTCTGTGGCTGTGGTACGGCGGTCGTCGCGGCGCAGCAGTTGGAGCGGCAGTGGGTGGGCATTGATGTGACGCATCTCTCGATCGCGCTACAAAAGAACCGCCTCAAGGATATGTTCGAGCTGGCTGCGGGGCGGGATTACGCCGTCATCGGCGAGCCGCAAAGTTTGGGCGCGGCGCGGCAGCTGGCGCAGGAGGATCGCTTTCAGTTCCAGTTCTGGGCGCTCTCGCTCATCGGGGCGCGGCCCCTCGGCGCGCAGGCGGGCAGTAAGCAGGGCAAGCGCGGGGCGGATCGCGGTATTGATGGCGTCATCACCTTTATAGATGAAGCGACGGCCAAGCCTAAGCGCGCGCTGGTGCAGGTGAAGAGTGGGCAGGTGAAGAGCGGCGATATCCGCGATTTGCGGGGGACGGTGGAGCGCGAGGGGGCGGCGCTGGGGCTGTTTATTACGCTGGAGCCGCCCTCGCGCGAGATGGAGACGGAGGCGGTAAGCGCGGGCTATTACACCTCGCCGGGGTGGGGGAAGGATTACCCGCGCCTGCAAATCCTCACCATCGCGGCGCTGCTGGGCGGAGCGCAGCCCCAGCTCCCGCCGAGCCAGAGCACGTTCAAGGTGGCGCAGAAGGCCGCGCCCGGCGCAGAGCAGCGGGAATTGGGGTTTTAGATTGACGTACTGCGTACTGCGTACTGCGTACTGCGTACTGCGTACTGCGTAATGAATTCTCTGGTGACGTTTCACGTTTCATCCGCCTTCTCGCCGATTCGCCATTCGCCATTCGCCATGCGCCATGCGCCATGCGCCATTCACCATTCGCCATTCGCCATGCGCCATTCGCCGATTCGCCATTCGCCATCCGCCGATTCGCCATTCGCCGATTCGCCATTCGCTGATTCGCCATTTTCCATAGGAGGGCTGACATGCACACACTTACACTACGTCGGGCATCTGTGGGCCGGGCGGTGCGCGCGGCGGCGCATCCCGCCGTGCTCGCCGCCATCGGGCTATTGCTCGTCAATGATCACTGGCTACGCTGGGCGCATCCCTCCTGGCTCACGGGCAAGCTGGGCGATGCGGCCTGGCTCTTCTTCATGCCCTTCATCATCGCCCCGCTATTGGCCTGGCTTTTGCCGACTTCCCTCCCGCGCCGCGACGCCTGGGTGGGACTGGCTGCCGGCCTGCTCGTGGGCGGCATCTTCGCGGCGGTCAAAACCTTGCCGGTGGCCCACGCGGCCTTCCGCGCCGGATTCGCCGCCGTCTTGGGTTGGGAATCCATATTACTGCGCGATCCCACCGATTTGTTGACGCTCCCCGCCTTGTGGCCCGCGTGGCGCCTGTGGCAATCCACCGCGCGACAGCGCCCCGCCGCCGCCCCCTATCGCACCGCCGGCGTCATCGCCCTGGCCGCCTTCGCCACCATCGCCAACAGCGGCCCGAAAGATCCCGGCATCACCTGCTTGCATTTGGAAGAGGCGCGCATTTACGCCATCGCCGACTGGGCCGGCATGACGGGCGGCGTCTATACCAGCGATGATGGGGGACTGACCTGGGACACGCTGGTTTCCGATTATCCGACCATGGAACAACAAGCGAGCCTCCCGGATTACCAATGCCGACATTTAGCCTCGCACACCTGGTTGCTGGCGGGCACTGCGCCGGGCGAATTCTACCGCTTCGTCCCCGGCGACCGCATCGAGCGCTCTACCGATGAAGGACGCACCTGGACGGTGGAGCAATACCTCTCCAAGCGGTATGTCCGCCCGGCCAATGAACACTACTCTGGCTCCTACACCAGCGCTGAGACCCGCTCCGGCCCGGAAGATGCGCTCTATGATCCCGCCACCGGTAACCTCATCGTGGCGATGGAATGGAAAGGCACCCTCGTTCGCGAGCCGGATGGCACCTGGCACTGGATCACCGTTGGGCCGTATGCTGCTCAAATCGTGCGGGAACAGTAACCTTGTGGAGCTCCCGTGTGCTGCGTGAAACGCGGCGCGTGACCCGCGCAGGCTTCACGCAGCACGTTGCACGCCAATGATAAAATTATGAACCAACCTACGCCAACCCCTGTGACTTCGCCGCCCGGCGCGGCGTTACATGCCTGGCGCACCCGCGCCCTCAACATCGTCCTCACCACCGTCGTCATCGTCGCCCTGCCCGCCATGCTCGCCCTGCTCATCGAAGCCCTGCCCGATCCCGCCCAGTGGGCCACCGCCGCCCTCTACCCCATCTTCTACTGCCTCCTCGTCGGGCTGACCCTGGCCCGGCGGCGCGATTATCGCGCGCGGGCCTGGGTCTTCCTCATCCTCGGCTACATCGTCGGGGGCGTCTCCTTCGCCCGCGACGGGCTGGCTGGCGCGGGGCGCGATTACCTCATCATCCTGCCGATTCTGGGCATCATCCTCATCAACGCCCGCGCGGGCATCATCGCCGCCGGTATCAGCGCTGCCGTCTACCTCAGCTTCACGCTCCTGGCACACCTGGGCATCCTGAGCACCTGGATGCTCTACACTGAGAACCCCACCAGCCTCTCCTTCTGGGGGCTGATTGGGGCCATTCTCACCTTCATGCTTGGGGGCGCGCTGGCCCTCCTCATCCGCTTCAACCATTTGCAAGAGCAAACCGCGTACATAGCCCAGCGCAACGCCGAACAGCTGACCCAGGCGCACTGCCTGCTCGCAGAAGCCAATCAGACCCTCGAAGATAAAGTCGCCCAGCGTACCTGCGAGCTCGCCGAGGCGCGGGACGCCGCCGAAGCTGCCAACCGTGCCAAGACCGCCTTCCTCGCCACCATGAGCCACGAAATCCGCACCCCCATGAATGCCGTGCTCGGCATGAGCGCGCTGCTGCTGGATACCCCGCTCAACGCCGACCAGCGGGAGCTTGCCGAGACCGTCAAGCGCAACGGCGACGTGTTAATGGCGCTGCTCAATGATATTTTCGACTTTGCCCGCATCGAAGCCGGGCAACTCACCCCAGAGCTGCGGCCTTTCACCTTGCGGGCGGCCATTGATAGCGTCGTGGCGCTGATCGCGCCCCAGGCCCAGGCGAAAAACCTGACCTTGCATATCGCTTGCGCTGCGGATGTGCCCCCGCATATCATCAGTGACGCGGCGCGCGTGCAGCAGGTCTTGCTCAATCTCTTGAGCAATGCGGTGAAGTTCACCGCTGCCGGAAACGTCACGCTCACCGTTGCGCCGGACAGCCTGCACGCCGGCGGCGCTGCACTGCGCTTCAGCGTCCGCGATACCGGGGTGGGCATTCCCTCGGAGCAGTTGGCGCGCCTCTTCCAACCGTTCACCCAGTTGGATGCTTCCGCCGCGCGCAAGTACGGCGGGGTCGGGCTGGGTCTCGTCATCAGCCGCCGCCTGGCAGAATTGCTCGGCGGGACGCTATGGGCGGAGAGTACGCCGGGCGAAGGTAGCACGTTCCATTTTCTGTTGCCGGTGGTCGTCGCGCCCGCACCGCCCGCCATGCCGCCCGTGCGCGGGCCTGCCCCGGCCCCCGTCCCCGTTCCGGATGCCGTGCCGCTGCGGATTTTGCTGGTCGAAGATAACGCCATCAACCAACGCCTGGCCCAGCTCCTTCTGGAACGCCTGGGGCATCAGGCCGATCTCGCCTTCAACGGCGTGGAGGCGCTCGCGGCTGTGCAACGGCGGGGTTACGATGTGGCGTTGATGGATGTGCAGATGCCGGAGATGGACGGTTTGGAGGCCACGCGCCGCATCCGCGCGCTGGGGGATACCATCACCCAGCCGCGCATCATCGCCATGACCGCTAACACTTTCAGCGAAGACCGCGCCGCCTGCTTTACCGCCGGGATGGATGACTTTGTCAAAAAACCGGTGCAAGTGGCGGAGCTCGTCGCGGCGTTGGCCCATGCCCAGGGCGCGTCGCCGGCGGCGGCGCACAGCGTAGCGCCGGTGGTATTGGATGAAGCTGTCTTGCAGCACCTCAAGGATGCGCTTGGGCGGCGGGCGGCGCATAAGTTGGCGACGCTCCTGGAAAGCTTCCACGAAAGCACGGAGCGCTTGCTGGCCGAGGCGCGCGCCGCCGCGCAAGCCGAGCAGCGCGCCGAGCTGCAACGGGCCGCGCATACCCTCAAATCCACCGCCGCCACCATCGGCGCGCTGCAGCTGGCGGCGCAAGCACAGCAGCTGGAGCAGCGCGCACACGAACTCGCGCCCGCGCACATCACCGCCGCGCTCGCCGCGCTCACTGCCGAATACACCCGGCTCGTTCCCTTGCTGCGGGCAGCTGGCGCGCGGCTGTGCGCGGGCTGCCCGCCGGATGCGGAGTAAGGCCGGTGCCTGAGCCTGTCGAAGGCCGGTGCCTGAGCCTGCCGCAGGCCGGTGCCTGAGCCTGTCGAAGGCCGGTGCCTGAGCCTGTCGAAGGCCGGTGCCTGAGCCTGTCGAAGGCCGGTG
>CAZDDI010000120.1:0-5518 GCA_964504195.1 uncultured Anaerolineales bacterium
TACAAGAATGCCACACTTTTCTTATCCGTCAAATCGTCTCTGTTAAACTACTAGTGCCCTTACCGGAAGTAGCCGATTATGTCGCTTTGAATGCGCACTTGCTGGCGGCGTGCCAGGCCGATGATGCCCGGCAGGTGGCCGGACAACCCACGCCGATCGGAACCGCCTGGCAGCACGAGCAGCCGCACTTGCGTTCCTTACCGGCCCACGACTTCGACTGCGCCGTGCAGCGGGAAGTGACCCTGAATGGCTACAGTCAGGTGGTCTTCGAGACAAATCGCTATTCCGTCCCCACCGATCAGGCGTACCGTCACTTGGTGCTGCAGGCGACGCCGTTTGAAGTGCGGATCTTGTATGCAACGCACGAGTTGGCCCGGCATCCGCGGTGTTACGGGCGGGAACAGGACATCTGGGACCCGCTCCACTATTTGCCGTTACTGGAGCAACGGCCCGGGGCCTTGGAGCATGCTCGCCCGCTGCGCCAGTGGCGGGCGGAGTGGCCGCCGGTCTATGAACAGTTGTTAGTCCACTTGCAGCAGCGCTGGCCGGAGGGGCGCGGGGCCCGCGAGTTTGTCCGCGTCCTCCGCTTGCATACGGAGTTTCCCGCCGCGTTGCTGGCCCAAGCGGTGGCCCAGGCCCTGGCGTATGGCAGTGCCGATGTGGCCGGCATCCGGCTCTGTCTGCAAGCCTTACAAGCGCCGTCCCCACCGCTACCCCCTGTGGATTTGAGTGCCCACCCCGACTTAGCCGCCGTGGCGACCCAGGAACCCGATTTACACCAGTACGAGCAACTCTTGAGCGGAGGTACCCCATGAATCTCGATACCCAGCTGTTAGAAAGTTATCTCCATACCTTGCGGCTGACGACCTTTAAGCACCACTATCAGGCCTTCGCCGAAGATGCGGTGCAGAGTCAACTCCCGTATGCGCGCTACCTCCAAGCGCTGGCCGCGGAGGAAGTGAGTCACCGGGAACTCACCCGGCAACGCCGGCGGATCAAAGAAGCCCACTTTCCATTACTCAAAGAATTGGCCGACTTCGATTTCAGTCGCGTCCCCAGTCTCAAGGCCCAACAGATCCTCGACCTGGCGCGCGGGGCCTATATTGAACGCGCCGAGCCCCTCCTCTTGGTCGGTAATCCCGGCCTCGGCAAAACCCACGTGGCGACGGGGTTGGCGTTAGCCGCGTGTAGACAAGGGCGGCGGGTCCGCTTCTACACCGCGGCCGAATTGGTCAACACCCTCATCACGGCGCAAGACCAGCATCAGTTACCGGCAGTCTTGAATGCTGCCCTGCGCCATAGCCTCATCGTGTTAGACGAATTGGGCTTTATCCCCTTCAGCAACACGGGGGCCCAACTCATGTTTCAGTTTTGCTCGACGCTATACGAGCGGGTGGCCCTGATTATCACCACCAATTTACGGTTTGCCGACTGGGTGCAGGTCTTTGGGGACGAGCGCCTGACCGCCGCGTTACTCGATCGGCTGGCACATCACGCGCACATTATCGAATTTTCCGGCGTCGAGTCCTATCGCTTCCGCCAGCGCCTGGCCCGGGAACAACCGGGACCAGCACAACCTTGAGTGGCCGCGGTGGAGACTGGGGAGAACCCTGCGTAAACTCCGGGTTCACCCCAGTCCCCACCGCGCTACGACTGCGATGACGTGGCCCTCTTTTCGAAGAGCTAGTGGCTCTGTTTTCAACCATCAAAAAGTTGGCCCGATGACCCAAGTGGCTCTGTTTTCGAGCATCAAGTGGCCCTCTTTTCGCTTGACAAAAACAGTAACGACTGTGCTACTCATGACACGAGTATCAATATCATTAAGTTAAGGTTTGCAGGCCGGCCACGAATGCTTCCACGAATACACGCATGTCTACAAAACAGGGGGAATTCGCGCAACTTGTCCCGCGCACGCGGAATTCGTGGCCTAATTCGAGAACGGCGACCACGCCCAAGGCGCTTAGGTAGTTCCAAGATTTAAAGCACGCCACATCACAAGAAAGTTCCCGCGCCAGCGTCAAAACCTGGATAGTTTATTTTCTTGGAACGGCCTTAACTTAATGAGATGGGGGAACGTTCATTGTGCTGGCAGCATCGAGCAGCCACGTTACCTGCCCGGCGGTGGGGTGGATGCGCTGGGCGGGGAGTTGTGCCGCCGGGTCTTCCAGCACAGTGCGGACGATGGTGGCCTTCTCTGCGCCGCTCACCAGGAAGATGACGTGTCGCGCGGCGTTGAGCGCGGGCAGGGTCAGGGTGATGCGCCAGGCGGGACGCTCCGCGTACTCAGCGGTTGCGGGCACAGCCCAGCGCGCGGTCTTCGCGAGCGTGTCCGCGCCGGGGAAGAGCGACGCGGTGTGCCCATCCTTGCCCAGCCCCAGCAATACCAGGTCGAAGTGGGGCGCGGTATCGCCGAAGAAGGCGCGGAGCGTCTGCTCGTAATCGCGGGCAGCGCGCTCTGGCTCCCATTCGCCCCGCATCCGGTGGATGTTCTCCGGCGGGATGGACGATCCCGGCAGCAACGTCTCTGCGACCAGGCGGTAGTTGCTGCCGGGATCGCCCGGTGGGACGGAGCGCTCATCCGCCCAAAAGAGATGCACCTGCGCCCAGGGCAGCGCGCGAAAGGGCGTACCTGCGAGCAGCCGGTAGAGCGCGCCGGGCGTCGAGCCGCCGGAGAGTGCTACGCTGAAGCGGCCCCGCGCAGCGACGGCCTCCGCAGTGAGTACGGCAAAACGGCGCGCGGCTTCCTCGGCCAGCGTCGCTGCATCAGGGAGGATGAGGATTTCGGGCGTGTTCGCTGTGTTGTGCATAAATGTTTTGTCCTGAACTGCCGTCCACAAATCTTCACGAATACACGAATGAGAGCACCATGATTTGTGTATTCGTGCTCCTATTCGTGGTCGGCCGTCCCGCAGCCCGTCACCCAGGCGCGACCTTCGCGGGACAGCAGGGCATCCGCCGCCGTCGGCCCCCACGTCCCCGGCGCGTAGGTCGCCAACGGCGGCGCGTCCGGCCCGGCCCACGTCGCCAAAATGGGATCAATGATACCCCACGCCAGCTCGATCTCGTCGGCGCGGGCGAAGAGCGTGGCATCGCCCTGGAGCGCATCGAGCAGCAGCCGCTCGTAGGCTTCAGGCAGCGCCGCCGCACCAAAGTCCTCGGCGTAGTGAAATTCCATGTCCACCGGGCGGGTACGCATCCCCGCGCCCGGCGTCTTCACCGCGAAGCGCAGGTGCAGCCCTTCATCGGGTTGCAGGCACAGCGACAGGCCATTCGGCGCGTGCTGGGTTTCCGTTTGTGGAAAGAGCAGGTGCGGCGCGCGCTTGAACTGGATAACGATCTCAGAGGCCTTGCCCGCCAGCGCTTTGCCGGAGCGCAGGTAGAAAGGCACGCCCTGCCAGCGCCAGTTGTCCACGAACAGCTCCAGCGCGGCGTAGGTGGGCGTCTGGGAGTCCGGTGCGACGCCTTGGGCTTCGTGGTAGCCCGCGTATTGCGCGCGGATGCTGCGTACACAGCGGCGCACGGTGCGCAGCACCTTCACCTTCTCGTCACGCAGCGCGTCAGCCTCAAAGAGCGCGGGCGGCTCCAGCGCCGTGAGGGTGAGCAGTTGCAGCAGGTGATTCTGGAACATATCGCGCAGCACCCCGGCCTGATCGTAATACCCGGCGCGGCGGCCCACGTCCACCGTTTCCGCCACCGTAATTTGCACATGCTCCACATAGTTGCGATTCCACAACGGCTCGAAGATGGCGTTGGCAAAGCGCAGGGCCAGGATGTTCTGGACGGTTTCCTTGCCCAGGTAATGGTCAATGCGGTAGACCTGGTGCTCCTCGAAGGCGGTATGCACCTGGGCGTTGAGTGCCCACGCGCTCGCCAGGTCGTGCCCAAAGGGCTTTTCGATGATGATCCGCGTCCAGCCGGGATCGCTGCGGTGCAGCCCGGCCTCATGCAGCTGCGCCACGATGACAGGGTAGAGCTCCGGCGGCGTCGCCAGGTAGAAGAGCCGGTTGTGTTCTGTTCCGGCGGTGGTGTCGAGCTGCGCCAACCGCTCGGCCAGGCGGCGATAGGTCTCCGGGTCGTCATAGCCGCCGTCGAGATAGGCATAGCGTTCCGCTGCGCCTTCCCAGAGCTGGCACACATCGGGCTTCAGACGGGCGTAATCCGCCACGCCCGCGTAGAGCCGCTCGCGGAATTCCGCATCGCTGAGCGGACTGCGCGCTACGCCGAGCACCTGCGTGTGCGCGTGCAGCAGGCCCTCACACGCCAGGCTGTGCAGCGCCGGGCCTAACTTGCGCCGGGCCAAATCGCCCGACGCGCCGAAGATGACGACAGTTGCGGGGGGAGGGGATGGGTTCATAGATGCTCCTGGTTGGTGATGCGTACTGCGTAAGGAGAATTTACGCAGTACGCAATACACATTATGTCTTTTTCACCGCATGTCCACCAAACTGATTTCTCATCGCCGCGAGCAGTTTGGCGGCGTAGCTCTCTTCCTGGCGGCTGACGAAGCGCGCCTGGAGCGCCGCCGTGATGACGGGCGCGGGAATGTCCAAATCCACCGCCTCGAAGACCGTCCACCGGCCCTCGCCGCTATCGGCTACCCAGCCCTTGATGCCGGGTAACTCCGGGTCGTCGCTCAGCGCGTTGGCGATCAGATCCAGCAGCCACGAGCGCACCACGCTGCCGACGCGCCAGATTTCGGCCACTTGATGCAGGTCGAGGTCGAAGTCTTCTTTGGCGCGCAGAATCTCGAAGCCCTCAGCGTAAGCCTGCATTAGGCCGTACTCGACGCCATTATGCACCATTTTGACGAAATGCCCGGCCCCGCTCGGCCCGACGTGTCCCCAGCCCTGGTCGGGTGCGGGCGCGAGCGTCTCCAGCGCGGGGCGTAAGCGCGCCACAGCCTCAGCCTCGCCGCCCACCATCAGGCTGTAGCCCTCAGCGAGTCCCCAGACGCCGCCGCTCGTGCCCGCATCCACCAGATGTAAGCCCTGCGCTTTGAGCGTCGCAGCCCGGCGGATGGTATCCTTGTAATTGCTGTTACCGCCGTCAATGAGGATATCGCCGGGCGCGAGCAGCGCGGCGAGCGCGGCCAGCGTCTCCTCGGTGGGCGCGCCCGCAGGCACCATCACCCACACGGCGCGGGGCGGCGCGAGTAGCGCGACCACTTCCTCAAGCGACGTTGCCGGGACGAGTCCGGCCTCTTCCGCCAAGTCCTTCGCTATAGCGGGATCGTGGTCGTAACCCACCACGCGATGCCCTCCGCGCAGCAGTCGCTGAACCATGTTCCCGCCCATTTTGCCTAAACCGATCATTGCAATGTCCATAGCATTCCTTTCAAAATAGCTGTAACGCGAAGCGGCTGCTTCGCGCCTGCGAACGACGCAGCTATGCGCGGCACATTGTGAATTTTAAGAAATTAATCCGTAAATAAGGTTTTGTGTCAAGTTGGTCATTCTAAAAATAAATTTTCTACCGTACATTAACATCCACAAGGTCGGGTTCAAGCCGGAAAAAGACT
>CAZDDI010000121.1:0-5235 GCA_964504195.1 uncultured Anaerolineales bacterium
CAGCCGGTTTTTGGCTGGTGGAGTATTCTTTGTTAAGGTGCAAAAGTCGAGTTATTACTCCCAACCTGGCTTTGATACATCAAACGCACAATCTTCTGTTTGAAGCCGCCAGCAATTAAGGAATCCAAATAGGCTGATAATTATTACCAGCCAAATCCGTTGTTAAATTCACTAGTTGCGTTCCATCACGGTTCATCAACCAAACATCACTTTTTTCTAGATTCAAACAGGCTGTAGTAAACGCGATCTTGTCTCCAGAAGCCGCCCATACCGGATCGCATCCCCGCACCTGAGTAGATGTAACCTCTGCTGTAACAAGGTCACCAATCAGTAGCTCTTCGGTAGACCGATCTTGCCACACAAACCAACGGAAATCATGGCTAGCAATAGCACTGATATTTGCCTCATCCCATGGTAAAAAGGGGCGACAGTGTGTTCCATCATACTTCATAACATAATGTTGTTCGTTAGCAACTCCATCACGCAATGTGCTAAAAAGTATCTCCTCATCAGAGAGCCAACTACCACCTCGATCCTGTCCAGTTGTAGTTAGTTGTATAAGTTCTTCAGTTTGCACATTAAATCTGTAGATATTCATCGCCGATTCGCCCGGATGACAACCGCTGTTAAAGAGCAAATACCGACTGTCTGGGGACCAAGCGGGAGCACACTCCATCATCCCCATTGTTGGCGGGGGTTGCCTCGCGGTGATTTGCTGGGGATTTGCGCCGTCCCGCTCTATGATGTAGATGCGATATTGACACATTTCTTGACACAAATGACTCCCACTTACACCAGGGGCTGAATGATATGCGATGTGTGTTCCATCTGGTGACCACACCGGTGTAGTATCCGCTCGCTGATTGCCGGCTGTTAAATTGACAAGTTGATGGGTCTCAAGCGAGATGGTGTAAATATCCTGTTCCGCGCCCTGATATGCCGAAAAAGCGATTTCTTTTCCGTTTGGGGACCAAGCAAAAGACACTACCTCTATTCCAAAGGTCAAAGGCAACGGCGTTTCACTGCCATCCGGCAATACATACAGCGTCAGTAGCTCTTCATATTCAGCCAGAAAAGCTAGATTATCCCCGTCAGGAGACCCCTGGGGACGTTGCCACCTGAATATGCTGGAAATCCGTTGCGGTTCCCCACTCTCAGTTGAAACTACATATAACCCAGTTGTGTCGCCTTGTGCAGAAATAAACACGAGTTTTTCAGGTGTGGGCGCGGCGCGACAGCCCCACAGCAACAAGAGTAATGCGTTCAACATGACCCAGATTAATCTCCGTAAAAGCAGACTCAAGGAAGCGCCTTTATTTCTGCGGCAGCTGTGGTTCAGGATTAAAGACATTGTCCCTCCATAAATTATGGTTGCGTCCCCCAATCTGGGGCGTAATCATTCGCGGAATTGTGGGTAAGACGCGTCAATTCTCGGGTGAAAATGTTGATAACATAGAGTTCAGCATTCCCCTCCTGGTACCAACTAAAAACCAGATGTTCACTGTCTGGTAACCAGGAAGGTGTGATCTCCGGTGGCGTTGAGGCAGTATCTAAAGCCGGATCAGATGAAAGCAAAGGCGTAATCTCCTGGCTGCTTACATCGAGCAGGTAGATTTTGCGAGAATGCCGATCAGTAAAGGCAATGTATCGCTCATCAGGCGACCAAGCCGGCTGGTCATAAGTAGCTGTAGTAAAGGTAACCCGAGTAATCATACGATCAGTGAGGTTGAGGGTGTAGAGATTGTTATCCACGATACCTACTTCATTGCTCTGAGTCGAAGCAAAAAGTAGTTTCTTGCTATCGGCTGACCAAGTAGGGTAACCGTGATATGCCGAGGATTCTGTAAGTTGCGTTATCCCACTACCGTCGGGGCGCATAATGTACAGTTGCAACCCACCGGATATAAATGCGATCCATTCTCCATCCGGGGACCAGCGAGGTTCAGCAACAAAAGTCTCGTGGTCAGTAAGTTGCACTTGTTCACTTCCGTCTAATCGCATACGATAAAGATAATTTTTTCCCGCACGCTCGGATACAAAAACGATATACTGTCCATCTGGGGAAAAACTTGGATAACGATCTGCCGCGGGGTTATGCGTCAGCCGTGTTTGTGAACTACCGTCAGCGTTCATGATATAGATTTCCTCGTTCCCATCCCGCGTGGATACAAACACGATTTGCCCGGTAGCCAACATAGATTCAAGAGAAGTAGCTGGCAATTCTGACTCCCGAAGCAACGCAACACACTGCACCAAGATAAAAATCGAGTTTATCATAATGAGTATTCCCCATAATCTTCGGGAAACACAGCTTAATGCACACATGATACGCTCCTTTGCGGGATCGAAGTACCGCCCGCCCTGGTAGATACGGCGCGTGCTCCAATCGTACACCCCACCGCAGATCAGATAGCTGAGCAGGGCTTATGGCTCCTCCAGCCCCGCGCTGTCGGGATCAAAGGCAGAATCATAACAAATAGCAGGGGTAGCTTCACCGCTACCCCTGCGCCAGGCTTATCTCCTCACGACGCCCAGACGATGTACCCCGGTAGCAGCGGCGTCGCCAAATCCTCATGGCGCGGGGAGACGCGCACGGTGTAGCCGAATAACCCACTCTTGTCACAAGGTACATCGCGCACGGCGTAGCGATACTGCCCCGGCTGCACCGGCTCGACCATCTCCATCGTCACCACCTGCGCATCCACAATATCGCCGCGTGCATTGACCCCGCCCAGATACAGTTCCACACACACATCGGCGGGCGTCAAGTCCCCCAGCGTCACCAGCGCCTCCGCGCCCAGCGTTTCGCCCACGCGCGGCTCGTCGCGCGGGAGCTGCGCCTGCACCTGCTCCGCCCGCACCTGCCCCCAGGCCTGCTCGATGCGCGCGCGCCACGCCGCCAGCGCCTTGATGCGCGCCAAATCGTCCGCCGCCAGCCGCTCGTAGCGCTCGGCGGTAGGCATGTAAAACCGCTGCGTGTACTCCGCTACCATGCGGTTGGTGTTGAAGAAGTGGCACAACTCGCTGATGTCGTGCTTCATCAGGTCAATCCACTGGCGCGGCAGCCCATCGCGCCCGCGCGTGTAAAACGTGGGAATCACATCGCGCTCGAGCAAGTCATACAACGCTTCCGCTTCCACTTGATCCTGATAATTACGGTCGTCGTACATCTCGCCACGCCCAATGGCCCACCCCACCCCGGGGATGTACGCCTCGTCCCACCAGCCATCCAGAATGCTGAGGTTGAGGACGCCATTGGCGGCGGCCTTCATGCCGCTGGTGCCGCTGGCCTCGCGGGGGCGGCGGGGCGTATTGAGCCACACATCACACCCCTGCACCAGATAGCGGCCCACAGTCATGCCGTAATCCTCCAGGAACACAATCCGGCGGCGGAAACGCTCCTGGCGGGCCAGCGTCACAATAGTGCGGATGAGCTCCTTACCAGGATCATCGCGCGGGTGCGCCTTACCGGCAAAGATGATCTGTACCGGGCGCTCCGGGTTGTTGAGCAGCTTGTCTAACCGTTCCAAATCGCGGAAAATAAGGGAGGCGCGCTTGTAGGTGGCAAACCGCCGGGCAAAGCCGATGGTGAGCACCTCAGCGTCGAGCACCTCGCCAGCAGCTTCGATCTCACGGGGCGAGCCACCGCGCCGAGCCACCTGATCATGCAAACGGCGGCGCGCGAAGGCCACCAGCCGCTCGCGGCGGCGCTCGTGGGTGCGCCAGAGCTCCTCGGCGGCCATGCTCTCCGCGCGATTCCAGGCTTGCCGGTCGGCAGGCTCCTCACGCCAGCGCGGGCCGAGATAGCGATCGTAGAGCTCCTTCATATCGCGCGAAATCCACGAGAGGAAATGCACGCCGTTGGTAATAGCCGTGATAGGGACTTCGTCTTCGGCGACGCCGGGCCACAGCCCGCGCCACATCTCCCGGCTCACCTGGCCGTGCAGTTCACTCACACCGTTGGTGTGCGCCGCCAGCCGCAACGCGAGCACGGTCATGCAAAACGTCTCACTGTGATCGCGCGGATTCACCCGCCCTAGCGCCAGGAAATCCTCACGATTGAGGCCCAGTTCGCGGTAATAGCCGCCAAAATAGCGCTCCATCATCTCCGGCGGGAAACGGTCATGCCCGGCAGGGACAGGCGTGTGCGTGGTGAACACCAGACTTGCCGCAGCCGCCTCGCGCGCCTCGACGTAAGTGAGGCCATGATCGCGCATCAAACAACGGATGCGCTCCAGCGCCAAAAACGCGGAGTGGCCTTCGTTGATGTGATACACGAGCGGCTGCAAGCCCAACGCTTCCAGCGCGCGATAGCCGCCGATGCCTAGCACAATCTCCTGCTTGATGCGCATCTCATCATCGCCGCCGTAAAGCTGGTCGGTGATGTCGCGGTCATCGGGGCGATTCTGGGGCAAGTTCGCATCGAGCAGATAGAGGGGAACGCGCCCCACCTGCGCCCGCCACACCTGCACCCACACCGTCCGCCCGCTAATCTCGACTGAAACAGTCAACGGCTCGCCATCCTTACCCTTCTCCAACCGTACCGGTAAGTTGTCGAAATCATTATCGGCGTAGAGCTCCTGCTGCCACCCGGCCTGATTGAGGTATTGCTGGAAGTAGCCCTGTTGATAGAGCAGGCCCACGCCCATCAGCGGCAGACCCAGGTCGCTGGCCGATTTGAGATGATCGCCAGAGAGGATGCCCAGGCCGCCCGCGAAGATCGAGAGACACTCAGTCACGCCAAACTCGGCGGAGAAATAGGCCACAATCGGCCCGGCGGGCTTCTCATAAGTGCGCCCAAACCAGGCCGAGCCATCGCCGTTGTTGACGTACTCCTGGAAATTGCGCCAGACACGCGCCAGATGCGCCCTGAAGCCCGCATCCTCAACGGCGGCCTCCAACCGTTGTTGGTCAATCACGCCCAGCATCAACATCGGGTTATGGTCAGAAGTCTCCCACAAGTCACTATCCAGACGGCGGAAGAGCTCGATCGTATCGTGATTCCAGGCCCAGCGGAGGTTGTAGGCAAGTTCGCGCAGGGGTTCCAGCGGCTCCGGCAACGAGGGGATAATCGAAAACGTGCGAATCGGTTTCATTGGTTGCTCCTTTCTTGTACACAGGGGGAAAAACGCCAAAGGTACTTTCAAGCTAGCACAATTTTAGCGGAAGGCAAGTTGATAACTGACCATTCGCGTAAAACGTAAACCAAATCACGAATTATCTGGTACACTCAGG
>CAZDDI010000122.1:0-2534 GCA_964504195.1 uncultured Anaerolineales bacterium
TATGCTGATTTTGCGCTCTGGCAACAGGACTGGTTGCAAAGTACGGCTTTTACGTCCCAACTTGCCTACTGGAAACAAAAACTAAGCGGTGTTTTGCCGACGCTGGAACTGCCCACTGATAGACCGCGCCCCCCGGAATTGACGCATGATGGGACTATGGTGAGTATGGTGATTACAGAACCCTTGCTTGGCGCTTTGCATCAGTTGAGCAGGCGTTACCATTGCACGCTCTTTATGGTGTTGCTGGCGGCTTTCAAGACGTTACTGTATCGCTACACGGGCCAGGAAGACATCTTGATAGGTACACCCATTGCCGGGCGCAATGATGTCAATTTGGAAAAAGTGTTTGGCCTGTTTTTGAATACGCTTGTCTTGCGTACAGATCTTGCTGGTGGAATTACTTTCGCTGAGCTCTTGAAGCGCGTGCGGCAGACCGCGCTGGAAGCCTATGACAATCAAGATATTCCGTTTGAGTTTTTGCTCGAAGCCCTCAAACCGGAACGTGATTTAAGCCGCACGCCATTGTTTCAGATTTTCTTCAATATGGTCAACACGCCGCGCCCTAACCTCGTATCATCCGATTTGACCGTGGAACCGGTGCTGCTTCAAGAAGTGCTTGCCAAGTTTGACGTGACATTGTATGCGGGTGAAGCTACTGATTTGTATTTTGAATTGGTGTACAACACCCATCTCTTTACCCGTGAACGGGTGAGTGAAATGCTGGCGCAATTGCGGCACGTACTGACGCAAGCCGTTGCCCATCCCGAATGGCCGTTGACGGCGTTCTCGCTAATCCCACCTGAAACCCGCCCGCGGTTACCCGATCCCACTGCGCCGTTGGCGGATACCTGGGTAGGGGCGGTGCATACCCTGATGGCTGCGCAGGCGGCCCAGCGGCCCGAAGCGGTGGCGCTGGTGGATTCCACTGAGCATTGGACCTACCACGAACTGGAGACGCGCGCCAACCAATTGGCGCACGCTTTGATTCAGCACGGGTTGCGCCCGCAAGAGGTCGTCGCTATTTATGCACATCGTAGCGCGTCTCTGGTGTGGGCGGTGCTGGGGGTCTTGAAGGCGGGCGGGGCGTTTGTGATCCTCGACCCGGCGTATCCGCCGGCGCGGCTGGTGGAAACCCTCACGCTGGCGCAGCCGCGAGCCTTGCTCGCTGTAGCTGCGGCCGGGCCGTTACCCGCTGAATTGCAGACGTTTGCCGCGACGGCTGTGCTGAGCAGCTCGTGGACTTTACCTACCGGCCAGGAGGCCGCCGCGCAGCAGTTCCTGGCTGATTACCCGACCACGGATCCGGCGTTGCCGGTTGGGCCAGATACTGTGGCCTATCTTGCTTTTACCTCCGGCTCGACCGGTGCTCCCAAAGGGATTGTGGGGCGGCATGGGCCGCTCTCGCACTTTCTGCCCTGGCAAAGAGAGCGCTTCGCGTTGCAGCCGGATGATCGCTATAGTATGCTCTCCGGGCTGGCCCATGATCCGTTGCAGCGCGACATCTTTACCGCGTTGACCCAAGGCGGCACGCTCTATATCCCGGACCCCGAAATGATCGGGGTGCCGGGGTGGCTTTCGCGGTGGTTGCAGCTGCACGCCATTACCATTGCAAATCTGACCCCCGCGATGGTACAACTAATTATTCAAGAGGCCGCCCCGATTCCCACGCTGCGCTATGCGTTCATTGTGGGGGATGCACTGATTCGGCGCGATGTCCTGCGCTTCCACGAGATCGCGCCCGCGTTGACGTGCGTCAACCTCTATGGTGCCACTGAGACGCAACGTGCCCTGGCTTATTATCCGATCCCGCGTGATCCGGCGCTTCTGCTCCGCGAGGTGATACCCCTGGGGCAGGGGATGCCGGATGTGCAATTGCTGGTGCTGAATCCAGCCCAACACTTGGCGGGGGTGGGGGAATTGGGTGAAATCTATGTGCGCAGCCCGCACTTAGCGCAGGGCTATTTGGGGCAACCGGAGTTGACCCAAGCGCGCTTTATGCCGAACCCCTTCACCGGGGAGCCGGGGGATAGGTTGTATCGCACGGGCGATTTGGGACGCTACTTGCCCGATGGCAACGTCGAATTCTGTGGACGCGCCGATTCGCAGGTGAAGCTCCGCGGTTTTCGGATCGAGTTAGGAGAGATTGAAGGTGCCTTAGGGCATTATCCGGGCATTGCGGAGGCTGCCGTGGTGCTGTGGGGGCAGGAGCACCGGAAGCAGTTGGTGGCTTACATTGTCCCGCAAGGGCCAGAGGTGCCCCCGGCGGTTGAGTTGCGCGCCTTTTTACAAACCACGTTGCCCGAATATATGATCCCGGCGCTCTATGTGCCCATGTCGGCCTTACCCTTGACGCCGAACCGGAAACTGGATCGGGCCGCGCTGCCGGAGCCGAATTGGGAGCAGTTGCCATCCGCCACCGACTTTATTGCTCCGCGCACCCCGCAAGAAACGACCCTGGCCGAGATTTGGGGCGCGCTGTTAGGGATTAACCGGGTGGGTGTCACCGATAACTTTTTTGCACTGGGCGGCCACTC
>CAZDDI010000122.1:2634-5231 GCA_964504195.1 uncultured Anaerolineales bacterium
CAATATGTAGATTACGCGGCGTGGCAGCAGACGCAGTTGCAGGGAGCGGCCTTGGCGGCACAGCGTGATTTTTGGACACAGTATTTGACCGGTGCCCCTACGGTGTTGGAATTGCCCACAGATAAACCCCGTCCGCCTGCCCAGACGTTTAACGGAGCCGTGCATCCCTTTACCTTGCCCGCATCAACGCACCAGCAGCTCCAGGAATTAGGCCGGCAGACAAGCAGCACGCTTTTCATGGCCTTATTGGCAGCTTTCAAGGTATTGCTGTATCGTTACACGGGCCAAGACGATATTTTGCTTGGCACGCCGATTGCTAATCGGCAGCACAGCGTATTGGAACAAGTCATCGGCTTTTTTGCGAACACCCTGGTCTTGCGGACTGACCTGAGCGGTGCACCAACATTCCGCGAGCTGTTGCACCGGGTGCGTGCATCCACTCTGGATGCCTATGCACATCAGGAGATGCCGTTCGAGGAATTGGTGGAGTTGGTGCCGGTGACGCGGGATCTGAGCCGCTCCCCGTTGTTCCAGGTGATGTTTGTTCTGCAAAATGCGCCGCTCCCACCGTTAAATTTGCCAGGGCTGACCCCTTCCCCGGTGACTGGTGAACGCCAGTCCGCCAAATTCGACCTGACATTGACTGTGTGGGAACTGGAAACGGGGTTAGAAGCGCTGTTTGAATACAACACCGATCTCTTTACCGGCGAGACCATCGCGCGGTTTGCTCAACACTTCCAAACCTTGGTGGCGGGGTGCGCGGCCACACCCGAGCACCCCATTTCCACCCTACCGTTGTTAGCGGCGGGTGATCGGGAGCAGCTCTTAGTGACCTGGAATGCCACCCAGGTGCCGCTGGCGGCGGAGCAGCCGGTGGCCGCGCAGATTATGGCGCAAGCGGCGCGCACGCCGCAGGCGGTCGCGGTGCAGCAAGGCGCACTGCGCCTGACGTATCAGGAATTGCTCCAGCAGGCGGCGGCGCTGGCGCAGGAGTTGCGGGCGCGTGGCATCGGGCGCGGCGAGCTGGTCGCGCTGGTGGTAGACCGCACGCCGCGGATGCTGGTGGGGCTGGTGGGCGTGCTGCTGAGTGGCGCGGCGTATCTCCCGCTCGATCCGGCGCACCCGGCGGCGCGATTGCAGTTGGTGCTCCAAGATGCGTGTCCGGCGGTGGTGCTCACGGAAGCGGCCCTCCAGGCGGACTTACCGGCGGGGGACTGGCCGGTGCTCTGTCTGGACGCGCTGGGGGCCGCGGCAGCGGCCTGGGTTGTGCCGGCGGTGACGGCGGCGGATGTGGCATATGTGATCTACACCTCAGGGTCTACCGGCACGCCCAAAGGGGTCGAAATCCCGCAGGGCGCGGTGACGAACTTCCTGCACGCGATGCGCGAGCGGCCGGGGCTGACCGCGCAAGACACCGTGCTGGCCGTGACAACACTGGCGTTTGACATCGCGGTCTTGGAATTGTTGTTGCCGCTGACGGTGGGGGCGCGGGTAGTCATCGCTGACCGGGAGAGCACCGCGGATGGGGCGCGGTTGCAAGCGTTGCTGCGGGAGCAGCAGATCACTGTGCTGCAAGCCACACCGGCGACCTGGCAGGTATTGCTGAGTAGCGGGTGGGCGGGCATGCCCGGGTTGAAGGCGCTGTGTGGTGGGGAGGCGTTGCCGCCAGGGTTGGCGGCACAACTCTTGCCGCGCTGTGCGGAGTTGTGGAACATGTACGGGCCGACAGAAACGACCGTTTGGTCCACGGTGTACCAAGTGCGGGTAGCCCCAGACGGCCAGGCGGTGCCGATCGGGCGGCCCATCGCGAACACCGAATGCTATGTGTTGGATGCGGCGCTCCAGCCGGTGCCGGTGGGGGTGCCTGGGACGCTGTATATCGGCGGATTGGGGGTGGCGCGGGGGTATCGCGGGCAGGCGGCGTTGACGGCGGAGAAATTCATCGCGCATCCGTTCAGTCAGGTAGCGGGGGCGCGAGTGTACCAGACGGGCGACCTGGTGCGGTACTTGCCGAGCGGGGATCTGGTGTACCTGGGGCGGAGCGATGACCAGGTGAAGGTGCGGGGGTTCCGCATCGAACTGGGGGAGATCGAGAGTGCGCTGGTGCAGCACCCGGCGGTAGCGCAGGGAGTGGTGGCGGTGCGTGAAGGCGCGGGGGGGGCGCAGCTGGTGGCGTATGGGGTGCTCCAGCCGGGGGCGACCCTGAGCCTGAGTGAGCTGCGCAGTTTCTTGCAGGCGCGATTGCCGGAGTACATGCTGCCGATGGGGCTGGTGGAGTTAGAGACGTTGCCGCTTACGGGGAGTGGGAAGGTGAACCGGCGGGCGTTGCCGGCACCCGACCTCACCCTGTCCGTTGCGCAAGCGTACCAGGCGCCCACGAACGATTACGAGGCGATCCTGGCGGAGATTTGGGAAACCGTCTTGGGCCGCTCGCCGATTGGGATTGCGGACAACTTCTTTGAATTGGGTGGGCACTCGTTGTTGGCCACCCAAATTGTGTCGCGCATTCGGGAGAGTTTCGAGATGGCCCTGCCAGTGCGGGCGCTCTTTGAAGCGCCCACCATTGCCGGATTGGCGGTCGTGGTAGCGCAACGCTT
>CAZDDI010000123.1:0-5165 GCA_964504195.1 uncultured Anaerolineales bacterium
GTGATTCTTGCAAATGGTTTCATTTCCGGTTTATTTCTTAATTTTCATTATCCTGCGCTACAGGTTGAGAGTGTTACAGGGCTACTTTTGCTGTATTGCGATTTTTAAGTGTTTTTCGTGGCTTTAGCCGCCAAGTTTGCTTTGAGCCGGTGACGCAAACGGCAACCGCGTAACCACTGTAATAATATATATTTATGACTATTATATATAAAATAACAGGCGAGGTCAATGGAAAATCGCTCTTCATAGTTCCAAGGCCATCTCTTCCAGCAGCGCTCGGATCGCCGGATGATCGGGGGCGATCTGTGCCGCCTGCCGCAGGGCTGCCTCGGCAGCATCGCGCTGTCCCAGCCGCCAGGAACTCGTGGCCAGCCCGATGTAGGCCGGAAGCAGTTCCGGTTCCCAGTGGACAGCCTGTGCGTAGGCAGCCCTGGCCGCCTCGACCTGCCCCAATGCCAGTTCGGCGTCACCCAGGTGGGTGTAAGCGTAGCCGTCGGTAGCGTCCAGGTTCACGGCCTGGCGGAAGCGCTCTGCAGCTACCGTGAACCGCTTGCCTTCCAGATCAACGCTGCCCCAGGCGGTGTAGAGGATGGCATAATTCGGTGCCAGGGTCGTGGCCCGGTGGTAGGCATGGTGGGTCAACGGTAGTTTGGCTGGCTCCCAGCGGTTGCCCCACAGGCCGTACAACTCACCCAGCGCCGCCCAGACGCGATAGTCGCCAGGACGCAACTCGCGGGCGGCCAATAGTTCCGCCTCGGCCTGTTCCAGCCAGGATAAAGGCCCTTGGTTGAGCGCAAGTTGGAGATAGGCCCAGCTTAGCGCCCGGTGATGGGCCGGTTCGACCGGCCACAGGCGAACGGCTTGTTCCAGGGACTCGATGGCTCCTGTCCAGTTGCCACTTTCGGCCTGGCGAGCAGCGGTCTGGGCCGCCACGTCAGCGGCTAGCGGCCGGACGTTGAACTGGATCACGATCCAGCCCATACCTGCCAGCACCAGCCCGGCCGCGAGCCAGCGCAGCCAACGCGCTCTTCCCGGGGCGGGGGACTGCTCCGCTGCGGGAGGAACTTCAACTTCACTTGAGACCCACCCGTTCCCTTCCACGAGGGAGGCATGCAAGGCCAGCAGCAACCAGGTGACCGTCGCCGTGGCGGTTACATCGAAGCTTACCAGGTTTCCAGCGAGGTTGCCAGCAACCGCCGCCAGGCAGGCGATCAGCAAAAGCCGGCGTTGGGGATCTGTCGCCGCCTGTGTCGCGCGCCAGCCGGCGCGGAAAAACGCTGCTACCAGGGTCAGCCCGGCCAATAAGCCCAAAAGTCCAGTAGTCACAGTCCAGTCGAGGAACAGATTGTGAGCACGATCCACGGTCAATCCCCGGCCCTGGTAGTAGACCAACTGCGGCGGGTAGACGCGGGGAAAGACGAGTCCCAGGGCGTCGGGGCCGTGACCCAGTAGGGGACGTTGGGCGATGAGTTCGAGCGTGGCCTGCCAGATGGTCAACCGCGCTGCTTCTGATCCGGCTTGGCGGCCTAGCCAGAGCGTGACGCTCAGCCCGCCCACCAATCCCATCAGTCCGGTGATCAAGGTCCCCCAGCGCCAATTTCGGGGCAGGCGCGGCCAGAACCAGAGCAGGGCCAACATTCCCAGCGCCACAATGGCCGCCAGCCAGGCGCCCCGCGCCAGGGTGAGGCCGATGATGACCAGTTCGACCAGGAGCAATCCATTCCCGGCGAGTCGTTGCCAGCATTGCGCGGCGGTGCCGGTCAATGCAACGGTCAGGGGCAGTAGCAGGGCCAGGTAGGCTCCGGTAAAGTTAGAGCGGCCCAGAGTCGTGTACAGCGGCGAGCGTGCATCGCTGACCAGACCGACAGGGTCCCAGCCGAGGGCCTGGGTCAGTCCCAGCGCCACCAGGGGCACGCCCGTTATCATCATAGCTGTCAGCAGCCGCCGCGCCTGGTCAAGGGTTTGCAGGCGTGCCGAAACCACCAGGAACAGCAGCACGTAGCTTAGCAGCGTGAAGGTACCTTGAGCGCGTTCGTAGCTGCCCCACAGGCTAAGGCCGCGATCGGCGGCAAAGACCGTAGCCAACACTTGTACGCCGGCCAGAGCTAGCGCTGGGAAGAGCAGGGGATTACATTTCAGTTCGCGCCAGGGTGAGCGCCGCCGGATCAGGCAGTCGGCCAGCCACACCCCAGTCATGAGCCAGGCCAGGGTGCGAAGCACCGCCGCTTTGGACAGCTCGAAAGGCTGCTGCGCCCAGAGGTTGAGACCCAACGGCACGAGGAGGGCTACCAGCAGCCAGCCCATTTCCAGGAGCGCGTCGCCGATGTTGTACTCATCCGGTTTGCCGGACATGATCGTCACCTCACAATCTGGAGGGCGTGTCCTGATCTCAAAGCACGTCCCGTTCTACGTCAAAACGCAATTTCCTTACTTCTAATGGATGCTGTAGAAGTACCAACTTATTCCGACAGGCCTTTTGCCCCTGTCATTCCCGCGTGGTAGCGCGTGCAAGCGTTGTGTCAGGCATGGGTTGGATAGCGAGGGGGATATTGCGTAACCAGGATAGCGGGAATCTATCTGGTAGAGAAACTCATCACCTACTTTTACCCACTGGATGGATTCCCGCTTTTTCTGTCTGGTAAGGCTGTGTGCGCTACTATGAGCCATGCTATCAAAGATATTGCATGTACAAGACGCGGGAATACCGTAGCCAGCAGGTCTGTGTATGAGCCGATTTTCATAAACCACCGAGTCGTTAGAGGTAGGGGATTTCTAATTTTTTGCTTACTTCACTAATTGATACCAGTTTATCCCCTGCTGCTTCTGCTTGAACGGCCAATGTAGCAACATTTTCATTAGCCCCAGCTACCTCTTCACCGATTTTTATAGCGCGGACGAGATTGTCCTTAATGGTTTGGGACAAGGTTTGTTCGGATATAGCGTAACGGGTTGTGGCTTCGGAAAGAGGGCTATAGCTTGCCAGTGCTGTCAGCTCCATTGGAACCTCCGTAAAGCACTTAAAACACACGCGGCCCGGCAGAAACCGGGCCGCGTTGCGGTGCAGGCAAGGCGGCCCGAACAGGCCGCTGGGAACATGGGCGGTACAGGACTTGAACCTGTGACCCCTTCCGTGTAAAGGAAGTGCTCTGGCCGACTGAGCTAACCGCCCGATGCCGCGCATCATAGCAGATTTTGGCGGTAAGTCAAATGTGATACGTGAAGAGAGTAAAATCACGTTTCACGCATCACAAATGGTTTGCCTATCTAATAATCCGTGATATACTAAGCATAGCTAATCTATTTGGAGGTACACCCCTTTGACCGCTTCTTCTGATTCTCTCGCGCCGCTGCCGTTGACTGCGCCGGGCAGTGGACAGGTATTGCGGCGGTGCTTCGGCTACCTGCGCCCGTACCGCTGGCGCGTGGCGGGCGCGTACTTGCTCCTGCTGCTCATCAACGGGCTGGCGCTTACCATCCCACAGTTCATCCGGTGGATTATTGACCAGGGCGTGCGGGTGGATAATCCCACCCTGTTAGGCCGCGCGGTGCTAGGGCTGCTCGGTCTCACGTTTCTCAAGGGCGTGTTTACCTTCTTCCAGGGCCGGTGGATCGAGCACGTCTCTCAGGGCGCGGCCTACGACTTGCGCCGCGAAATCCACGCGCGCCTGTCCGCGCTCTCCTTCTCGTACCACGACCGCACGGAGACCGGGCAGCTGCTCTCCCGCGCCATCCAGGATGTGGAGCGCGTGCGCTTCCTCACCGGCCGCGCCACGCTGCGCCTCATCGAAGGCGGCACGCTGCTGCTGGGCGCGGCGGCTGTGCTCCTGTGGATGAATCCGCGCCTGGCGCTGCTCGCGCTGCTGCCGCTGTTGCTCGTGGCCTACCGCGCCTTCGACTTTGGCCGCCGCTTCCGCCCCATCTCCCGCGCCATCCAGGATCAGCTCGGTGTGCTCACCACGCTGTTGGAGCAAAACTTGCGCGGCGCACGTATCGTCAAAGCCTTTGCGCAGGAGCACGCCGAAATCGCACGTTTCTTGGCGGCCAATCGCGGGTGGTTCGAGATGGCGAAGCAGGCCGCGCGGTTGCGTTCCTTTGCCATGCCCTTCATCGAGCTGATCGCCAATCTCAGTCTCGTCATCATCCTTTGGTACGGCGGCGTCCTGGTCATCCAGGATGCACTAACTCTGGGCGCGCTGGTGGCCTTCACCACCTACCTGGGGCAACTCGTGCAGCCGGTGCGCCGGTTGGGGATGATTGTCCCCGCTGTGGTGCAGGCCGCCGCCGCCGCCGAGCGTATCTTCGAGATCCTCGATGCGCAATCCGAGGTGCGCGACGCGCCCGATGCGCAGCCACTCCCGCAAGTTACCGGGCAGGTAGCCTTCGAGGGCGTCTCTTTTGCCTACTTCGGCCGCCACAAGGTACTTTCGGATGTCACCTTCGAGGCGCAACCGGGGCAGATTATCGCGCTGCTCGGCACGACCGGCTCCGGCAAGTCCACCATCATCAACCTGATCCCCCGCTTCTACGACCCCACGCGCGGGCGCATTACCATTGATGGGCACGACATCCGCCAGGTCACGCTGGCCTCGTTGCGCGATCAGATTGCCACCGTATTGCAAGAGACCACGCTGTTCGCGGCCTCGATCCGCGAGAATCTGGCGTTTGGGCGACCGGAAGCGAGCGAGGCCGACATCATCGCAGCGGCGCAGGCCGCGCAAGCGCACGAGTTCATCATGGCGATGCCCGAAGGCTACGAGACGCATGTGGGCGAGCGGGGCGTTACGCTTTCGGGCGGGCAAAAGCAGCGCATCGCCATCGCGCGCGCGCTGCTCAAAGACCCGCGCATCCTGATTCTGGATGACGCGCTCGCCAGTGTGGATACCGAGACCGAGCGCCTCATCCAGTTAGCCCTGGAGCGGCTGATGCAGGGGCGGACGAGCTTCGTCATCGCGCAACGGCTGAGCACGGTGCGGATGGCGGATGTGATTTTGGTTTTGGAGCGCGGGCGCATCGTGGCGCGCGGCGACCATGAGACGCTGCTGCGCACCTCTGGCCGCTACGCGGAAATCTACCAGTATCAGTTGCGCCCGCAGGGTGAGGTAGCGCAGGATTATGAAAATTAAGAAAATAAACCGGAAATAAAACCATTTGCAAGAATCACTTCT
>CAZDDI010000124.1:0-4876 GCA_964504195.1 uncultured Anaerolineales bacterium
TTTTAGAACGACCAACTTGACACAAAACCTTATTTACGGATTAATTTCTTAAAATGCATAAGGCGTCACTACGAAACGGTACAGCGATTGAGGCTATCTTTGGACTACCTTTAGCTGACTCAGACACATAGGAGGTGCGAGATGGCAGTGATTACGATTTCCCGGCAGTATGGCAGTGGCGGCGATGAAATAGCCCGGCGTGTGTGTGATATGTTGGGCTATCAGTATTTCGATAAAACCCTGATGGCGAAGGTGGCTGCCGAGTTGGGGCTATCTGAAGAAGAGGTGGTGGATTACTCCGAGACCGAATACAAGCGCCGGGGTTTTTTTCAGCATCTTTTTGGCTCGCGGGTAGTGACTGAGGTAAGCACCTGGGCCAGTGATGCGCGCGGCGTCAAGAGCTTGCGGGTGGAAACGCTCGATGAAGCGCGCTGTATCAATCTGGTCAGAGATACGGTGTTGGCGGCTTATGAGCGAGGTAACGTAGTCATCGTTGGGCGCGGGGGGCAGGCGATTCTGCGTGAAAAGCATGGCGTGTTGCACGTGCGTATTGATGCGCCTCTCGGTGCGCGCGTGCTGGCAGTGCAGCGACAGCAGGCCCTCGCGTTGGAAGCTGCCAATACGCTCACCGTCAACCGCGACCAGGCTGCCGCCGCCTACCTGCGCAATTTCTATGCAATTGATTGGGACGATCCGGCGCTTTACCATCTCATCATCAACACGGGTAAATGGGCGGTTGAGTCTGTTGCCCACCTGCTCATTAGCGCCTTGGGGCATCTTAAGTAAGGTGGTTTTGGGAGGAGTTTCCATGTGACTATGCCACATCAACGATGCACGAAAATCTTGGCGGGATAGCGAACCAAAGTTCGCGTTACATTCTCTCCGCACACGATTTTGTGATTTGAGATTTTCAGGGGAATTCCTCATTAACCGGTGGTTCACCAGCGGTTGGATGAAAATGTAGCGCGAACTGGGAGCGCATAGATGCGCCGTTCGCAGCCATGCGAAGCAGACGCTTCGTGCTACGCTGGTTTTGATTCGCCATTCACCATTCGCAATTCGTCATTTTCAAGGGAGGATTCTCATAGAAGTCACACTACTAGCCATTACGCAGTACCTTGAGGGCGCGGGTGGCCCGGAGGGGTTAATCGAGTACGCGGGGCGGGTCTGCTACCGCAGCGAGGGGTATGGTAACACGGCGGTCTTCATCCGCGCGCGGTTACGCGATGGGCACGAAAGCATCGTGGAGCACGCGGCTGCTACCTTTGAGGTCAACGGCATCAGCCGCGCCTGCTCGCATCAGCTAGTGCGCCACCGGCTGGCCTCGTTCAGCCAGGAGAGCCAACGCTATGTCGAAATGACCGAGCCGGACTGGGCGTTACCGCCCGCGCTGTTGGAGAATCCTGAAGCCGTTGCGCTCTGGGAACGGTTTGCGGAGCAAGTCACCGCCACTTACGAGGGATTGCGCGCCCTGGGCTTGCGCAAAGAAGATGCGCGCTTTGTGCTGCCCAATGCTGCCGCTACACGCATCATTGTCACCATGAACTTCCGCGAGTTGCGGCATTTCTTCCGGCTGCGGCTGGCGCGCGAGGCGCAGTGGGAAATCCGCGAGCTGGCACAGCGTATGTTGGAACTGGTGCGCCCACACGCGCCTACCATCTTCGCCGAGTTTGAGGATCCGGTAACATAATTGCTTTTGGTATGTTTACCGGGAAGAGACAGCAACCGGGGCGGGCGTTGGTTTATCCAATGCCCGCCCCGGTTTTGGCTCTAGCGCACGCCGTTGCGCGCGATGACATCCTTGTACCACAGCGCGCTATCTTTGAGCGTGCGCGCCTGCGTTTCATAATCCACCCAAATGATGCCGAAGCGTTGCGTGTAACCTTTGGCCCACTCGAAATTATCCAGGAGCGACCAGACGAAGTACCCCGCCAGCGGCACGCCGTTTTGGATGGCCCGGTGCGCGGCGATGAGGTGCTCGCGCAAGTAGCGTGTGCGGCGCGCGTCGCGTACCTGCCCGGCGGCGTCTGGCCCGTCGCTGTAGCTCGCCCCATTCTCGGTGATGTAGATCTTGGGCACCTGATACTCGAAGTAGAGCCGGTTGAGCACCCAATACAGCCCGTTGGGGTAGACTTCCCAGTTCATTTCGGTGCGTTCCACGTCGGGGGGATAGTCGCCCTTGGCCGCCAGCCCGGCCCTGGACTCGGGATGCTCTATGACGGTGGAGCGGGTGTAATAGTTTAGGCCGAGGAAGTCGGTAGGGGTAGCGATGGTTTCGAGATCTCCCGGCTGCACGAAGTCCATGCCTGCCGGTAGGTAGTTTTGTGTGATATACAGGGCTACCATGTCGGCAGGATACCCTCGCCCATAAAGCGGATCGAGGAACCACCGGGCGATATGCCCTTCCATCCGGCGCGCGGCGGCGATGTCGGCGGGTTTGCGGGTGGCCGGTTCGATGTGGTTGAGGTTGGGCGCAATGCCTACCTCGCAGCCGGGGCTGTTGCCGCGAATGACCGGGGTCGCCCACCCGTGCGAGAGGAGCAGGTGATGCGCCACGCGCACGGCAGTGGCAGCATCTCGCAGTCCTGGAGCGTGGGCGCCATAGTGATACCCTACGAAGGCGGCAACATGGGGCTCGTTGTGCGTGATCCAAGAACTGACCCGATCGCCCAAATGTCGTGAGAGCACGTCCGCGTATTCGACAAACGCCTCCGCCGTGGTGCGCGTTGCCCAACCGCCCGTATCCTGGAGCGCCTGGGGGAGGTCCCAGTGATAGAGCGTCACGCAGGGCTTGATCCCCGCTTTCAGCAGGCCATCTACCAATCGGCTGTAGAAATCCAGCCCGACCTGATTCACCCGCCCGCGCCCTTGCGGTAGGATGCGCGGCCAGGCGATGGAGAAGCGGTAGGCGCGCAGGCCTAGCGCCTGCATCAGGGCGATGTCATCCTGCCAGCGGTGGTAGTGGTCGCAGGCCACATCGCCGGTGCTGTGGTCCTCGATGTTGCCGGGCGTGTGTGTGAAACGATCCCAGATAGATTCGCCCTTATCGTCCGCGTCCCACGCGCCCTCGATTTGATACGCGGCGGTTGCCGCGCCCCAGAGGAAGTCTGGGGGGAATTGCCATTCTGAAGTGCTAGGTTGTTTGTCCATATTCTCTAATCCTCACTTATTCAGGTGGTGATGTGTGCAATGCAGTTGAGATTGTGCCGGGGTTGTTGCCTCTGTGCAAATCTACATATAACGGCGCACGGCGAATCTTTTTATGGCGCAGCAAAAAACGGATATCGTTCATGTTATCGTGGCTGAGTTGGTAGTGATAGTAATTGATATATTCCAGAATGGCGAATAGAAAGAGCGCGTGCGACCATACTGAAGTTTGAAAGGTTATCAATGCTGTGGTTGGGTTGAGCAGCATTAAAACCGGATAGCTCAGCAACATGATGATATTGCCCTGATTGAACGTTGAAAAGGTGCGGTAGAAATAGGGCGGTAGGGCCAGCGTATTTTTGTAAATCGTTTGTAGCTTCAAATGCCAATAGAGTGTCCCTTGGGCAAAAATGACACAGACGAAAACGCAGCTTAAAGCATACGGTTGCCAATGCTCGACTTTTAAGGTTGTCAACGAGAGGTACAAACACAGGGGTAAAAAGAAAATGTTTGCAAACTCCCAATTGCGAAGATACAGTAAGCGTTTAATGATGTGTTGCCGGCTCATACTCATCACTGTATTTTTACCTCTGGCATGCACTCAATTCCGGGAAAACGCGTTGGGCATATTTGTCTAGCTCTGCCTCTGCGGTTGCCGGGAAAACGAGCATCATATTCAAGGCGTAGGTCTCGCTATCCGGCGTGACCCAGAAGCGGATTACATAGTCTGTTTCATGCAGCGCGCCTGTGAACTCGTGGAGCGTCAGGTCGCTTCTAGTATCCGTGCAGGTCGCTACGCTTTGGAGGTTTTCGTAATCTCTGAGGATAATGTCTTGGAAATTCTGCTCACTGAAGTGCGCATCTATATCGGCTTGGGTGTAACCACATCTAAAAAAAAGATATTCCAGAAAAGCTATCGCACCTTTATCCTGATGTGCCCAGGTGATGGTGACACGATCAGCGTGTACTGTGTAGCTTCTGTTCCAATCACTGAAGGTATCCCCCGTAAATTCCAGGGCATAAGTGATGTCTTTCTGGGTAGGCTCGCTCTCCAAATTGCAGGTGTCGGAGATAGGTGTGGGTGTCGCTATGGGCAAGTTGCAGGCCAAGATCAGGCCCATGCCTAGCGCCAGAATCAAAACCAGGCGATGTTGGAAGAGAATGGGTTGCGTGATGCGTTGGTGCTTCATGTTATGCTCCATGTATACTTTGGCCGGGTTTACCCCAGTGGCTTAATCATAATCAAACACGGATTTTCTTCATCCCACATTTCGGTCAATGTGACCAGTTCCACAAACCCCTGTTTCCGGTAGAACCGGCGCGTTCGTTCGTAGGGTTCGTAGTCTATCGTTTCGCTCAAGGTTTTCACCATCACATACGCGCAGCCGTGAGCTCTGAAATACACCTCAACCTCCTGGTAGAGCGCGCTCCCGATGCCCTGCTGCTGGTACTCCGGCAGGATATCGCCCGTGTGCTGATAGTGTATCTTGACGGAAAAGAAGCCCACACATTCATCGGCGGGATTGAGGGCCGCGAAAAATGGCAGCAGGCGCACGGTTGCGAGGTATTCCTGGAGCGATTGAGCGTTGCCGAACCACTCCGGCAGCTGTTCCAGAACGCTTTGGGCATAGCGGCTTTTCAAATCGGCATCGTGGATTTGTTGGATGATGAGGTTCATGACTCTCCTGAAAGAAGTCGCACTTTAACACCACCCCATAGCCCGGCGGCG
>CAZDDI010000125.1:0-4582 GCA_964504195.1 uncultured Anaerolineales bacterium
CTGGTCAAAGCCATCAATATGCGTGTTTTGAGCATCCTACAGGGTTAGTTTTGCGGGACTGCCTAAATTGTACTGGTCAAGGGTTAGTCAGATTCGTATTTTGTTTGTCATTGCGAGCCGTCTGCGGCGAAGCAATCTCGTGCGTACTTGAGATTGCTTCGCCGCGTAGTTTCGTGATGTTCACGTATAGTGCAGCGCGAGCGCCATAACGGTAGCCCAGGCGAGCACTTTGAACTCCCCAG
Organism: uncultured Anaerolineales bacterium; assembly: GCA_964504195.1. Taxonomy (GTDB): domain Bacteria; phylum Chloroflexota; class Anaerolineae; order B4-G1; family SLSP01; genus CAZDDI01. The sequence goes on from CAZDDI010000125.1 coordinate 243, forward strand.
TTGCTAGGGCCGCCTCAACCTCGGTGCGGGTCAGCAAGTGTAATTCTTGTTCTTCCAGATCGTCTGCGTTGCGCTCAGTTATGCGGTGCGCGCCGCTTGCCAGGAAGAGGTGTGCGGTTCCGCTACCTCGGTTACCATCCACGCAGTAGTGGCCTAGCGCACGCCAGGTGGGCGCCGTGTATCCCGTTTCCTCTAACAGCTCCCGCTGTGCGGTGGCTAACGGGGCTTCTCCCGATTCGATGTAGCCGCCCACTGGTGCGAGTGATGTGCCTGCTATCCCGTACTTGGTTTGTCGGAAACACACATAGAGTCCCTCGGTGGTGATGGCGGCCACATTGATGTAGTCGGGTGTGATGACCCACGGCCACGGTTGTAGCACGCGCCCGTCGGGTAGGCCCACGGCATGCTCTTCTACGGTGAGATAGTGTCCGTAATGTAAAACGCGTTTGCGCGAAAGTGTTTTCCAGGGTTGCATAAAACCTCCTAGACTGTAGCATGTAGTGAAGTATTTTTTGGGGAAGGGGATTGTTTCGCTGTGTTTATATGATCAATGTCGTTAAGTTAAGACCTGGCAGGTTGCGTCCCAATTGGGTGGGGTAGGTTTTTATCGGTGAATAACGATGTTTTGTAGACTTAAGGTCTTGAAACCTGCCAGGGGTCTATGCCCTAAACTTAATGACATTGTGGTAATGATAGCTTACCCGCGCGTAGCAACGAGGTTGCCGGATTCGTAGCGGCGCAGGCCGCGATAGAAAACCCATCGGGCCAGCAGTGTCAACCCCGCGGCGAACGCGGTCAGTAGCGCGAGCTGTTGCCAGTGGAAATCCAATAGCAGCCGTGCCGGCACTGAGCCGACGAAGGCCGCCGGTAGCAGCGTGTAGAGGAAGATGCGCACCAGGCCAGGGAAGAAATCTACCGGGTAGAGGCTGAAGGAGAGGGTACTGTGAAACCATTGTAGTGCCAGGTCTTGCGCTTGTCCCAGCCAGAAGGCCAGCGATCCAGCCAGCACGCCTACGCCGCAGAAGATCACGGCAATCAACATCGTAAGCAACACAAAGAGCGGGAATGTCAGCCACCCGCCGGGAACGACGACTCCATACAGCACCATGCCGAAGAGGATGTCGCCCCAGCCAGGTAGATCCATCCGCGCGGCGAGCAGGTGTAGCAACGGGTCAGCAGGCAGCGCCAGGTAGTAGTCGAGGTCGCCGGAGGCGATGATCTGCGCCACCCGCGTTACGTTACCCCAGACCACCACCGTTAGCCCGAAACCGGCCGCCGTCACCGCATAAATCGTCACCACGCCGGTCAAATCCCATCCATTGAGCATGGGGAAACGTTGAAAGAGCAGCGTCCAGAAGACCATCAGCATCAGGTCATTGAGGAGCATCCCCAATGTTTGGAGGATAAACGCGCTCCGGTAGGCCATCACTGCCATGAGATTGTGACGTAAGTATCGCCAGGTGAGTCGTAGTGATTTCATCAGCCCCCCTGCACTACCAGGCGGCGCTGCGCGGCCCGCCAGACCAATGTTACCAGGAGCGCGAACAGACTGATGTAGAGCAGTTGCCCCACGAGTGACCGAACTGTCGCGCCGGGTTCGTAGGCGACAAAAGCGTGCGCGGGCGCATAGGCGATGAAGTTGAATGGCAGCCAACGGGAGAGGGCTTGGAGCCAGTCGGGGAAAAATTCTAACGGCAGGAATAAACCGCCTACGGTGAAAAGTAACTTCTGGTAAATCCAGAAAATCGGTAGGGTCTCTTCCATCCAGAAAGCGAGCAGCCCGATGAGGACGGCAATGAGCGCGTCGAGCAGGAGGGCTAACCCTCCCAGCAGCAGAAAGGCTGCGAGTCCCGGCAGGCTGCCTGCGCCGAAGCCAACGCCGATTCCCACCACCAGTGCGCCCGTCGCCAGATTGAGCGCGAAGCGCGGTGCGGAGCTCCCCAATGAGGTCGCTATTTGAAAGAGTGGATAGGGGAGCGGGCGCGTGAGTGTATAGGCTACTGCGCCCGAGCGCACGGTTTCGCTAATTTCGATGAATATCCGTGAGGTGGAAAGCGTTACGGTCTCGGTCATCGCTAGATACCAGACAATGTCGCGGAGCGTGTAGCCGTTCTCCGTGGTGTTACCCGTCGTTGCGTAAACGGTTGTCCATAGGGCCATGAAAATCCCCATGAAGATAATCATGGAGACTGCGCGCATCAGGAACTCGCCCCGGTAAACCAGCTGTTGCCGGGCGGAGATGCGGGAGATGAAGCCGTAGCGTTTCAATAGGGTCAGCATGATTTTTAGCGTGAAACGTGAGTAAAAGAATTACGTTTTATGCTTCATTCTTAACTTTTTCTGAACTTTTGCCAGTGCGCTTGCAGAGTTGAATAGGAGGTGGTTTGTGGGCATAGAGCGGCAGAAAACGCTCTCGGCATTGGCGTAGTCGTTCGATGTTGGGACGCAACGCCCAGACGGTAAGTGCAAACGTGGGTAGCCCGAAGCCTATGGCATAGGCCCACTCGCCGCGCCAGGCGAAGATCACCGGTAAGAGCAGGGCGATCAGTAGTGAGGCTACCGAGGCGTGGCCTACCAGTAGCATCGTGGCAATACCGCTTAGCAAGAGTACCCAGAAGCTTGTGCCCCACAGTGCCCCCGCGCCACCAATGCTGGGCATAGTCCCCGCACCGCCCTTGAAGCGCAGGTAGAGCGAATAGTTATGCCCGACAATAGCGAGTGTTCCGGCAATTGCCTGTACCCACATATCCGTGCCTAACTGTTTGGCGACCCAGATTGCGCTCGCGCCTTTGAGTGCGTCGCAGATTGCGGTGATGAGCGCCGGGCCAAAGCCTACCGTACGCCACACGTTCGTTCCACCAGTGCGCCCGCTGCCGTGCTGGCGCACATCCATGCGGCGGAGCGCCCAGCCCCAAAATAGCCCGCTGGGAATTGAGCCGATGAGATACGCCAATACAAGTGCTACCACGATGCGCATCATTATTCCTTTGCCGCTGATCGAGCACAGACAGGACATTGCGCGTCTACGGAGACCTGAATTTTTTCGTAAGTGCCGTGCAACCCATCCCACAACACAATTGTATCAAGCAAAGGTGCCCCAATACCCAAAATCACCTTGACTGTTTCCAACGCTTCCATTGTGCCAACAATGCCAGCTGTTGCGCCGAGAATGCCCAATTCAGCAGGCGTAGGATACGTTCCCGGTGCGGGCGTTTGGGTGAAGATGCACCGACGGCAGGCATGGCCCGGTTGATAAACGCCCAGTTGTCCTTCGAAACGCTCTACAGCGGCCCAGACCAGGGGGATGCCGGCCTCCACACACAGCTCATTCATCAGGTCTTTTGTTTCCAGGTTATCGCTGGCTTCAATGACCACATCGTATTTCCGCACAATTTCATCCCCATTGGCTTTGAGGATATGTTCTTCGTAAGGAATGGCTTTGAGCGCGGGATAGAGCGAGCGCAATCGCTGCACGGCAATCAGCGCTTTGCTGCGCTCTAAGTCCCCGGTGGCATAAAGGATCTGTCGGTTGAGATTAGAGAGCGTTACGCGATCTCCATCCGCTACACCTAGTGTTCCTACGCCTGCCGCAGCCAGATACAACAATGCGGGTGAGCCTAGTCCCCCCGCTCCTACCACCAGCACCCGGGCTTTAGCCAAGCGTTGTTGACCAGCCCCTCCAATATCGGGTATTACGATCTGCCGGCTAAATCTCTCATCCATACAGCATCCTCCTACAAAAATCAGTCAGTCTTAACTGGCATAAACCGTCCGGTGCGTTTATGCACCCAATGACGAGTGTAATGTATAACAATGTCATTAAGTGAAGACCTGGCAGGTTTCGTCCAAATTGGGTGGGGGAGTATTTTATCGGTGAATCACGACGTTTTGTAGACTCAAGGCCTTGAAACCTGCCAAGTCTATGCTCTAAACTTAATGACATTGTAATGTATAAGACTTATGGTAATTATACTTAACTACTCAGATTTATCATTGCGAGCGTATGCGGTGAAGCAATCTCAACCATGAACGAGATTGCGCCGTTCGGAGATGTCCGGGTGCCGTGCAGACGCAGCTCGCAATGACGAATAAAGTTTGAATCTGAACAGTTACAATTATACTACATACCGTAAGTTGCTACCTCGCACTTTACGTTAAGTCACTTGGCTATTCAAGGGACAAAAGGGCTGGTAGTGGCAGCTTCAGCCGTTTCTTCTAGCACCAGAACGCCTAATGAAAATTAAGAAAATGAACCGGAAATAAAACCATTTGCAAGAATCACTTTTTTAAAAATTTACAAATTGAGAATTTTGCCCCACCCCCTTGCCCCCTCCCCACGC
>CAZDDI010000126.1:0-4290 GCA_964504195.1 uncultured Anaerolineales bacterium
TGACTTCGGGGTTGTGGTTCTCCACCGCCTCGATCATCACCTCGTGCTGCAACGTGGGCTGGGAAACCTGCATCCGCCGCGAGCGGCCAATCGCCGGGTGGGGAATATCGCCATCGCCCGCAATCTCGTTGGAGGTATCCACGATGATTACGCGCTTGTTGTCGCCCAGCACGCGGGCAGCCTCACGCAGCATCGTCGTCTTGCCCACAGCCGGGCGGCCCACCAGCAGCACGCTCTTACCGGATGTAATCAGGTCGCGGATAATCTCGATGGTGCCGTAGACCGCGCGCCCCACACGGCAGGTGAGGCCCACCACGTCGCCGCGCCGATTGCGCAGCGCCGAGATGCGGTGCAGCGTGCGCGGAATGCCCGCGCGGTTGTCGGCGTCGAAATCGCCCACATGCTCCACCACATAAGCGATCTCCTCCGGCGTGACCTCAGTCTCCCGCAGGATGATTTCCTGATCGGTGTAGCGCGCCGTTGGAACACGGCCTAAATCCAACACCACCTCTAGCAAATCGTCGCGCCGCCCTAGCGCGGTCAACGTCTGCTGGAACGTAGCCGGAAGCACCTCTAACAAGGCGTCCAAATCATCTACAATGGTATGCGTATTCTCGTCCATAAACCTCTCAAAAACCTGTTGATATGATAGTGCGGCGTGAGGCGTGAAACGTGAAGAAAATCCGCGTATTTCGCACCTACCGCGCGCACAGGTATTTTACCATAAAATGGGTTATAATGTGAGAGGAAGGATAGAAGAAAGGCGGGCACGGTCGGAGACCGACCAGAGCTTGCTGGGGCCGGTCTCCGACCGTGCCCCTCTCAACTCAAACGAAACGCTCCCTTTTCTTTTTCTCTTTGCGCCTTCGCGGTAAACATCGCGGCGTTTCTAAACCTTGCCAACATCGCTACCAAAGAGAATGCTTATGAAACCATGGTTCCAGAAATTATGGGATGGCGACATCCCCTTCAGCATCCTCAATACGCTCTTCTGGCTGGCGCTGGGGTATTTTTTGCTCTCCGACCCGGCGCGGCTGTTTGTAGGCGGCGGGCTGATAGCAATACTCTTGGGCATAGGGCTGCTCTATGCCGCATTTTCTGCCAGGGAAAAAACGGAACTGGCGCATCAACAAGTAGCGGACGGGTTGCAAATCGGCTTGGGCGCGCTGAGCCTGGGTATCGGGATGTTCCTGGTGCTAGGCTTTCTAGTTGCATCCCATACACCTACCCGGCATGACCTTGTGCAACAATCTCTTGAAATGACTGCTAGTGGTAACACCTCGTTATATTTGTCCAGATTTAGCTTGCAGGAAATCCCACCCGAAGTGTGGGAGATGGAACACATCACCGAGCTCAAACTGTCCGACAATCAGCTGCGTTCGCTCCCGCCGGAAATCGGCCGCCTGCAACAGCTGGAAACCCTCCGGCTCGAGAATAACCGTTTGCAGTCGCTCCCGCCAGAGCTGGCGCAACTGCAAAACTTGAAGTTTCTCGACCTGCGGCACAATCGTTTCACAACCTTCCCTGATGTGCTGCTAGAGCTACCCAATCTGGAGACGCTGTACCTGGCGAACCGGATGGGTGAACTGCCCGCCGCACTTGCCCAACGTGCGGAAGCAGGCGAGCTGATAATTTCGTATCAGCTTCCTGCCAGCAGCATCAATTGGACCTGGCTGACCATGATTTTGCTGGTGGTTGTATTCCCCACCACCGGTGCCGTGCTGCTCAATCGCTGGTGGACAAAATGGGAACACGCGCAACAACAAGCGGCGCAAAATAGGGGGCGAGTCTTCACCATCCCGCCGTTGGCGCGCGGGACCATGCTCTGGCTATTTTTGACCACGTTAGGCGTGAGCCTGTTCTTATATGCAACGCTGCGCCAGACACCGCCCGACCCACCCGACCCGAGCGTGTTGATATTCAGCCTCGTGGCGTTTGCCGTATGGGTATTCATACCGCCGGCGTGGTTGTGGCACAACAGCGGCTTTGTCGTGGCGCAGGCATATACGATATCGCTGTGGCGGTTGGGAAGCGAGAAAACGCTGCCCTACGCAGACATCCACACCCTGGCACAAAGGTTTGCTATCCCCCCCGTGCTGCGGCTGCGCGGGCGCAAGGGCGTGCTGAGCATCCCACTATCGGTCGAGAAGCAGCTGCAACTTGAGGGGCTGATACTGGAGCGCATCTCGCCGGAAGCGCGCAACAAAGCGCTGGGTGCGACCCCCACCCCAAGCGGCAATACCTACCGCTTCAGCATCTCCCGGCGCGTGTGGGCGCTCTACATCACCGGCACAGTGCTGGTAACGCTGCTCTATCTGGGCTTCGGACTGCTGGGACTTTGGATGCCCTGGCTGCAAGGATTAGCACCGCCGTTTACCAGTTCCATGCTCACCGGTGCTGCCATCATGTTTGGCATGATCAGCATCTTCTTCCTGCCCGCGCTCATCATTGTTGTGCATGGATTGCTCACCCCCTACGGGCCGTACAAAACCAAACAGCCCAGCGCGCTGGAACTAACGCCGCGCGAGTTGCGCTACCATTTCCCGCGTGGGCCGTGGTACACCCGTTCGGCGAGCGCCGTACAGCGCATCTGGCTGGAACTCGCACCCGTAAACACGCAAGTTGATGGTGTCTCCATAACTATGCCACACCACCTGCTATTCATCGAATTTAGCGATGGCGAGCGATTGGTCATCAACCAGGAGCGCGCACGGCAGTTCGGAACGTCGCCGGAGCAGCTATATGTTGTTTTTAACACACTATACGCTTGAGGCATAGCGCACTTAACCTCATTGTATGCGTTGCGCCACTAAAGGACATGGTTATGCCCGCATCCTTTCGCACTACATCGCTAAACCTATTGCACAAAATACTGGAAGTGGATCGCCCGATCCCGCCGCGCACCAGCGCGGAGCTGACAGAGGAAATCGAACAGCACTACCCGTGGAACTTCACGGTCACACTGTTGGATATTTGCCTTTTCATCTTCGGTGGCAGTTTCATTTCAACCAGCACGGTGTTGCCGCTCTTCGTGAGCAAACTCACGGATAGTCTGCTGGCAATCGGCCTGGTCGCCATCATCGGTCAGGCGGCCTGGCCCTTGCCACAGCTATTCACCGCCAACTGGGTAGAAGGCTTGCCACGCAAGAAGCCGGTGGTGGTGAAGTTGGGCTTCTTTCTGGAACGATTGGCTGTTGTGGGGATGGCCCTCACGCCGCTGTTGGCTTTGCGCTCCCCCACGCTGGCGTTGACGCTGTTCCTGCTAAGCTTCGCCTGGAAAAATCTGGGGGCGGGCACAGTAGCAACTGCATGGCAAGACCTGATTGCGCGCATCTTCCCGGTGAAGCGGCGCGGACGGTTCTTCGGCGTCAGCATCTTTGTCGGCACTGCGGCGGGATTGGTAGGTGCAGGCTGGAGCGCGCGGTTGTTAGAGACTGTGCCCTACCCTCAAAATTTCTTTTTCTCTTTCTCACTTGCGGCGTTGTTCACCATCATCAGCTGGTTTTTTTTGAGCCTGATCCGTGAGCCAGCCTATCCGCCTAACGCACATACGCAAACCTCACGCGAGTTCTGGCGCGCATTGCCGGTCATTTTACGCCAGGATCACAATTTTCGCCGGTTTCTGATTGTCCGCCTGGTGATGACGCTGGGCGGATTAGGTAGTGGCTTTTTCACAGTGGCGGCATTGCACACCTGGCAGGTCTCCGATGGAATGGTGGGGCTGTATACCGGGGTACTGTTGGGGGGGCAGATGGTGGGCAACCTGCTCTTCGGCTTTCTGGGGGATCGCTATGGGCACAAGCGCAACCTGGTGTATAGCCTCATCGCGGCAAGCATCAGCCTGGGACTGGCCTGGTGGTCACCCATCCCGGCGACATATCTGGCTGTTTTCGCCTTGCATGGCGTCACCGCAAGTTCAGTCATGATTTCGGGGATGTTGATGGTCATGGAATTCTGCACCGAGGAACGCCGCCCCACTTACCTGGGACTTACCAACACCGCCGTTGGCATCATAGGCGTCTTGGCGCCGCTGCTGGGCGCGCTGCTGGCGCAATGGGGCTACGCACTCTTGTTCGCCATTGGCCTGCTGTTCAATGTGCTGGCGCTGGGCTTAATGCTGTGGTGGGTCAAAGAACCACGGCAGGCGTAAGCCGGCCGCACTTGCAGCGGAAGACTTTGGGGAGAAACAGAAACATGAATGACACCTTCGATCAAATCAAGCAGTGGGATGCGGATTGGTGTCTGTTCAAAAAACGGTAGAGAATCTCATTTGAGGCAGGGAGCCAGGTT
>CAZDDI010000127.1:0-4111 GCA_964504195.1 uncultured Anaerolineales bacterium
TTTAAAGTGCCTAATCTACAAAGGTTAACAATCACATAGTGTATGGTAGTGAAGGTATGGCTTGAGTTGGTGTTAGCCTTATGTTCATCGAATTCTAACAACACCAGCGACGTTTTCTGCGCTTTCGTGACAATACTGTGCGCGCCATAGATGGGGATTGCAGATGGTGATGTACCCTATCTGTGGCGGATTACGGAAAATCTCCTCAGCCAGCTGGTATGCCTGGATGTCACCCAACGGTAAATTCCGGTCGCGCATAAAGGCGATCATCTCTTCGCTGTTGCCGTCGTTTTCGAGAATTTGCAGGATGCCGCGCGTGGTTTGATAATCGGCGGTATAGGGGGCTTCGATGAAAATAGCGTCGAGGATTTCCAAGCATCCAGTTTGGGTGTGGGGATCATCGTGTTTTTCGTACACAAAGACCAGTACCGCATAGCCCAGGCCGTAGATTTTTTGTCGCGCCGACTCGAACGGGCATGAAGATTGCGGCTGGGTGATGCGCGTCACCTTCATATCCACGTTCAATTCGGGGAAATCAATGCCCTGCGCTGAATTACCTGTGTTGAAAGCGTAATTTTCGGCCAGATAGCTGCGAAATTTGTGCTCCAGGTAGGTACCAATGGCTTTGCCGTCGGTAATGCCGTAGATGCTTGGCTCCAAATGCGCTGATTCCTGTGCTGCAAAGTTGGCGGCTTCGGTTAGCAAGTGCGAGACGGTCAGATTGTGCTTCATGTTCGCTCCATTATGGGGGGGAATTGCGCTGAAAATCCCGTTATCGTTCTATTCCATCGGCTCAATCCCCACGGATTCCAACCAGTCCCGCACCCGCGCTTCGATCTGCCGCGCCTGGAAAGCATGCCAGGCTTGCTCCACTTGTGGATGCCGCACCAGGATGTCTTTGAAGCGGCGAAAGGCGCCCCGCCCCCGAATAGCGTTGTCCAACTTGTCAGCCAGCTGCTCGTCTGCTACTTCCCAAATGAAGCGTTCCATGTCATTGTAGTCGCTATACGGCTCAGGGGCCACGGATATGTAGCGACTTCCGTAATCCGCTTCCACCTGCAGAGCGCTGCGCACCGCTTCTTTTTCCCAATCCTGAATGTCGTCGCGTTGTGCGAGCAGCGCATCCAACGCGGCAAAGCGATCTGGCACATCAGGGACCTCTTCCCAGAGCTCTTCGAGCCGTCGGCGGGTATCATCTGTGACCCATACCACACCACCGGTTTCCAGATCGAGGTAAGCGTCTTGCCCAGGAAAATACAGCTCGAAAGCAGCGCTAAGTTCGCTCAAATTGATCTTGACTTTGCGTTTGTCTGTCATGGTTATTCTCCCGCTTTTTGTTTGAGCAGTTGAATCACCGGCTCAGAAATCCATAGCCCAATGCTTTGTAGTTGACGCAATGCGCCCTCGACGGATTCAATCAGCCTGCGTCGTTTGGCTAAAATCAGAATCGTGCCAGTGCCCAGGGTTGGTATGTTCAATGCGCGCGCGCATTTTTTCGCCAACAGGTCATCCAGTACGGGGGTGTATGCAGAATGTTCCAGGGCGTAACTCAAAACGGCTGTTTCCCCTGGCCCTAAATCCCAACGAATGATCGGGGTTGCGAGGGGTACTGCCGTCTGCTTGAGCCAATCCAGTCCCGGCAACATCTGCGCTGCGCGGTCAATGCGTGGGCCGTTGAGGACTTCTTGCCACACTGCCTCTGGAACGACGATTTCGCCGAACAGCTCTGGCAATATAAATGTCAGCCCGCTGTTACACAAGAGAATTAGGGGCGAGGCGTTAAGAACGACGTTCGTCGGTGGCATTTGCCAGCTCCTCATCCAGCATCTCTGGCGTGACCTGTATCGCCGAGACCTCATATCGCGCCAGCAACGCCAAGAACGCATAGCGTGAAAGCCCGGCGATTTCGGCGGCCTTGTCCTGACTAATCATGCCTGTCTCGTACCATTTCACCACAGCCGCATGTTTCATCTCTTCGATGAATTCGGTTGGCGCTTTGCGCAATGCAGAGAACGCCGAGTCCGGCAGTTCTATAGCATAAGATTTTACGCTCATGGCAGACTCCTTTGGTGTTACGGTTACAGTCTCTTCGCTAAACATACCACTTATGGCAAATTATTGCAATAGAATCAACCGCCTTACCCTACGGCTCCTCCACCAGATAGTTCCCTGCTGCCCAGCCCTCCCGCTGTGGATTGGCCTCATCCCGCAACATCCACCAGGTTAAACTATCGGCTTCCTGCGGGCCGCTGACGACGATGAAAATTTCCCCTTCAGCCGCAACACTCACCCGTTCGGCATTGACCCCCGGCGCGGTGCGGATGTTCAACCCTATCGTACCAGCACCTGTTACGCGCACCCGGTCGCCGATGAAGATACCGGCAGGCCGTTCGATGCTTGGTGGCTGGGGGGTGGGGGTGGGGCGCGGTGTGGGGGTGAGGGTGGGGGTTGCAGTCCAGATGATAGCAGTCGGCAGCACCCCCCTGGGGCGCGGTGGCTCGCGTGTTTGTAGCCACAAGCTGCCGCCCACCAGCAATGCCACACTGACGAGCACAACTAAAATAGCAGTTATTTGTAAGATTTTGCGCATCATACTTCTATTATACCCGTCTCTGCTATTGCGCCAAGACATAGATGGGGTATACTGTGTGAAACGTGATCAGAGAATTTTCACGCATCACGTACGGAGGCATTATGCGCATTGTCATTACTGAAGAAGTCCATAATCGCGTTGCCTGGATTGTGCGCGCGCCGTTTTCTCGCGTGGCGGTGGGATTGTTGATTGGCGCGGTGGTGGCGAGTGTGCCCCTGCTCTTTACGGCGCGCTGGGTGTTGTTGGGCCTAATCTGGGGCGGATGCCTGGCGGCCGCGCTTTACCTGGCGCTCTCTGAGCCAGTGCAAGAGTTCGGGCTGATGGAGCGCACACCTGAAGGCGGGGTTTTGCGCCTTGAACAGCAGTGGCTCCTGGGGCGCGAGCCAGTTGTGATGGAAGTTCCGCTGGATGAAGTTGCCGGTTTCACGGTGGAGCCGCACACGTTCGAGCATACCGGTGGGCAGCTTTACACGCTTGCGCGGCTGTGGGCGATCAATACTGCGCGTGAAACCTTGCCGCTGGTGCGCTGGACTCGGCCGCAGGCCGCGCAAACCCTGGGCGAATCGCTGGCCCGCGCCGCACGTCGCCCGCTGCACTCCGAAGCGGAAGCGGTGTGATGTGCGCTGTGGTATAATTTTTGCGTAGTCGGTAGTCCTATAGAAACGCACTACGCAATACAGATGTCACGCAGCAAACTTTATCAAGTAGAAGCCCTGGTGCTGGGCCGCCGGGAGCAGGGCGAGGCTGACCGCGTCCTGATGCTGCTCACACCGACGGGCCGGTTGGACGTGTTGGCGCGCGGGGTGCGGAAGCTGCGCTCGCGTAAAGCCGGGCATCTGGAGCTCTTCTGCCGCTCACAGTTGCTCATCTCGCGCGTCGAAGGCTCGTGGGACATCGTGAGCCAGGCCGAGCTGCTCGAAGCGCACGCTGGATTGCGCGAGGACTACACGCGCGGCTCCTATGCTCGCCACGTCGCTGAGCTGGTGCTGCGCTTCTTCGAGGGCGAGACTGAGCCGGAGCTCTACACGTTGGTGGATGAGACGCTGACCCGCCTCGAAGGGTCGGGCGATATCGCGCTGGCGGTGCGCTGGTACGAACAGCAGGTACTCGATCTGGCGGGCTTTGGCCCGGAGTGGCGGCTCTGTGTGGGCGAGTTGCCCACCGGGATGTGCGGGCGTCCACTCCGCCCCCGCCCGGAGGATAGCGCCCCTTACGGGCTGGATGCCGAGCGCGGCGGCGCGCTATGCGGCGAATGTCTGGTGCGCCACCGGCACGAAAGCGGCGCGCGCCCCATCTCCCCAAGCGCGCTCTCGTGGCTGCGGGCGTTGCAGCATTTACCTTACGCGCAATTGCCGCCCTTGCCGCCCGCCACAGCCCGTGAGCTGGCGCTGGTGATGGAGCACTACATTGCCTATCACCTCGAACGCCGTCTCACCGCCCTCCGCGCCCTGCGCCAGGCGGAACTGTCAAGTCCTGAAATACGTTTACAGAACGTAAGTTCTATCGCCTTATTAACTT
>CAZDDI010000128.1:0-3989 GCA_964504195.1 uncultured Anaerolineales bacterium
TGGTATATTATACCATATTTCATGCCTAGCGCCACCTTTTTTCAGGGGAGTCAGGTTCATGCTCCGCTCAAACTATCAACGCCGCATATCCGAGAGTAGTTCCACACTGGATTCTGGGACTTGCCAGCCCGCGCCGATAGCTTCCCCTAGCCGCATAAGTTCATCCCCTGCGGTGGCATCAGGTACACAGTGCGCGAAAATGTCCAAAAATGCTTCGGGATTGTAGACTTTTAATCCAGCTCCCACAAAGTCGCTTTCATTGCGGGTGATGATGATGGTAATATCGTGAAGTTGGGCTGCATTCACTTGGACTGCATCCTCGAAATCGTGCAAGTCTGAATTTAGAGATGCAATGATTGTATCTCTATTCACAGCGGCTATTTCCACCAGTGTTAGAAGATTTGTAATAAGTTCTAACGTGCGAGTGCGCCCTAGACTTTTTCGGGCGATGTAATAGGGATCAGTAATCGCGGTAGCTGTAACAAACAGCGTAATGTTTAGTTGTGAACTAAGGTCAAAAACACGCTGCGTGGTTTGAGCAAAGGGCTGTCGGTTTAGCGCGATATCGAGGATGATATTCGTATCTAACAACGCTCTCATGCGTACTTTTCCCGCAAGTATTGTAATTTTGCTTCTTCTGGATCAATGCCCTCCAGTACCCCCTGCCACTTGTCGAAAAAATCTCGAATGGCTTTGGCTCTATCAGCGCGTGACTGTTCAGACTCGTTGGCAACCGCGTGAGCTTCGGATTCATCCCTTGTGGCAGCCCGCGCATCCAATTCTTCCTGCACCACGCGCCGCAGCAGCGGCTCCAGGATGTCCGCCAGGTCGGGCAAGACAATCTGTGCCGGGGCTTCGGGCAACGGGCTGAGCACGCCCACCGCCGCGCCGCGATAGGTGACGATGTACTCTGCCCCCTCCTCGCGCACTGCGCGGATGATTTCCGACGCTTTGCTCTTCAGCTCTCGCACCCCAATCTCAGGCATGGCTCGCTCCTTATGTGGTCACTTGGGTAGCTACATTATACGCGAGAACGGCGGCCTCGTCAATAGCGGGCGTGATGCGTGAAACGTGACCAGAGAAATCTTCACGCATCACGTCTCAGAGTCTCACCGGCAACCGCCGCACGCGGACGCCTGTGGCATGGAACACGGCATTGGCGATGGCGGGCGCAGTCCCCACCATGACCGGCTCGCCCAGGTTCTTCGCGCCATACGGGCCAATCTGGAGCGTGGTCTGGATGTACGTCGCTTCGATGTCCGGCACGTCGTTGGCGCGGGGGATGCGATAGGTGCTGAGCGTATCTGTCACTGGCACGCCGTTCTCGTAGCGCATCTCTTCGGTGAGGCCGTAGCCCAGCCCCTGCACAATCCCGCCGATGATTTGCCCCAGCGCGCCTTTGGGGTAGATGATGGTGCCGGCATCGTGGGCGGCCCAGATATGCGCCACTTTGATTTTGCCCGTCTGCGTGTTGACCTCCACCTCGACCACCTGCGCGCCGAAGCAGTAGGCGAAGTACGGTTTGCCCGTGCCGGTCTCGAAGTCCCACTCGAAATGCGGAATGTTCCACCGGGCGGCGGTGGAGAGCTGCCACCCCAGCGCGCGGGCGTGATCCACCACCTGTTCGAAGCGCAGCGGTTCTTCGCTTGGGCCGATGTACTGCTCGCCGTGGCGGATAATTTGCGCGGGGGCGCAATGGAGCGCATCGGCGGCGGCGAGCGTGAGCGTGTGTGCGAGCTTCTCCGCAGCCAGCTTCGCCGCGTTGCCGCCTACGATGGACGCGCGCGAGGCAACGGTCGGGCCGGAATCAAGCGCCGTGTGGGTATCCGGGCGCAAGATGCGGATGCGCTCCATATCTATGCCCAGCGCTTCGGCAGCCAGCACGGTGAAGACGGTGCGGCTGCCCTGCCCGTAATCCGTGAGGCCAGAGGTGAGCGTGAGGCTGTAATCGTGCTCGATGGTGAGCGTGCTGTTGGCGAAGTCCTCGCCCTCGCCGCCCAGCCCGCTGCCGTGGAAGTAGCACGCTACGCCGAGTCCGCGCCGCACGGGCGCATCGGCGGGCTGCGCGCTGTATTCGGCGCGTTTGCGTCGCCAGTCGGATTTCTCGCGCACCCATTCCAGGCAGGCGGTGAGGCCCGCTTCATGCTCGATCAGATCGGCGGCCATGGTGCGGTCGCCCTGCCGCAGGCAGTTTTGCAGGCGGTACTCCAACGGATCGCGGCCCAGCTGGTGTGCCAGCTCGTCAATCGCCATCTCGGAGGCCGCGCCCGCTTGGATGTTGCCGAAACCCCGAAACGCGCCGGAGTAGCCGTTGTTGGTGTAGACCGCGCGGGTATCCACATGGACGGCGCGGTAGCGGTACGCGCCTGCCGCGTGCATTGTCGCGCGCCACGAGGCAAGCGGCGTCATCGAAGCATACGCGCCGCTATCGAAGAGCAGTTCGGCTTGCGCGGCCTGGAGGTTGCCCTCGCTATCGGCCCCCAGCCGCAGGCGATATTCGCCCGCCTGCCGCTTGTACGACGCGCGGATAGATTCGGTTCGGGTCAACAGTAACCGGACGGGCCGCCCCGTCACTTGCGCCAGTTTGGCCGCCTGCGCGGTGGTTTGGTAGAGCACATCATCCTTGCCACCAAACGAGCCGCCCACCGGCGGCTGAATCACGCGCACTTTCTCGGTCAGCAGCCCCAGCACCGTGCTGACATTGCCCCGGTTGATGAACGGGCTTTGATCGTTGGCATACAGCGTGAGATAACCGTCGGGTTCGGGGATCGCCAGCGCGCCCTCGGTCTCGATGTAGGCGTGTTCCTGGTGGGGGAAATGGTAGGTTTGCTCGAAAATGACCGGGCAGGCCGCGATTATCGGGGCGGGGTCGCCGTGGCGCAGCAGATGCGTGTTGCACAGATTCCCCTGGCCGGTGGGGGAGACTTCGGGAATCAGCGGCGCGTCGGGATCGAGCGCGCGGTGCATATCGCTCACCACCGGCAGTGCTTCGAGTTCGAGCAGGATGGCTTCGATACCGGCCTGGGCCGCCGCTTCCGTCTCGGCGGCGACGGCGGCGATGGGGTCGCCCACATAGCGCACTTTGTGGTAAGCCAGTACATAGGCATCCGCGATGGGAAACCCGAAGTTGCTGTGATTCACGAAATCCTCGCAGGTGATGGCGGCCACGACGCCCGGCACGGCCAGCGCGGGGGTCACATCCAGCCGCGCGATGCGGGCGTGCGGGAGGGGACTGCGCAGCACTTTGGCGTGCAACATGCCGGGGACGCGCATATCACCGACATAGCGCGCGCGCCCGGTCACTTTGTCCGGGCCATCCACATTGACCACCGCGCGATTGCCGACATAACGTAGGTCACTCATCTCAAGCCTCCTTTCCGGCCCGCTGTTGGGCGGTGAGCTCGATGGCATCAATGATGTGTTGATAGCCAGTGCAGCGGCAGAGGTTGGGGTTGATAGCGGTGCGAATCTCGTCGCGGGTGGGGGTGAGCGTTTTGCGAAGCAACGCCTCGCCCGCCACCACCATGCCCGGCGTGCAGAAACCGCACTGCACCGCGCCCGTCTCCAGGAACGCCGCCTGCATATCGCTCAAACTGCCATCGGGCGGCGTCAGCCCCTCGATGGTCTCGATGCGCCGGCCCACAAGTTTGCTGACCGGCGTGCGGCAGGATTTGGTCAATTTATCATCCACCAGCACCGAACACGCGCCGCACACGCCCGTATCACAGCCGCGTTTCGTGCCGGTTAGCCCCAGGTGCTCGCGCAACAGGTCAATGAGCAGCAAATCAGCGGGGACATCCGCGAGGTGGATGGGGTTTCCATTGATGGTACAGGTTAGTTCCATAGCACGCTCCTTTGAAAATGGCGAATAGCGAATGGCGAATCAAAACCAACATAGCGCGAAGCGTCTGCTTCGCGCGGCTGCGAGCGGCGCCTTATGAATTTTAAGAAATTAATCCGTAAATAAGGTTTTGTGTCAAGTTGGTCGT
>CAZDDI010000129.1:0-3967 GCA_964504195.1 uncultured Anaerolineales bacterium
ACGACCAACTTGACACAAAACCTTATTTACGGATTAATTTCTTAAAATTCATTAGCCGCCAAGTTGGCTTTGAACCAGTGACGCAAACGGCAACCGAGTAACTACTGTTAAATATTGAATTATCATGGAAATATAAATAAATTGCAGGAAATTACCCCGTAAAGCAGCCGGAGATAAACCTATGCGCGACGCGTTCAATCGTTTGCTCAATGTACGCAACCATGAATGGTCCCGGCTGCTGCTATTCTTCGGGGTAGCCCTGGCGACCAATATCGCTGGCACGTGGGGCGGGGCCATCGCATACGCCAACTTCCCCAACAAATCGTTGCCGCAAATCCAAATCCTCAGCGCGGTGCTCTCCCTGTTGGTAGCGGCGGTCTACTTTGGGCTGGTGGATCGCGTGCCAGATCACCAGCTGCTCATCGGATTGTACGCCATCGGCGCGGGGACTATTGGGCTAGGCTGGATTGCACTCGGTTATGGGCATATATGGGCTTATCAAGCGCTCTACCTCTTCGATCTGGTATGGACCGTAGCCTTCAACGCACACTTCGCTACTTTCATCAGCAACTTCTACGATATTCACGCGATCAAGCGCATCTTGCCGCTCGTGTTCGCTGGGTTTCGCACCGGGGTCATCATCGCCGGCGTGACACAAGCGCCTATAACCGACGTTCTGGGCCGGGAAGCTCTCATTGGCGTATGGGCAACGAGCTACCTGGTCATTGCGATCGCCATCGGACTGATGATGATATGGCTCAACAAGACTCCCCCCACGCAAACACGCCCCGCTGCCGAAAAGAAACCGCGCGCATCTTACATCGAAAGTCTGCGCGAGGGGCTGCGCTACACGCAGCAATCATCCTACCTGCGCTGGATGGCCGCGAATGCACTGGCACTCACTATTCTGCTAACTTTGCTGGAATTTGAATCGCGCGGCATCTTGATTCGGCACTATGGCACGGGCGACCGTTTTAGTAACACACTAGCCTTGCTATCAGCCATCGGCAATGCGATTGTGTTGCCCTTGCTGCTGTTCGGTATCAGCCGGATCATCACCAACTTTGGATTGGGGGTGATGAGCCTGGCCTATCCCCTGGGAAATCTGGGAATTTCTGGGGCGTTAGCGGTATTCCCCACCCCGGCCAGCGCGATTGCCGGTTACTACTCGCGCACCGCCTTGCGCACTGCCATTCACGCTCCAGTCAACAAGCTCCTCTACAATGCCGTTCCAGTACGCCTGCGGGGGCGCGCGCGCGCCTCGGTAGATGGGCTAATCATGCCCATCGGCACGCTCATTGGCGGCATTCTGTCATTCCTGCCCGCCGCACTCCCCAACAGCCCCTGGCTTACGCGCCTGTTAATTTTGGTACTGGCAGTAGCCTGCTGGATCAGCGCCGTCATTATCCGCCGCGAGTATGGCCGAGCGTTAGTTAAGATGCTGGAACAGGAGGACTATTCGTTCTTGCTGGCTCAGGAATCCGCCGAGTTGACCCTGGCTGACCCAACGATGCTGGCCCGGTTGCAGATAAAACTGGAGACCAACACCAGCCATGAGGGAACGATCTTCTTATGTAGTTTGATACTTCAGGTCGGCGCGCGCGCGGCGTTGCCTATTCTGCACCGAGCAGCGCAAGGAGCAACTGAGCCGCGCACGCGAGCGGCTATCCTGGATACACTAAGCGCCTCGACCTTGCGAGGAAACGAGATTGGGAAAATTTTTACCGAATTTTTGGCCGATGCAAATGGACTGGTACGACAGGCGGCTATTGCTGGACTCGAAGCTCTGGTAGGAACAACCGATAAAAGGTTTACGGAGCAGTTATTGATGCTGGTGAACGATCCCGATTTGGAAGTCCGTGCGCGCGTGCTCAGCGCGTTGATGGCTACGGGCGATTTCTTCAGTTTTCCACCAGCTGTCGCAGCCCTAGAGTCACTATTGGTCGCAGATTTACCCCACGAATGCGCGCGGGGCGTTCACATTCTGGGCCAAGTTCCCAGCCCGACATCGCTGGTGCGACTTCGCGATTACCTCGCGTCCCCGGCTGATGAAGTACGGCTAGAAGCCATCCTCGCTGTGGAAACAAGGCTGAGCGCCAACCGCCATACTGACGATGATTGTACAACCTGGGTCCACACACTACTCCCGCTGTTGCATGATCCAGTCGAGGCCGTGCGGCAGGCAGCATTAGGCGCACTGGGCGCACTAGATACCCCTGAAGCATTGGAAATCGTTGCAGATGCACTGACCGATGCCAGTGCACCAATTCGAGCGGCTGCCGCTGATGTCTTATTGCGCAGGGGGGGGGCTATCATCCCCATCATGCAACCGCGCCTGAACACTAACGATCTCCAGCTACGCAAAATGGCCGCATTCGTCCTAAGCCGGGTTGCACCTAAAGAATTCGATGATTTGATTCTGGAATGTGTCATGGGCAATCTTGAAGCTATCTACAGCAACGCTATCCGGGTACAAGCCTTACAGCACAGTCAACAACGGCGCAGCATCGCTATCATCAGCAGCGCACTCAGCGAGCAAAATCAAGCCTTGCTGGAAGAAATTTTCTACTTGTTGACTGCACTACACGAACCAACAGCAATTGCCATCATCCATGAGTCTTTGCAGAGCACTGCCGCCTTCACACGCGCCAACGCTAGTGAAGCTCTAGAAACACTGACGACACCCAAAATCGCCGGGCTAATTACGCCACTTTTCAACCCCGACCTTTCAGCGCAACAGCGCCAGGCTATAGGCACCAACATCTGGGAATTACCTACCCCCACGTTAGAAGACACATTACACGGACTGGCCCACGACCCTGATCCCTGGCTGCGTGCGCTCACGGTCTTTGCGCTGGGCGAGATAGGCGCGGCCCTGGTCTCGCAGTCCCCAACCCAACGCCGCAGGCAGCGGGTCAATGCCTTGCTTGATGTGCTCTCTGACAGCAACGAAGCGCCAGCGCCCACAATAGCGGACGACAGCACCTTAACCTTAACCGACATCGAGAGTCTGTTGGCCGATGCACTGCTTGACGAGATGGAAGAAGTGCGCGATGCAGCGCAAGCAGCGCAACGCCTGCTTACCAGCCAACGACTTGGGCGCGATCTGTAAGAAGGAGACAGTATGCTTACGACCATCGAAAAGATCATTTTCCTCAAGGAAGTACCTTTCTTCCAGAGTATGACCATCAAACAGCTCAAGGTATTGGCGAGTGTGTGCGAGGAAGAGATGTTTGCCGAGGACGCTTTGATTTACGATGAAGGCGACCCCGGCGGGGCGCTGTATGTGGTGGTTAATGGGCGCGTGGGTATCGAGCAACGCAAACGCGCAGGCGCAGCGGCCCGGCTGGCAACCATCGAGGCGTATTCATACTTCGGCGAGATGGATCTCTTCGACAACAACCCACGCTCACACTTTGCAGTTGCCATCCAAGACACCTTAGTACTACGCCTGCGCCGCGAGCCGCTCATCGCACTCGCCAGACAACAACCGATGATGTCGCTGGAGCTGATTAATGTATTGAGTCAGCGCTTGCGCGAGGCCAACGATCGCATCGCCGAGCTGACTAAATTACGCCCCCGGCAAGTACAAAAACTATTCGATCAATATGATTGACGGCTTTGACAGGGCGACTTTTGCGCGATGGCCGTCAAAGGCCATGTCGGAGGGCAACCGGGAGAGGCTTCGGCAGGCTCAGCCACCGGGCTTCGGCAGGCTCAGCCACCGGGCTGCTCCGGTGCCTGAGCCTGTCGAAGGCCTCTGCACTCGTTGAAGGTAGTTCCGCAAAACTAACCCGGTAGGTTGCTCAAAACACGCATATTGACGGCTTTGACAGGGCGACTTTTGCGCGATGGCCGTCAAAGGCCATGTCGGAGGGCAACCGGGAGAGGCTTCGGCAGGCTCAGCCACCGGGCTTCGGCAGGCTCAGCCACCGGGCTGCTCCGGTGCCTGAGCCTGTCGAAGGCC
>CAZDDI010000130.1:0-3533 GCA_964504195.1 uncultured Anaerolineales bacterium
CGAATGGCGAATGGCGAATGGCGAATGGCGAATGGCGAATGGCGAATGGCGAATGGCGAATGCGATCAGATCCAAAATCCAACATCGAAAATCTAAAATCTGAGCTGGTCTGGGTTATGCAGCGGGCGGTAGCGCAGGGCTTGATCTGCTCTAGCGATGGCAACCTCTCCGTGCGGCTTGATGCGGGGCGGCTGTTGATGACGCCGAGCGGCTGTTACAAGGCCACGCTTGGCCCGGAGGATTTGCTCATCATCAATGACGCGGGTGAAGTGCTCTCAGCGCCAGCTGGGCGTGATTTGCGCCCCTCCTCTGAAACGCGGCTGCATTTGGCCGTCTACCGCGCGCGGCCCGACATTAACGCGGTGTTGCACGCCCATCCGCCTTATGCCACGGCGCTCACGCTTGCGGGCCTATCCTTGCCCGTGGATGTGATCCCTGAAGTGCTACAAGTGTTGGGCGATGTGCCGACTGCGCCTTATGCTACACCCGGCACTGTCGCGCTGGCCGAGAGCATCGTCCCTTTCCTACTTGAGCATAACGCGCTGCTGTTGAGTCACCACGGCAGTCTCACGCTTGGCGCAACGCTGGAGGCCGCGCTCGTGGCTTTGGAGCGGCTCGAACATGCGGCGCAGGTTTACTTTCTCGCACAGGCGCTTGGCCCAATTCAACCTTTACCGCCGGAAGAAATCGCGCGGTTGCGCGCGCTACGTGGCGCGCCTACGTCGTCCTTGTCAACCGTCTCTGATCAAAACCGTAGGAGAACCGGGGGAAAAGGTGCCTCTCATGCCGCGCTCATTCCTAAAGGTAAACGTCAGGGATAATAACCTTCTGGACAGCCAGCAACCAGCAACCAGTGACTATCTTACTCGACATTCAAGACCTGTACCATACCTACACACTCGCAGACGCGCACACCCTCCCGGCGCTGCGGGGCGTTTCGCTGCGCATCACTGCGGGGGAATACGTCGCCATCGTTGGCGCCAATGGGTCGGGCAAGTCCACGCTGGCGCGCCATCTTAACGCGCTACTGCTGCCCACGCAAGGTCAGGTGCTCGTGGCTGGGCGAGACACCCGCAAGCGTGCTCACTTGCGCGACATTCGCCGCACTGTGGGCATGGTCTTTCAGCATCCGGAAGATCAATTGGTCGCTACGGTGGTGGAAGAGGATGTCGCCTTTGGCCCGGAGAACCTGGGGCTGCCGCCAGACGAAATCGCCGCGCGGGTGCGTGCTGCGTTGGAAACGGTGGGGCTGTGGGACGCGCGCCAGCGTCCGCCCCACCTGCTCTCCGCTGGGCAGATGCAGCGTGCCGCGCTCGCCGGAGTGTTGGCGATGCGCCCGCGTTGCATCGTCTTCGATGAGGCCACCTCCATGCTCGATCCGGCGGGGCGGCGCACCGTGCTCGCCCTGCTCGATCAGCTGCACGCTGAGGGCATGACCATCGTGACGATCACTCACCAGATGGAAGAAGCTGCGCGCGCCGAACGGCTCATCGTGCTGCACGCCGGACAGGTCGTGTGTGACGCCACCCCCCGGCAGGTCTTCGCCGATCCGGATGCGCTCGCCGCGTGGGGCCTGGGGCTGCCGCCCGCCGCCGCGCTCGCGCACACGCTCCGCTCCCGGTTGCCCGCGTTGCCCGCCAGTTTGCTCACTCACGAGGAACTGACCGATGCGCTCATCCGTTGCGTTCCGCCGCATACCCTGCGCTGCCCGCCCTGTCCCACGAGTGCGCCGCCCGAAGCGCCGTACTTCGTCGAAGTCCACGCTTTAGGCCACGACTATATGCAGGGCACGCCGCTGGAGCACCGCGCCTTACACGCGCTCGACCTGCGCGTGTTGGAGGGCGACAGTCACGGTTTGCTCGGCGCCACCGGCTCCGGGAAATCCACGCTCATGCAGCACCTCAACGGCCTGCTGCGCCCGCAACGCGGCCAGGTGCGCGTTGGCCCTTACGACCTCAACGATCCCCAGGTCAATGTGCGCGCGGTGCGCCGCCTGGCCGGGCTGGTCTTCCAGACACCGGAGCAGCAAATCTTCGAGCAGTATGTAGGTGACGAGATCGCCTACGGGCCGCGCGTGCAGGGCTTTCACGGTGCGGATTTGCGCGAGCGGGTGCGCGGTGCGATGGAAACGGTGGGGTTGGATTTCGATGCCTTCAAGGATCGCTACACCTTCACGCTGAGCGGCGGGGAGCGACGTAAAGTCGCGCTGGCGGCGACATTGGCCCTGCGCCCACGCCTGCTGCTGCTCGATGAGCCGACGGCGGGCCTCGATCCCGCCTCCCGCCGCGAACTGTTGCAACAACTGGAGCGCCTGCGCGCGTCTGGCGTCACCCTCACGCTCTCATCGCACCAGATGGAAGACCTGGCCCTGCTCGCCCGCCGTCTCACCGTGCTCCAGAATGGCACCTCCGTGCTCGATGGTGAGACGCGGGCGCTCTTCGCGCAAGGGCCGCAATTGCGCGCCCTGGGCTTGGGGCTGCCCGCCGTCCCCAAACTGGTGGAGGCGTTGCGCGCACGCGGCTGGCCCTTGCCCGCCCACATCCTCACCGCCGCCGAACTGCTCGCCTGCCTGCCGGAGCCGTATCATGTCTGAATTTGAATTTATGCGTTTTGTGACGATCGGTCAATACCTGCCCACCGGTTCGCGCGTTCACCGGCTGGATCCGCGCGCGCGGTTGGTCGGCGGGTTACTGCTTGTCCTCGCCTTCACCATCGCCCGGCGGCCCACCGGCTTGCTGTTGGGCGGCCTGGCGCTATTGCCCCTTTTCACCCTCAGCCGTGTCTCGTTGCGCTTTGCCCTGCGCGGCCTGCTGCCGCCGCTCCCGCTCATCAGCTTCCTGGCTCTGTTACAGATCATCTTCGGCGGGCAACTTGATGAACACATCCTGTTTACCCTCGGCCCATTACATCTCTCCATCGAAGACCTGCTGGTGGGGTTGACCCTGATCCTCCGTTTCTGCGGCCTGCTGCTGACCCTGAGCCTGCTCTCCTGCATCCTCTCCACCACCGAGCTGGTTCACGCGCTGGAATCGCTGCTGCGCCCGTTGACCCGGTTGGGCTTGCCCACACACGACTTCGTGCTGATGGTGCAGGCGGCGTTGCGTTTCGTCCCGATTCTGGCGCGCGAGGCCGAGCGCATCGCTAAAGCCCAGGCCTCACGTGGCGCGGATTGGGGCGGTAAGGGTGGGGGACTGTTGCAACGGGCGCGGCGCACCTTACCCTTGCTAGTGCCGCTCTTTTTGACGGGATTACAACGCGCTGAAAACCTCGCGCTGGCGATGGAGGCACGCGGCTACAGCGGCGGGCGCGGGCGCACCTCAGCCGTTGTGCTCCGTTTTGCCTGGCCCGACGCGCTGAGCCTCGTAGTGGTCTGTGCTTTGGTATCTCTGCTCCTTCTCGCCTGATTGCGCGAACCGCGTATAATTGGGGTGACGGTAGTCGGTAGTCGGTAGTCGGTAGTCGGCAGGCAGATTCTTTGTGTCAAGTCCTGAAATACGTTTACAGAACGTAAGTTCTATCGCCTTATTAACTTG
>CAZDDI010000131.1:0-3496 GCA_964504195.1 uncultured Anaerolineales bacterium
TCGAGTGGGCATTTCTAATTGTCATCAATGGGTAATTCTAGTTGTCGTTGAACAGGCAGTTGCATCCCGACATTATCTTTCTTCAGGAAACAAGACCAGAATGTGCTCACGATACACCATGCTCAACCTGGCAATGTATCCTCAAGAGAGATAAGCAACTTTGTATTGAAGTTACATTGCCGGATTCAATGCTAAAGCTGTTCGCCTAAAGGCGAAGGTTTTAGACCTGGCGTTTGGAAAATAAAAAAGGGTTTTTGCAGGTAGGTGGAACGCGCGGTATGTTGGCACATCTGAAAAACCTACAAAAAAAGCCCCCTTTCCACCGTGGCGGTGGAAAGGGGGCAGGGGGATAGGGGGTGTCATTTTATTATTAGAACAATCGCTTAACTACTGGAGCACCTACAATCCATGGATGTTACACCGCGCGCCGCCAGAGCGGAACACTAGTCTGAAAATCCAGGCGGAACTGCGCCTTGAGAGCCGGTATCGCGTCTGCGGGCAGCAGCAGATCGAGCGCGGGATAGCCAACCTGCGCCGCCAACGCCCGCAAGGCATCTACGGCAGGCGCGAGCGGCGCATCCAGCGGCAGCCAGGCGTAGGCATCGGCCTGCGTCGCATCGTTGAGCTGTTGCCGTAGCCCGAGAATGACCGCCTGCCCGGCGAACGCGCCTTGCCACACAAAACACGGTAAATCGCTCCAGCCGGGCAACACCAAATACGGCCATAAGGTTTCCCAGCCCTGCGCGCCGCACTGGTAACGCCCAATGCGCAACGTCAGATCGGAGGGCAGACAAGTTGGCGCAGTGATACGGTGCAAATCCACCGGCGCAGACCCACCGGCACGAAGCTGATACTCTTCTCCGGTTTGCCAGGGCGTGAAGCCCAACTTTTGGTAGTAGCCACTGGCCTCCGGCTCCGGCTGCGTAGTCAGTGCGGGCAGGTCGAGCGCACGGGCATAGTCCAGCCCGGCCTCCAGCAACGCGCGCCCTACGCCCTGCCGTTGCCAATGCGCGTGAATGTAGAGGATCGAGAGGTGCAACGCGGCGTACTCGCCCGGTTCACGGTTGATATAATACTCCGCCTCGCCTACTACGCGCCCGGCATACTCCGCTACCAGACCCACATGTCCCTCGCGTAGCAAGTGGTTCAGGTGGATAGCGCAGGTCTCTACGCTCATCCACGGCCCGCCATTGTACCAGCGGCCAAACAGATCGAGACTCGTGTAAGGGACGCTTGGCTGTGAACCAGGCGCGCGCCAGGTCGTCATCGTGCTGCAATGCACTTCCGTGATGGCAGCGGCGTCATCCAGACGAGCCGGGCGAATGATGAAGTTGTTCATAGCTAATCGAGGCCGGTAGGGTGAACTAGAACGCGCCTAGCACATCCCCAAAGATACGCAACCAGTTATCGCTGAGGATAGCGCGCACATCGCTCTCGGCGTAGCCGCGCGCGCGCAGCAACGCGCCGATCTGCCCCAGGTCGGCGATGGAGTCCAATCCTTCGGGAGCAGCTTCCATGCCGAAGCCACCATCGAAATCCGAGCCGATCCCCACATGCGCCGCCGAGCCGAGCAGCTGGCACACATAATCAACCACCTCGACCACACGGCTTAACGGCGTGCGCGGCTGCCCTACGCGCCAATCCATATCCAACATACGATTGTACGGCACAATCCCCGTCACACCGCCGCGTTCAGCCAAACCGCGCAAGAGCGCATCGTTCAGCATCCGAGGCGTGTTCACAAACGCGCGCGGGTTGGCGTGTGTAGCCACAACCGGGCCGGGATAGCGATCCAACACGTCAAAGGCAGCATCTTCCCAAAGATGGCTGATGTCGAGCAGCAGGTTGAACGAAGCCATCTGCTTGAGTAGTTCCCGCCCGTCATCCGTCAACGGGCCGGGGTTGCCATTGCCGCCCGCATAGCGCGTCCCAGCAGACCACGTCAGCCCCACCCCGCGCAGACCGCGCTCTACCCAGCGCCCCACTTCTGCCGGTTCGCGTATCGGCGCAGCGCCCTCCATCACCACGAAAATCCCCAACAATGGCGATTCCGTTGCATCTGCGGCGCAGACTGCATCTAAATCGGCGCGGGTTTGGAGCAGCCGTACATCCGGCTCTTCATCGGCTAAACGCCGGTAGTAATCGAGTTGCGCCTGCGCTTGAACATGCGCTTCTTCTGCAGTGTGATAGACCTGCGCTTCCTCCGCCCACTGCTTCCACGCGGGAGCAACGAAGAGACTGCCACCGATAATCCGCACGCCTCCGGCGCGCAAGGCCGGCAACGTAACCAAACACGCGCCCGTGTGTTGGCCGGGCGGGGGCGTGACGGCCTCTTGCGCGCGCAGCACGTCTACCGTAAGCCGCAAATCGCGCCGCAACACCATTGCATTGTACGCCATATCGAGATGGGCATCTATCAACATAAGAACTCCCTTTCACCAGTTGACAAAACAGGCTATTTGCGATTATACTTGAAATATCGGAAAGTGGGAGGAAAGCACATGAATGTTTATGAGCAAATGACCTTGATGATTGAAGCCGGGCCAGGGGCCGGGGATGCGTACCCGTTGGGCGCAGATCCGCTCACCGTTGGGCGGGCCAGAGACAACACCATTTTCGTCAACGATTCACGCATCTCGCGCTATCATGCGCGCATCACGGCGATTCCCGGCGGGGTGGCGATAGAAGACCTCGGCAGTACCAATGGCACATTTATCAATGGCGTCCTGGTACGAGGGGAGCAACAGGCCGGGTCGCAAGATGTGATCGAATTGGGCGATTGCATCAAGCTGCGCGTAATACTCCCCGTGCCACGGCGCGAGGCTCATACGCCGCCGCCGCCGACAGTTATTGCTGGTAGTCGCCCAGCAATCGAAAAGACTTGGCCGCAACAAGGGCCCGGCGGCACCGTATTGACGCCCGCCAGTAGCTACAACGAGCCGCCGCCGGTACAAGCTCCCTGGCAAGATCAAGGGCCGGGGGGTACCGTCTGGATTGCTCAATCGGAACCGGCGCCGCCGTACTCCGCGCCACCGGCAGATTATCAGCCGTATCAAGAACCAGCAGCACGCAAAAAGCCTACCAGCGTGTACATCGGTGTTGGGTGTCTGGTACTCCTGCTGTGCCTATGCCTTGCTGTCGCCATTTCGATTTGGTTTGCCCCGACGGAATTCTGGCAGGCTATTGGAATGCTTTGAGATAGCCCCAACCACCCTTTGTAACCCGAGGGCGTGAAACGTGCACGAGTCACGTTTCACGCCTTTGCATTTACACATCCTCCAAAGCATGTATAATGTGCCTCAGCAACGCATTTTTCGCAATAGCGCAAAAACCACCCTGTCAATTATCAATCAGCGTAGCACAGGATTATCTTGTGCCCGCCAATGCAGGATGATGAAAATTAAGAAAATGAACCGGAAATAAAACCGTTTGCAAGAATCGCTTCTTAAAAATTTACAAATTGAGAATTTTGCCCCACCCCCTTGCCCCCTCCCCA
>CAZDDI010000132.1:0-2304 GCA_964504195.1 uncultured Anaerolineales bacterium
CCGCCGCCCAAAAACCCCGTTATTCTTCGCCCCCTCCCCACGCCGCTGCGCGGCGGGGGGAGGGGGCCAGGGGGTGGGGCAAAATTCTCAATTTGTAAATTTTTAAGAAGTGATTCTTGCAAATGGTTTTATTCCCGGTTCATTTTCTTAATTTTCATAATCCTGAGTTACGGGACGGCTATTTTTATACCACGCAAAGACACAAAGCCGCATTCGTTAAGTTATCTTTTTGTGTAGAGTTTGAGCGCCAGGTCTTCGATGGTGATGAGATTTTCCAGCTTTCCTCGCCAGGTTGATGGAATAATCTCGCTACCAAGATAAGCGCCGGAGATTGCACCGGCCATGGCGGCAACAGTGTCGCGGTCGCCGCTGTTGAGGGCGGCGCAAAACAAGCATTGTTCGAACGAATGTGGGTAGCGCAAAAACGCATAGATGGCAAACGGTACAGATTCATGCGCTGCGATACCTTGTCCTAGTCCCATGCCGGCGAACATGGGGGCGACATTCTGCGCCAATAGTTTTTCCATCAAACTCAGCTTTTCCTGCATTTCTGGTGTTTGCGCAAAGTCCAGGAGTTTTCGGATGAAAGCATCCTGTAGGAGTTCTGTTGCGGAATCAAGCGTCAGCGCAAGCGCGATGGCTTTGGCGAGCACTGCTGCCCCGTCAATGCCGATGGGGTGCGCGTGGGTGACGATTGCCGAGCGCCGCGCCTGTTCGTAAAGATCGGAGGCGGCGTGAAAATACAATCCGACCGGCGCAACGCGCATCGCAGCCCCATTGCCGTAGGAGCCTTGTCCCTCAAAGAGCGCCTGGGCAATATCGGTGTATGTTCCGCCACGCCGCTCAACCAGCGTGAAAATCGTCGGTGGCCCGGAGGCGTAGCCGCGCCAGGGTTCGCGCTTGTAGTGAGCGCGGAAGGTATCGCCTAGATGCCGCGGCTCAATATGCTCCTGTGCAATGAGCGATTCCGCCAGGCCGATGGTCATAGCCGTATCATCGGTGTAGATGAGCGTGGGCTGTTGGGTAATCTCAGCGCGTAAGCCGGCTTCGTCTTTGTGTTGGAACGCCAGCTCGCCGATAGCATCGCCGAGAGCCACGCCGAGCAGACTACCAACAAAGCGAGAAGCCATAAGCGAATCAGGACTCATATTGAAATCCTTTGTTCAAATAAAACGAGTTCATGCCAGGGATTTGCTCCATCACATTTCTTCCAGTTCAATCAGGTCATACGAGGTACGAATGATGCCAATATCATTTTCGATCAAGAGATCTGCCAGCTGTTGACCATTCATCAATGCTACGGGGACTGCATCAGGACGTTCGGCCTCTTGCCGTGCGCCTTTGCTAAAATCGCTGGTAGTGATGATGAGTCCTTGCTCATGCGTTCCCAGGCTGCCGCGCACTTGTTGAACGGTAGGGGTCTGGATATTGTTTTTCCAGCGTTTGACTTGTACAGCCATGCGCGTGCGGATAACATCGCCGACGACCAGTATGCCACGCACATCAATTCCGCCATCTTTGCTGTAGCTGGTGATACTGACGTCTTCAAATCCTAACGCCACCAATAATTGCGCAATTAGACCTTCAAACTCTTTCGGCGATATGGTGTGTAAGCGAGATTGCAGATGTCTGCGTACTTCATTGTTACTGCGTTGAATTTGGTAGGCTAACCCTTCCCCCAACCATTTCCGCAGCCCTATCATGCCTTTGCCAAGCACGATGAAACGCGGCGTCTCGCCACGGCGGGTGCTTCGCTTGATCTCGGTGAGGATTTGCGCGTAGAGCGTGGCTTCCGGAGTTTGTCCCTGGGTGTTGACCAAATCTAGTTCGAGAATTTTATCGGTGATGGCTCGATAGTGCATGGGCTGTCGCCCGGCAAGTTCATCAAGTATCTTTTCAGCGGCATTGGTAAAGGAAAGTATGCCCGGTTTGGTCTCTGGTGTGGGTTTGCCGCTGGATTTCTTATCGTCAGTAATGGATTTAGTAATGTGTTCTGGTAGCCCCCAGGTGCGTAAGGCAAATGTATTGGGTGCAGAGCGTTGAAAGCGTGAATTAGCGCCCGAATTTTTGATGTCCATCGCTAGACGGGCATTGACAGTGGCTTCAGGCGTCTTGCCTGTAGTTTCCCATAGTTCCTGGTCTAAAATGCGGCGGGTGATTTCTTCAGTGCGCAGTGGCGTTTGAGCTTCTATCAGTACTTTTTCAATGGCTTCGAGTACGTTCATATAGCAATGCTCCTTGGGGTATGGCTTCACTACCATACATTAAGTAATACACCAAGAAGATACCTTCACGCAACTTGAA
>CAZDDI010000133.1:0-2092 GCA_964504195.1 uncultured Anaerolineales bacterium
TGTTGATCGTCATCCACTTCTCCGGGAAAAGAAAATAATCCCGCGTATCGATACCCGCGTAGCCGGGCAGCCACGGGCTATCCACGATCAACCCTACCGGAACCTGTTCCGGTTCACCCAAACGTGCTGCAATCTTGAAATCTTCCCACGATGTGCTCATTCTGCTCCTTCCCTAAATCATGTTTTTCTCACAACTCAGATCACAAAGTATAATTTCTCTTTGACGAGATGTCAAAGAAGCAATCAGCGATCAGCTTTCAGCCTTCAGCATCCAGCAACCAGCAACCAGCAACTAGCAACCAGCAACCAGCAACTAGCAACGAGGTCTCATGCGCGATCTACAACAATTACCCAAACTGGCCGATAGCCTGAGTTATCTCTACGTCGAGCATTGCGTCGTGGAGAAGAAACAGCAGGCCATCGAATTGTTCGACCAAGACGGCGCGACCCTGGTCCCAACGGCAGCGCTTACCGTGCTGCTGCTAGGGCCAGGGACCAAAATCACCCACGCGGCCGTCAAAACCCTGGCCGATAACGGTTGCGCCATCGTTTGGGTGGGCGAGGATGGCACGCGCTGCTATGCGCACGGCGGCGGCGAGACGCGCAAGGGCTATCAGCTCCTCCATCAGGCGCGGTTGGCGAGCGACCCGGCCCTGCGCCTGGAAGTGTGTAAGCGTATGTACCGGCTGCGCTTTCAGGAGGAGCTCGACCCGGCGCTCACCATCGAGCAGTTGCGCGGCATGGAGGGCGCGCGCGTGCGCACCACTTACGCGCAACTCAGCATCCGGCACGGCGTCCCCTGGCACGGGCGCAGTTATGATCGTGCCAGCTGGGGCAACAGTGACCCCATCAACCGCGCCATCTGCGCCGCCCACGCCCTGCTCAACGGCCTCTGTCACGCCGCCCTCGTCTCCGGCGGTTACTCACCGGGCCTGGGCTTCATCCACACCGGCCTGCAACTCTCTTTTGTGTACGATATCGCCGATCTCTACAAGGTGGAACTGACCCTGCCGGCGGCCTTTCGCACCGTCGCGCAATCCAAAGAACGGGTTGAGCCGCGCGTGCGTGAGGCGTGCCGGCAGGCGTTCAAAGAGGCCAAACTGCTCCAGCGGATTCTGCCGGACATCCAACAACTCTTGGCTGTTCCCGACGCCGTGTTGACCGCCGGGGCCGGCGCGGACGAGGATCCGGGTCGCCCAGAACCGCTCTGGGATCCACCGGCAGCCGTTGCCCCGGTGCTTGCTGCTCCGGTGGATTCCGAGGCCTGGCTCCTGCGCCGCGCGCGGGCCGCCGAGGGGTTGCGCAGTGGGTGGCAGATTGTGGTGTTAGAAGCGGACAGCTGGCGCGTCATCACCCAACCCGATAGCCCCGGCTACAGCATCAACCGCGTAGCGGACGCCTGGAACTGCACCTGTCCCGACTTCGCCAAGAACGGCCTGGGCGCGTGCAAACACACCCTGGCGGTAGAGCTACAGGTCAGCGCCGCCGCGACAGAGGGGGCGTAGCCATGCTGGTGATGATCCTCGAAAAAACCTCAGTCGGGGCGCGGGGCGAACTCAGCCGGTGGCTGGTCGAAATCAAAACCGGCGTCTTTGTGGGACACGTTTCGGCGCGGGTGCGCGATAAACTGTGGGAGAAGTATGCGGAAGCGCCGCGTGTGGGCGGCGTGACGCAGATTTGGAGTACGAATACCGAACAGAAATTCCAGATGCGGATGAGCGGCGACACCTCCCGGCAAATCGTGGACATGGAAGGGTTGCAGCTCATCCGCATCCCGCGCGTGGCGCGCGGGGAGGTCGCTGTTGGAGCGAGCACGGGCGAGCTGCCCGGCAGCGCGTAACCGGATGACCCCTTGTCAAATTCACCGGTAGGGGTATCATGGACCTTAACAGGTGAAAAGAGATGTCGGACAAGTCTGCCGTCCCCACGCCCGTGGGGGTGAACCTTATGAGCGAGCTGGCTTCGCCGCAGTCAGCTCGCCGTCCCCACGCCCGTGGGGGTGAACCTTACCCGCGTTTGCTACCGTGATCTGGTCGTTGAGCCGTCCCCACGCCCGTGGGGGTGAACCGCGTCGCCAATGGGCTGCCGTGTG
>CAZDDI010000134.1:0-2017 GCA_964504195.1 uncultured Anaerolineales bacterium
CGCATTAAATTGCACAAGCTCTATCCGACAATTGATGTTTGCTGAACTACTAGATTTGAACCGGCGGCGTAGAGGCCGACGGTTCAAATCCGTCCGCCCCGACAAAAGAGCGGCGCGACTTTTTAAGTCGCGCCGCTTTTTGTTTATGACTGATTACTTCTGGATTTACATATATTTTGACATTTTGCGCACTTCGTGCTACATTCTAATTAGTGCGTGACCACTTAGTCAACACTTTCCCCCGATCATCTGTAGCGCCAGGAGTACACATAGCACACGACTTTCAGCCCGGTGATTGGATTACTGGCCCGTTTTGGGCAGGGCCGGTGCAGATTCTCTTCTGGCAGCCACGCGATGGCTATGCTCTGCTAACGCAGCAAGTGCGGCCGCCACACACACCTGCGTTTTGACCCCCGCCGATCAGGCGTTGCTCTCCCGCGTGACCCAGGCTGACCGCCGTGCCAGTCAGTTCGATGGCGACCCCAACCGCTTGCGCCTGGCCCACGCCATTGCCCCCTACGCGGAACTCAACGCCAGCCGGGTTGATCCCCTACCGCACCAGTTCGAGGCGGGCTATGAGCAACTGCTGGCCCGTCTTGACCAGCCAGTGGCGGCGCGAGCTGCTCACCAAATTCGGGCTGGATTTCACCCTCGTAGACCGGGAGGCTATCCGCCAGCAACATTCGGACGAGCTGCTCGTCTGGCGGGAGGCGGATTACGCGCTCACGAGCGTGGACTTCGCCCGGCAGAAGGCTCTGCGGCAGGTGCTCAGCAGCGTGGAGTGGGCTAATTTCATCCCAGAGCTATTCAACCGTACAGGCGAACGGGGTTGAAATACGCGCCAGCATTATTCTTAATCCTTGCTGAAATCCTTGCGCAGAAGATAGTGGTAGGCAAGCAGTTTGCCATCCAGAACGATACCAAAGATACCGTAGGGACTGGGAGAGTGCGCCTGTAACTCCTGCGCCGATTGGAAGGTCATCACCCGCGAGGGAATACCCTTCTCCACTGCAAATTCCAGAGCAATGTTCGTGGCATCCTCGACATAGGGACATTGCGGTGTGCGGATAACCGTCAGCCCTGCGCCAAAGCGCGCTTGGCGCGCCTCCCAATCGGTGGGGAAGGTCGGTCGCGGCGCGGCCGCGTCAAAGCGGTGAACCAACAGGTGAAACGAAGGCGGCGCCTGATCCACTTCTACAAAGCCATGCTTGAGGAAAATATCCTTCTTCGCCATCCACATGTCAGTTTACATGCGATAATGTACCAGGGGTTTACACCCATGATGTCCCAGGGGTTTACGCCCATGATGTACCACTCATTTACACCCATCGTGTACCAGTGAGTTGCGCTGTCCGGCACTGCCTGTATCCTTCCGATCAAATCTAATCATGATCGGGAGGTCCTATGTCAGGCAGGAGAATTGAAACCATGGATTTACGAGAATTGTTACGCTATTTACAAACGGAAACCAGCAACCGGCAAATCGCCACGGCCCTGGGGCTAGATCGGCGCACGGTCGGCCGGTACCGGCAGTGGGCCGCGCAGCAGGGTTTGCTGGAAGGCCCGCTGCCGCCTATCGAAGAGCTCCAAGCGCTCGTTGACCACACCTTGGGTACTCCCCCGCCGCCACAAAATACCTCCACGGTGGCCGCATACCGTGACCAAGTGCTCCGGCTGCGGCAGGCCGGCGTGGAAATCGCTGCGATTTATGCCCGCCTGGGTGAACAGGGCTTTCAAGGCAGTTACCAGGCCGTGTATCGCTTTGTCAAAGCTTTAGAACCCGCCAGCCCCGAAGTGGTGGTGCGCCTGGAAACCGCCCCGGGGGTGGAAGCGCAAGTTGATTTTGGCTACGCCGGGAAGTTCCTGGATCCGCAGACCGGGCACTTACGCAAAGCGTGGGTCTTTGTGCTGACGCTGTCCTGGAGTCGCCATCAATATGCCGAATTGGTCTGGGATCAGAGCCTCGCCACCTGGATTCAGTGTCACCGGCACGCGCTCGAGTTCTTGGGCGGCGTCC
>CAZDDI010000135.1:0-1900 GCA_964504195.1 uncultured Anaerolineales bacterium
ATAGAGACGCGTCGAAACTCTCTGGAGGGCAACATGACGGCGTGGACAGACCACCTTAAAGCCAACCCGCTGGACTGGTTACTGGAGCCGGATGCCGCCAACCCCGGCGTTCGCACCTTCGCCCTGCGAGACCTGCTGGGCCGTCCGGTGGATGACCCGGAAGTGGTGGCGGCGCGGGCCGCGGTGATGCAGACCGGCCCGGTTCCGGCTATTTTGGATGCGCAGGCGGAAGAAGGCTATTGGGTCAAGCCGGGCGCGGGCTATGCGCCGAAGTATCGCGGCACGCTCTGGTCGCTGCTGTTCCTGGCGCAGCTCGGCGCGGATGGGCGGGATGAGCGCGTGCGCCGGGCGGTCGAGTATGTGTTCGACCACGCCCAAACCGAGGCGGGCGCTTTTTCGTGCAATGGCAAACCCAGCCACGCGTATCACTGTCTATGGGGGAATGTCGTGCGGGCGATGCTTGACCTGGGCGCCTGGGGCGACGAACGGTTGGCGCGGGCAGCGGACTGGCTGGCCCGCTCGGTGACGGGGGACGACTATGGTCCCTACCACAAATCGGCGGTGCAGGCTCCGGGGTTCGTCTGCGCCATCAACTACGGGCTGCCCTGCGGCTGGGGCGCGGTGCGTGTGTTGTGGGCGCTCAACGCGGTGCCCGCCGAGGGGCGAACTCCGGCGGTCGAGGCGGCCATCCGGAGCTGCACGGATTTCTTGCTCCGCTATGATATCGCGCGCGCCGACTACCCGTATCAAGAGCGAATCAGTCCCAACTGGTTCAAGTTTGCCTACCCACTTGGTTATATCACCGACATGATGCTGAACCTGGAAGCACTGACCGAAGCAGGCGTCGTGGACGACCCACGCCTGAAGGATGCCGTCATGCTGGTGCTATCCAAACAGGACGAGCAGGGGCGGTGGAAGCTGGAGTACGGGTATCACGGCAAAATGTGGATTGACGTCGAGAAAAAGGGCAAGCCGAGCAAGTGGGTCACGCTGCGGGCGCTGCGGGTGCTCAAACGGTTGGGTGTAGCGCTAGAGTAGCGGCTCGCCAAGCACACCATCGACGAGCGGTCTGCTGCTGGCTGGTGAAATACTATCAGCTTTTGTTTGGTACTAAATTCGAGGACTTACAGGATGAATTTACAGATTCGCCTTTTCAAAAATGACGACATGAACGACATCGTTCAACTGTCTCTACTGGCCTGGGAGCCGATATTCACCGCATGGGAACAAATACTTGGCCCCGAACTCTACCCAATCGCGATTTTTCCGGATTGGCGTAAAAGCCAACAAGAAGCGGTTGAGAAGGTCTGCCAGGATGAGAAAAATACGACGTGGGTTGCCGCAGTGGACGGGCAAGTTGTTGGATTTATCGCCTATGAGCTAAATGACAGCAATAAGGTAGGGGAAGTTCAGATGCTCGCCATCCATCCCGACCACCAGAACCAGGGAATTGGCACTGAGCTAAACCTCTTTGCGCTGCAAAAGATGACCGAAAGCGGCATGAAACTGGCTGTGGTGGGAACAGGTGGCGATGAAGGTCATGCACCAGCCAGAAAATCGTATGAGAAGGCGGGCTACACGGGTTTACCGCTCGTTCGTTATTACAAGGCTTTAGACGCCGTTGTTTTCTGCTGCACCTTGTAGGTGGGCTTGAGCACGCGCGCGCAGGGGTTAGACGGCAGCCAGCGCCACATCACAGCCACCGCAAACGCCCGGTGTAGTACGGCATGAACCCGTGCTCCTATCGAAGGCGTGAGACCCGCGTATAGACGCTGTAGCATGCTGGGGTGACGTTCGCCAGCCGGGTGTTGCCCAGCACGGAACGGGCGTAGGTGTCGAAAAACAGGCGGTATTGGGCTGCCGTCGCGGGTTCGAATCCCCCCAGGCACGCCACACAAGA
>CAZDDI010000136.1:0-1691 GCA_964504195.1 uncultured Anaerolineales bacterium
GTGCAGACCAATTTAGGGAGTATTTCCATGTTAAGGTACTGCAAAAGTCGAGTTAGCTTATGAATGAACACGCTCCTTTAGAACAAGCCCTCGCGATGGCCCGGCGCTCGCTGGAAGTGCTGGAAACGCAAGCCGCCGGGTACTCTGTGCTGACCATCCCGGCGCATCTGTTCCTGGAACTGGAAGAGAAGCGCAAAGAGATTGCGCGCCTGGAAACGCAGGTGCGCGTTGCGGCGGGGATGCCCGGCGCGGGCCTGCCGCACAACCTCCCCCGGCGCGGCGAGTTCGTAGGGCGCGCGGCATACAAGGTCCGCGTCCACGAGGCGCTGCGCTCGCGCTCGTACCTGGTCAGCATCGAAGGGATCGGCGGCATCGGCAAGACCTCGCTGGCATTGGAAGTGGCTTACGAGTGCCTGCAACCTGGGGAGGACACGGCGCACTTCGACGGCGTGATTTGGGCCAGCGCCCGTGACCGCGCTTTGACTCTGGACGATGTGCTGGACGCCGTTGCGCGCACGCTGGACTATCCCGGCATCGCGCAGAAGCCGCTGGAGGAGAAGCGCGAAGGCGTGGTGCGATTGCTGCGCTCCGGCGCGTACCTGCTGCTGGTGGATAACTTCGAGACGATCAGCGATGCAACGGTGGGCGAGTTCTTGCAGGATTTGCCGGAGCCATCGAAGGCATTGGTGACGACGCGGGAACGCAAATTGGAGCGAGCGTGGACGATTCCGCTCAAAGGTTTGGAAGAGGCCGAAGCCCTGGCCCTCATCCGCGCTGAGGGGCGGCGGATCGGGATGGCGGCGTTGGAGCAGACCGCAGACGCCGTGCTCCTGCCGCTCTACACGGCGACGGGCGGCGCGCCGCTCGCGCTCAAGTGGGCGGTGGGGCAGATCAAGCAACCGGGGCAGTCGTTGGAGTCGGTGTTGGCGGCATTGCACGCGGCGCAGGGCGATCTTTTTAACCAGATGTTTGCCCGTTCTTGGGGGATGTTGACGCCGGAGGCGCAGCGGGTGCTGATGGTAATGCCGTTGTTTGCGACTTCAGCGACATGGAACAGCCTTGAAGCGGTGAGTGATGTGCATCATTATTGGTTGGATCAGGCTTTGAAAGAGTTGCTAGATCTCTCATTGGTAGAGACTACTGCTGAACTGGATGCGATTGTGTGCCGTTATAGTTTGCATCCCCTGACTCGTGTTTTCGCTCAGAAGCAATTACAGCAATACTCTGATCTAGAAGCCGTTGTTTGGCAGGGTATGATAGATTTTTACTCAACATTTACAGACCGTTTTAGTGATTTTAAGAACGAGCACCTCTTTGATGAGATTGAACCCGAGCTGTCTAACATCCTATCTGTAGTGGATTGGTGTTGGAGAAAAGAACGGAAATCTGTGGGATTCGATATCTTTTATGCGATTTCCAACTTTATGGTGATTCGTGGCTATTGGAACGAGGCAATATATTGGGGAAAGCGCGGTGTATCTTTATCTATTGCTATTGGTGATGACCACAATCAAGCCCGCCTTTTGAACTGTCCGCTTTGTATGATATATCGTCATCGTGGTAATTTAGATGATGCTGGAGAAAAAGCTAAGCAGGCCCTTGATATATTTGGACGTTTGGGGGATATGAAGGGAGTTGCTAGTAGTTTAACAGAGACGATTTGACGGATAAGAAAAGTGTGGCATTCTTGT
>CAZDDI010000137.1:0-1592 GCA_964504195.1 uncultured Anaerolineales bacterium
GAGGTATTTTTCAGATAAGAATCGTTCTTTATCCAATAATTTGTCGTATACCCATGTTCTGGCGGGTGAACCTGGCACGTGGATTGACAGCGGCTCTACAGAGCGATAGCCCTGCGCTATCACGGTCTTGACAATCTTGACGTGTAGGGTATAGTTCATCGTATAAATACGATATAAGGAAATACAATGACAACTTCAGCCTGTTGCCTGGCTATACCGAAAGTCTGCTACGCGCTTGAGATCTCCGGCGCGGATCAAGAACGGCTGGTGGCGATGTTCAAAGCATTGGGCAATCCGCTACGCTTCGAGATTCTCAAGTTTTTGGTCGCGCATCCGGGCTGCATCACAGGCGATATTGTCGAGCACCTGCCCATCGCTCAAGCGACGGTCTCACAACACCTGAAAGTTCTGCGCGATACCGGTTGGATTGCGGGCACTATCGAAGGCCCGGCGCGGTGTTACTGTCTGAATGTGGAAAACATCACCTGGTTCCGCGCCCAGATCCAAGCGATTTTTTAACCCCTAAGTGAGGTTGATGTATGGTTACAACTTGCTGCGCACCAGTTTCGACCGCTACGCCGCCTGACATGGCGCAACTCCGTGCCATCACAAGCGCACTCGGTTTTGCTGAGCGGTGGGATCACTTTCTGGCGCGGTGGGGCTACCGGCGCGGCGAGCATCGCGTGCTGCCCGGACTCTACGCGCTGGGCCAGCCGACGCCGGAATCGCCAGTTTTCGTGACCGCCAACTATACATTGAGCTTCGATGCGGTCCGCGTGGCACTTAAAGGTGTGGATGGCTACATCCTGGTGCTCGACACACACGGCGTCAATGTGTGGTGTGCGGCGGGCAAGGGAACGTTCAGCACGGATGAGATTGTGCGTCAGGTGCTGGCAACCCGGCTGCATGGGGTGAT
This sequence comes from uncultured Anaerolineales bacterium, assembly GCA_964504195.1. Classification (GTDB taxonomy): domain Bacteria; phylum Chloroflexota; class Anaerolineae; order B4-G1; family SLSP01; genus CAZDDI01. The sequence continues at coordinate 917 of CAZDDI010000137.1, forward strand.
TAAACACCGGCGGCTGATTTTGCCGCAACTGGGCGCGCCGGGCGTGGCTGCGCACGAGGTCAAACAGCGCACCGGTTTCACAGTGGAATACGGGCCGGTGCGCGCCAGCGATCTGCCCGCATATCTGGCGACCCATCAAGCCACGCCGGAAATGCGTCGTGTGCGCTTTCCGCTGTGGGAGCGGCTGGTACTGGCTCCGATGGAACTCGTGCATGTTGTGCTGCCATTGCTGGCAGCGGCGGTCGTGTTAGTTTTTGTGGCCGGGCCACTCGTGGCAGGGGCTGCTGTCGCGGCGACATTGGCCGGGACTGTGTTGTTCCCCATCCTTCTGCCCTGGCTACTCACGCGCGACTTCAGCAGCAAGGGTTTCATCCTGGGCGGTTTGGCAACGCTGCCGTTCGCACTGGCGACGCGGAGCTGGCTCACCGCGCTGGCGCTGCTGTTGGCATTTCCACCGGTGACGGCCTACCTGGCGCTGAACTTCACCGGCGCGACGCCGTTCACCTCCAAGAGCGGGGTCAAGCGCGAGATGGCAACGTACATCCCCCTCATGGCCTGGATGTTTGGGATTGGTGTGGTGCTGAATCTGGTAGCGGTTGCGCTGCGTTAGGGGTTTAGATTTTTTTCTACCGTACATCTAGATTAAAAACACGGCACATGGTAAAATCCCCCTTAC